>NZ_QDDJ01000009.1 GCF_003121625.1 Ornithinimicrobium cavernae | reverse complement strand
GGGGCCGGGGTGGCGGCCAGGGCGACCAGGTCGCTGACTTCCCCCACACCCCACCCGGTGACCGCTTCGATCTCGTGGCGGGTCAGGACCTTGGCGCGGGCCCGCCACTCCTCCCGGCCCGAGGCGGAGAGGTCCTCGGGGGTGGTGGCGCCCTTATCCACCAAGAGGAGCTGGCCGGTGGTCGCGGTCAGCTGCCGCACCGCCGACAGCAGCACCGCATCCAACGCCCCGGTCGTCGTCGTCAACGTCTCCACCGCCGCCAGCAGGGCCTGACCCCGGGAAACGACCGAGGACTGCTCACCCGGAGTGCGCACCGTCACACACGCCAACACGATCTCGGCGAGCGACTCGACCAGCGCCTCCTCCACCCCCAACGTGCTCAACCCCGCCCGTAGCTGGGCGGTGCCCACCACCCGCGAGTCGTGCCCGGCGGTATCCGGCCCGGCGGTATCCGGCCCAGCGGTATCCGCCTCCGCGGTGTCAGGCTCCGCGGTGTCGGTGAGATCACCCACGGGCAGCTGACCAGCCGTACCCGGCACGGTGTCCTCGTCCTGCGTGCGGACGAGTTGGTTGTGCTCCGGCGCGACGGGTCCGTTGTGCTCCGGTGGCGCCTCGTGGGGTGCAGGCTCGAACAGCACGGGCCGCCAGGGACGGTGGACCCGGCAGCCGACCCGCCGCAACACCACAGCCTCGGAGCTGGCCAGTCGCTCTCGCAGCCCCGTCAGGTGGGGGAGTGTCTCCCGCAGCCCCGACAACCCGTCCCGGTGCCCATCAGCCGGCGCCTCCGGCCGCGCCGGCAGACCCGCGGGCCCGATGACCGGCACGAGCAGCTCCTCGAGCCGTGCCTCCAGCGTGCTGACCGTCATCGCTGCCCCCTTCCGGTCGCCCCGTCGCGAACCGTTCTCCAACTAGTCCCCAAATTAGCACAGGTGTCCGACGCTGTGTCGGCGACACGCCACGACCTGTGGATTCGGGCGCAGGGTGCCTGAAGGGGTCGACCGTGGTCGGTGGCCTGACATGGTCGGCCCGCGGGGACTGTCGCTGGCCGAGCCCGGGGGCGAACAGCCCGCGGGGGCTGTCGCTGGCCGAGCCCGGGGCCGAACAGTCCGCAGGAACTGCCGCTGGCCGAGGCCGACGTGCTCGGTGTCCTTTGCGAGGGTAGACGCGAGAGAGGTCTGGGCTACGCCGACGAGCTCGGCGGGGCTGTGCTCCGCCCGGCAGTAAGCCGTCGCACGGCGTCTGTCATGTGGGCAGCGAGAAGTTCGTCCGTGAGGCGGGCATCTCGGTCCAGGAAGGACCGGGCGATCGCTGTGTGCTCCTCGACTCGCACAGCATCCCCGTGCACGTAGGAGTCCGCCAAGGCGTGGATGCACATCCGTGTCTCGGTCATCAGGATCTCGTGCATGCGGGACAGCCGGGGGCTCGCAGCGAGGGAGACCAGCAACTGGTGGAACTCGATGTCCGCGACGCCCTCGCCCCGAGCGCTCCTGGCCCGAGCCATGACCTCGATAACGCCCATGAGTGCCCCGCCGGCCGCGACCGGATCGCCGTCGTGGATGCGTTCGGCGGCAGCGCGTTCGACAGCCTGACGAGCGAGATACATATCCTGCACCCGCTCCGGGGTCATCTCGATGACAAACAGCCCGCGGTTGCGGATCGAGATCAGGAGCCCCTCGGCGGTCAATCGCTGCAGCCCCTCACGGAGGGGACCGCGGCTGACGCCCAGCTCACGGGCCAGGTTGGCCTCGCCCAGCTGCGATCCCGGCGCGATGTGTCCCGATGCGATGGCCTCGCGCACACGGCTCGCGATCATGCTGGGCGTCGACTCCTGGACCACGGGTTCCATCGAGCGTCGGGTGGCGGCCGCGCGCCGCGCTGTCCTTGTCGTCATACGGTTCAGCCTCTGCTCCTGGTGCTGAAGAGGGTCCCCAGGGAGTCGATGACAGGCACCTCGCTCAGCAGTCTGAGTCCCTGCCAGACGGTCACCTGGTTGGCGGTGAGGACCGGCACACCGGCCATCTGCTCGAGGGATTCTATCCATTGCAGGGTGTGCATCGCGGTGTCTGGCACCAGAACTGCCTGCGCGCCCCCCGTCAGGTCGGCGCCTCTCACGATGGTCTCCACGTCGTGCTGCCCCAGAAGGCCGACCTCGGCCGCCGTGACGATGCCGTGGCTGCCCATCGCTGTCACCTCCACGCCGCCGTGTCCGAGGAAGGAGACGAAGCTCTCGGCCACCTCCTGCGGGTAGGACGCCGCGACGCTCACCCGGGTCAGGTCCAGTGCCTGACAGGCCGCGACGAACGACAGCGAGGTCGAGGAGGTGGGCACGCCGGTCACCTCCTCCAGCTCGGCGACCTGCTGGTGTGCCCCCTCCCAACCGAAAACGAACGAGCCCGACGTGCAGGCCCACATGACGGCGTCGGGAGAGTGCTCCTCGGTGAGGGTCCTTGCGCCCTCGGCAAGGCGCTCTCGCCCGCCCAGGTCCAGCAAGGCGTCGACCCGGTGGGCGTCCTCGCCGACCGTGGTGTGCACCAGCGGCAGCCGGAGACCGGAGCCGAGCCGGGCCTCCAGCAGCGGGTAGTCGTCCTCGGCGCTGTGACCGGGGTAGAGGAGCCCGATCGTGGGCATCGTGCCTCCTGCGTGATCTCGTTGGATTGTCGACAATACTAGAGGCCTGTCGACCGGTCCTTCGTCGGCCAGTCGGCCAGTCGCCCAGTCGGCCAGTCGCCCAGTCGCCCCGTCGGGCGTCCGTCGCCGCTGGCCTCACCCCAGGAGTCGCAGCGCGAGCAGCGCGTAGGTCCGCGCTGCGACGAACAGGTCCTCCACGCTGACCGACTCGTCCGGGCGGTGCGCCTGCTCGTTCACCGAGCCGGGCCCCAGGACCAGCGTGGGGATCCCGGCGTCGCGCGCCACAAAGCCGCCGTCGCACGCGGCGGTCCACCCCGCGAGGTCCAGCCCCGGCCCGCCACACTCCTGCAGTGCCCGGTCCGTCGCCACGACGAACGGGTGCTCTGCCGGTGTCTCGAAGCCAGGCATGGACATCGGCATCGTGACCTCGACGGTGAGCCCGTCGCGCCCGAGGGTGAGACCGTCGAGTCGCTCGCGCACGGCGCGCAGGACCTGCGCGGCGTCCTCGCCCGGCAGCAGCCTGCGGTCGGCGCTGAGGTGGGCGTGCGCGGGAACGGTCGAGGTCCCCTGCCCGCCACTGACCAGCCCGACGCTCCAGGTCGGTGGACCGACCAGAGGGTGTGCGGCCACCGCCAGCTCGCCGTGCCAGCGGCGCAGCTCCTCGATGATCCGGGCGGCGCCGTAGATGGCGTTCCGGCCGTCGTCGGGACGTCCGGAGTGTGCAGCGACACCCTGGACGGTGACCTCGACGTAGGCATCGCCTCGAGCGGCGACGATGGTCTGCAGGTCGGTGGGCTCGGCCACGACACACCCGAGGAACTCCGGAGCCTGGCTGAGAGCACCACCGGAGCCCGTAGCGGTGTTGGTGCCGGCACTGCCTGCGGCGGCACCGGTGCCGTCGCGGTCGATGGTGGCACGGGTTTCGGGCCCGCCGACGGCGGCACTGGCGCTGGCCCGGCCGACAGCGGCCCCGCCGAGGTCGGCACCCCGGGTGCCCGTGGCGCTGCGTCGTGCCATGTAGTGCCGGATCCCCAGACCCGTCTCCTCCTCGTCCACCAGTGCCGCCAGCTCCACCGGGCCGGACAGGGAGACGCCCGAGCGGCGCAGGGCGTCCAACGCCACCACGCACGCCGCGAGCCCGCCCTTCATGTCGGCCGTGCCGCGACCGACGATCCGCCCGTCCCGGTGTCCGCCCTCATAGGGATCGGCGCTCCACCCCTCGCCCGGCGGAACGACGTCGGTGTGTCCGAGCAGCAGCAGGCCCGGGCCGGGGCCGCCAGGCAGGATGGCCCTCACATTGGGCCGGTCCGGCGCGACCTCCGAGACGACCACGTCCAGACCACGCGTGCGGCAGGCGTCCGCGAGGACCGAGGCGGTCGCCGCCTCCTCACCGGGCGGGTTGTGGCCGGGTGCCCGCACCAGGGCCTGGGTGAGCGCGACGAGCTCCTCCCGGTCGATGAGGTCCAGGACAGCAGCCTCGGAGGCGCTCATGCCGGAGAACGGGTCTGTGCCGAGGACATCCTGCTCAGGCCCCCGCAGCGAGGCGGTCCACCGCCCGGCGCAGGCGGGCGACCCCCTCCCGGATGCGTTCCGGCGGCGTGGAGGCGAAGCACAGCCGCAGGTCGTGAGGGAAGGCCTTGCCGGGGGAGAAGGCGTTGCCCGGGATGTAGGCCACGCCCTCGGCCAGCGCCACCGGGAAGAGGTCCTCGGTCCGCACGGCCGGGTCGAAGCTCACCCACAGGAAGAAGCCACCCTCGGGGTCGGTCCACCGGGCGATCGAGCCGAAGTGCTCGGTGAGCGCCTCCTGCATCGCGACCTTGCGCCGGAGGTACTCCGCGCGCTGCACGACGAGGTGCTCCTGCAGGTGGCCGCCCTCGAGGAAACCGGCCACCAGTCGCTGGGCCGGCAGGTTGGTGCAGGTGTCCATGGCCTGCTTGGCGTTGATCAGCAGCTGCTGCAGCTCAGGCGCGGTGTCGACCCAGCCGACCCGCAGCCCGGGCGCGATGATCTTGGAGAACGTGCGCACCGAGAACACCAACGGGTCGCCGGCGCCCACCTCGCGCAGCGTCGGCAGCTCCTCGCCCGCGAAGCGCAGCATGCCGTAGGGGTCGTCGTCGATGACGACGCTGCCCCAGCGGCGGGCCAGCTCGAGCAGCCGGTGCCGGCGCGGCAGGGACAGCGAGGCGCCGGACGGGTTCTGGAAGGTGGGGATCGTGTAGATCGCCTTGGGGGTGCGCCCGGCCGCCTCGACCAGAGCCTCCAGCGCCTCGGTGTCCATCCCCTCCGCATCGACGGGCACCTCGAGCAGCTCTGCCTGGTAGGACAGTGCGGTGGCGCTGCCGTTGGTGTAGGTCGGGGACTCGACGACCACCAGGTCACCCGGGTCCACGAAGAGCTTGTTGGCCAGGTCCAGCCCCTGCATCCCGCCGGAGGTGATCGTCAACCGGTCGGCCGTCGTGGCGTCGCTCGTGCCCTCGAGGACGTCGAGCAGGGCCGCACGCAGGCCCGGGTCACCCTCGGTCGCGGCGTAGTCGAAGGCGTCGGCCGACCGCGGCCCGAGGGCCTCGGCCCCGATGCCGGCCAGCACCTCGGTCGGGATGGCCTCGGCGGCTGGGCTGCCCATCGCGAACCGCACGATGTCGTGGGTCTGGGCGGCGAGCAGGGAGGTGCTGGAGTCGATCACCGATCCGACGAGTCCGGTGGCCCGGTCCGCGAGGGGCAGGGTCTGTGGCTGGAGAGTCATGGTCACCTTCCGTGGTCGTGGTGGTGCTCGTATGCCGTGTGGTCGGCTCGTGCGCGGGCGTGGTGGTCGGGTCGTCGTGGTCGGGGCGTGGTGGTCAGGTCGTGGTGGTCGGGGCGTGGTGGTCGGGTCGTGGGTCAGGTCTTCACGGTGAGACCGCCGGGCACGCTGGTCAGCCGGTGAGGGCCCTCGGCGGTGAGCAGGATGGGTTCGGAGGTCTCGTAGCCCCAGCCGTCCATCCACATGCCGAGGATGACGTGGAAGGCCATGCCCGCCTCGAGCACGGTCTGGGAGCCCTCGCGGAGGGAGACCGTGCGCTCTCCCCAGTCGGGCGGGTAGCCGATGCCGATCGAGTAGCCGATCCGCGACTCCTTGGTGAGGCCGTGCCGGCCGATCGCCCGGGTGAACGCGCTGTGCACGTCGTGGCAGGTGCGTCCGGGCCGCAGCTCCTCAGCGAGGGCCTCGTAGCCCTCGCTGACCGCGGCGGCACAGTCCACCAGGTGGGCCGGTGGCCTGCCCAGGCTCACCGTGCGGGCCAGCGGGGCGTGGTAGCGCTGGTGGACGCCGGCGAGCTCGATGGTGGCGGCCTCGCCGTAGCGCATGACACGGTCGCTCCAGGTCAGGTGCGGGGTGCCGGCGGTCGCCCCGGTGGGCAGCATCGGCACGATCGCGGGGTAGTCCCCGCCGACCCCCTCCAGCCCGGAGGTCTGGGCGTGCTGGATGTCGGCGACGATGTCGCACTGCCGGCGGCCCGGCTCGATCGCCCCCAGGGCGGTGAGCATGACGTGCTCGGCGATCTGTCCGGCATACCGCAGCATGTCCTGCTCGGCCGGGGACTTGACCAGACGCACCCAGTTGACCAGCTCCTGGCTGTCGGTGATCTCCACGCTGTGCAGGCCGTCCCTGAGGGAGAGGTAGCCACGGGCGGAGAAGAAGTGCGAGTCGAGCTCGGCGGTGATCCGGGAGCCCGCTCCCGACGGGAGGACCCCCAGCTCGACCGCCCGCTCGGCGACCCAGTCCATCGGGTGCGTGTCCGGGCGGTGGATCAGGAACTCGGGGTAGCCGTGGACCTGGTGGGGGCCCAGCGCGGCCGTGTAGTGCGCGCCCTGGGCGTCCATCGCCCGGGCGAAGAGGTGCGGCTCGCCCTCGGTGGGCACCACCAGGCACTGGGGTGTGTAGAACGACCACGCGTTGTAGCCGGTCAGGTAGTAGAGGTTGGCCGGGTCCGCGACGACGAGGGCGGCGACGTCCCGGCCGGCCAGGACCTGCTGCACCCGCTCGAGCCGCTCCGCGTACTCCTGCAGGGAGAACGGTCGGATGATCTCCGGGGGCACCCGCGGGACCCGGGTCGGTGCCCCCTGCCCGGTGGTGGTCGTCACGGGGCGACCCCCTGCGGTGCTGTCGCCGGTGGTCCCTGGGGGAAGGGTGGCTCGGTCATGGGGCTCTGGTCCGCGGACCGGGACAGGAGGCGCTGGTCGGGCCCGACGGCCCTCACGCCGACGGCGCGCAGGGCGGCCCACAGGGTGACCTGGTTGGCGGTGAGCACCGGCACGCCCAGCTCGGCCTCCAACGGGGCGATGAGGTCGTAGGTCGGCAGGTTGGTGCAGGAGATGAACACGGCATCGCAGTCGCTGGTGAAGCAGCGGCGGACGATCTCGACCGTCACGGCATACGGCACCGTCCAGATGCGGCCCTCCAGGCCGAGGTGCCGCATGGCGGTGACCCGGACCCCGGCCTCCTCGACGAAGGCGCTCAGCCCCTGGCTGATCAGCTCGTCGTAGGGCGTGGCGAGGGCCACCCTGGAGACGCCGAGGTGCTGGAGCGCCTCCACGAGGGCCCCGCTGGTCGTCACGGCCCTCGGTGCCCCCGCCGCGACCATGCTGGCAGCCAGGGCACGCTCACCGGCGCGGCGCTGGATGAAGCTGCCGGACGTGCAGGCGTAGGCGACGACGGCGGGCCGCACGGTGATCAGGTCCTGGGTGCACCGGGTCACGATGGCGGGGTCTCCGACCACGGTGGCCTGCTCCAGCGAGACCGGGAGAGGGGCGTAGGGCGTCCGGGTCAGGTGCAGGGTCACGCTGTCCGGGACCCACCGCCACAGCTCCCGGTCCAGCGCGAAGTCGTAGGGGGTGATGACCCCGACCCCGACCGTGCCCACGGGAGCCACGTCCGGCACCCCGGCCAATGGGCCGGTGGCGGCCTGGGCAGCCGCGCCGGGGCTCTCTGCCCACGGGGCGGTGGCAGCCTGGTCAGCCGCGCCGGGGCTCTCCGCCCACGGCGTCGGCGCCGCCGCGATGGGGGCGGTGGGCTCGCCCGCAACGATGCTCATCTCCACATGGTGCACGCTAGTGCACATTGTTGACAATCCGACAGGAGCGTCGACTAGATTGGTCCGCGTGTCACGCTCCCGACCTGTCATCGCCGTCCTGGGCGAGCACGCTGACGACCGGCCCCCGCACCTGCAGTCGCTCGAGGACCGTGTCGACCTCCGGTTCACCGATGCCGAGGGTCTGGATGAGGCGGTCGGTGGTGCCCAGGGGCTGTTCCTCTGGGACTTCTTCTCGACCGCGCTCGAGGGGGTCTGGCCACGCTGCACGGACCTGGAGTGGATCCACGTCGCGGCCGCCGGGGTGGACAGCCTCCTCTTCGAGGACCTGCGCGCCTCCAGCGTCACGGTCACCAACGCGCGGGGCACCTTTGACCGACCGATCGCCGAGTTCGTCCTGGCCAGCATCCTGGCCCACGTCAAGCGGCTGCACGAGAGCCGTCAGCTGCAGCACGAGCGGGTGTGGCGGCACCGCGAGACCCGCAGTCTGCAGGGCTCGCGGGCCATGATCATCGGCACCGGTGCGATCGGCCGCGAGACCGCGCGCCTGCTCCGCGCGGTCGGCATGGAGGTCCGCGGTGTCGGTCGGACCGCCCGGGGCGAGGACCCGGACTTCGGCGCGGTCGTCGCCAGCAGCGACCTGGCCACTGCGGTCGGCTGGTGCGACCACCTGGTCAACGCCGCGCCCCTGACGCCGGCCACCACGGGGCTCATCGACGCCGAGGTGCTCGCGGCGATGACGACGACCGCACACCTGGTGAACGTGGGTCGTGGTGCGACGGTCGTCGAGGCGGACCTGGCGGAGGCGCTGGTCGGTGACGTGATCGCCGGTGCGTCACTGGACGTCTTCGAGGTGGAACCGCTGCCCTCCGACTCGCCCCTGTGGGACGCGCCGGGCTGTGTCATCAGTGCCCACCTCTCGGGCGACGTCGTCGGGTGGCGCGACACCCTCGCTCGCCAGTTCGTGGCCAACGCCGAGCGGTGGCTGGCGGGGGAGCCGCTGGAGAACGTGGTCGACAAGGAGCTGGGCTACGTGCCGGGAGGGACCCGGTGACCGAACCCGCAGCCGAGAGCACCCGCACCGAGGTCGGCGGCATCTCGGCCATGGGCGCCGAGACCAGCGGCGCCGAGACCAGCGGCGCCGCTGACACGGGTGCCCCGGGCAGTGATCTCAAGGACCTGTCGCTCCGGTCCGCCGAGGAGCTCGTCAGCGGCTATCGGGCAGGGGACTTCACCCCCGACGACGCCGTCCGCGCGGCGCTCGACGCCGTCGCCCGGCACGACCCGGAGGTCAACGCCTTCGTGCTCGTCGACGAGGGCAGCGCGCTCGCGATGGCGAGGGAGTCGACGGCCCGTTGGCGTGCGGGCACGCCCCTCGGCCCCGTGGACGGCGTGCCCATGTCGATCAAGGACATCTTCCTCACCCGTGGCTGGCCGACGCTGCGCGGCAGCGCGCTCATCGACGAGAAAGGTCCCTGGGACGCGGACGCGCCGGCGGTCGCCCGGCTGCGCGAGGCAGGGGCGGTCTTCCTGGGCAAGAACACGACGCCCGAGTTCGCCTGGAAGGGCGTCACCGACTCGCTGCGGCACGGTGCCACCGGCAACCCCTGGGGAGCGGACCTGACCAGTGGCGGCTCGAGCGGTGGGGCCGCGACGGCGGTCGGGCTGGGCATGGGGACGTGGTCGATCGGGACCGACGGCGGGGGCTCGGTCCGCATCCCCGCCTCGTTCACCGGCACCGTCGCGCTCAAGCCGACCTTCGGGCGGATCCCGCTCTTCCCGCCCAGCCCCTACGGCACGCTGGCCCACGCCGGTCCGATGACCCGCAGCGTCCGGGACGCCGCGGTGCTGCTGGACGTGCTCGTCCGACCGGACTCCCGGGACTGGGCGGCGCTGGACCGCGTGAGCGGCTCCTACCTGGACGGCATCGAGGACGGTGTCGAGGGTCTGCGGATCGCGCTCTCCCCGACGCTCGGCTACGGCACCAACGACCCCGAGGTCGAGACGGCGGTCCGGGCCGCCGCGCAGGTGTTCGTCGACGCCGGTGCCCACGTGGTGGAGGTGGACCCGGACATCACCGACTGCGTCGACGCCTTCCACGTGCTCTGGTTCACGGGTGCGGCCAAGGTGATCGCGCACTACGGCGAGGGCGCACTGGAGCGGATCGACCCCCGGCTGCGCCGGGCGATCATCGACCACGGGCTGGAGGCGTCGGCCTCGGACTACCTCGACGCGATGGCCGTGCGGATGGACCTCGGTGTCCGGATGGGTGCCTTCCACGAGCAGTACGACCTGCTGCTCACACCGACCATGCCGATCGCGGCCTTCCCGCGCGGCCAGGACGCACCGGACGGATGGCCCTCGACCCTGTGGACCTCGTGGACGCCCTACACCTACCCCTTCAACATGACCCAGCAGCCGGCGCTGTCGGTGCCCTGCGGCCTGACCTCGGACCGGCGCCCGATCGGCCTGCAGATCATCGGTCCGCGGCACGCCGACGCCCTCACCCTGCGCGCCGGACGCGCCTTCGAGCAGGCGACCCAGTGGCACCGGCAGGTGCCCACCCTGCTCAGCTGACGGCATACCCAGATCGCCTGCCGGCACCCACCCACACCCAAGGAGAGCGCATGGCCCGGTTCCTCACGATCAGCCTGGACACCCGCGGCGTCAGCTGCACCGCCCGGCTGCTGGACGATGCCGCCCCGCGGACCGCTGCAGCCGTCTGGGACGCGCTGCCGCTGTCGGCCCCGGTGTTCCACGGCAAGTACGCACGCAACGAGATCTACGGCCTCTATCCGCCCTTCGCGGAGCGGGACCCCGGCCGCGAGAACACCACGATCACGCCGATCCCGGGCGACGTCTGCTGGTTCACCTTCTCCGGCGACGACCTGGGCAACCCGGCGTACGGCTACGAGGCGCAGGAGGAGCACCGCGCCGCGACGGGGATCATCGACCTGGCGATCTTCTACGGCCGCAACAACCTGCTCATCAACGGCGACCAGGGGTGGGTCCCCGGCAACGTGTTCGCCGAGATCACCGACGGTCTGGCCGAGATGGCAGCCGCGTGCCAGGACGTGTGGATGGGTGGCGCCCGCGGCGAGACGCTGACGTTCGCCCGGTCGCACGAGGACTGAACGAGGTGACGTGTGTCAGGCGTTCCCCGGGTCGGAGCCCTGAGGACGCCTGACACAGGGAGTCGGTGAACCGGCCGGCTCGGGGTCGCTAGGCTCGGCGGGTGACCCAGGACCCGATCAGCCCCGAACTGCGCGCGGACGTGCGCCGCGTCTCCACCCTGCTCGGACAGAGCCTCGTGCGGCACCACGGGCAGGAGCTGCTGGACCGCGTCGAGGAGGTGCGGCTGCAGACCAAGGCCGGGCAGGGCGGCGACGCCGACGCCGCCGCGCAGGTCCGGGACCTGCTCGCCGGCCTGCCGCTGGAGGTGGCGACGGACCTGGTGCGGGCCTTCGCCGCCTACTTCCACCTCGCCAACGCGGCCGAGCAGGTGCACCGGGTCCGGTCGCTGACCGACCGTGCCGAGGGAGAGGGCTGGCTGGAGCGCACGGTCGGCGCCATCGCCGAGGCCGGCGGTGCCGAGCTGCTCGGTGACGTCATGGCCGAGCTCGACGTCCGGCCGGTGTTCACGGCACACCCCACGGAGGCCAGCCGCCGCTCGGTGCTGACCAAGATCCGGCGGCTCTCGGACGAGCTGGCCCTCACCACCGACGCGGACACCGTCGCCCGGCGGCGCCAGGACCGTCGCCTCGCCGAGCTGGTCGACCTGATCTGGCAGACCGACGAGCTGCGGCAGAACCGGCCCACGCCGATGGACGAGGCGCGCAACGCCATGTACTACCTGGACGAGGTCCTCGCCGAGACCGTCCCGGACCTGCTCGGCGACCTGGGTGACCTGCTGGAGCAGAACGGCGTCGCGACCGACCGTCGCCGGCCGCCCCTGCGCTTCGGCTCGTGGATCGGCGGCGACCGCGACGGCAACCCGTATGTCACCCCGGCCGTCACGGCCGAGGTCCTCAAGCTGCAGCACCAGCACGCGGTGAAGGTCGCCCTCGGCATGATCGACGTCCTGGTCTCGCGGCTGTCCAGCTCGACGGTCATCGTCGACGTGGACCCGGAGCTGGAGACCTCCCTGGCCCGCGACCTGGCCAACCTGCCCGCGCTGGACCCAAGGGTCAAGGAGCTCAACGTCGCCGAGCCCTACCGGCTCAAGCTCACCTGCATCAAGGCCAAGCTGCTGAACACCGAGCGACGGGTGCTCGCGGACGCGCCGCACGAGCCGGGCCGCGACTACGCCCAGACCTCCGAGCTGCTCGACGACCTCGACCTGGTCGCCGACTCGCTGCGCCGCCACGGCGGTGAGCTCGTCGCGGACGGTGCCCTGGCGCGCATCACCCAGACCCTCGCCGGCACCGGCCTGCACCTGGCCACCCTCGACGTCCGTGAGCACGCCGAGCACCACCACGCCGCGGTGGGGGAGATGCTCGATGCGGTCGGCGACCTGGACCAGCCGTATGCCGACACGGACCGGGCGCAGCGCCTCACCATCCTCGCGGACGAGCTCGCCTCGCCCCGGCCGCTGCTGACCCCAGCGGCACCGCGCCCCCAGACCCTCGCCGTCTTCGACGAGATCCGCCGCGCGGTCGCCACCTACGGACCGGAGGTCATCGAGACCTACATCATCTCGATGACCCAGGGGGCCGACGACATCCTCGCGGCGGCCGTCCTCGCCCGGGAGGCCGGGCTGCTCGACGTGCACGGTGCCTCCGACGGCATCGAGGCGTTCGCCCAGATCGGGTTCGCGCCCCTGCTGGAGACGGTGGACGAGCTGCGCGGCGCCGCCGGTCTCGTGGACGCCCTGCTGCGCATCCCCGCCTACCGCGAGGTGGTGCGCCTGCGCGGCAACGTGCAGGAGGTCATGCTCGGCTACTCCGACTCCAACAAGGAGGCCGGCGTGCTGACCAGCCAGTGGAGCATCCACCAGGCCCAGCGGGCGCTGCGCGACGTGGCGGCCGCCCACGGCGTGCGGCTGCGCCTGTTCCACGGCCGCGGCGGCTCGGTGGGCCGGGGCGGTGGCCCGACCTACGACGCGATCATGGCCCAGCCCTCCGGGGTGCTCGAGGGCGAGATCAAGTTCACCGAGCAGGGTGAGGTGATCTCGGACAAGTACTCCCTGCCCGCCCTGGCCAAGGAGAACCTCGAGCTCTCCCTCGCCGCCGTCCTCCGCGCCTCGGCGCTCCACCGGGACGCCCGGTCGACCGCCGAGCAGCTGCAGCGCTGGGGAGCCGTCATGGACGAGGCCTCCGAGGCCGCCTTCCGGGCGTACCGGACCCTGATCGACGACCCCGACCTTCCGGCCTACTTCGTCGCGGCCACCCCCGTCGACCAGCTCGGCGCCCTCAACATCGGCTCCCGACCGAGCAAGCGTCCGGACGCGGGCAAGGGCCTGGACGGGCTGCGCGCGATCCCCTGGGTGTTCGGGTGGACGCAGACGCGGCAGATCATCCCCGGCTGGTACGGCTTCGGCTCCGGCCTGCGCGCGGCCCGCGAGGCGGGGCACGGTGCGGAGCTGCGCGAGATGCTGGAGCACTGGCACTTCTTCGGCGCCGTGGTCTCGAACGTCGAGATGACCATCGCCAAGACCGACCTGGACATCGCGGCGCTGTATGTCGAGCAGCTGGTGCCCGAGGACCTCAGGCACATCTTCGAGGACATCCGGGCCGAGTTCGAGCTGACCGTCACCGAGCTGCGCGCGCTGACCGGCGAGGAGGACCTGCTGGACGACCAGCCGGTGCTCAAGCGCTCGCTGGCCGTGCGGGACCAGTACCTCGACCCGATCTCCTACCTGCAGGTGGAGCTGCTGCGGCGCCTCCGCGAGCAGGCCGGGGACGGCGACCAGGTGGACGAGCTGCAGCGGGCGCTGCTGATCACCGTCAACGGCGTCGCGGCGGGTCTGCGCAACACCGGCTGAGGCGGCTCAGGGCCAGGTCGTGGCGTGGCGCTCGAAGTCCTCGGCCCTCTGGACGGGGACGACACAGAACGGCACGCCTCCGGGGTCGGCCAGGACGGTGTAGCTCTCGTGCTCCTCGACCACCCTCGCCCCCAGCGCCACCACCCGGGCGACCTCGGCCGGGACGTCGTCGGTCTCCAGGTCCAGGTGCACCCGCGGCGGCGTGCCCGGCCCGAGCCGTTGCAGCTCGAGCATGACTCCGCCGGGGAGCCGGTCCAGCGACTCGTAGGGGTTCTCAGCCGGTGGCCCGTCCGGCCCGCGCTCCGACCCCCGGGCGCCGGCCCAGAAGGCGGCAGCCGCGTCGTAGGACTCGGGCGGGTGGTCGATGAGGACGACCCCGATCCTGCTCCGGTGCATGGTTTCCAGGATAGCGACCCTCGCCGCGACCGGTCGGACACCCCGGGGCTGCGTCTGTGACGATGTCCGCATGCCAGAAGGACACACCCTGCACCGCCTCGCCGGCGACCTGCAGACCGCGTATGCCGGTGGGTCACCGTCGGTGACCAGCCCCCAGGGGCGGTTCGCGGAGGGCGCGGCGCTGCTGGACGGACACGAGGTCGAGCGCGGCTCCGCGTGGGGCAAGCTCCTCTTCCTGCACTTCGCGGGGGAGCGGACCCTCTACGTCCACCTCGGGCTGATCGGCACCTTCGTGCTGTCGCCGGTGGACGGGCAGGCCGACCCTCCGGTCACGGGCGCCGTGCGCCTGCGGCTGCTCGACGACCGCACGGTGGCCGACCTGCGTGGCCCGATGGCGTGCGAGGTCCTGGGGCCGGACGAGGTCGACGCCCTCGTCGCGCGGCAGGGGCCGGACCCGTTGCGTCCGGAGTCCGACCCGGACCGCGGGTGGGCCAGGGTCCACGCCTCGCGCCGCACCATCGCCGAGCTCCTCATGGACCAGACGGTCCTGGCCGGCGTCGGCAACATCTACCGCTGCGAGGTGCTGTGGCGGCACCGGGTGAACCCGAACCATCCCGGCACCAGGATCAAGCGCACGACCTGGCAGGCGATCTGGGAGGACCTGTCCGCGTTGATGCCGTGGGGCGTGCGGACCGGCCGGATCATCACCCGTGACGAGGTGCTCCAGGACGTCGCCGACGCGGTCGCCACAGGACAGGACGCGCGGTCCCTGGACGTGCCGCGCGACTTCTCCGTCTACCAGCGGACGGGCGAGCCGTGCCTGCGCTGCGGGGCCAGGGTGCGACACCGCGTGGTGGCCGGCCGCAACCTGTTCTGGTGCGGCAACTGCCAACGGCGCACGTGAGCCCCCGGGCGCCCCGCGCTCAGCGGCGGCTGACGAGCTGGGGGGCCCACACCTTCTCGCCGTACTCCCGCAGGTGCTCCATGCCGAGGATCTGCGTCAGCAGCTCCCGCGGGCTGGGGAAGTCCGTGCCCAGACCCTCGTTGTAGAGACGGTGCGCCTCCAGGGAGGCGACGCCCAGGTCGAAGGTGTCGGTCACGTCGATGTAGTGCGTGGGGGTGGTGGACCCGGCGATGGCGACGTAGCGGACCGCGCCCCAGGGCTCGAGCCCCTCGCCGATCAGCTCGGGGAAGATCCAGCGGTTGCCCGCGTCGGCGCAGGCGTCGATCGTGGCCAGGCCCACCGCCCGGTGGTCGGCCTGGTTGGCGAACCCCCCCGGGAAGAACTCCTCGAAGGTCGTCGTCACGACCAGGTCGGGCCTCACCCGGCGGATGTGGGCCGCGATGCCCCGGCGCAGCGGGAGGCCGTACTCGACGACACCGTCGCTGAAGTCGTCGAGGAAGTCCACCCGGTCGACGCCGACCTCGGCGGCACCGTCCCGCTCCTCCTGCGCCCGGGCGGGAGCCGCCTCCTCGGGAGGCATGCCGTCGATGCCGGCCTCACCCCGCGTCGCGAGGAGGTAGCTGACGGACTTGCCGGCAGCGGTCCACTGGGCGACGGCCGCGGCGGTGCCGTACTCCAGGTCGTCGGGGTGCGCGACCACGCACAGCGCGGTCTGCCAGTCATCGGGGAACTCGGCGAGCGTCATACGGCCGATTGTGCCCCACCCGCTGCCCTCGTGGGGGTCGGCGGCCAGGACTCCCGCCGGTGTCCGGACGGCGAACAGGGGGACACCATTGCCGCCACCTGTCACGACGCGTGGGAGTATGTCGTGGCGCAGCCTGGGCGGACCACCCTGACCCCACGTGACCCCCCAACGCACGCGCTCGCGCGCTCTTCGACACCTCATCGTCGCCGGCCTGGTCCCGGCGCTCCTGCTCCCCACGGCCCTGCAGGTCAGTGCCCAGCCCGACACCCCCGACCCCGAGTCGTTCCCGGTCCTGGAGGACATCGACCCGGCCGAGGGGAGGCGCCATGCCGCCTCCTCGGACGTCACCGAGCCCGAGTCCTTCGCGACCACCGCTGTCGGCCCCGACCGCCTCCTGGTCGAGGAGACCACCCGGCCCGTGGCACCCGGACTGGAGATCCAGTCGCAGCACTGGATCGACGCTGCAGGCTTCCAACGGACCGACGTCCTGGTCGCCGATCTCGGCACCGAGGGGCTGAGCGTCGACTACGTCGACCCCGGCTCCGTCGCGGACACGGCCCCGCTGAGCCGGCACCTCGCCGACGCCGGTGCCGTCGCCGGCGTCAACGGTGACTTCTTCGACATCAACAACTCCGGCGCGCCGCAGGGCATCGGCATCAACCGTGACGGTCTGGTCAAGGGCCCGAACGCCGGTCGCGTGCACGCCGCGGGCATTGACGCGGAGGGCCTGGGTGCCCTCAGTGAGATGTTCCTGGAGGGCACCGTCGACCTGCCGGAGGAGGACCTGCCGCTGACCGGCTACAACGTGACCGCGTTGCCCCGGAACGGCATCGGCGCCTACACGCCGCTCTGGGGTGACTACTCGCGCGACCGTGCGACGCAGGGGCTGAGCGCCACTGCGGAGGTCATCGTCACCGACGGGGTCGTCACCTCGACCGCCGCGGCTCCCGGATCCGGGCGGCTGCCCGAGGGGGCGATCGCCCTGGTCGGTCGTGAGGCCGGAGCCACGGCCCTCAGGTCCCTGGAGCTCGGGGACGCGGTCACCGTGTCCTACGACGTGCGCAGCTCAGCCGGCGAGATGGCCGTCGCGATCGGCGGCAGCGGCCCGATCGTGAAGGACGGTGAGGTGGTCCCGCAGGGCGACAAGGCGGTCCACCCGCGCACCGCGGTCGGCTTCAGCGAGGACCGCAGCCAGATGTTCCTCGTCACGGTGGACGGCCGGATGGCAGCCTCCCGCGGCATGAGCCTCGAGGAGCTCGGTGCCTACCTGGTCGAGCTCGGCGCCCACGAGGCGCTCAACCTCGACGGTGGGGGCTCGTCCACGATGATCGCCCGCGAGGCCGGAGCGCCGGAGCTCGACGTCGAGAACGAGCCCTCCGACGGCTACCAGCGCAGCGTGCCCAACGGTCTGGGACTCTTCACCGCCGAGGGCAGCGGCAACCTGACCGGCCTGCGGGTGGTGCCGGAGTCCGAGGACGACGACGAGGACCTGCTCGCGGTCTTTCCCGGCCTGACCCGGGAGCTCGACGCGCTCGGGCACGACGAGACCTACGCGCCGGTCGAGGCGAGCCCACGCTTCCGCGCGACCCCGGCCGCCGTCGGCACGGTGGACGGCGACGGCACCTTCACGGCGCGCCGCCCGGGCGACGCGGAGGTCACCGCCTCCGTGCGGTCGGTCAGCGACAGCGTCACGATCCGGGTGCTGGGTGAGCTGACCCGGATCGGGTCGACGACCCGGACCGTGTCCCTGGCCGGCGTCGACGAGAAGGGCTCGTTCACGCTGGTCGGCTACGACGCCGGCGGCTTCCGGGCCGACATCGAGCCGGCCGACGTGAGCCTCGACTACGACGAGACGCTCATCACGGTCGAGGGCGACCGCCGCGGCGGCTTCACGGTCACCCCTCTGGTCGACTCCGCCGGCACGGTCGTCACCGCGACGGCCGGCGGCGTCGAAACGCACGTGGCGGTCTCCATCGGTCTCGACGAGCAGGTCGTGGCCACCTTCGACGACGCTGACCGGTGGACGTGGTCCGGTGCCCGCAGCACCGGCTCGCTGGAGCCCACGCAGGGTCGTGACGGTGGCACAGCCCTGCAGATCAACTACGACTTCACCCGGTCCACCGGCACCCGCACCTCGAACGCCGCGGCCCCGGTGAAGATCGACATCGAGGGCCAGCCACAGAAGATCGGGCTGTGGGTCAAGGGTGATGGCCGTGGCCAGTGGTGGTCTTTCTCGATCCACGACGGCAACGGCGACTACCACCCGCTCTACGGTCCCCACCTCACCTGGACCGGTTGGCGCTACGTCGAGGTCGACGTGCCCCAGGGCCTGACCTTCCCGATCGACGTCTACCGCTTCGGCATCATCGAGACCGCCGCCGGCACGCAGTACCAGGGCTCCGTGGCCATTGACGACATCACCGTCAAGGTCGCCCCCGAGGTGGCCCTCCCCGCGCAGGAACAGGTCCGCGACGACGTCGTCGTCCGGGACGGCGTGGCGGTCGACGACGGGGACTACTCCTTCGCGGTCGTGTCGGACGCCCAGTTCACCGCCGCGAACCAGTCGCTCGTGCCGGCGGCCCGCCGCACCCTGCGGGAGGCGCTCGCTGCCGACCCGGAGTTCATCGTCATCAACGGTGACTGGGTCGACACCGCCTGGCCCGAGGACCTGACCCTGGCGCGCCGGGTGATCGAGGAGGAGATCGGGGACGCTGTGCCCTGGTACTACGTGCCGGGCAACCACGAGATCATGGGCCCGGGAAGGGTCGACCCGTGGACCGAGGAGTTCGGCGCGGCCCAGCACAGCTTCGTGCACGAGGGCACCCGCTACGTCCTGCTCAACTCCGCCACCGGCACGCTCCAGGGTGGGGGCTTCGAACAGTGGCAGATGCTGCGCGGTGCACTCGACGACGCCGCGGCCGACCCGTCCGTCAACGGGGTCGTCGCCATGTGGCACCACCCGCCGCGCGACCCCAGCCCGGTCGCCACCAGCCAGATGGCCAGCGCCGTGGAGGTGGCCGTCGTGGAGGACTGGCTGGCCGACTTCCGGCGGGAGACGGGCAAGGGTGCCGCGATGATCAACAGCCACGTCGGGTCGTTCTCCGCGACGTCCGTGGACGGCGTGCCCTACGTCATCAACGGCAACGCCGGCAAGGCGCCGTCGACCGGGGCGGACGCGGGCGGCTTCTCCGGCTGGACCCTCGTCGGCATCAACCCCGACGCCTCGCTCCTGCCGGTCGAGGCGCGGCACCGGGCGCAGCCGGTGACGCCGGACGCCAACCCGTGGATCGAGGTGGAGATGCGCCCGCACGTGGACGAGCTGCTGCTGGACCCGGCGCCCGAGCTCGCCGTCGGTGCGTCCGCGGAGATCAGGGCAACGGTCGTCCAGGGCGGCCGCTCCGTCCCGGTCGCCTACCCGGTCACCGCACACTGGACCGCCACCGACGTGTTCATCGGCCCCGCCGAGGCCGCAGGGGGCAGCCACGTGGCGGCATACGACCCGCGGACCGGGACCCTGACCGCCCTGCGGGCCGGCACCGGCGAGGTGTCGGTGACGGTCAACGGGAGCACCACCTCCGTGCCGGTCGCCGTCCGCGACTGACCGGCGCCCACGCCCTCGGACGGCCCGGGCGGATCCCCGCCCGGGCCGCCGTGGTCGGCGATTCGTGCTGGGCAGGTTCCCGCTGCTAATCTTGGTGCTGCCGTCAGATCGGCCGCGGATCCAGAGAGCCCTGGTGGACAAGCCCAGGTGCGCCGCGCAACGGACAACAAGGAGATGCCCATGGGGCTGGAGACTGCTGTCAAGAAGCAGATCATGGAAGAGTACGCCACCGTCGAGGGTGACACGGGCTCTCCCGAGGTGCAGATCGCGATGCTCACGCAGCGCATCAAGGACCTCACCGAGCACTCGCGGCAGCACAAGCACGACCACCACAGCCGTCGTGGCCTGCTGCTGCTCGTCGGTCGTCGCAAGCGCCTGCTGCGCTACCTCGAGGACACGGACATCGAGCGCTACCGCGCGCTGATCAAGCGCCTCGGCCTGCGCCGCTGAAGTTTCGCAGGGGAGCGGCTCCCGTCCCGGGAGCCGCTCTTTTGCGTATGACGGGCGAGTCCCGTCCCGACGGGCATGCCCCGTCACGGTGGGGACCAACCCTCCCCGCCCCGAAGGAACAGCCGGGCACAACGACGATGCTCCAGCTGCTGAGAGAGAGAAAAGGAGGACCCGATGGAGGGTCCAGAGATCACTTTTGCCGAGGCCGTGATCGACAACGGCTCGTTCGGCACCCGCACCGTCCGGTTCGAGACCGGGCGGCTGGCCAAGCAGGCCGGCGGATCCGTCACCGCCTACCTGGATGACGACACCATGCTGCTGTCCACCACGACGGCCAGCAAGCACCCGAAGGACCACTTCGACTTCTTCCCCCTCACCGTCGACGTCGAGGAGCGCATGTATGCCGCGGGCAAGATCCCGGGCAGCTTCTTCCGTCGCGAGGGTCGCCCCTCGACCGAGGCGATCCTCACCTGCCGGTTGATCGACCGGCCCCTGCGCCCGACCTTCGCCAAGGGCCTGCGCAACGAGGTCCAGGTCGTCATCACGATCCTGTCGCTGCACCCCGACCACCAGTACGACGTGCTGGCGATCAACGCGGCGTCGCTGTCCACCCAGATCTCGGGCCTGCCGTTCAGCGGCCCGATCGGTGCCGTGCGCGTCTCCCTGATCGACGACCAGTGGGTCGCCTTCCCGAACTTCAGCGACGCCGAGCGCTCCACCTTCGACATGGTGGTCGCCGGTCGCGTCGTGGGCAGTGACGGTGACGCCGAGGCCGACGTCGCGATCATGATGGTCGAGGCCGAGTCCACCGAGGCCACCTGGGACCTCGTCAAGACCCTCGGCAAGACGGCTCCCACCGAGGAGGTCGTCGCCCAGGGCCTGGAGGCCGCCAAGGGCTTCATCGCCACCCTGTGCGCGGCGCAGTCCGAACTGGCGGCCAGCGCCGCCAAGGAGGTGCAGGAGTTCCCGCGCTTCCTCGACTACGAGGACGACGCCTACGCCGCCGTCGAGGAGGCCACCACGGCCGACCTAGCCGAGGCGCTGCAGATCGCGGGCAAGCAGGAGCGTGAGGACCGCATCTCCGACATCAAGACGGAGATGAAGGGCAAGCTGCTGGGCCTGCACTGGGACGCCGCCGGGGACTCCGACGTCAACCCGGACGCCCCGTTCGCCGGGCGTGACAAGGAGCTCGACGCCGCCTACCGTGCCGTCCAGAAGAAGCTGATCCGCGAGCGGATCATCAAGGACAAGGTCCGCATCGACGGCCGTGGCCTGGCCGACATCCGCGCGCTGAGCGCCGAGGTCGAGGTCATCCCGCGCGCCCACGGCTCGGCCATCTTCGAGCGTGGCGAGACCCAGATCATGGGCGTCACCACCCTCAACATGCTGCGCATGGAGCAGCAGCTGGACACCCTCTCCCCGGTGACCCGCAAGCGCTACATGCACAACTACAACTTCCCGCCCTACAGCACCGGTGAGACCGGTCGCGTGGGCTCCCCGAAGCGTCGCGAGATCGGGCACGGTGCGCTCGCCGAGCGGGCCCTGATGCCGGTCCTGCCGACCCGCGAGGAGTTCCCCTACGCGATCCGTCAGGTGTCCGAGGCGCTCGGCTCCAACGGCTCGACGTCGATGGGCTCGGTCTGCGCGTCCACGATGTCACTGCTCAACGCCGGCGTGCCGCTGCGCGCGCCGGTCGCGGGCATCGCCATGGGCCTGGTGTCCGTGGAGGTCGACGGTGAGACCCAGTACGCCGCGCTGACCGACATCCTCGGTGCCGAGGACGCCTTCGGCGACATGGACTTCAAGGTCGCCGGCACGCGGGAGTTCGTCACCGCCATCCAGCTGGACACCAAGCTGGACGGGATCCCCGCCTCCGTGCTGGGCGGTGCGCTGACCCAGGCGCACGACGCGCGCCTGCACATCCTGGACGTCATGAACGAGGCCATCGACGCGCCGGACGAGATGAGCCCCTACGCTCCTCGCGTCATCGCCGTCAAGGTCCCGGTCGACAAGATCGGTGAGGTCATCGGCCCGAAGGGCAAGATGATCAACCAGATCCAGGAGGAGACCGGCGCCGACATCTCGATCGAGGACGACGGCACCGTCTACATCGGTGCGACCGACGGCCCCTCGGCCGAGGCGGCCAGGGCGGCCGTCAACGCGATCGCCAACCCGCAGATGCCCGAGGTCGGTGAGCGCTTCCTCGGCACGGTGGTCAAGACCACGACGTTCGGGGCGTTCATCTCGCTGCTCCCGGGCAAGGACGGTCTGCTGCACATCTCCGAGATCCGCAAGCTCGTCGGAGGCAAGCGCATCGACGCCGTCGAGGACGTCCTGGCCGTCGGCCAGAAGGTCCAGGTCGAGCTCAAGGAGATCGACCCTCGCGGCAAGCTCTCGCTGGCCGCCGTGGTCGCCGACAACGGTGACGACGTGGGTGCCGACAACGGTGACGACGCGGGTGCCGACAACGCGGCCGCAGCCGCTGAGGCCCCGGTCCTCGACGAGGCGGACACCACGCCGGCAGCGCCGGCGCACGTGCCCGCTGCCCCCGAGGACGCCGACCCGGCCACCGACGGTGGCGCCGGCGCGACCGCCGAGGCCTCCGAGGAGAACGACGGCGAGTCGGACTCCGAGGGCGACCGTCCCCGCCGCAACCGTCGCCGTCGCGGCGGCCGCGGGCGTGGAGGCAGCGGTGACTCGAACGAGTCCGGTGGCAATGACGCAGGTGGCAACGCCTCCGAGGGCTGACCAGCGCTCGGTAGCCCCAGAGCACGCACCCGTGGCCGGGTCCCTCACGAGGGGCCCGGCCACGGGCGTCTCCCGGCCCCTTCACGAGGGGCCCGGCCACGGGCGTCTCCCGGCCCCTTCACGAGGGGCCCGGCCACGGGCGTCCCGCGCCCTCCGGCAGTGGGTCCAGGGGACCAGAAAGGACGAGGGCCGCCCCGCTGGGGCGGCCCTCGTCCTGAGTGGTGGGGTCAGGCGGCGTGAGGTGTGGCGCGGCGCTCCTCGCCGACGTGCCAGCGCATCTCCATGCGGGTGCGGCCCCCTGCGTCGCTGACCGGAACCCACGTCACCATCGGCGACTTCTTCGTGGACTCTCGGATCGAGTGAACCTTGACCATGGATGGTCACCTCGCATTCATCTAATGTTCACCTAGCGTATCTCTTTCAGTTGCCAAAGTCCAGTGGCTCAGCCCCAGGTGCGTGGACAGTGGGACTGATGAGACCTGTGTGAACCATGAGGTGAACATGAGGTGAACGACAAGCAGACAAGCGGAGACCGCGACAGCAACAGGCGAACAGAGGCATGCGTCAGCGACAGGCACAACGAAAGCAGGCGACAGCAGCAGGCGAACGGGATCAGCGGAACGGCTGGGCGCACCCACTAGCGCAGGAGCTGTGCGGCCGAGCTGCTGACCTCACCGACCAGCTGCTCCAGCGGCCCGCGCCACCGGGCGAGGGCGAACACCGCCCCGACCAGGAGCACCCCGAGCAGGTGCCACCGCACGTCCAGCACCCAGGGAGCCTCACCAGAGAGGGCGTCGGTGCGCCCGGCCGCCACGACGGTGACGTGTGCGACATACAGGGTCAGGGTCATCGTCCCCGCCCCGGCAAGGACCTGCACCGACCGACCCAGCCGCCCGGCGACCGACACGAGCAGCAGGCTGAGCCCGATCAGGAACATGGACGACCCCACCGTGTGCGCCAGGTCCACGATCGATCCGCTGTGCGGCGACCACACCCACAGCCAGGCCCAGGACCCCGTCGGGGTCGTGCCGTAGAGACCGGTCTGGAACACCCGGTCGAGGTCGGCCCAGTCCTGCACCGGCTCCCAGCGGTCATAGGTCCGCAGCAGGTCGTCGCGCACCGACCCGCTGCGCAGCGCGAGCCGCTCGACGGCCAGGGCGAGAACGGCCAGCCAGCCACCCAGGAGGACCAGCCACCGGCGCACCCTGAGGGAGCGCAGGTCGAGGCGTCCGATCGCCAGGCCGGCGAACAGGTAGGTCGCCCAGGTCAGCACGGGGTAGTAGCCGGTCACTGTGAGCTCGGTGAGCAGACGCAGCGGGTCGGCGAGGGACTGCGGACCGGGCACCTCGTAGGTCGAGGGCGGCAGGTGCGGGCGCACCGCCAGGCTGACGACCGGCGAGAGCAGGCCCCAGGCGACGGCCAGCAGGGCCAGCCGGGGAGCGGACCAGGTGATCACCGGGAGCGCCACGAGGAAGAGCACCCCGTAGTAGGTGAGGATGACGGCCAGGCCGGAGTCGGGCACGCCGAGGACCAGTCCGATCAGCGCGATCAGCACGGCACGCGCCACCAGGGCCAGGCGGCTGCCCGCCACCGTCCGGTCGGGTCGGGAGCGGGTGACCAGGGAGATCGAGACACCGGCCAGGACCGCGAACAGGGCCGCTGAACGCCCGGAGGTGATCTGGGCCCACGTGCTCACCTCCCCGGAGACACCGCCCTCGACGAGGTGCGCGGTGATCATGCCGAGCAGTGCGAGGCAGCGGGCGAGGTCGATGCCGACGATGCGTCCCACGGGGACCGATCCTCGCACGGCGCGCCCGTGCGGTGCGGGACGACGGCTCACGGAGTGCGGCTCACCGCCGGCCGCTCAGGCCAGCGCGCGGACGAGCGCGGCCGTCACCGCCGCGGCCGCCACCACCACCAGGAACGGCGCGCGCAGCAGGAGCAGGAGCACCGCAACGCCGACACCCGCCGCGCGCGCGTCCACGACGAGCGTGCCGTCGTTGGTCAGCAGGGCCTGGGTGACGATGAGCGCGGAGAGCAGGGCGACGGGGAGCAGGGGCGTGACCCGGTGCACCCAGGGGATGTCGAGCACGTGCTGCGGCACCAGATAACCCGCCAGCTTCAAGCCATAGGCGAGGGCGCAGGCGGCCAGCACCGCGAGCCACATGCTCACGGGGCAACCACCCCACTGCGGGGGCCTCGTGCCGGCAGCCCGACCACGAGGGCGGCGAGCACGGCGGCCAGGACCGGCACGCCGGCGGGCACGAACGGAGCGCTCACCACGGTGATGACCACGGCCAGCGCCGCCACGGCCAGGGGGTCTCGCCCCCGCAGCCGGGGCCACAGCAGCCCGACGAAGGCAGCCGCGGCGGCGGCGTCCAGGCCGTAGGTGCGCGGGTCGCCGATCGAGCCTCCCGCGACGGCTCCGACGAAGGTGGTCAGGTTCCACAGCGCGAAGATTCCGACGCCGGTCACCCAGAAGCCGATCCGCTGCTGCCGGGGCTGCGTCTGGGTCACGGCGACGGCCGTGCTCTCGTCGATCGTGAAGTGGGCGGCCACCGGCCTGGCCCAGCGGTGCACCCCGAGCAGCTGGGAGACCTGGAGGCCGTAGAAGCCGTTGCGCACGCCCAGCAGCGTGGAGCTGGCCACGGCCGCCACCGGGCTCCCGCCCGCGCCGATCACCCCGAAGAAGGCGAACTGCGACCCGCCGCTGAACAGCAGCAGGGACAGCGCCATGGCCTGCAGCACCGAGAGGCCGGCCGCGACGGCCAGGGCACCGGCCGTGATCCCATAGACACCCGTGGCGAGGGCGACGCCGAGGGCCTTGCGGATGACGGCGGTGTCCTCCGGGCCGCGCTGTCGGGCCCCGCGGGTGGTGCGGCCCTCCTCGGTCATGCCGTCGGTGTCCGGCGTGTCGTTCACAGCTCGGCCCGCACGCGGACCTCGCGGACGGTCTCACCGCCGGGGCCGACCACCCGTTCGCGCCAGGCGCCGTCGGGAACCAGCCCCGCGGCATCGGTGAACGCCCTGGCCTGCTCGTCGTCGGCCGGGAGCCAGGTGAGCACGGCGGTGCGGTCCCCGGCGCGGAGGGTGTCGGCCGCGGCGTTGAGCAGTCGGGAGCCGTGGCCGTCCCGGCGTGCCTGGGGGTGCACGCCCATCACCAGGATCTCGCCGTCGGTCTCCGACACAGTCTCGTCCGTGACCTCCGCAGGGCCGATGGCGGCGAAGCCCACGACCTGCTCGCCGGCACAGGCGACCAGCAAGCGGTGCAAGGGGCTCGGGGGGTCCTGGAGCGACCGGCGCCAGGCCGAGGCGAAGGCCGGTCCCTCGAAGGCGTCCAGCACCTCCTGCGGCACCTTCCCGGCGAAGGCGTCGCGCCACACGGTCGCCTGCACGAGCCCCACCGCCGGCGCGTCGCTGACCCGTCCGGTCCGGACGCTGGCGTCGGCGAGAGGACCGGGCTGGTGGTGGTGGGAGTGGCTCACCCCTCCAGTGTCCAACATCGACCCGTCCCCGAGGCCACCGCGGCCCGTGGTGACGGTTTATCGTCGGGGTATGGACGTCCACGTGCTGGTCACCACTGCCGGACCCGAGCAGCCCCCCGCCGGGCTCCCCGTCGTCGTGGAGGTCCGGGACACCTCCCAGCTCGACGTGGCCTCGACCACGGTGTCCTCGGCCACCACGGTGACGGGCACTGCGGAGGTCGCCGCCGGGCAGCCACGGGTGGCGGACGTGCGGCTGAACGTCCCCGACGACGTGCCGGACGCCTCGAGCCTGACCGTGTGGGCGCGCGTCACCAGCGAGGAGCACGAGCACGTGGCCGCGGGGGACTGGATCACCGTGCAGGCCTACCCGGTCCAGTCGGGGAACGTCACCGTCGAGGTGGTGCAGGTCTAGTTAGGCATCCGCCAGCTCGCGCGCGGGGTCCCGTGAGGACGTCGGCACCGGGTCGCACAGCCAGTCGGCCACCGCCGCCGTGATGGGGTGGCCCGCACCGGCCTCGACGAAGAGGAACTCCCCGGCCGGGTTGATCTCCAGGAACACGAGCTCGCCCTCGGGCGTGAGACGCAGGTCGACGGCGCCGTAGGCGAGGTCGAACCGGCGCAGCATGGCCTGCAGCGCCGAGACGACCGGTTCCGGCAGGTCGAAGGCGGCCGTGCGGGCCCGCCCCAGCCCGAGCCGGAAGTCGATCTCGGGACCACCGGCGATGGACATCGCGAAGACCCGGTCACCCACGAGGGTCACCCGGATGTCAGCAACCGCAGGCACGTACTCCTGGAAGATCACCGGTGCGAGGTGCAGGCTGGCCAGGTGCGCGAGGTCTGCGGGTCCCACGAGCCGGGTCTCGCGCCAGACCTGGTGGGTGGCGGCGAAGATCTTGTAGACCGCCCGGGCGCCCCGCGCCTCCTGCCTGGCCACGAACTCGCGCGCCTCCGCCTCGTCGGAGGTCATCAGCGTCTCCGGCACCCGCAGCCCGAGGCGCGGTGCGACCGCGAGCTGGAGTGCCTTGTGTGAGGCGACCTCGTCCGCGTGCAGCGGGTTCATCCACGGGCAGGTGAGGAACTGGTAGGCGCCCCGGACCGCCTCGTGCCACTCCCCGTAGGCGAAGCCCCGCGCACCGGGGTCGCTGATCGCGTCCAGCACCACGGACTGCGGGCGGCGCCACCAGACCGCGGTGGCCCGGGTCAGGTCGACCGACCCGCCGGTATGCCGCAGGGTCACCCGCCCGGACCCGGCCGGGTCGATGCTCAGGCTGGCCCGGTCCGGGAGGTCCGCCAGGTCGAGCAGGAACACCTCCCGCCCCCGCGCACGCAGCTCGGCCAGGACGCGCTCGGCGTGCAGGTCCGCGGGGTGGGAGATGACGACGATCACTGGAGTCCCTGCATCCCCGCGTCGTGCTCGGCGACGAGCTCGCTGACGATCAGCTCGAGCTGGGCGACGCGTGCGGCCAGCTCCTCGTCCCCGACATAGCCCTCCGGGCCCGCCTGCGGCGCGCCCGCGTGCGGGGTGGCGACGGCGAACGGCACCTGGCCCATCGTGCCCGGCTGCACCACCTGCGGCTGCAGCGGCCCGGGACCGGGGAAGCCGATACCCTCGACGAGGGTCTCGAAACGCTCCTTGACCGTCTCGGGGATGCGTTCCTTGATGGTCTCGGGACTGAGCTCCTTGACCGTCTCCGGGATGCGTTCCTTGATGGTCTCGGGACTGAGCTCCTTGACCGTCTCCGGGATGCGCTCCTTGATGGTCTCGCCGATGCGCTCCTTGGCGGTCTCCGGGATGCGTTCCTTGATGGTCTCGCCGATGAGCTCCTTGCTCTGCTCCTTGAGCGTCTCGATCGTGGTGCCGACCGGGGCGCACATGGAGTTCGCCGCGGCGATGTCCCCTGCGCTCAGGCCGGTGCGCTGTCCGATGGCGGCCGCCGGGTCGGTGGGAGTGATGGTCTCCGCCCCGCCCCGCCCGAACGCGTTGCGCGGGTAGTGCATGATCGAGCCGTAGTCGTAGGCGCCGACGTCCTCGCCGTCGGTCACGTGCTGGTTGAAGTTGTGCTCCATCCCGGCCTGGATGTTGGCCCAGTTGATCGTCACGAAGGCGTCCCGGTCCTCACGGGACTGCTCGTGCCAGAACCCCACCGCGTGCCCGATCTCGTGGATCGTGTTGCCGAGGGTGCAGCCGTCAGCAAGGGTCACCTGTTGCATGCCGCCGCGGCGGCCCACATGGGCGGAGCAGCCACCGCCCGGCTGGAAGTGCACCCAGTCGGGGTACTGGGCCGCGTTGGCGGCTGTGCGCTCGACGAACCGGAAGCGGGTGTTGCGCTGCCAGTGGTTGATCGCCTCGGTGACCCGCGCCTGGTCGGGCAGGTTGGGGTCGACGTCGTAGGGCACCAGGCAGTCCGGCCAGCGGAACTGGTCGCCGCTGATCAGCACGCCGGCGGTGCCCAGTTCGCCCCGTGCCTCGGCCGCGAGCTGGGCGCTCTGGTGCTCCACCTCCTCGACGGTGCCCAGCAGGATGTCGCCCTCGAAGATCGCCTGGCCGTCCAGCACCGAGTACTGCACGGCCTTGACCCGGAAGGTGTTGCCGGAGATCAGGGCGGTGTGCACCGTCTTGTTGCGCGGGGGAGCGCGGAACTCGTCCTTGTCCGATCCGCCGGTCGTGCCGGCGGCCTTGCTGTCCTCAGCCATGGTGGCCTCCCTCGGTGAAAGAGTGGTGGCCCGGCGTGATGTCCGGGTCATCTCGACGCTAGGGCCGGCACCGGCCCGGCGGTATGGGTAGTTCTGCCCACGCCCACCGGGCCGGTGTCCTCCTGTGGAGGTACTGCCGCGGGCTCGTCAGTCCCGGGGCCCGATGTTGCCGTCCGAACCGTGGACCTGTGGTGCGTCCTGGTCCGCCGCGGCCCCACCGAACAGGCCCAGCAGCTGGGTGTGGACGTCGGCGCTCAGCGCTGCCTCACCGCCGACGATCGTGACCAGCGGGAACGAGAAGCCGGTCGTGAGCCGCTCGACCTCGGTCATCACGCCGGCCGGGACGTGGTCGGTCTGGGAGAGGGCGATGCCCGCCCCGGAACGCCCGGCGACCGGCACCGCGGTCAGGGCGTCCGGGAACTTCTCGCCGGTCGCGACCATGACCGTGCCCTCGGCCGGGAACTGCTGCAGGACCTGCGCCGCGGTCGCATAGCGGTCCGCCCCCGCATAGCGCGTCGCGGTCGCGCCGTCGAGCGCCGCGGCGTCGTTGACGACCTGGTCACTGAGCACCGCCGGTCCGCCCGCGGCATACAGGTCGTCATAGGTCGCGGATCCGAGGAAGGCCTGCGTCGTGGCCGGCAGGTGGTCTGGCCGCGCCAGGACCAGCGGTGCGCTCTCCCGGGCCGCGAGGGCGCTCAGGACCAGGGCGTCCGGGAAGTCCTCACCCGTGGCCAGGAACATCTGGGCGGTGCTGTCCTGGGTGATCTCGGCGGCCACCGCGACGGCGGTCTCGTAGCGGTTCGCTCCGGAGAGCCTGGTCACGGTGCCTCCCGCCGGCGCCAGGGCCTCGAGCTCGGTCAGCACGTCCTCGTGCACCGCCCCGGTGCCGCCGACGACCACGATGCTGCTCGGCTGCAGCCGGGTGATCTCGGCGGCCGTCAGGGCAGGCAGGGAGTCGGGTCTGGTGAGCAGCAGCGGGCCGCCCAGCTGGTCGGCCAGCGGTGCAGCGGTGAGCGCGTCGGGGAAGTCCGTCGAGGTGGCGATGACGACGGCGTCGGCCATGATGAAGCGCTGCGCCAGCAGCGCGGCCGTCGCGATGCGCTCCGCACCCCCGATGCGCTCCACGTCGAAGGTGCACGGACCCGCCTGGTCCTCCGGGAAGAACGGGTCCACCACATCGAGCTGGGCGCTCACCTCGCCACCGGCGTCGGCGTCCGACAGCACGACCCCGACCCCGGGCGCTCCCGAGCCGTAGGTGCCGAGGAAGGTGAGGAACGAGGTCGTCTCGACCGTGGTGCCGACGGGCACCTCGTGGATCTCGTGGTCCTTCAGGACGCCGTCGTCCCAGACCTCGACGCGCACCTTGTCGAACCCGCCGACGTCGTCGGTGGTGCCGGTGAAGGTGGCCTGGACGACGTACTCGTTGCGGGCGCAGTCGACGTTGACGAACTGGATGCCGGTCGTGTCCCAGTCTCCCAGCGTGGCGGCGAGAGCGGGCGTGGCCGTGGCGACCAGGGCGGTGGCCCCGGCGAGGGCGGCCAGCGGCCGCCAGGACGTTCGGTGTGGCGCGGTCATGATGAGTCCTCCTGATGGTGGCCGGCACGTCGTCGTGCCGGCGCAGTCGACGCTAGGACCGGGGAGGGCGCGGCGAAATGCGCACTTGTGCCTATCCGCGGGGCCCGAAGATCAACCTCTGGACGTCGTTCTGGCGGATGACGTGACCCTGGACGTTGTGTGACACCTACTCCGCCGAATGACGACTCAGGTGTTACATTTCGGCCGTCCGTGCGGCATACTGGAGACATGTATGGCAACGACTTCGGCGAGCCGCTCAACGCGGCCGAGACCGCTGACTATGCCGACGCGGTCCAGGAGTACTTCGACGGGCTGATCGGCGCCGACCAGCGGATCGAGCCGCGCGACGCCATGCCCGACGGCTACCGCAGGACCCTGATCCGTCAGATCGCCCAGCACGCGCACTCCGAGATCATCGGCATGCAGCCCGAGGGCAACTGGATCACCCGTGCCCCGAGCCTGCGCCGCAAGGCGATCCTGATGGCCAAGGTGCAGGACGAGGCCGGTCACGGGCTCTACCTCTACTCCGCGGCCGAGACGCTCGGGGTCGACCGCGCAGAGCTGCTGGACAAGCTCCACTCGGGCCAGCAGAAGTACTCCTCGATCTTCAACTACCCCACCCTGACCTGGGCCGACGTGGGCGCGATCGGCTGGCTCGTCGACGGGGCCGCGATCATGAACCAGGTGCCGCTGTGCCGGTGCTCCTACGGTCCCTACGCCCGCGCGATGATCCGGGTCTGCAAGGAGGAGTCCTTCCACCAGCGCCAGGGCTTCGAGATCCTGTGGACGTTGTCCCGGGGCACGGAGGAGCAGCAGGCGATGGCGCAGGACGCCGCCGACCGGTGGTGGTGGCCGTCGCTGATGATGTTCGGGCCGCCGGACACCGGGGACGCTGCGGCGCCGGGCGGTCACACGGAGCAGAACATGGCCTGGGGGATCAAGCGGTTCACCAACGACGACCTGCGACAGAAGTTCGTCGACATGACGGTGCCCCAGGCGCAGAAGCTCGGTCTGGTCCTGCCCGACCCCGACCTGCGCTGGAACGACGAGCGCGGCCACTGGGACTTCGGCGCCATCGACTGGGACGAGTTCTGGCGGGTGCTCAAGGGCGACGGGCCCTGCAACGAGCAGCGGCTCGCCCACCGGCGCCGTGCCCACGACGAGGGAGCCTGGGTGCGGGAGGCCGCCAACGCCCACGCCGCCAGGCAGGCCGCCCGTCAGGAGGTGGCATGAGCGACAACTGGCCGCTGTGGGAGGTGTTCGTGCGGGCCAAGAGGGGTCTGGCGCACGTGCACGCCGGGTCGCTGCACGCTCCGGACGCCGAGCTGGCGCTGCGCAACGCGCGCGACCTCTACACCCGCCGGCAGGAGGGCGTCTCGATCTGGGTGATCCGCTCGCAGGACATCACCGCCAGCAGCCCGGACGAGCGGGACAGCTTCTTCGACCCGGCGGGGGACAAAGTCTACCGACACGCCTCGTTCTACGAGGTGCCCGAGGACGTGGAGTACCTGTGACCGAGCGCACAGATCTGCGGTCCCAGGCCTCACCGAGCGCGCCGGGTGGCGCCGACGGAGTCGCATATGTCCTGGGCCTCGCGGACGACGCCCTCATCTATGCCCAGCGGCTGGGGGAGTGGCTCACCCGGGCCCCGCAGATCGAGGAGGACCTCGCCCTGGGCAACGTCGGCCTGGACCTCCTCGGACAGGCCCGCGCCCTGCTCACCCGCGCCGGCGACCTGGAGGGCGCCGGACGGGACGAGGACGACCTCGCCTACCTGCGCGACGAGCGGGAGTTCCGCAACGTGCACCTGGTCGAGCAGCCACGCGGCGACTTCGGCCAGGAGATGGCCCGGATGCTGTGGTTCGCCTCCTACCAGCACGAGCTCTACACCCACCTGGTCGACAGCGTCGACGAGGTGGTCGCCGGGGTCGCGGCCAAGGCGCTCAAGGAGGTGGCCTACCACCGCGACCACGCCGGTCAGTGGGTCGTCCGTCTCGGCGACGGCACCGCCGAGTCGCACGAGCGGATGCAGGCCGGCCTGGAGGCGGTCGCGCCCTACGTCGCGGAGCTGGGGGACGACGACCCGGTGAGCGTCGCGGCGGCGCAGGCGGGTGTCGGCATACTGCCCTCCTCACTGGTCCCCGGCACCGTCGCGCACGTCGAGGCGGTGGTTGCCCAGGCGACCCTGCGTATGCCGGACCCGCCCCGCTGGCGGTCCCGCGGCGGACGGGAGGGGGTCCACTCCGAGGCGATGGGTTACCTCCTCGCCGAGCTGCAGCACATCCACCGCAGCCACCCCGGGGCGAGCTGGTGAGTGCCGTGACCGTGTCGGCACACGACGTCGAGCGTGCGGTGCGTCAGATCCCGGACCCCGAGATCCCGGTGATCAGCATCGACGACCTGGGCATCGTGCGCGACATCGTGGTCGAGGGGGACACCGTCCACGTGACGATCACCCCGACCTACTCCGGCTGCCCCGCGGTGCAGGCGATCACGGACCACATCGGCCAGACGGTGCGCCGGTGTGGGATGGTGCCGGACGTGGTGACCACTCTGAGCCCGGCCTGGACGACCGACTGGATGAGCGACCGGGGGCGGGAGTCGCTGCGGCGCTTCGGCATCGCCCCACCCGACGGCACGGGTCCGGTCCGCCCGGACGGACCTGTCGTGGTGGACCTGTCGGTCCGCAGGGTCACCTGCCCGACATGTGGCTCCCGCGACACCGAGGAGCTCTCCCGTTTCGGCTCGACCGCGTGCAAGGCGCTGCGGCGCTGCCGTGCGTGCCGGGAGCCGTTCGAGGAGTTCAAGGCGATCTGATGCACCTGACCACCACTCCGACCACCCGCAGGCGGCACCGTGCCGTCTTCCACGAGCTCACCATCAGCCGCGTCGAGCCCCTCACCGACGAGGCCGTGGCGATCAGCTTCACGGTGCCGCCGGCGCTGCGCGACGACTATCAGTTCGAGCCGGGCCAGCACCTCACGCTCCGGGCCACCATCGGCGGGGAGGACGTCCGGCGGTCCTACTCCATCTGCGTGTCGCGACAGCGTGCCCGCGAGACCGGCGAGCTGCGGGTCGCCACGGCGCGGGTGCCCGAGGGCGTGATGTCCAACTGGCTGCAGGACAACGCCGAGCCCGGTGAGGTGCTGCAGGTCATGACACCGATCGGCGGGTTCACCTGCCCCACGGACGCGCGGGCCGCCCGGCACCACGTCGCGATCGCTGCCGGCTCCGGCATCACCCCGGTGATGTCGCTGCTGACCACCGCGCTGGAGGAGGAGCCGGAGTCCGAGGCCACGCTGGTCTTCGGCAACCGGCGCACCGACACGATCATGTTCCTCGAGGAGCTGATGGACCTCAAGAACCGGTTCCCCGACCGGTTCCGGCTGTTCAACGTGCTGTCCCGGGAGGCGCAGGAGGTGGAGCTGTTCAGCGGTCGCCTCGACCGCGACCGGCTCGAGCGCTTCCTCGAGGCGTTCATCCCCGTTGATGACGTCGACGAGTGGTATCTGTGCGGGCCGCTCGGCATGGTCGAGACCGCCCGGGAGGCGCTGACCGATCACGGCGTCGATGACCACCATGTGCACCACGAGGTGTTCCACGTCGAGGACACCGGGCCACCTGCGCCACCGCCCCCGCCGGACGCGACCCCCCTCGCGATGGTCTCGGTGACCCTCGACGGGCGCACCACGCAGGTGCCGGTCCGGAGCCGGGCGGAGTCGATCCTGGCGGCCACGCTGCGGGAGCGACCGGACGCGCCGTTCAGCTGCACCAACGGTGTCTGCGGCACCTGTCGCGCACGGGTCGTCGAGGGCGAGGTGCGGATGGACCGCAACTACGCCCTGGAGCCGGAGGAGGTCGAGGCCGGGATCGTGCTGACCTGCCAGTCACACCCGGTCACCGACCAGGTCGTCCTCGACTACGACGCCTGACACCCCCTGTGTCGCCCACGCCAGCAGAGCGGCCGTAGGCCTCAGCGGGCCCGGGGAGCGCCGCGCTCCCACCAGTCCGTGGGCGGTGCCTCGCGGATCAGCCGCGCGGTGGACTCGACCTGACCCAGGTTGCAGAACTTCCAGAGCTCCTTGGCTGCCCGTGAGTACTGGAAGATGACCTGGTCGACCTCGAAGGCGTTCAGGTCGCCGGCGCGGTGCCCGTCGATCGCCTCGCTGACCCGGCCGATCAGCCCGGTCAGCTGAGTCTGGTGGTAAGCGCCGACGTCCGCTCGCGCCACGCGCCGCTCAGTCGTGGACACAGTCTCACGGTAGTGCGAGCCTCCGGGCCGCGCACCCGGCAACGGCAGGTGCGGGCGTGCCGTCAGCGGCGGAGGTACTCCACCCAGGCGAAGCCGTCCTGCACGTCCCGACTGTCCTCGCGCCAGAGCGCAGGGTCGATGTCGGGAAAGCGCACCGATCCCTCCGGCTCCTGCTCGACGTGCGTGATCACGAGCCGGCTGGCGGCGCCGATCGTCTGCTCGTAGACAGTCCCACCGCCGGCGACGAACACCTCGGTGTCGCCGGCCATCAGCAGCGCCTCGGGCAGGGAGTGTGCCACCTCGGCACCGGGCGCTGACCACGCGCGGTCACGCGTGACGACGATCGTCCGTCGGCCGGGCAGCGCGCGGCCGATGGAGTCCCACGTGCCGCGCCCCATCACCATGACCCCACCCATGGTGGTCCGCTTGAAGAATGTCAGGTCCTCCGGGAGGTGCCACGGCATGGACGCGCCGTCGCCGATCACCCCGTTGCGACCGACTGCGGCGACCAGCGTCAGCGTCTGGCCGAAGCCCCGGGTGAGCACGGCGGGCGGCTGGCCGCTCGCCAGGTGCTCGAGAGCCTGACGCTCGTGCGGGACGAGCGTCTCGGGCAGAGCCGCCAGCGGCCACCAGCGAAGGTCCACCGCCTTGTCCGGCTCGGCGATCAGGTGGTCCCCCGACCACCGGGAGGTGGTGAGGAAGAGGTCGATACGCTGCTCGACCGGGCCACCCAGGACACACCCGCGGTGCACGACGGCGACCAGCCGCAGCGTCTCCTCGTCGATGGTGAGGCCGAGCTCCTCGGCGGCCTCACGGCATACGGCCTGGGGGGCCGACTCGCCGGACTCGACATGGCCCGCCGCGCCACAGGCCCACCACCCCTCCATGTAGCCGGTGGCACCGCGCAGCTGCAGCAGCACCTCCGGGCCGGCCGGCGACTCCCGCGTCAGGGCCAGGTAGACCGCCGGGACGACGCTGAACCGGCTCATACGGCGATGGGCGCCTTGATCGAGGGGGCGGCGGTGTAGTCGCGGACCTCGATGTCGGGGAGGTCGAACTCGTCGATCGCCCGGATCTCGGGGTTGAGCCAGAGCATCGGCAACGGCCCCGGCTCGCGGGTGAGCTGCTCGTCCGCCTGCTCGAGGTGGTTGAGATAGAGGTGCGCGTCGCCCAGCGTGTGCACGAAGTCACCCACGTCCAGGTCGGTGACCTGGGCGATCATGTGGGTGAGCAGGGCGTAGCTCGCGATGTTGAACGGGACGCCGAGGAAGATGTCGGCACTGCGCTGGTAGAGCTGGCAGGAGAGCCGCCCGCGCCCGCCGTCCTGGCCCGGTGTCACGTAGAACTGGAACATCGTGTGGCACGGCGGCAGGGCCATGTCGTCGACGTCGGCGACGTTCCACGCCGAGACGATGTGGCGGCGCGAGTCCGGGTTGGTGCGGATGGACTCGATGACCCGGGCGATCTGGTCGACGGAGCCGCCGTCGGGCGTCGGCCAGGAGCGCCACTGGTGCCCGTAGACGGGGCCGAGGTCGCCGTTCTCGTCGGCCCACTCGTCCCAGATCGTGATCTTCCGCTCGTGCAGCCAGCCGACGTTGGTGTCGCCGCGCAGGAACCACAGCAGCTCCCCGGTGATCGAGCGCAGGTGCAGCTTCTTGGTGGTCAGCACCGGGAAGCCGGCTGTGAGGTCGAAGCGCATCTGGTGCCCGAACACGGAGAGGGTGCCGGTGCCCGTGCGGTCGTCCTTGCGGACGCCCTCGGTGCGGGCGCGGTGCAGCAGGTCGAGGTACTGACGCATGACAGAACTCTAGTTCCGCCCGCCGCCCGCGGTCGACACCGCGCCGGTGAGCCGCCCTCGCCGCTCCCTGTCGTGCGAACGCGCAGGTCACAGAGTCTGTGAGGGAGATCACACCGCACTGGTATGGTTTCTTCAATCAGTGTGCGTGAGAGTGGTCACCGGTCGCGCCGCTACCCGGACCCCCCGAGCGGGTGGCGGCGCGATCGCTCACTTCTGGGCGAGTGCCCGGTGTCGGTGCGGGACGTTCACCGAGCCGGAGTCCCCTGCCGCCGGCCCCGGCAGGGACGTAACCTTGCCGCATGAGCCACCCGCATCCTGAACTCACCGCTCCCGGACCGCTCGCCGCCAACGGCGTGCGCATCGTCGCTCTCGGCGGTCTCGGGGAGGTCGGCCGCAACATGGCGGTCGTGGAGTATGCGGGAAAGCTGCTCATCATCGACTGCGGTGTCCTCTTCCCGGAGGACGACCATCCCGGCGTCGACCTGATCCTGCCGGACTTCGAGTACCTCCAGGGCCGCTGGGACGACATCGTCGCCATCATCCTGACCCACGGGCACGAGGACCACATCGGTGCCGTGCCCTTCCTGCTGCGGCACAAGGCCGACATCCCGCTGGTCGGGTCGCAGCTGACGCTCGCGCTGATCGAGGCCAAGCTCAAGGAGCACCGGATCACGCCCTACACCCTGGGTGTCAGGGAGAGTGACCGGGAGGTGCTCGGCCCCTTCGACTGTGAGTTCATTGCGGTCAACCACTCGATCCCGGATGCCCTGGCGGTCTTCGTGCGCACGCCGGGCGGCACCCTCCTGCACACCGGTGACTTCAAGATGGACCAGGTGCCGCTGGACAGCCGGATCACCGACCTGCGGGCGTTCGCCCGGCTGGGGGAGGAGGGCGTCGACCTGTTCCTGACCGACTCCACCAATGCGGACGTGCCGGGGTTCACGACGCCGGAGCGCAACATCGCACCGGCGATCGAACGGGTCTTCCACCGTGCGGAGCGCCGCATCATCGTGGCCTGCTTCTCCTCGCACGTGCACCGGGTGCAGCAGGTGCTGGACGCCGCCGAGGAGTCCGGCCGCAAGGTCGCCATGGTGGGCCGCTCGATGATCCGCAACATGGGGATCGCCTCCGACCTGGGCTACCTGCGGGTCCCGGACGGTGTGCTGGTGGACCTGGGCAGGCTGGCTCAGCTGCCCGACCACCAGCAGGTCCTGATCTGCACCGGTTCCCAGGGGGAGCCCATGGCGGCGCTCTCCCGGATGGCCAACCGGGACCACAAGATCGAGGTCGGTGAGGGGGACACCGTGCTGATGGCCTCCTCCCTCATCCCCGGCAACGAGAACGCTGTCTACCGCGTGATCAACGGACTGACCAGGCTGGGGGCGAATGTGGTCCACAAGGGCAACGCCCTGGTCCATGTGTCCGGTCACGCGAGCGCCGGCGAGCTGCTCTACTGCTACAACATCGTCCGGCCGCGCAACGTCATGCCGGTGCACGGGGAGTGGCGCCACCTCGTGGCCAACGGCGACCTGGCGATCGCGACGGGCGTGCCCGCCGAGAACGTGATCCTGGCGGAGGACGGCGTGGTGGTCGACCTGGTCGACGGAACCGCCCGGATCGCCGGCGCCGTCGACGTGGGCTACATCTACGTCGACGGGTCCTCGGTCGGCGGGACCACCGAGGGTCTGCTCAAGGACCGTCGCATCCTGCGCGACGAGGGCTTCGTCACCATCATCGTCGTGCGTGACCCGTCGACCGGCAAGGTCGCTGCGGGGCCGGAGATCCAGACCCGCGGTTTCGCGGAGGACGCCGGCGTCTTCGACAAGGTGCGGCCCCGGCTCGAGACCGCCCTGGAGGAGGCCCGGGAGAACGGTGTGACGGACAGCCACCAGCTGCAGCAGGTCATCCGGCGCACCGTCGGGTCGTTCGTGGGTGGCAAGCTGCGGCGCCGGCCGATGATCATCCCGATCGTCATCGACGCCTGAGAGTCGTCAGACGAGTGGGCCGGCCCGTCACGCCAGGTGGGCCAGCACCAGGGCGGTGAGGGCGACCAGCCAGCTGACGAAGCTGCCGATCAGGAAGTACTCGGTGATCTGGTCGATGCTGGCCAGCGGTCGCGGTGCGACCTCACCGGAGGCCCGGGCCTCGACGTCGCGGCGCTCGGTGTCGCGGCTCGCGCGCTGCAGCTCGGGCCACCGGATCAGGCCCTTGGCGGCGATGACGATGCTGGCGGCGGTCACCTGACCGGCCAGGCCGAGCCCGAGGATGAAGACGCGCTCCATGGGACCGAGCAGGCGACCGCCCCGCAGGCGGTCCGAGGCCTGCGGGCCGCCCCGCGGGTCGAGGGCACCGGTGTGGGCCAGCGCGAGACGGACGACCACGTTGCCGGTGGACAGCTGGGTCAGCAGCAGCCCGGCGAGCAGCAGGACCCTGGTGGGGTCCGCACCGCCGAGGACGTCGATGCCGGTCCAGTCCATCCAGCTGGCGAGCGCGCCGTCGACCGGGCTGGCCAAGCCGCTGAGCAGGAGCGTCAGTGCCCCGCCAGCCGCGAGCGCGGCGAGCGCGAGGCCCTCTCCCTGTGCGTTGTCGTCGGCCCGGCCGGCGAGCACGACCCACGCGCCGGTGGTGGCTCCCGCGAGGGCGAGGAGCGCCAGGTCCCCCCAGGCGTCCAGGCCCGCGAGCATCCCGAGGACGGCGATGGACAGGAGCCCGGTGACCGCGCCCACCCGGCGTCCGGTGTGTTCGTCTCGCCAGGGACGGGTAGCGACCAGGTCACTCAGCCCGACCGCGACGAGCAGGAGCGCCAGGGCGCTCACGTGGTGGTCCGCAGGCTCTCGGCCGCGGCGACGGCGATGGCGAGCCCGTCGTGCTTGCGCCGCTGGTTGACGGCCTGGCGGGTCAGGCCGAGCTCCTCGGCCAGCCTGGTCTGGGTCTGACCGTGCATGAGCCCCTCCATGATGTGTCTCGACCGTTCGTCCATCAAGCCCATCAGGTGGTCCTGACAGAGCAGGGCGGCGTTGACTGCGGCGGGGTCCGGGCCGGCGTTGCTCTCGGGCGGCGGGTCCGCGCGCCGGTAGGCGGTGCGCACGTTCTGCCAGCCGGCCATCGACTGGTGCTTCTCGACCCACTCGATGCCTGCGCGTGCGGCCCACCAGGCGGGGCCGTCCTGGGTGGCGTTGACGGCGTCGAGGACGGTCACGGAGCCCCAGCCGACGCCCACGCGGATGTCGATGGTGGGGGAGAGGCGGAGCCGGAGGAGCACCGCGGCATACAGGGCCTCTCCGACGGTGGCGAAGGTTCCCTGGAACTCGTCACCCGCCGTGACCTGGATGTCGTCCACGGTCTCGACCTCGGCGCTCACGGCCGCGAGGGCGGAGCTGAGCGTGTCGTGCAGGGCCTGGCGGTCGTCGGCGGAGCGAGACCCGACAACGTCGCCGAGGAAGGCGGCAAGTGGCTGGGGAGCCCCCGGTGAGGACATGCCAACAGCATATCTTGATTCCCGTAAGGCGCAACCAATCCCCTTGACGAGATCGCGCAAGTCTCATGGTTGCTATGGGGGAGAGTGAAACCTATAGCTTGACGGCCCCGGCGTCCGTCAAGAGGGCTCTTGACGGGGCTGGCCTGCGCTGCCTATTCTGACGTAATCAACATTTAGGTTGATAAACGAAAGGGTTGATTTCGTGCCTCAGGTGCAGGGGAGCGAACAGCTCGACCGGGCCTTCCTGGCGCTGGCCGACCCGGTCCGGCGGGCGATCATCGCCCGCCTCAGCCGGGGTCCGGCCACGGTCAACGAGCTCGCCGAGCCCTTCGCGATCTCCAAGCAGGCGGTCTCCAGGCATATCCAGGTCCTCGAACAGGCAGCGCTGGTCACCCGCAGTCGAGACGCCCAGCGCCGGCCGGTCCACCTTGATCCGGTGGCGCTGGAGGCCCTCACGGCATGGATCGATCAGTACCGGCTCGTGCGCGAGGCGCAGTACCGCGCGCTCGATGCCGTCCTGGCCCAGCAACCCCGCGGCCAGGCGGCGCCCGGCAGCACGGACGCCACCGCAGCAGACACACCCACCGAGTGACACCACGAGGGAGTCGTTCCATGAGTAACCCACTTGACATCACCGCCCCGGAGGGCCTGCCGTTCCTGGACTTCCAGCGCGTGGTGGACGCCCCGCGCGAGGCGGTCTTCCGCGCCCACACCGAGCCCGACCTGCTGGTGCAGTGGCTGGGGCCCCGCAACCTCGTCATGACCGTCGACGAGTTCGACGCCCGTCCGGGAGGGGCCTATCACTACACGCATCGCGACGAGAACGGCTCCTACGGCTTCCGCGGCTGCTTCCACACGGTCCGCGAGGACCTGCTGATCCAGACCTTCGAGTTCGACGGCTGGCCGGACGGGGTCTCGCTCGACACTCTCCGCCTCGTCGACCTCGGCGACGGGCGCACCCGGCTCGAGGGACGCAGCGTCTTCGGCTCGGTCGAGGACCGTGACGGTGCCGTGGCCAGTGGGATGGAGCAGGGCATGGCCGACGGCTACGAGCTGCTCGACGCCCTTCTCTCCGGCCGGCCCATCGCCCGGGCAGGGGCCTGACATGGACTGGACGCTGGAGGTCGTCATCCTGCCGGTCAGCGACATCGACCGGACCATCGAGTTCTACCGCGACAAGGTCGGGTTCGCCCTGGACCACCGCACCAGCAACGAGCACATGGACGTCGCGCAGCTCACGCCGAACGGCTCAGGGTGCTCGATCGTGGTCGGGACCCTGCCCGCCCAGCGGGAGATGACGCCGGGGTCCATGCGCGGGCTCCAGCTCGTCGTGGCCGATGTGGCTGCCGCCCGTTCGGAGCTGCTCTCCCGTGGCGTGGAGGCCAGCGAGGTCACCGTGTTCGGCGACCAGGACGGCAGCACGTTCTTCGGGTTCGCCGACCCCGACGGGAACACGTGGACCGTCCAGGAGATCCGCGCTCGCGGCTCTGAGCCGCTGATCCCGCACGAGGCCCGGGGACGCTTCGGCGCCACCTGAGCCCCCCGGGGCGGGCAGACCCGATCCCAGCGCTCTCGCGTGTGACGCGTGATACGCAGGTGAAAGTCAAGTACCGTGCCAGGGTGGCGAAGACTGCGACGACCAGACCCCGCTCCGGCAGCACCAGGGCCGGCAGTGGCACCAGGCCGTCCTCCGGCACCCGGAGCGGCTCGGCCCGCTCCACCGGCAGGTCGGGGTCGTCACCGCGCAAGGGCACCGCGCGGGGCAAGAGCTCCCCGCCCGCCCGCGGTGGCCGGTCCCGCCAGGCCGACGGTCGGCCGCCGCTGCCCTGGCGGATGGCACGAGGCACGTGGATGGGGATGGCGACGATGACAGGAGGCGCAGTCCGCTCAATGGGCTCCAGCACTGAGGACACCGAGCCGGGCCACCGGCGCGACGGGTGGGGCTTCCTGCTCCTGGCCCTGGCGGTCATCGTCGCGATCCGGGAGTGGTGGAACCTCCAGGGGGTGCTCGGCGACGCGATCCACGCGGTCGTCGCCGGGACGTTCGGTCGGGTGGGTCTCGCCCTGCCCGTCGTCCTCCTGCTGTTCGCGGTCCGGCTGCTGCGCGCGCCGGCCAGCACGGCCGCGAACAACCGGATGGCGGTCGGCACCGCGGCCCTGGGTCTGGCCGCCACCGGGCTGACCCACGTCGCGCTCGGGGCACCGGACTACAGCGAGGGCCAGGCCGCCCTGCAGAACGCGGGCGGCATCGTCGGCTTCATCGTCGCGAGCCCCATCACGGCGGCACTCACCACCTACGGCACGATCGCGCTGCTCAGCCTGTTGACCTTCTTCGGCGTCCTCGTCGTCACGGCCACGCCGGTGCACCGGATCCCGCAGCGGCTGCGCCAGTTCGAGTCCGCTCTCTTCGAGAGCCCGCAGGACACCGACGGGGACGATGTCGCTCCTGCGCGCCCGTCGCGCCGGCGCCGGGGAGAGGTGCCCGGCGGCCGCGAGGGCGACGAGGCGTTCGAGCAGGCGGCCGAGGTGCAGCCGGGCTCGGCAAAGTCCCTGCGCGCCCGCGCCTACGCCCGCAAGCAGCGGGAGGAGGCGGCTGCGGAGGCGGAGGCCGCTGGCACGTCGAGGAGCCAGGACGGTCCCGGAGGGTCCGGCAAGGCCTCCGCTCCGGCGGGCCCCGACGCCACCCAGCCGATCCTGCGGCCCGGTCAGAAGCGACCCGACCCCAGCAAGGTGCCGCACAAGGAGGTCCTCGAGGCCCCGCCGACAACGCCGCTGCCGCAGCGCGTCGAGCAGCTCATGCTGGCCGGTGACGTCACCTACACGCTGCCGGACAACTCCCTGCTCATCGAGGGAGCGCCCCACAAGTCCCGCTCCGCGGCCAACGACAAGGTCGTGGACGCGCTCACCGGCGTGCTCGAGGACTTCGGCGTCGATGCGCAGGTCACCGGGTTCATGCGAGGGCCCACGGTCACCCGTTACGAGGTCGAGCTCGGCCCGGGCGTCAAGGTCGAGCGCATCACCGCGCTGTCCAAGAACATCGCCTACGCCGTCGCCTCCGCGGACGTGCGCATCCTCTCGCCCATCCCGGGCAAGTCCGCCGTCGGTGTGGAGATCCCCAACACCGACCGTGAGAACGTCTCGCTCGGCGACGTGCTGCGCTCCAACGCGGCCCGCAACAACACGCACCCGATGGTGATGGGCGTCGGCAAGGACGTCGAGGGCGGCTACGTCATCGCCAACCTCGCCAAGATGCCGCACCTGCTGGTCGCCGGCGCCACCGGCTCCGGCAAGTCCAGCTTCATCAACTCGATGATCACCTCGATCCTGATGCGCGCCACGCCCGACGAGGTTCGCATGGTCCTGGTGGACCCCAAGCGGGTTGAGCTCACCGCCTACGAGGGCATCCCGCACCTGATCACCCCGATCATCACCAACCCCAAGAAGGCCGCGGAGGCCCTGGCCTGGGTCGTCAAGGAGATGGACACCCGCTACGACGACCTGTCGGCCTTCGGGTTCAAGCACGTCGACGACTTCAACAAGGCGATCCGGGCCGGCAAGGTCACCCCGCCGCCGGGTTCCGAGCGGGTCATGCAGCCCTACCCCTACCTGCTGGTCGTGGTGGACGAGCTGGCCGACCTGATGATGGTCGCGCCACGGGACGTGGAGGAGTCCGTCGTCCGGATCACCCAGCTCGCCCGCGCCGCGGGCATCCACCTGGTGCTGGCCACCCAGCGGCCCTCGGTCGATGTCGTGACCGGCCTGATCAAGGCCAATGTGCCCTCCCGGATGGCCTTCGCCACCTCCTCGGTCACCGACAGCCGGGTGGTCCTGGACCAGCCCGGGGCGGAGAAGCTGATCGGGCAGGGTGATGCCCTGTTCCTGCCGATGGGCGCCTCCAAGACGATGCGGGTGCAGGGTGCGTGGGTGGCCGAGTCCGAGATCGAGGGTGTGGTCAAGCACGTCACCGGCCAGCTCAAGCCGGTCTACCGCGAGGACGTGGCCGCGGCGCCGGCCAAGAAGCAGGTCGACGAGGACATCGGCGACGACCTCGACCTGCTGCTGCAGGCGGCCGAACAGGTCATCACCACCCAGTTCGGGTCGACCTCGATGCTGCAGCGCAAGCTGCGCGTCGGCTTCGCCAAGGCCGGGCGCCTCATGGACCTGATGGAGTCGCGCGGCATCGTCGGGCCCTCCGAGGGCAGCAAGGCCCGGGACGTGCTGGTCAAGCCGGACGACCTGGAGGTCACGCTCTCGCTGCTGCAGGGCCAGGAGCCGCCGGAGGAGTCGGCCCCCGAGCCCGACCTCGCGGACGAGGTGACGGAGCCACCGGTGGAGGTCTCCCAGCCGTATGCCGACCCGCTGGCCGAGTCGGAGGAGGACGCCTACGAGGTCGCCGAGGAAGAGTCCGAGGATGCCTGGGCGCTGACGGGTCGCGAGTAGAGTCACCAGACGTGTTCACCTACGCAGGCGCCGCCGGGCAGACGCGGCTGCAGCGGTGGTGGTCCGCGTTGCGGAACCACCCCTCGGCCGTGCTCCTCGCGGTCCAGCTGCTCGGCGTGCTGGTCTTCCCGTTCACCGACCAGCGCGGGCTGGGCCGGACCCTGTTGTCCGCGTTCGGGCTGATCGTGCTGGCCATCGCGGTGTTCGCCGTGAGCAAGACACCCGCGACGCGCCGGGTCGCGCTGCTGCTCGGTGCCCCCGTGTTCCTGCTGACCATCGCCGAGGCCGTGGCTCCCGACCACGAGGGCATCGAGCTGGCCAGCTACATCTTCCACGCCATCTTCTACTTCTACACGGCCGTCTCGCTGCTGCGGTACATGTTCGCCGACGCCTGGGTCTCCCGCGATGAGCTGTTCGCGACCGGCGCCTGCTTCACGGTGCTGGCGTGGGCCTTCGCCTACACCCACGGCATGGTGCAGATCATCTGGCCGGGGTCCTACATCCACGCCGGTCACGGGGGACCGCTGTCCTGGATGGACCTGCTCTTCCTGTCCTTCACCACGCTCACCAACACGGGCCTGTCGGACATCTCGCCCGGCGCCGACGCGCACCACGCCCGCGCGGTGCTCATGCTGCAGATGCTCGCCGGCCTCAACTACATCGCCCTGGTCGTCGCTCGCCTCCTCGGCCTGACCCTGGTCAAGTTCCGCAAGTGAGGGGGCTCCGCGGGCTGCTGCCCGGGCTCGGCCTGGCGGCGGGGCTCGGTCTGCTCGCCCACCTGCTCGGCACCCAGGTGCCGGTCGTGGGTGGGCCGGTGCTCGGCATACTCCTGGGTCTGGTCGTCGGCACCCTCCTCGGACCCCGCCCCGCGCTGTCAGCCGGCACCGGCTTCGCCGCCAAGAAGGTCCTCCAGACGGCGGTGGTGCTCCTCGGTCTCGGGTTGTCGCTCGGCCAGGTGGCGCGGATCGGGTGGGAGACCCTGCCGGTCATGCTGGGCACCCTCGTGCTGGCCCTCGCGGCCGGGCCGCTGATCGGTAAATGGCTGGGCGTCGAGGAGGAGATCCGCACCCTGGTGACCGTCGGCACCAGCATCTGCGGCGCGTCGGCGATCGCGACCGTCAGTGCCGTGACCGGGGCCGCGGGGGTCGCGGTCGCGGTGTCGGTGGCGGTGATCTTCGTCTACAACGCCCTCGCCGTGCTGCTCTTCCCCGTCCTCGGTCAGGTGCTGGGGCTGTCGCAGGAGGGCTTCGGGCTGTGGGCCGGGACCGCGGTCAACGACACCTCCTCGGTCGTGGCGGCCGCGACGGTCTACGGTGCCGTCGCCACGTCCCACGCCGTCGTCGTCAAGCTCACCCGGACGCTCATGATCATCCCGATCGCGGTCAGCCAGTCCGTGGCTCGCGCTCGCCAGGCGGTCGATGGTGAGGCCGGTATGCCGTGGAGCCGGTTGGTCCCGCCCTTCCTGGTCCTCTTCCTGGTGGCCGCCGCCGTCAACTCGGTCGGTCTCGTGCCCGCCTCGTGGGGCGACCCGGTCCGCGAGCTGGCCGGCTACCTCACGACGGTGGCCCTGACCGCGATCGGCCTGGGCACGCCGGTGCGGGCGGTGCGGGACGCCGGCTGGCGTCCCCTGGCCCTGGGCGGGGTGCTGTGGGTGATCGTGGCGGTCAGCAGCCTGGTGCTGATGCGCCTCACCGGTCACTGGTGACCTGCGGCCGTCAGGCGCCGGGCACGCCGCGCCACGCCGGTGGCACCGCGAGACCTCGCCCTCCGCGGAGCCGCTCGGCCAGGCCGGACAGCACGCCCGCGACGGTGGCGGGGTCGGCCGGGACCCGTCGCAGGTGCGACACGACGTCGAGATCGCGCAGACCGGACCCGACCAGGTAGGCGGAGTCGGCCGCCCACAACAGGCCGCGGTCGTTCTCGTCGTTGCCCAGCACCACCAGCTGCTGCCCCTGGCGGCGCAGCGCCGCCGCCGCGACCTCCTTGCCGACACCGGCGGTCATCACGTCGGCGTCGCCCGTGGAGTGAGGCAGGACGCTGACCCCGCGCAGTCCGGCCGTGGCGCGGTGGGCGGCCGCGCTGGTGGCGACGCACAGCTTGACGACGCCCTCGAGCTGCGGTGCGGTTCCCGGCGGGATGACCCGGCGGTGGCTGTGCCCCATCCAGGGCAGCACGTCGGGGCCGCTGGCGGCGAAGTGGTCCCCGTACTCCAGGCAGTAACCGGTGCCCTCGGCAGCCAGGCGGTGCACCACCTGGCGCACCGCGGTCACCGGGAGCGGACGCAGACTGACCTGCCCGGTCCTGGGGACGACGAGGGCTCCGTTGCAGCAGATGAGGTCGGTCTGCGCCAGGCGCCGGCCGAACCAGTGCTGGACGCAGCGCGGTGAGCGTGCCGTCGCCAGGGCGACCCGCACGCCCGGGCAGGCCATCACCGCGTCCCAGGCGGCCAGCACCTCCGGCTCGGGGGCCCGGCCGGTGAAGGTGAGGGTGCCGTCCAGGTCGGCGACGACCAGCGTTGTTGCCCCGGTGTGGCCGCTCACAGTCCCAGCTCCCGCATGACGACGATGTCCGGCAGGTTCGGGTCGCGCCGCCGGCAGAGGGTCCGGCCCGCCACCGCGAGCCCCGCGAGGACCATGAGGGCACAGACGACCATCGGGACCGCGAGGCTCCCGGCAGGACCGGGCTGCGGCACCAGGGCCAGGGCGGTGACCAGGGCCAGGCCGCCGCTGCCCCCGATGTTCTGGGCGGTTGTGAGGACCGCTGCCGTGCTGCCGCGCAGACGTTCCGGGGCGGAGTTGACGGCCCGGATGGACGCCGCGGGATAGACCAGGGCCAGGCCCGCACCGACGCCTGCCATCGCGAGGAGGACCAGCAGCACCGGTGGTCGACCGGAGCCGGCCAGGCTCAGGACACCGATCGAGGTGGCGATGAGCAGCATGCCGGCGACCAGGGGCGGCAGCGTGCCCGCGCGGTTCACCCAGGCCGAGCCGCACCGCGCGAGCAGGGCGAAGCACGCCGGCTGCGGCAGGATGAGCAGGCCGACCGTGAACGCGTCCAGGCCGTGCCAGTCCTGCAGCGCCAGGGTGAGCAGGTAGATCGAGGCGAGCACGCCGGCGAAGGCGCCGGCGAGGGCGGCCATGGCGAGCCGAGCGGGGCGGCGCAGCACCCCGTCGGGCACGGTGCGCCGCCAGCGGGCCAGCACGACGATGCCGAGGCAGGTGAGCAGGACGACAGCGGCGGTGGTCGTCGTCGGCGCGAGGTCGCGGGCAGCTCCGAGCAGCCAGGTGCCACCGCCGACGAGGCCGAGCAGGGCCACCGTTCCGGGCCAGTCGGGACGGTTGGCGGCCCCGCCCTCCCGGTCGGCGGGCGCCGACGGCACGCGCCAGGTCAGCAGCAGCACGAGGGCCACGAACGGCAGCAGCACGGCGAAGCTGCTGCGCCACCCGAACTGCGCCACGAGGAACCCGGGCAGCACGAGCCCGGTCGAGAAGCCGACGGCGCCGAGCGCTCCGTAGAGCGCCACCATGCGGTTGCGTTCGGCTCCCTCGGGCAGCGGAGCGGTGATGAGGGCCAGGGCAGCGGGGGCCGTCAGGGCGGCCCCCGCTCCCTGGAGCAGGCGGGCGGCCACGAGCACCCACACGGTCGGTGCGAGCGCGCCGGCCAGACTGCCCAGGGCGAACAGGCCGAGGCCCGCGAGGAACACGTGGCGCCGGTCCAGCCAGTCGGCGAGGCGGCCGGACGGCAGCAGCAGGGCGGCGTAGGCCACCAGGAACGTCGAGGCCACCAGCTGGAGCCCGACCGGACCGGGCGCCAGATCGGCGCGCACTGCCGCCACCTGGACGTTGATGCTCGAGGAGCTGAGCCCCTCGAGGAACATCACCAGACAGACCCCGTAGACCTGCCAGCGTGTCAGTGCACGCTGGGGCACCCCGATCCTCGTCATTGCCATGGATCGAGGGTGTGTGGCGGGCCTTTCCTACCGCTTTCATTTGACTCGCACCGGGGGTGGGACCAGGGCTAGGGTCAGCCGCGGAGGGGAGTGTATGGAGTTTCAGGTTCTGGGTCGTCTCGGCTACCGCACCGGTGCGGCATGGGTGCACCCGCGCGGTGCCCTGCGGCACCGCCTGCTCGGCGTGCTGCTCGCCCGTGCCGGCCAGGTCGTGAGCTACGACGCCCTCACCGAGGTGCTGTGGCCGGTCGAGGATGACGCACCGGGCCCACCCGACCGAGCCGTGGCACGGCTGCACCTGCACGCCCACCGTTTCCGACAGGATCTCGACAGCCCGGACCGGCTCGTGGCGGACCGCACCGGCTACCTGCTCCAGGTGGCCTGCGAGGAGCTCGACGCCGCGCGTTTCGCGGAGCTCGCCGCGGGTGCGCTGGCGCTGGACCCGCAGGACCCGAGTCGTGGTGACCTGGCCCGTCGGGCCCTGGCCCAGTGGCCTGACCCGTGGGGTGGCACGGCCTACCCGGACCTCGACATCCCCCTGATCACGGACGAGGCCCAGCGGCTGGAGCAGCTGCGGCTCGACGTGACCGAGGTGCTCTTCGACGCGGAGGTGCGGCTCGGGAGGCACCCGGACGTGCTGGCGGACCTGGAGCGTGTGGCAGCCGCGCACCCACTGCGGGAGCCGCTCCAGGTCACGCTCATGCAGGGGCTGCACCAGGCGGGGCGCCCGGCGGAGGCGCTCGAGGTCTACGCGCGGACCCGGCGACAGCTGGTCGACGAGCTGGGGCTCGAGCCGTCCGAGCCGCTGCGCCGGATGCAGGAGTTCGTCCTGAGCGGCCGTTCGCCCGCGTCACCGACCACGGAGGCCGAGCACATCGAGGTGGCGGTGCCCGCCCCGGCTCAGCTACCGCCCGTGGTGCCCCTCGTCGGTCGCGGGCCGGCGCTGGAGCAGCTTGACCGGGCGCTGAGCGGAGGGCAGGCGCGTCATGCCCTCATCTCAGGCCTGCCCGGCGTCGGGAAGAGCTCGCTGGCGGTGACCTGGATCGCGCAGCACCGCGACGAGTTCCCGGACGGACAGCTCTTTCTCGACCTGCAGGGCTACGGACCAGCGCCGCAGCAGTCGGTCGATACCGCTCTCGATCGGCTCATCCGGGCGCTCGGAGGAGACCCGGCCGGGCTGCGTGACACCGAGGAGCGGGTTGCGACCTACCGGAGCCGGCTCGCGGGCAAGCGGGTCGCGGTCCTGGTCGACAACGCACGCACGGAGGAGCAGGTGCGACCGTTCCTCCCGGCTGACCCCGGCTGCGTGAGCGTGATCACCAGCCGGGACCAGCTGGCCGGGCTGGTCGCCCGCGAGAACGCCCATCACGTGCCGCTCCAGCCCCTGGGTCGCGAGGAAGCGGTCTCCCTGCTGAGATCCCTCGTCGGTGCGAACGACCATCCGCAGGACGACTCGGCCCCAGGGGCGGCCGGTGCGAACGGTGCCGAGGCCGCGAGCGACCGTCTGGGCCGCCTCGCCGAGCGGTGTGCCGGGCTGCCGGTCGCGCTGCGGGTCGCGGCACTGCGCGCACGGGATGCCAACCTGCAGGACCCGGCCCGGGACCTGGCCACCGCGGAGGAGGACGTCCTTGACCTCCTGGACCTGGGCGATCCGATGACCAGCGCGCGCACGGTCTTCTCGTGGTCCGTGGACGCGCTCGCCCCGGCCGACGCGCGGTTGTTCACGGCCCTGGGCGTGAACGCCGGAAACCGCATCGACGTGGGCGGGCTGGCTGCCCTCACGGACACCGACGAGCGCGCCGCGCGCCGCGGGGTCGGGCGCCTCGTGCGCGCCAACCTGGCCCACCTGGACCGGGGGTGGGTGCACCAGCACGACCTCCTGGCGGCCTACGCGCGCGAGCGGGCCAGCGAGCTCGACCGACCGGAGCGGGACCGGATGGTGCACCGGCTCCTGGCCTACTACCTGGAGCGGGTACAGGCGGTCGATGCGATGACCAACGCGGGGCAGGACCACGGCCTGTTCCGCGACGTGAGAGAGGCCAACCAGTGGCTGGACCGTGCGGCGGAGCCACTGGTCGCTCTGGTGGAGCGCGCTCCGGCCTCCGCTGGCAGGGCGGTCACCGCCCTGTCCCGTGACCTCGGGTCCGCGCTCAGAGGGCGGGGCGTGCTCGAGCTGGCAAAGCGACTGCACGGCACCGCCGTCACGGTCGCGGAGCGGGACGGCGACCTGGCGGCGGCTTCCACGGCGATGCAGTCCCTCGCGGCAGTCACGGGCAAGCTGGGCGACCACGTGACCGCCGAGGGACAGTGGGACCGCGCGCGGGAGCTGGCCATCGCCTCCGGTGACCCCGTCCGGCTCGCTGTCGTCCACAACAACTACACCAACCCGTTGATGTTCCGGGGCCGGTTCCTCCGGGTCTGGGGTCACCTCAGCCTCGCGCTGCGTCTCTGCGAGAACGCTGGTGACGGGGCGCGGGCCCAGGCGATCCGCAGCAACGTCGGTTTCATCCTCCTGCTGCTGGAGCGCCACGAGCAGGCCGAGCCGGTGCTGCGCACCCTGGTGGGAGAGTCGGCGCACGCGGACGCGCGGTCCTTCGCCCTGCGCAACCTTGCCATGCTGGAGCTGCGTGAAGGACGGCTCCGCGACGCGGAGCCCCTGATCCTCGAGGGCATCGAGCTGGCGACCCAGATCTCCAACCACGTGCTGCGCACCGAGCTCTGCTCCCTCCTCGGGCAGACCCGCTTCCGGCTGGGTGATCCCGTTGCTGCCAGGCAGCTGCTGCTCCGGGCGCTGGAGGAGGCCTCCGAGCAGGGAGAGCAGCAGGAGATCGGGCTGTGCCTCATCGGTTTGGCGCGTGTCGAGGTCACCGACGAACCGCGTCGGGCGGTCGCCAGGTTGGAGGAGGCGCTGGCCCGCGCGCGCCGGGAGGGCCTCCGCGAGACGGAGTTCCGGGCGATGCTCGCCTTCGCTGACGTCTGCGACACCCTCGGTCAGGAGGCCAGGGCGCACGGGCTGCGCGACACGGCAGGAGCCATCCGCCAGGAGTGTGGTCTGCCGGCCGTCCAGCCCTACGAGGCCTGGTGACGACCGCGGAGGCGAGGCGGATGGAGTTTCAGGTCCTGGGGCGGGTGGGCTACCGGCTGGGTCAGGACTGGGTGTGGCCGCGCGGCGCCCAGCGTGCGCGCCTGCTGGCCGTGCTCCTGGCCCGGGCGGGACAGGTGGTCAGCTATGACGCGCTGACCGAGGCCCTCTGGGGCAGTGCGCAGGGACAGACTCCCGGGGAGCGGAGCCGGTCCGTGGCCCGGTTGCACCTGCACGTCCACCGGTTCCGCCAGGAGCTGGACAGCCCGGAACGGCTGGTGGCCGATCGCACTGGCTACCTGCTGCGCGTGAACTGCCAGGAGCTGGACGCCGCACGGTTTGAGGGCCACGTGAGGCAGGCCCTCGCGGCGGACGAGCGGGATCCGGCGCGCGGGGACCTGGCCCGGCAGGCGCTGGAGCAGTGGGCCGACCCGTGGGAGGGGCGTGCCTACCCCGACATCGACGTGCCGCTGGTGACGGACGAGGGTGACCGGCTGGAGCAGCTGCGACGCGACGTGACGGAGGTGTTCTTCGCCGCCGAGATCCGACGCGGGCGCCATCTCGACGTGCTCGGGCACCTGAAGCGCGTCGCGGCGGCGAACCCGCTGCGCGAACCGCTGCACGCGCAGCTGATGCTCGCGCTGCACCAGGCGGGGCGACCGGCCGAGGCCCTGGCGGTCTACCAGGACGCCAGGACGCACCTGGTCCAGGAGCTCGGGCTCGAGCCGTCGACCGCGCTTCGGTCGATGCAGGAGTTCGTGCTGAGCGGTCGCTCACTCCTGCCGGCGGCGGCCGGAGGCTCCCCGAGCGCGGCCGCCGACCGACCAGTGCCGGCCCAGCTGCCGCCGACGGCTCCGTTGGTCGGCCGGGATGCTGAGATCGGCCAACTGGACCGGGCGTTGGCGGAGCCGGGCACCGGTCGGGCCCTGATCACCGGCCTGCCAGGTGTCGGGAAGACCGCCCTCGCCGTGGCGTGGGTGGCCCACCACCGGGAGGAGTTCCCCGACGGACAGGTCTTCGTCGACCTGATGGCCTACGGCCCCACCCCCGGACCGTCGGTGGACACTGCCCTGGACCGCCTGATCCGGGCGCTGGGCGGTGACCCGACGGGCCTGCGTGACACCGGGGAGCGCATCACCACCTACCGCAGCCTGCTGGCGGGGCGTCGGGTGGCCGTCGTCATCGACAACGCCCGCACCGAGGAGCAGGCACGCCCGTTCCTGGCTGCCGCGCCCGGATGCGTGAGCGTCATCACCAGCCGGGACACCCTGACCGGCTTGGTCGTCCGTGAGAACGCGCACCACCTCTCGCTCGAGCCGCTCGCTCGCGAGCACGCGGTCGCGCTCCTGCGCAGCCTGGCCGCCCCGGAGGGAGTCTTCGGCCCGGACTCAGGGACCGCTGACCCAGGCACCCGCTCGTGGACCGTCGCCGCGGGGGACGGAGACGAGCTCGGTCGACTCGCTGAGCGGTGCGCTGGGCTGCCCGTCGCGCTCCGGGTAGCTGCCCTGCGCGCACGCGACGTGGGGCTGCGGGGTCCGTTGGACGCCGGTCTGGCCGGTGAGGAGGAGAGCGTCCTCGATCTGCTGGATGTCGGGGACCCGATGACCAGCGCACGCACGGTCTTCTCCTGGTCCGTGGACGCCCTGGACCCCGAGGACCTGCGACTGTTCCTCGGCCTCGGCCTCAACGTCGCGAACACGATCGACGTGGGTGGCCTCGCAGCGCTGACGGGGGTAGACCAGCGGACCGTACGACGCGGTATCGAACGCCTCGTCCGCGCGAATCTTGCCTTCCTGGACGGTGGATGGGTGCGGCAGCACGACCTCCTGGCGGCCTACGCGGCGGAGCGCTCCTCCGACCTGGCGGACCCGGAGCGCGAGGGGATGCTGTGTCGACTGCTCGGCTACTACGTGGAGCGAGTCATCGCGGTCGCGGCCATCACGGCAGCCCGGGACGACCAGGGCATCTTCACGGACCTGCGCGAGGCCAACGAGTGGCTTGACCGGGCGGCCGGGCCCATCGTCGCGGTGGCTGAGGTGTCGGCGGACTTTGCGGGAGAGGAGGTGCTCCAGCTCTCCCGCCACCTTGGCAATGCCCTCGCCGGGCGCGGCATGTTCGAGCTGTCCGCGCGGTTACAGAGCACCGCCGTCCTCACGGCCGAGCGGCGCGGTGACCTGGTCGCGGCGGCTCATGCCATGCAGGCCCTGGCGGGGGTGAACGAGCGGATGGGAAATGTCGATCTTGCCGGCACACAGTGGGAGCGCGCCCGCGAGCTCGCGGTTGCTTCCGGCGACTCCGGCCGGCTCGCCGTGCTGCACAACAACATCTGCCTGCCCATGATTCAGCGTGGGCGCTTCCTCCGGGTGTGGGGGCATCTCAGTGCGGCACGCCGACACAGTCGGGCGATGGGTGACACGGACAAGGAAGCCACCATCCGCGGCAACCTGGGGATGGCGCTGACCCTGTTGGAGCGCTTCGACCGTGCCGCGGCGCTGCTGCAGGAGCTGCTCACCGAGGATCTCCAGCCACGCACGCGGACCTCCGTGCTCCGCCTTCTGGCCAGCGTGATGATGCTCCAGGGGCGCCTTCGGGAGGCCGAGTCCCTGATCCACGAGGGGACCGAGCTGGCGACGCAGATGTCCCGCTATGTGATGCGCGGTGACTTCCTGTGCATGTTGGGTCAGATCAGGTTCCGCCTCGGCGACCGCGGCGCGGCTGGTGAGCTCATCCAGCGGGCCCTCGAGGAGACCAGCAGCCGAGGTGAACCCGCGGACGTCATCCCTGTTCTCATCGCGCTGGCCCATCTCCAGTCCGAGGATGAGCCGCAGACGGCGCTGGCCACGATCGAGGAGGCCCTTGCGCGTGCCCGGCGTCTGCAGCTCCCAGAGATGGAGTTCCGTGCCCTCCTCGTGTTCGCCGCGCTGTGTGACCGGACCGGGCAGGGCGACCGGGCTCTGGGGCTGCGCGAGCTGGCGGGGACGATCCGGCAGGAGTGTGGGCTTCCCGCGGAGCCACCGCCGGGCGTCGAGCCCTGGTGAGCGCCGTGCGGGATCGGGAGGGCGTCGCAGGGCCTCTGCTCGCCTAAGGTGGACCCCATGAGCCCCCGCGTCACCGACCTGCCCGCCCCTGCCCAGGGACGGACCGTCGCGCTCGTGACGCTCGGCTGCTCCCGCAACGAGGTCGACTCCGAGGAGCTCGCGGGCCGGCTCACCGCCGGCGGCTGGACCCTGGTGGATGATGCGGCGGAGGCCGATGTCGCGGTCGTCAACACCTGCGGCTTCGTGGAGCAGGCCAAGAAGGACTCCATCGACGCGCTGCTGGAGGCCGGCGACCTCAAGGAGACCGGCCGCACCCAGGCCGTCGTCGCCGTGGGGTGCCTCGCGGAGCGCTACGGCGAGCAGCTCGCCGACCAGCTCCCCGAGGCGGATGCCGTCCTCGGGTTCGACTCCTACCAGGACATGTCCAACCAGCTGCAGTCGATCCTGGACGGCCACAAGCCGATCTCGCACACCCCACGGGACCGCCGCACACTGCTGCCGATCGCCCCCGCCGCACGCCAGGGTGAGAGCGGCGGTGTCGCGCTCCCCGGGCACCAGCAGATCCAGCCCGCAGACTTCGTGGCAGCAAACTCCCAGGGCACGGACGCACTGGGCACGCCCTCCGGCCCGCCGGTCGTGCGCGCGCGCCTCGACGGCCGGCCGTGGGCCCCGCTGAAGATCGCCTCCGGGTGCGACCGGAGGTGCGCGTTCTGCGCGATCCCGATGTTCCGCGGGTCGTTCGTCTCCCGACGGCCGCACGAGATCCTCGACGAGGCCCGCTGGTTGGCCGAGCGCGGTGTCAAGGAGGTGTTCCTGGTCAGCGAGAACACCACGTCCTACGGCAAGGACCTCGGTGACCTGCGCCTCCTCGAGCAGCTGCTGCCTGAGCTGGCGGCCATCGAGGGCATCGAGCGGGTCCGTGTCTCCTACCTGCAGCCCGCCGAGATCCGACCCGAGCTCCTCGAGGTGATGGCACAGACCACTGGTGTCACGCCATACTTCGACATCTCCTTCCAGCACGCCTCCGGCCCCCTGCTGCGGCGCATGCGCCGCTTCGGCGACCGCGAGTCCTTCCTGGCCCTGCTGCGGATGGTGCGCGAGCGCGTGCCGCACGCGGGCATCCGGTCCAACGTCATCGTCGGGTTCCCGGGGGAGACCGAGGAGGACCTGGCCGAGCTGACCGCGTTCCTGGAGGAGGCCGATCTCGACGTGGTCGGCGTCTTCGGCTACAGCGACGAGGACGGCACCGAGGCCGAGACGTATGCCGACAAGTTGCCTCGCGAGGTCATCGACGAGCGGGTGTCCGTGGTCACCGGGCTGGTCGAGCAGCTCACCAGCCAGCGTGCCCAGGACCGGGTGGGCGAGCAGGTGAGCGTGCTCGTCGAGGAGATCGAGGACGACGGGGAAGCGGTGGTCACCGGCCGCGCCGAGCAGCAGGGGCCCGACGTGGACGGCTCCACGATCCTGGTGGGCTGGCCGGCCGGCAGCCCGCCGCGGGTGGGTGACATCGTGCGCGCGCAGTTGGTGGACACCGAGGGCGTGGACCTCATCGCCCGTGTCCTGCCCGAGGCGGAGGCGCCCGCGCCGTGACCAGCACACCGGACCCGGCAGCGACGCCGGCCACTCCCACGGCCAGCGCGTGGAACCTGCCCAACGCGCTCACGGTGCTGCGGATCCTGATGATCCCGCTGTTCCTGTGGCTGCTGATGAGGGACCAGGGCGAGTCCGACGCACACCGGTGGTGGGCCGCGGTCGTGTTCGGTGTCGCGAGCCTCACCGACTGGCTGGACGGGGACCTGGCCCGGCGACGGCAGCTCGTCACCACCTTCGGCAAGGTCGCCGACCCGATCGCGGACAAGGCGCTGATGGGCTCGGCGCTGATCGGCCTGTCGCTGCTGGGGTCCCTGCCCTGGTGGGTGACGGTCGTCATCCTCGTGCGCGAGCTCGGCATCACCGGCCTGCGGTTCTGGGTCATCCGCCGGGGCGTGATCGCGGCCAGCAAGGGCGGCAAGCTCAAGACGATGCTGCAGGCCATCGGGCTGCTCCTGCTCATCCTGCCGCTGACCGGCATCCTGCACCTGCTCGGGCTGTGGGTGATGTACGCCGCGGTCGTCGTCACGGTCGTCACCGGTGTCGACTACATCGTGCAGGCCCTCCGGTTGCGCCGGAGCACGGCGGACCGTTGAGAATGGTGGCGTGACCGCCCCGGAGCCGACACCGCAGCATCCTCGCGCGCCCGACCCCACCGAGCTGGACGCGCCGGAGGACGGCGCGGTCGACCCGCTGGCGGTCCGGGCGATCACCGCGCTCAAGGAGGCAGGCGCCTCGGTCGCCACTGCCGAGTCGCTCACCGGGGGCCTGGTCTGTGCAGCCCTCACGTCGGTCCCGGGGGCCAGCGCGGTGGTCTTCGGCGGGGTGGCGTCCTACTCGACCGAGCTCAAGACCAGTGTGCTCGGTGTTCCCCGGGACGTGATCGAGGAGCACGGCACCGTCGCCGGTGAGACCGCCCTGCTCATGGCCGACGGCGTGCGGCGGCTCACCGGAGCCGACGTCGGGGTAGCCACGACGGGTGTCGCCGGCCCCGACCCCAGCGAGGGCAAACCGGTGGGGACGGTCTTCGTCGCGGTGACCCGGGAATCCCGGCGCAGGGTGCTGGCGTTCACCTTCTACGGCTCGCGTGACCAGATCCGCCGACAGACCGTCGAGGGTGCCCTCAACCTGGTGCTCGAGATGGTCTCGGACGACGATGCGCGGGCCTGAGCACACGACCGAGCGGGCTCCTGTCGGCCCGGCGTTGTACGGTTGAGGTAACCCAGGACGGGATGAGGGAGGTTTCGGCAATGGTTCTCTTGCGACGCGAGTTGGGCGACGTGCTCCGCGAGGAGCGTCAGCACCAGGGCCGGACCCTGCGCGAGGTCTCGGCCTCCGCCTCGGTTTCCCTGGGCTATCTGAGCGAGGTCGAGCGCGGCGAGAAGGAAGCGTCCAGCGAGTTGCTGGCCTCCATCTGCAAGGCGCTGGACCTGCCGCTCTCCCGCATGTTGACCAGCGTCGCTGACCGGCTCAGCCTGGCAGAGGTGGCAGAGCAGCAGCTGAGCACCGTGCTCGCCGATGGCCTCGCGCAGCCGATCCGCCACCCGGACACGGTGGCACAGGCCAAGCGCCGCCTCATCAGCTCTGCCGCCTGAGCGCTCCCGACCCGGTCACCAGCGCACGCCGCCACCCCTGACCCAGCGCACGGCGACTCGAGAATCACGTCGACCGAGCGCACGGTGACCCGAGAAAACCGTGTCGGCGCGCTCGGTGGATGCTAGGGGGTGGGCTGGCAGGTCGGGCAGAAGCTGATGACCCGCTCACGCGGCGCCTCCCCGATCGGCTGCTCGGTGATCGTGGCGCCGCACCGTGGGCAGTCCCGACCCCGGCGCCCGAAGACGCGGTAGTGGCCCGGCAGCCAGCCGTCCGCCGGGCCCCGTGCCAGGGCCGTCATCGGCACGGTGGGGCCCAGCCGGCAGGAGCGCACCATCCACAGGCGCGCGGTGTCCACCACCGACCCCAGCTCGTGCCGCGACAGTGCGCCGACCGGTGTCCAGGGGCTGATCCGGTGCTCGAACAGCGGCTCGCTGGCATAGATCGTGCCGATCCCGGCGAGGTTGCGCTGGTCCAGCAGCGCCTCGGCGACCGGCCGCCCCGGTTGGCGCACCAGGTTGCTCAGCGCCTCGTCCCGGTCGAAGGCGAGGTCGAGGAGGTCCGGACCCAGGTGCCCCACCACCCTCGCCTCGTCGGCGGTCCGCACCAGGTCCAGCATGCCGAGACTGTCACCGACGGCCAGGGCCGAGTCGGTCCACAGCACTGCCCGGACCGTATGCCGACGGGTCGCCGGATGATCCGGCGTGACACCGGCACCGGTGGTCACCGTGAGTAGCCGCCAGGACCCGTCCATCCGCAGGTGGCTGTGGAGTGTCAGCCCGCCCTCGAGGCGGTGCAGCAGGTGCTTGCCGCGGGGGACCACCTCCAGGGTCCGGCGGCCCGCCAGGTCGCGGGTGGCCAGGGCCGGCACCCGCAGGTCCGCCCCGGCGAGCGCCGAGCCCGCGAGGGCCGTGTGGAGTCGTCGAGCCGTGCGCCAGACGGCGTCACCCTCAGGCACGGCAGCACCCCATGCCGGTCACCGGCGCAGGCGGAGGCCCTGCGGCGCCGTGTGGAAGCCGGCCTCCTGGAGGGCTGCGGCGAGGGGATGTCGTGACGAGAGGGCCGGGGCACCGTCGATCTTTCCCACGGTGAGCGAGTCGACCCGCCCGCGACGCACCAGGTCAGCGATGGCCCGGGCGGCGGACGTGCAGACCTCGCTGCTGTCGGTATAGGTCAGGGCGGTACGCCCGCCACGCTCGAGGTAGAGCACCAGCTCGCCGCCGACGACCACCACGACGGCGCCCGCCTTGCGGCCCGGCCGGTGGGACTCCTCGCCCCGGTCGGGCCACGGGACGGCCGCACCGAACGGGCTGGCGGGGTCGGTGGCAGCCAGGACCAGCGCCCCGCCCTCGTCGGCCCCGAGCGCCCGGAGCCGGTCGACCGCCCCCGCGGTGCCGAACTGGGCGGCCCCGAGGTGCTCGACGAAGTAGCCACGACGCACCCGGCCGGCCTCCTCGGCGGTCGCCAGCACCCGGTAGACACCGGCGAAACCCCCGGGCGTCCCCTCCGATACGACGCTGCCGCGCGTCAGGACCCCGTAACGGTCCAATAGCTGCTCGGCGGTCGCCAGCGCCCGGGCCGTCGGGTCGGTCTCGACCGCGGGCAGCGCCGACCACCGGCCCGCTCCCGTGCCCGGCCCGCTCCGGGTCGGCAGCGCGGGGCGTGCGGGACGCGAACCCAGGGTCGAGCGGGACGACAGGGCGACGCCGCCCCGCGACCATCTGCTCGAGCGGGCGCCGGACTGCCGCTGACGGTGAGCGCCCCGCCCGCCGGACAACAGGGCGCGGACGGGGGCCAGGGTGTCACCGGTGGCCCTGCCCTCCCACACGAGGGACCACAGCTCATCGAGCAGCGCGGCGTCATCGGTCCGTCCGAGGGTGTCGGCGAGGGACCGGAAGAAGTACGCGCCACCGTTGGCCAGGAGCTCCAGCACGCCGGACCCGGTCGCCCCGGACGCGCTCGCCCCGGACCCGGTCGACCCGGACGCGCTCGCCCCGGACCCGGTCGACCCGTATCCGCCGAGGTCCGGCGCCGCCGCGGCCTCTGCCGCTCCGTCGGAGTCCGCTGCCCCGCCGGGTGCGCGGTCCGGGACGGTCTCAGGAGGGCTCATCGTGAGAGGGGCTGTGTCGGCCAGGTGCAGCGAGATCCAGCCGTCGTCGCCGGGCAGCGGGCCGTGTCCCTGCCAGAGCACCTCACCGGCAGTCATCAGCTCATCGAGCATGGCAGGGGAGTAGTCCCGGACCCGGGCAGGAAGGATGAGTGACTCCAGGCCGCTGGCGGGCAGACGGGCGCCGGCGAGCTGCTCGACGGCACGGTGCACCCCGTCGACGCCGCGCAGCCCACCGATCGACTGCCAGGTCGGGAGGAAGCGTGCGTAGGTCTGCTGCGTGACCGGCTCGACCTCCTGGCGCAGCGCGGCCAGCGACCGCCGCCGTAGCATCCGCAGCACGTCGGCGTCGCAGAGGTCGGGCACCGCCTGCTCAACGGCGGACTCACCCGACGATCCGTCGGCAGACGGCTCACCCGCCGGTGAGCCCGCCCCGAGTGGACGCAGGGCGCCCTCCACCAGCCGGCCACTGGCCACCAGGCGCCGCACCGCGTCGCCCAGGACCGCGGAGCCGATGCCGAGCCGCCGGGCGAGGGTGCTGCGGCGGTATGGCGTGTGGGTGCGTGACCAGCGCACCACCAGGTCGCCGAGCGGGTCCGGCACGGCCTCCAGGAAGGTGGCGGGCAGACCGGGCGGCACGGCAGCACCCAGGGCGTCGCGCAGCCGCGCGGCGTCCTGGGCATCGGCCCAGCGGTCGTCCCCGGCGATGCGCACCGGGATCACCTGACGCTGGGCCGCCAGCGTCTCGAGCCAGCCACCGACCTCGGGGCGCACCTCCGCAGCCGTGCGCTCGGTGATCTCCGGCAACGACTGCGGCCCCAGCGTGCGCAGTAGGTCCAGCACGTCCTCGGCGTCCCTGGCGTGCCGCTCCGGGACCAGGCGCTGCAGCTCGGCCTCGGTCCGCGCCACCACGTCCGGGTCCAGCAGGTCGCGCAGTGCGGCCCCCTCGCCGCGACCGAGCAGCTCGGCGAGCAGGGTCGGGTCCAGCGACAGCGCGGCGGCCCGACGCTCGGCCAGGGGGGAGTCACCCTCATAGAGGTACTGCGCGACGTAGCCCATGAGCAGCGACCGGGCGAACGGCGAGGCAGTCCGCGTCTCGACCGTGACCACCCGCACCCGCCGCGCCGCCACATCGCGCATCAGGGCGGTCAGCGACTCCACGTCGTAGACGTCCTGGACGCACTCACGCACGGCCTCCAGCACGATGGGGAAGCTCGGGAACTGGGCGGCCACCTCCAACAGCTGCGCCGAACGCTGGCGCTGCTGCCACAGGGGCTGACGCCGGTCGGGCCGGCGACGCGGCAGCAGCAGCGCGCGGGCCGCGCACTCCCGGAACCGCGCGGCGAACAGCGCCGAGCCGCCGATCTCGGCAGTGACCAGCTCGTGCACCTCGTCCGGGTCGAGCACCAGCAGGTCGGCGAGCTCGCGGTCGAGCTGCTCGGCGTCGGCGAGCTCCGGCAGGCGCAGCACGATGCCGTCGTCGGAGGCCACCGCCTGCACGTCCGCGCCGTAGCGCTCGCGCATCCGCGCGCCGATGCACAGCGCCCAGGGGGCATGGACGGGGGTGCCGTAGGGGCTGTGCACGACGACCCGCCAGTCGCCGATCTCGTCGCGGAACCGCTCCACCACCACGGTCCGGTCGTCGGGCACCTGCCCGGTGGCCTCGACCTGGGAGGTGACGTAGTCGATCAGGTTCGTGGCGGCATACTCATCCAGTCCCTGGCCGCGCAGCCGCTCGCGGGCGCGCCCGGGTGACGCGGCCAGCTCGCGGACGAAGGTGCCCACGGCGGCGCCGAGCTCGGCCGGTCGCCCGAGGGAGTCGCCCTTCCAGAACGGGAGCCGGCCCAGCTGTCCGGGGGCCGGGGTCACCAGCACCCGGTCGTGGGTGATGTCCTCGATGCGCCAGGAGGTGGTGCCGAGGGTGAAGACGTCACCGACCCGCGACTCGTAGACCATCTCCTCGTCGAGCTCGCCCACCCGCCGTCCCGGGCCGTCGCCGGTAGCCAGCATCACGGCATACAGACCGCGGTCGGGGATGGTGCCACCGCTCATGACCGCCAGGTGCTGCGCGCCGCGCCGGGCCGTGAGCGTGTCCTGGATCCGGTCCCAGACGATGCGGGGCCGCAGGTCGGCGAAGTCCTCGCTGGGGTAGCGCCCGGCCAGCATGTCCATCGTCGCGTCGAACAGGCCACGGGGGAGGGCCGCGAAGGGTGCGCTGCGGCGGACCAGGTCGTAGAGGTCGCTCACCGCCCACTCGTCCATCGCGACCATCGCGACGATCTGCTGGGCGAGGACGTCGAGGGGGTTGGCCGGCACCCGCTGGGCCTCGATGAGCCCCTGTCGCATGCGCTCGACGACCACCGCACTCTGCAGGAGGTCGCCGCGGTGCTTGGGGAACAGGACGCCGTGGGAGACCGCGCCGACCTGGTGCCCCGCACGACCCACCCGCTGCAGGCCGCTGGCCACACTGGGGGGCGACTCGACCTGCACCACGAGGTCGACCGCGCCCATGTCGATGCCCAGCTCCAGGGAGCTGGTCGCGACGACCGCCGGCAGGCGACCCGTCTTGAGCGCGTCCTCGATGTCGGCGCGCTGCTCGCGGCTGACCGAGCCGTGGTGCGCGCGGGCGAGCACCGGCGGCGCCCCGGTGGAGGCGCTGGACTGGGCCATGATCTGCGCCGGCGGGCGCACGGGCGCGGGCCCGTCCGGGCCTGGGGGGTCCAGCAGTATGCCGTCACGCTCCTCTCCCTGCTCGTCCCAGATCTCGTTGAGCCGGCTGGTCAGCCGCTCGGCGAGGCGGCGGGAGTTGGCGAAGACGAGGGTGGAGGTCTGGTCGGCGACCAGGTCGACGATCCGCCGCTCGATGTGCGGCCAGACCGAGGCGCGCTCGACGGGGTCGCTCGTCGGCATGGTCCAGTCGATGTCCTCGAGCTCTGGCAGCTCGGCGAACGGGTCGTCCGGGACGGCGGGGTCCTGGGCGTCGGGCGCGTCCGTGGGCGGGGTCTCGTCCTCGGGCGGGGGTTCATCCGTCGGCGGTGGCTCGTCGTGGGTCGGTGGCTCGCCATGGGTCGGTCGCTCGTCGTGGGTCGGGGCCTCGTCGTGGGTCGGGGCCTCGTTGAGGGCTCCCGGGTCGGTCATATCGGGCACCGGCACCACGATCTGCAGGTCCCACTGCTTGGTCGAGGGAGGCTGCACGGTGGTGACCGGCCGCCCGCCGGTCAGGAACCGGGCGACCTCGTCGGTCGGCCGGACGGTGGCGGACAGTCCGATGCGCTGGGCCGGCTCGGGGAGCAGCGCGTCGAGGCGGTCGAGGCTGACCGCGAGATGGGCACCGCGCTTGGTGCCGAAGACCGCGTGCACCTCGTCGATGATCACTGTCTCGACCCCGGCCAGCGCCTCACGCGCGGCGGAGGTGAGCAGCAGGAATAGCGACTCCGGTGTCGTGATGAGCACGTCCGCCCCCTCACGGGCGAACCGGCGCCGGTCGGCGGCGGGTGTGTCACCCGACCGCACGGCCACGCTCACCTTCGGCACGGGCTGGCCGAGGCGTGTCGCGGCGTGACTGATGCCCACGAGTGGGGACTGCAGGTTGCGCTCGACGTCGACCGCGAGCGCCTTGAGGGGCGAGACGTAGAGGACCCGGCAGCGGGGGAGGTCCGCCGGCCGTGGCTGGGTCGCGATGCGGTCCAGGGCCCAGAGGAAGGCAGACAGGGTCTTGCCCGAGCCGGTCGGCGCGACCACGAGGGTGTGCCGACCCTGGCTGATGGCGTCCCAGGCGCCCCGCTGGGCCTGCGTGGGCTCGGCGAAGGACGCGCGGAACCACGCCCGCGTCGCGGGGGAGAACTGGTCCAGCACGTCGGTGTCCGACGACCTACTCATCAGGGGCAGCCTGCCACGAAGGACCGACAGTCAGGGCTGGCCGCCGCGGGGTGGTCCGACTGGCGAGGGTGCCGGTTGCCGGCGTGCCCTGGGTCAGCCCCGGTTGTCGTCGCGCTGGGGGACGAGACGGGGGCGCGTCGACGTGACGACCCGGTTGCCGTAGGCGCCGGTCACCGGCGGCGGCACGGGGCGCTCCATGTCGCGCACCACGTGGTGCATCGTGAGGTGGGGCGGCTGCCAGATCTTGGCCTTGATCAGCAGCTTCTGCCACCACGCAAAGTCCTGCTCGGGTCGCACCGTGTCCTCCGTCTTGGGTGTGGGACCACTTCCTCGGTCCATCTTCTCACTGCATCCTCTCACCCCGGGTCTGCAGGCAGGCACGCCGACCGTGGTCCGCGCCGCCGGGTCTCCCCGCGGGCGCCACATCCCCACCGGTCGCCCGGCGGTTGTTCCCCCGTCGTCCGGCCGCGCACCGCTCCCAGTCACACCGCATACCCTCTGTGCCCATGAGGACACGGACGGACGGTGCACCGCGTGCGGGTGAGTGAGTTCTGGCGCGCTGTCGAGGACGAGTTCGGCGGAGCCTACGGGCGGTTCCAGGCGACCAGCCAGGTGCTGAGCGCCCTCGGCGAGCGCACCCCCGCAGAGGCGATCGAGGCGGGGGTGCCGGTCAAGACCGTCTGGCTGGAGTTCTGCCGCCACATGGACGTCCCCGAGGAGCGCTGGCTGCCCAGGGAGATCAAGCCCAGCAAGCGCCGCTGAGAGCCGCGCCGGCCACGCTCGGCTCTGCAGAAGGCGTGCTGGGCCCGCTCGGCTCTGCAGAAGGCGTGCTGGGCCCACTCGGCTCTGCAGAAGTCACGCCTGGCGACGACAAATGCAGAGCCGGGAGGTTTGGTCGCGTGCGGTGGGGCGAGGCGGGTGCCCTTCGCTCTGCAGAAGATGCGCTGGGCCCGCTCGGCTCTGCAGAAGTCACGCCTGGCGACGACAAATGCAGAGCCGGGAGGCCGCATGCCGTCAGACCAGGCCGCGCTCCACGAGCTTCTCCGCGAGCTGCACGGTGTTGAGCGCGGCGCCCTTGCGGAGGTTGTCGTTGCTCACGAACAGCACGAGGCCCCGGCCGTCAGGCACCGACTGGTCGGTGCGGATGCGGCCGACGTAGGACGGGTCCTGCCCGGCGGCGGCCAGCGGGGTCGGAACGTCGGCGAGGGCCACACCGGGTGCGGATGCCAGCGCGGTGCTGGCCTCCTGCGGGGTGATCGGCCGCTCGAACTCCGCGTGGATCGCCAGCGAGTGGCCGGTGAACACCGGCACCCGCACGCAGGTGCCCGCGACGGGCAGGTCCGGCAGCCCGAGGATCTTGCGCGACTCGTTGCGCAGCTTCTGCTCCTCGTTGGTCTCGCCGGAGCCGTCGTCGACGAGGTCGCCGGCGAGCGGGACCACGTTGAACGCGATCGGCGCCACATAGGTGGCCGGCTCCGGCAGCTGCACCGCGGCGCCGTCCTGGGCCAGAGACTCCAGCTCCTGCTCCGCACCCGCTCGGACCTGACCGGCCAGCTCAGCCACCCCGGCCACACCGCTGCCGGAGACGGCCTGGTAGGTGGTGGCGACCAGCCGGCTCAGGCCGGCCACGTCGTGCAGTGCCTTGAGCACGGGCATGGCCGCCATCGTGGTGCAGTTCGGGTTGGCCACGATGCGCCGGCCACCGTCTGCCACAGCGGAGTCCAGGGCCTCAGGGTTGACCTCGCTGACCACCAGCGGCACCCGGTCGTCCATCCGCCACGCCGAGGAGTTGTCCACGACCACGGCGCCGGCAGCGGCGAACCGCTCGGCCTGGGCGAGGGAGGTGCTCCCACCGGCGGAGAACAGGGCGATGTCGATCCCGGCGAGGTCAGCGGTGGCCACGTCCTCGACCACGATCTGCCGCGGCTCGGCGGGGACGCCGTCCCAACGGCCCTCCCAGGGCAGCTCGCGGCCGGCCGACCGGGCCGAGGCGAGATACCGCACGCTGGCGACGGGGAAGTCGCGCTCGGCCAGCAGCCTGCGCAGCACCGCCCCCACCTGACCGGTCGCCCCGACCAGGGCGACGTGCACACCCGAGGTGGCTGTCGACATACTGCTCACCGTCCTGTCCCGCCGTAGACCACGGCCTCTGCGTCGGAGTCCAGCCGGAAGGCGCGGTGCACCGCACGCACGGCCTCCTCCAGGACGTCCTGGTCTGTGATGACCGAGATGCGGATCTCGGAGGTGGAGATCATCTCGATGTTGATGCCCGCCTCGGCCAGGGCCCCGAACATCCGCTGTGCCACCGCAGGGTTGGAGCGCAGGCCGGCGCCGATGAGGGAGAGCTTGCCGACGTGGCTGGTGTAGAGGACGTCGGCGACGCCCAGCTCGTGCTGCAGCTCGCGGACGGCGGCGACGGCCACCGTGCCGTCCGCCTCGGGGAGGGTGAAGGAGATGTCCGACAGGCCCTCGGGGGAGGTGGAGACGTTCTGCACGATCATGTCGATGCTGACGCCGGCGGTGGACACCGCGCCGATCACCTTGGCGGCCGCTCCGGGCCGGTCGGGCACGCCGACGACGGTGATCTTGGCCAGTGACTTGTCGTGGGCGATGCCCGAGATCAGGGGGTCTTCCATGGGGTCCTCGGTCGTGGTGGTGTCGGAGGTATGGCGCGTGGTCCCGTCCTGGTGCAGGGCGCCGGTGAGGGGGCGGTCGACCAGGATCCAGGTGCCCTCCTGGTCGGAGAAGCTGGAGCGGACGTGCAGCGGCACGCCGAACCGGCGGGCGTACTCGACGGCGCGCAGGTGCAGGATCTTGGCGCCCTGCGCCGCCATCTCGAGGGTCTCCTCGATCGTGATCCGCGTGACCCGGCTGGCGGTCGGGACGATGCGCGGGTCGGCGGTGTAGAGGCCGTCGACGTCGGTGTAGATCTCGCAGACGTCGGCATTCAGCGCCGCGGCCAGGGCAACAGCCGTGGTGTCGGACCCTCCCCGGCCCAGCGTCGTGATGTCCTCGTCCTCCGAGACGCCCTGGAAGCCGGCGACGATCGCCACCTCTCCGCGCTTCAGGGTCTCCGCGACGCGGGACGGCGTGACGTCGAGGAGCCGGGCGCGGCCGTGCGAGCTGTCCGTGCGCATCCCGGCCTGCTGGCCGGTGAACGAGCGGGCGGGGGTGCCCAGGTCCTGGATCGCCATCGCCAGCAGCGCCATCGAGATGCGCTCACCGGCGGTGAGCAGCATGTCGAGCTCGCGCTCGGGCGGCCCGTTGGGGCTGACCTGGCCGGCCAGGTCGAGCAGGTCGTCGGTTGTGTCTCCCATCGCGGAGACGACGACGGCGACGTCGTCGCCGGCCGCGCGCGAGGCGGCAACACGCTGGGCGACGCGGCGGATCGCGTCGACGTCGGAGACGGAGGAGCCGCCGAACTTTTGGACGAGCAGGGCCATGGGACTTCCGGGGGGTGCGGGGAGGATGACGAGGGGCTGACACCGTCGTCAGTGCAGGTCAGTCTACGTCCAGTCGCAGCGGCTGTGCAGGGTGTTCCTCCGTCGGACGGGACACGGGAGTGCCCGGTGGGTGAGCGGAGGCCGTAGGTTGGGGGCGTGGCCACCGAAGAACGCATCGCCCTGTTCCTGGACTACGAGAACCTCGCGCTCGGCGCGCGGGACCATCTGGGCGGCAGCTTCGAGCTCAAGCCCATCACCGACGCCCTGGCCGAGCGGGGCCGTGTCGTGCTGCGCCGGGCCTACGCCGACTGGTCCTACTTCGACGAGGACCGCCGGATGCTGACACGGGCCCAGGTCGAGCTCATCGAGATGACCCAACGGATGGGCGCCTCGCGCAAGAACGCGGCCGATATCAAGATGGCGGTCGACGCCATCGAGATGGCGTTCGCCCGCGACTACATCTCCACCTTCGTGATCTGCACCGGCGACAGCGACTTCACGCCGCTGGTGCTCAAGCTGCGTGAGCTGGACAAGCGGGTCATCGGCTTCGGTGTGCGCGACTCGACCTCCAAGATGCTGCCGCCCGCGTGTGACGAGTTCCTCTACTACGACAACCTCGAGGGCGTCGAGCCGCTGCCGGCCAGGGACGGCGCCGGCCCTGGCTCGGGCTCGGGCTCGGGTGGGCCGAGCGAGAAGAAGTCGGGCCGCAGCCGCAGGGGCAGCAAGGCCCCCGTGCCGGAGCCGGTCATCGAGGACGAGACCGATCACTCCGAGGACGAGGACTCGGAGGAGTCCACGCAGCCCGACCTGGCCGTCCTGGTCGCGCAGACCCTCAGCGGTCTGCAGACCAGCCAGGCGGGCGAGGTCACGGCCTCGGTCCTCAAGCGCACGCTGGTCCGCAAGGACCCGACGTTCAGCGAGGCCGACTACGGGTTCCGGGCCTTCGGTGAGCTGCTGCGCCACCTGGCCGACCGCAACGTCATCGAGCTCTCCGAGGGCCCGGCCAAGGGCGACCCGGAGATCCTCCTGCCCGAGACCGGCGACAAGGAGGAGGCGTTCGCGCTGCTGCGCACGGTGGTGGACGAGCTCTCCAAGGGGCAGGAGAGCGTGCCGCTGTCCGGCCTGAAGGACCAGCTGCGGCGCAAGGTGCCCGGCTTCTCGGAGAAGAAGCTGGGCTACCGCTCGTTCCTGCAGTTCTCCCGCGCGGCGGCGACCGAGGGAATCATCTCGCTGGACTGGAGTGACGTCGACAAGGACTACCTGCTGGAGACGCTCGAACCCTGATCCGGGCAACCCCGCGTGTCGCGCAGAATCGCACACACATTCGATTATCGTGGTGCACAGGTGCCATTGCGAGGGCTCGCCTGTCCACAGCCTGTGACTGTGATCGGGGGAGTGTCGGTGGTGGCATCTAGCGTCTGACAGGACACGGATGAGCACGCGGCCCGGTGGGGTCGGGCACACCGCGGTCGGTCGCCGGTAGGCGCGCCCACCCACGAGTGCGAAGGAGCAGGACATGGCACGACCGAACAGCAGGCCCACACCGATCCAGCAGATCCAGGGGGACAAGTCCAAGGCCCTTGAGTCGGTCCTGGCGCAGGTCGAGAAGCAGTACGGCAAGGGCGCGGTGATGCGTCTGGGCGATGACAGCCGCCCGCCGATCGCCGTCATCCCGACCGGCTCCATCGCCCTGGACGTCGCGCTCGGGGTCGGTGGCTTCCCGCGCGGTCGCGTCGTGGAGGTGTACGGACCGGAGAGCTCGGGAAAGTGTCTGACGGCGGACACCTACGTGTGGACCGACCACGGGTTGGAGACCGTTGCTGAGGTGTTCGAGCGGTCGGGGTTGGCAGCGAGTTGTCGCTCGGCAGTGACGGACGTCAGTGACCAGGGACTCCGCGTGGTCAACGAGCGCGGTGAGCTCGAAGGAGTCGCAGCGCTGACGCACAACAACCGCAAGCCGGTGCTGAAGATCGGACTGCGGTCGGGGCGCTCCGTGTCCGTCACGCACAACCACCCACTGCGAGTCGTCAGTGATCGCGGGTTCATCGTGTGGCGGCAGGCAGGCAACCTCCAGGTTGGCGACACGCTCGTGTCGGCCCTCTACGGCGCCGAGCAGTCGGTCGGCAACAGCCACCTGTCCGAGGACGAGGCGGTCTTCCTGGGTTACCTCGTGGCAGAGGGGACCTTGGGCGAGAACAACCGTCACGCCGTGCGGTTCACGAACTGGGACGCTGAGGTCGCGGCCGAGTACACCTCAATCGCTGAGCGCCTGTTTGGTGCCACCGTCCGTCATTACGACGGCAAAGAGCACTGCATCTTCGACACGGCCCTCCGTGCCAGGCTCGAGCAGGACTACGGTCTAGCGTTCACCAACGCACCCCAGAAGACGGTCCCGCAGGTGGTGCGCACGGCCGGCCCGAAGGCACAGAGTGCCTTCCTGTCCGCACTCTTCGAGGGCGACGGCTGGATCGACCCCACGTCCACGATCGGCCTGGGTACCGCCTCGCGTGAGTTGGGCAAGCAGGTGCAGCTGATGCTCTACGGCTTCGGGATCCCCTCGACGCTGCAGACCAGCTTCAACCAGACCTATCAGCGTGACTACTACTCCGTGCTCATCAACCCGTCGGTCGCGCACCGGTTCCTGGACCAGATCGGGTTCCGGTCGGCTCGCCGGGCGGGGCAGGTCGCCGACCACTTCCGGGCTTCGCCGCGCGATCCCCAGTTCGAGAACATTCCGCACCTGAAGGGTCTCGTGCGGGATCTCCGCGACTCGATCGGCGGAGACCGGGCCTTCGACCGGATCGCGGGCGACCTGTTCCGGGACGACATGGACCTTGCCTGCTCGCGCCAGCGGCTCGCCAAGTTGGTGGCATGGGCGGAGGAGCGTCGGGAGAGCCTCTCGATCGGGGCGATCGGCATCCTGGAGCACCTCAGCTTCCTGGCGAGTGCGAACTACTCCTACGAGTCGATCACCGCGATCGAGGACGGTGGCGTCCAGCCGACCTTTGACCTGATGGTCCCGGACACGCACAGCTTCATCGCGAACGGAGTGCTGTCCCACAACACCACCGTGGCGCTCCACGCGGTCGCCAGCGCCCAGAAGGCCGGCGGGATCGCGGCCTTCATCGACGCCGAGCACGCGCTCGACCCGGAGTACGCCAAGGCCCTCGGTGTCGACACCGACGCCCTCCTGGTCAGCCAGCCGGACACCGGTGAGCAGGCACTGGAGATCGCGGACATGCTGATCCGCTCGGGGGCGCTGGACATCATCGTCATCGACTCGGTCGCCGCTCTGGTGCCGCGCGCCGAGATCGAGGGCGAGATGGGAGACAGTCACGTCGGGCTCCAGGCGCGGCTGATGTCGCAGGCCCTGCGCAAGATCACTGGTGCGATGAGCCAGACCGGCACCACAGCAATCTTCATCAACCAGCTGCGCGAGAAGATCGGTGTGATGTTCGGCTGCTTCTCTTACAGCACCCGCGTCACACTCGCCGACGGATCGACCGAGAAGATCGGCAAGATCGTCAACCAGAAGCTGCCGGTGGAGGTGCGCACCTATGACCCCGCCACCGACAGCATCGTCAACAGGCCGGTCACCAACTGGTTCAACAACGGCCCGACCGAGCGGTTCCTGCAATTCATGGTCGCCAAGTCCGGTGGCAATGGCCGGTCCCAGTTCGCGGCCACCGAGAACCATCTGATCAGGACTCCAGGAGGCTGGCGCGAGGCAGGGGAACTCATCGCTGGTGACCGCGTGCTGACCTCGGAGACGGCGCGGCTGAGCGACACCCAGTGGCAGACCATCCTCGGGGGGCTGATGGGTGATGGGCACCTGGCCCCCAACGGGCGCGACCGGGCAGGTGTGCGTTATCGGCTCGGACACGGCGCCCAGCAGGTCGACTACCTGGACTGGAAGGTCGCCATGCTCGGCAACATCGAGCACACGCGCACGACCAGACCCACCGGCGCGGTGCACGTCGACTTCCGGCCGCTGGCGGAGCTCGGTGAACTGCGCGATGTCGTCTACTTCGGCGACGGCAAGAAGCACATCACTACCGAGTACCTCAAGGCCCTGACTCCCTTGGCCCTGGCGGTCTGGTTCATGGACGACGGGTCCTTCACCGTGCGTAGCGACGGGCTCCAGGCCCGGACGGTCGGCGGCAGCGGGCCGGTCGAGTTCGGTGTGGAGTCGATGAGCCCCGGTTCCCGGGACCGGCTGGTTGACTACCTGCGCGACGAACACGGCGTCGAATGCGGGTGGACAGTCCGCGGGGCGGCCCAGAAGGCAGTTCTCCAGATGACCACCGCCGGGTCGGCGCGCTTCCAGGAGATTGTGGCTCCCTATGTCCACCCCTCGATGGACTACAAGCTGCTGCCGCGACTACGAGGCCAGTTCGCAGTGGAGCCGGAGTTCGTCGAGCCCCGGGAAGTTCTCGTGCCCAACCGGGTGCTCGAGGTCAAGGTCAAGCCGCAGACCCGGTCGATGGACAGGTTCGACATCGAGGTGGAGGGCACCCACAACTATTTCGTTGACGGCGTCATGGTGCACAACAGCCCGGAGACGACCACGGGTGGCAAGGCCCTGAAGTTCTATGCCTCGGTCCGGTTGGACGTGCGGCGCATCGAGACGCTCAAGGACGGCACGGACGCGGTCGGCAACCGGACCCGCGTCAAGGTTGTCAAGAACAAGGTGTCGCCGCCGTTCAAGGAGGCGCTGTTCGACATCCTCTACGGCCAGGGCATCTCCCGTGAGGGCGGGCTGATCGACATGGGTGTCGAGCACGGCTTCGTGCGCAAGGCGGGAGCCTGGTACACCTACGAGGGCGACCAGCTGGGCCAGGGCAAGGAGAACGCCCGGCAGTTCCTCAAGGACAACCCTGACCTGGCGGACGAGATCGAGCGCAAGATCAAGGCCAAGCTGGGCGTGGGACCGCGGCCCGTGGGCGAGGACGCAGCCGACGCTGAGCTGGGCGCGGTGGCCGGTGGCGGGGACCCGGGCGTGCCCGACGGGGTCGACCCGCGGACCGGTGAGGTCTCGGTCAACTTCTGATCCGTATGACGGACAGCACCTCCTCGTCCGGGCAGGCCGACCGGCTTGCCCGGGCGAGGCAGCTGTTGGCGGCGGCCGAGTCCACCGACCCCGTCCAGCGGACCGCTGCCCGTGATGCGGACGTCCCCCTGCCGGCACGCGAGGACGCTGAGCCTGACCCGCACGCGGTGGCCCGCCAGATCGTGCTGCGCCAGCTCACGATGGCGCCGCGCAGCCGCAAGCAGCTCGAGGACAAGCTCCGACAGAAGGGCTGCGACGACGACGTCGCACGCGCGGTGCTCGACCGGCTCGTGGAGGTCGGTCTCGTCGACGACGAGGCCTACGCCCACATGTTGGTGCGCAACCGACAGGAGACCAAGGGCCTGGCGAGCCGCGCGCTGAGCCAGGAACTGCGACGCAAGGGCGTGGCCGACGAGATCATCGCGGGAGCCCTCGCAGACGTCGATCCGGAGGATGAGCACGAGCGGGCCCGCGAGCTCGTCGAGAAGAGGTTGCGCACCATGCGCGGACTCGACCGGCAGGTGCGGATGCGCCGACTCGCCGGCTTCCTGGCTCGGAAGGGCTATGACAGCACCGTGGCCTTCCGGGTGATCCGTGAGGCCCTCGACGAGCTTCCTGAGCACCAGCGCGACTAGGGCGCCCGCGGTGGTTGCCGCGGGACCGACGACGGGATACGCCGTCCCTTGCCCAGCGGGACCGACGGGATACGCCGTCCCTTGCCCAGCGGGACCTACGGGATGCAGCGTCCCTTGTCCGGCGGCAGCCTGGTGCCATGAGACTCACCGCAGCCACAGCCCGAGCCCAGCTCGAGGCCCAGGATCACGGGGTCCTCTGCACCGTGCACGCCGAGCGCGGCGTGGACGCCGTTCCCGTGGTGTTTGCGGTGCACGGGGATCTGCTCGCGATCCCAGTGGACACCCTGAAGCCCAAGAGCACGACGCGGTTGCAGCGCGAGGAGAACCTGCTCCTGGACCCCCGCGCCACCCTGCTCGTGGAGCACTGGGACCCGCTCGACTGGTCCCGGCTGTGGTGGGCGCGCGCCACCTTGCTCAGCGAGGGACAGACCTCACCCGGGGAGGAGGCAGAACTGGGGTGCGAGCTGGCCACGAAGTACGTGCAGTACCGCGACCAGCCGTTCGTGCGCGTCCTCCCACTGCGGATCCTCTCGGTGACCGGCTGGTCCGCAGAGCCGCACGAGGGTGGGGCGGACGACGAGTTGCCCTGAACAGTTAGTCCTCGAACTGCTCGGTGTCCTCGGTGGTGTAGCGCATGGCGTCCTCCTCCGCGCTCTCCCCACCGATCTCCGGCTCGTCCGCGGCGACCAGGTCCTTCTCGGTGTCCTCCCGCATACCCTCGTCCGGGGATACCAGCTGGCCGACCTCGCCACCCTGCTCGCCCAGGAAGTCTCGCTCGGCCGGGATCGAGTCGGGGTCGTCCCCGCCGACCCGGTCGCGCGGGTCCTCGTCCAGCCCGCTCTCGTTGTCGGGGGCGCCGTAGGCCGAGTGCGGGTCGGGCACCTCCTGGCCGATCCGCTGGTTGATCGTCTCGTCGGTGCGCTGCTCATCGGGTGTCGTGCCCCAGGCCCGCGAGCCGTGCAGACGCTCCGCTGTCTGGTAACCAGCGTCCAGTGGGTCCTCGTCGCCGACGAGGGTGTCCTCCGGTTGCAGCTGGTCCTCGTCATCGAGGCTGTAGGTGGCGCCGTACTCGTCGGTCAGGCTTTCACGTCCGGGCTGATCGCTCATGATGCGCTCCTTTCGCTCCCCCGAGCGTAGCCCCCGGCGTAGACCTCGCCTCCCGGGAACGACACCCCGTCACCCCGGTCGCCGGGACGTGGCACCCTGTGGAGCATGGGCTCCGAGAACTTTGACAGCAGGGCGGCCGAGTGGGACAGCGACCCCGACAAGGTCAGCCGGGCGCAGGAGGTCGCGGCCGCGATCCTGGAAGCCGTGCCGATCGAGCCCTCGGCACGCCTCCTGGAGTACGGCGCGGGCACCGGCCTGGTGACCCAGGCGTTGCGGGAGCGGGTCGGACCCGTCGTGCTGGCCGACAACTCCCGCGGCATGCGGCAGGTCATGCAGCAGAAGATCGACGCGGGTGTCCTCCCCGACGCGGAGGTGTGGGACCTGGACCTGGAGCGGGACGCGGTGCCCGACGAGCAGTTCGATCTGGTGGTCACCTCGCTCGTGCTGCACCACGTGCGCGACCTGCCGACCGTGCTCGCGGGCTTCGCCGCCCTGCTGCGCCCCGGGGGGCACGTGTTCGTCGCCGACCTCGACCGCGAGGACGGCTCGTTCCACCAGCACGACTTCGACGGACACCACGGCTTCGACCGCGCCGAGCTGGCGGCTGCCCTGGAGCAGGCCGGGTTCTCCCAGGTCAGGGTCACCGACTGCACCACGCTCCTCAAGGAGGGCACGCCCTACTCGGTCTTCCTCGCCACCGCCCAGCGGTGAGCGCCGTCCTGTCCGGGTGAGACCCGCATGACGACGTCTCCAGGCGAGCCGCAGCGACGGCACCGAGCCGTGGTCGGTGCCTACGGCCGCCAGCTCACCGGCGCCACCCGCAGCGAGCAGGGCAACCGGGACCTCGCCTTCGTGATGGCGGTGGTTGCCGGGGCCCTGAACGCCGTGGGCTTCATCGCGGTGGCGATCTACACCTCCCACATGACGGGGATGACCGCGCTGGTCTCGGACCACGTGGCCGCGGGGGAGTGGCGCCTCATCATCCCGCCCGGGACGGCGCTGGTCTCGTTCGTGGCCGGGGCGGCGAGCACGGCCATCCTGTTCAACTGGATGCGCCGCCGGGAGACCTCCGGTCGGTTCGCGATCGTGCTGGTGCTCGAGGCGCTCCTGATCCTGCTGTTCGGGCTGCTGGCCAACAGCCTCGACGCGGCCGGCGCCGAGCTGCTCATCATCGCGATCCTCGGCTACGTGATGGGCCTGCAGAACGCGCTGATCACGAAGGTGTCCGGCGCCCGCATCCGCACCACGCACGTCACCGGCATGGTGACCGACATCGGGATCGAGCTCGGCAAGGCCGCCTACCGCAACCGGCGCAGCGGGACGCCGCCAGTGGTCCATGATGGCGAGAAGCTGGGGCTGCTGGTCGCGATGGTCTCGCTCTTCGCCGCGGGCGGCGTCGTCGGAGCGCTGGGCTACTCCTGGATCGGCTATCCGACAGTGATCCCCTTTGCGCTGGTGCTGCTGGCCGCGGGTTTCCTGCCGGTCGTGGACGACGTGCGCAGCGCCCAGCGGGCCCGCCGGGAGCGGGGCACGACGGCCGTATGACGCCTGGTCACCACGGCGTCCACGGCAGGGGGCCGTGGGTGCCGGGCGGCCGGTTACCCTTGTGGGTGCGATGGACACTGCTGTGAAGACCTATGACGTGCGCACCCACGGGTGCCAGATGAACGTGCACGACTCCGAGCGACTCTCCGGGCTCCTGGAGACGGCCGGCTATGTCGAGCTCGCCAGCCTGCCGGAGGGGCAGCGCCCCGACACCGCCGACGTGGTCGTCTTCAACACCTGCGCCGTCCGCGAGAACGCGGCGAACAAGCTCTACGGCAACCTCGGACAGTTGCGCCCCGCCAAGCAGAAGAACCCCGACATGCAGATCGCGGTCGGCGGCTGCCTGGCGCAGAAGGACCGCAGCACCATCGTGTCCAGGGCGCCGTGGGTCGACGTCGTGTTCGGCACCCACAACATCGGCTCGCTGCCGGCGCTGCTCGACCGGGCCCGCCACAACAAGGCCGCCGAGGTGGAGATCCTCGAGTCGCTGGAGGTGTTCCCCTCCACGCTGCCCACCCGGCGCGACTCGGCCTACTCGGCCTGGGTGTCGATCTCGGTGGGCTGCAACAACACGTGCACCTTCTGCATCGTGCCCAGCCTCCGCGGCAAGGAGAAGGACCGCCGACCCGGCGAGATCCTCGCCGAGATCGAGGCGCTGGTCGCCCAGGGCGTCGTCGAGATCACGCTGCTGGGCCAGAACGTCAACACCTACGGCGTCGAGTTCGGTGACCGGCTCGCGTTCGGCAAGCTGCTGCGGGCGTGCGGGGAGGTCGAGGGACTCGAGCGGGTCCGCTTCACCAGTCCGCACCCGGCCGCCTTCACCGACGACGTCATCACCGCGATGGCCGAGACCCCCAACGTGATGCCGAGCCTGCACATGCCGCTGCAGTCCGGCTCGGACAAGGTCCTGAAGGACATGCGCCGGTCCTACCGCAGCAGCAAGTTCCTCCGGATCATCGACGCGGTCCGCGAGCAGATCCCCGAGGCCGCGATCACCACCGACATCATCGTCGGCTTCCCCGGCGAGACCGAGGAGGACTTCCAGGGCACTCTCGACGTCGTCCGGGCCTCGCGGTTCTCGTCCGCCTTCACCTTCCAGTACTCCATCCGCCCCGGCACCCCTGCAGCAGACATGGACCACCAGGTGCCCAAGAAGGTCGTGCAGGAGCGTTTCGACCGCCTCATCGCGGTCCAGGAGGAGGTGTCCTGGGCGGAGAACCGCACCCTGGAGGGTCGCCAGGTAGAGGTACTGGTGGCACCCGGCGAGGGTCGCAAGGATGCCGAGACCAACCGGATGTCGGGCCGTGCCAGGGACAACCGCCTCGTGCACTTCGCGGTGCCCGAGGGCGCCGAGGTGCCCCGCCCCGGCGACATGGTGACCGTCGAGGTCACCTACGGCGCGCCACACCACCTCGTCGCCGACTCCGGCGTGCAGGGCGGGCCGTATGCCGTGCGCCGCACCCGCGGCGGTGACGCCTGGGAGGCCCTGCAGGACCGGCCCGGCTCCGGCCGGCCGGCCGTCAGTCTGGGGCTGCCGGGGGTCGGGCAGCCGCCCGCCCCGACGATCAGCACGGCGCCCTGCGCCGTGCCCTGATCCGTCTCCCGTGACCCCACCCACATGACCTGGCACGTCGTCGACCGTGCCGCACTGCTCGGTGCCGCGGAGGGCGACGCGTACGTGGAGCTGGCCTGCGGCACAGTCACCGTCGGTGCCGTGGGTGAGCACGGGTGGGCGGCGTTGCACCGGTGGCGGCCGACCGGTCACTGGGGAGGCGCCGCGGTCGTCGGTCCGAACGCTCCTCCAGACGCCGAGTCCGAAGCGCTGCAGGCGCTCCTGGAGGCGGCGCCAGACGTGCCCCTCGAGTGGTTCTCGACGGCGAACGGTCGCGAGCTGCGGCTTCCCACGGGTCTGGAGCCCAGGGGCTCCGGGCGCTGGGACTTCCTGACGACACGCACCGCGCCACAGCAGGCGCCCCCACCGCAGGGTCTGCACGTCGTCGAGCTGGACGACACCGCTGACGCGGTGCGGCTCCAGGAGTTCGGGCGCCGGCACAATCCCGACTTCGAGGGCTTCCCTGGTCGCGGCTTCAGCATGCTCTGGCGCGCGGTCGTGGATCAGCACGATGAGCTGGTCGGCATCGGGGCCCTGCACGAGCTGGACACCGGCATCCCTCATCTGTCCGGCCTCGTCGTCGCACCCGCCCACCGGGGACGCGGTCTCGGTCGGCTGCTCACGTCTGACCTGACCCGTCAGGCAATGGACCTGGCCGGCGTGTGCACCCTCGGCGTCTACACCGACAACCAGGCAGCGATCGCGCTCTATCACTCACTGGGCTACCGCACCCACCACTCCTTCCACACACGCGACGTCGCGCGGCGCGGAGCGCGGACCGGGCCGACCTACGGGGTCTGAGCGCGCCAGACCAGCTTCCGGGCCAGGTCGGTGACCGCGACTCCCTTGTCGTTGGCACGGGTCCGCAACGTCGTGTAGGCGGTCTCCGGGTCAAGCCCCTCGGCGTGCATGAGCACGCCCTTGGCGTGCTCGATCACGATGCGTGAGTCCAGGGCCTCCCGCAGGTGTGCCGCCAGCTCCCGGTCGCTGGGTTGCTGGGTCTGCACGAGCGCGAGCGTCATGATGTCGGCGAAGGCCCGCACCAGTGCCAGGGTGTCCTCGGGCAGTGGCTGCTCGTCCTGGAAGAACACATTCAGCCCGCCCAGGGCCCTCCCGTGCCAGCGGAGCGGCTCAGCGTGGACCCCGAGGTAGCCGGCGGCCACCATGGCGGGACCGAGCTCTGGCCAGCGGGAGCACATCGTGTCCCTGCCGTGTGCGCCCACCGGGCGGAGCGCGCGCACGCAGTCGACACAGGGGCCCTCGTCGGACTGGGTCTGGTAGAGCTCGATCTCCGTGGCGGCGTGTGAGGTGGAGGCGAGCAGCTCGAGCTCGCCGCCGGGTTGGCGCACCAGGAGGCCGGCGGCGCGGCCGCCCAGGGCCGTTGTCACCTCGGGCAGCATGCCGGCGAGGACGTCGGTGATGTCGTAGGGCTGCACCAGGGCCGCCGTCGCGGCGGCCAGGGCGTGCGCAGGAGACGGTCTGGGTGTCGGACTCACGGATCCACCCCTTCTTCTGCGTCGCTGTCGAGTCGGATGTGTCGCTCGACGATATCCCTCGCCACGTGCTCGAGGCTCTGGTCGTGGGCGAAGGCGTAGGCACGGATGAGGGCCAGGGCGTCGTCGGGTGGCACCCGGAGCTGGGCGACGACCATGCCGGTCGCCATGTGCACCCGGGACCGGGCCAGCCAGGGCTCGGTCGACTGTTCACTCGTCTCGTGGTCCCGGACGATCGCTGCGCCGACGGCGTCCGCGACGAACTGGGCCACCTCCTGCTCGTCGTCGGGGAACGGGTGGTGGCGGTAGACCGTGAGGATGCCCATCGGGTCAGCACTCATGCTCAGCGGGAGCGACAGCACCTCGATGGTGCCGAGCTGCCGGCGCACCGCCTCGCTGAGCATCGGCCAGCGACCCGTCGCGGAGGGCAGCTGTCCGGCGACACGGCCCCCCCTCCCGGGAGGCGTCCCAGCCCGGGCCCTCGCCGAGCACCTCCTGGAGGTCCTCGAGCCGGGCCGCCGTGGGGCCGGTGGAGCAGAGGGTGACCCGCTGGTCGCTGGTGTAGCCGACGGTCAGGGCGACGCCCTCCACGGCAAGGATGTCCAGGCACGCGTGGCACATACGCTCCACGAAGGGGGTGTCGGCGGGGGCGTGCCCCACCCTCATCGCCAACTTCGCGAGGATCGTGCCTCGGTCGACCATATGTCCAGCCTAGTCCCGCGCTGGTCGCCGGGAGACGCTAGCCGAGGGCCAGGTCCTGCAGGGCGCCCAGCGCGAGCCGGGAGGCGGTCGTGTGGGCGGTCGACGTGCGCTGCCAGGCAACCAGTCGTCGCTGGGGAGTGGGGTCGACGAGCCGGCGGGCGACGGTGTCCGCGGGCAGCTGCCGCGCGGCCAGCGCCGGCAGGGCGGTGACGCCGATGCCCGTGGCCACCAGCCCCGAGGCGGCCCGGTGGTCGTCGCAGCGCGCGCTCCACCGGGGAGCAAAGCCGGCCGCACCACAGGCTCGCAGGAGGATCTCCATCGTGGGGTTCCCCTCGTAGACGAGGTTGTCGATCCACGGCGCGTCGGCGAGCTCACCGAGGCGCACCACCTCCTGAGCGGCGAGTGGTGAGTCCACCGGCAGGACGACGACGAAGTCCTCGACCCGCAGCTCGTGGCGCTGGTGTCCCTCCGGGGGCGCCGGCTCGTCCTGGACGGGGACGCTCCGGACGATGATGTCCGGGGTGCGGCGACCGGGGCCCTCGTGCGGCTCGTTGATGTTGACCGCCAGCACGATCCCCGGCAGGGACTCCTGCAGGCGCCGTGCGATCGTCGGAATCCACTCCTGGGCGACGGACGCCGCGCAGCTGATGGCGAGCTCGTGTGCCCTACCCTCCCGGAGGTCGATGACGACGGCATTCAGCCGCTGCAGGGCGTTGAGGACCTGCTCGGCCTCCGTGGCCAGGGTCAGCCCGGCCGCCGTCGGCTGCAGGCCCCGGCCCACCCGCTCGGTCAGGACGAGCCGGGTCTCCCGCTGCAGCTGCTGGACGTGCTGGCTGATGGTGGAGGGCGTGTAGCCGAGGTGACGGGCGGCGGCCTGGATGGAGCCGCTGGCCACGACCGCGCGCCACACCCGGAGCTTGTGGGGGTCGATCACGCCCGTGACTCTACGGCAAAACCGAACAGTCCACCGGAAAACATCGCTTGTGCTGACGGTTTTTCGAGGTCATGCTGGACCTATGTGGTGGACCCAACTCTTCCTGCTGGTGGCCCTGGCTGCCTGCTCGCTCGCGCCCTGGTGGGTCGCGGGCCGGTTGACTATTCCGCAGCGGGAGCGGCTGGCCTGGGCCGAGATGGACCGGGCGACCCGCGTGGCGACGCTGCGTCGCGGTGCGACCTGGTGGGCGGATGCCCGCCAGGGCTTCGACCGCTGAGCTGACCACTCCGGGTCAGATGCGCTGACCACTGCGGGTCAGGTGAGCCGAGCGCTGGGGTCAGGCGAGCTGACTGTTGCGGGTCAGGAGACGGTCGAGGCGAGCCGCTCGACCAGGTCGGCCGTCAGGAGGGCGTCACCGACGGTGAGGTCGACGTGCCCCCCGCGCCGGGCGGCCAGCGCGTGCGTGGCCAGGTCGGCAAAGTCCGGGTGGTGCTCGATGACCCAGTGGCCGGCCTCGGTCTTCGACGGGATCGGCCCTGCGTGGGTCGCGTCGGGGTCCAGGACCATCGCGAGCCGAGGTGCGCCCAGGACGGCCCACACCACCGTGTCCGGCTGCTCGAGGGCCTCCTCAGGTGCCCGGTCGGTCAGCGCCGTGCGGATCCCGTGCACGACGGACCCCAGCCAGTAGGCCCGCAGGTTCTCGCGGCTGTGAGCCCGGGCAGCCTCACGGTCCACGGCGATCTCCACGTCGCCGGGGTGGTCGCCGAAGACCCGGATCGCGTCCGGCAGGACGAACCAGGTGACGGGATGGATCTCGCCACCGGGCTGGTCCAGGATCAGCTGACCGTCCAGGCTCTGGCGCACCACGAGTCCCGGTTCCGGTGGGCGGGCCAGGGACGCGATGTCGACATAGGTCGTGTCGTAGGCCAGCCCCGGGAAGCGCTCGACCAGGCTGGCGTGCACGTGCTGCAGCGCGGGTGCGTCGCCCGGCCCGAGCTCGCCCGCGGTGAGGGTCACCGTGTCGATGTCCGAGGTGGGAGTGAGGTCGCGCAGCATCGTCGACCCGGTGAGCCACACGGCCCGCACCCGGCGCTCACCGAGCGCCTCGGCGAGCAGGTCGCTGTGGACGCGGGCCACGGTGTGGGCGCGGTGAGCCAGCTCCTCCTCGTCCATGACGCCACCGTATGCCGCGTGCTCACCCGTGCGGTGGCAGGTCGCCCTCCAGCTCGGCGAACCGCTCGACGCACCGTGCGCAGGCGCACAGCTCGAGGCGGTGGGTGGTGCCGGCGTTCCACTGCGCCCCCGGGCGGTGGAGGGGCTCGACCTCCCAGAGGGGGAAGGACCAGGTCTGCACCAGCAACGGCTCCGGGTCGATGTCGCCGGCGCCACGGCAGCAGGGACACGCGGTGTAGCCACGGTCGCCACCGTGGTGCGAGGTCTCCCGGTGCCGGCAGGTGCGGCACAGGTGCAGGAGCACGCTCACGGACGCCCCTCCCGTCGCACGGGCATGAGGAGCGCGAGCAGGGTGTCGTCGGGCCCGTGGAAGGCCAGGGGCGCGATCTGGTCCCCGAGCGGCAGGACGGCGTGGCCCTCGCCCGTGGCCGTCGCGGCCTCCCAGAGGAAGGTGCGGTCGACCAGGAGCCCCTGCTCGTCTCCGCAGACGCCACGGGGAGAGAGGGAGACCCGGTCCTGCGGGTCACCGCCGGGCCCGGTCGCCGCCAGCCCGGCGAGGATCTCGGCGACCGGGAGCCGGGTGCTCGCTCCGGCCTCCGGGCGCTCGTGCAGCAGCCTCCGGTAGTCGGGGAAGTCCAGGTCGAGGCACTCGCCGGTCAGGTTGCCGCCGCCGGGCAGCTCCGCCGAGAACCCGGTGCGGTGCAGGACGAGCCGCACCGTGCCCTCCCCGTGCTCCCACAGCGCCCGGCGCAACCGGTCGACGTCCTCGACGGCGAGCAACGGCATACCGGCCGGGTCGGGGGCGACCACGGTGCCCCTCGCCTCGGCGAGAGCGAGCCGGTAGCGGTCCGTGGCCACGAGGCGGACCGCCTGCCCGACCGGCTCCAGCAGCACCCCCTGCAGCATCGGGAAGTCGGGGTCGGTGCCCACCGCATAACGCACCGAGTCCAGGGCGCGGGCCAGCTCGTCCGTGGCGATCTCGGCGGTCCAGGTGCCCGGTGGACCCCCGGGCAGCAGGACCCGCAGCCGTTCGACCTCCCGACGGGCGTCGGCGAGCCCGTCCTCCAGGCGACGCAGGTGCGCGCCCAGCAGGTCCTGGGCGACCTCGGCGTCCGGCAGGGCGGCGAGCACCGCCGCCATCTCGGCGAGCGGCATCCCGACCCGGCGCATGCCCGCGAGCAGCCGCGCCAGTCGGACCTGGCCGGGGGAGTACCTCCGGTAACCGGTGTGGGGGTCGACGTCGGCGGGGACCAGCAGCCCCTCCCGGTCATAGAAGCGCAGGGCGCTGACAGTCAGCCCACTGGCGCGGGAGAGCTCGCCGATGGGCAGGAGCCGGTGCTCGGGGCGTGGGTCTGTCACGGCACCACTGTGCGCCCTCAACCAGGGTGAGGGTCAACCTGCGCTCCCGGCAGGCAGCACCGCCGGGGCCGCCCTAGCGTGGAGAGCGCATCGTCCCCCCACCGAGAGGAAGGACCCATGACCGAGTCTCCCGTCGCACAGCGGGCCGAGCAGATGCCCACCGGACCCAAGGGTGGTTTTCCCGCCCAGCAGCAGGAGCTGCCCGGCAGCACGCAGCAGATGGACCCGGTGCCGGACCACGGCGAGGAGACCTACCGGGGCTCCGGGAAGCTGGAGGGGCTGCGCGCCCTGGTGACCGGTGGTGACTCCGGGATCGGGCGCGCGGTCGCGATCGCCTTCGCCCGGGAGGGGGCGGACGTCGCGCTGTCCTACCTTGAGGAGGAGCAGGAGGACGCCGAGAGCACCGCCGAGTGGGTCCGGAAGGCGGGCCGCACCGCGGTGCTGTGCCCCGGCGACATCATGCAGGAGGACACGTGTCACCGGGTCATCGACACCACGGTGAAGGAGCTCGGCGGCCTGGACATCCTGGTCAACAACGCGGGCGTCCAGGGAGCGCGTGACCAGGGCCTGGAGGAGATGAGCTCCGAGCGCATCGACCGCGTGTTCAAGACCAACCTCTATGCGCTCATGTGGCTCACCCGGGCAGCCCTGCCCCACCTCGGGAAGGGCGCCAGCATCATCAACGTGAGCTCCATCCAGGCCTACGAGCCCTCACCGAGCCTGCTGGACTACGCGGCGACCAAGGCCGCGATCAACAACTTCACGGTCAACCTGGCGGCGGAGCTGGGGCAGCGCGGGATCCGGGTCAATGCCGTTGCGCCGGGGCCGATCTGGACGCCCCTGCAGCCGGCCACCAAGCCGGCCGAGAACATCGAGGGGTTCGGGGCCGACACGCCGCTGGGCCGGGCGGGGCAGCCCGCCGAGGTCGCTCCGGCCTTCGTCTTCCTCGCCTCTCCCTCCGACGCCAGCTACGTCTCCGGCACCGTGCTCGGGGTCACCGGCGGCAAACCGGTCTTCTAGGCCCGTGCCCCGGCTGCGGCGCGCCGACCTGGACGCCCCCGGCATCACGCGGCGCCGCCGTGGCCGGGGGTTCTCCTACACCGGGACGACCGGACGACCGGTCGGCACGGCCGTGCGGGAGCGGATCGAGGCGCTCGCGGTCCCGCCCGCCTGGCGCGACGTGTGGATCAGCCCGGACGAGCTGAGCCACATCCAGGCCGTCGGCACCGACGATGCGGGGCGCCGCCAGTACCTGTACCACCCGCAGTGGTCCCAGCAGCAGGCCGACGCCAAGTATGAGCGCGTGGTCGGCCTGGCCAGGCGCCTCCCGTCCGTGCGGCGACAGATCACCCGGGACCTCCGCTCGCACGGACTGACCTCCGACCGGGTCCTCGCCGGGACCCTGCGGATGCTGGACTCGGGTGCGTTCCGCACGGGAGGTGAGGCGTATGCCGAGGAGCACGAGACCCACGGCGTCGCCACCCTGCTGCGCCAGCACGTCTCGGTGCGGCACGACGCGGTCCGGTTCACCTTCGTGGCCAAGGGTGGGCAGGAGCGGGACGTGACGCTGCACGACAGGGACCTGTCCGAGCTGGTCAAGGCACTGCGGCGCGCCCGCACCGGGTCGGACCGTCTGTTCTGCTACCGCCCGGCTGCCGGTGGTGACTGGCGGACGGTGCACGCGGAGGACGTGAACGCCCGGTTCAAGGCGCTGGCGGGGGAGGAGTTCTCGGTCAAGGACCTGCGGACCTGGCAGGCGACCGTCCGGGCCGCGCTCTATCTCGCAGGGGCCGACGAGCCGGCGACCGACACCGAGCGGCGGCGCATCCTGCGTGAGGTGATGGACCGGGTCGCCGACGACCTGGGCAACACGGCCGCTGTGGCGCGGGGCTCGTACGTCGACCCCCGCGTGGTCAGCGCTCAGGAGTCGGGGCGGACGATCTCCGCCGCCATCGACCGGGTCGGCTCCGATGACCTGACCAGGCCGCGGGTCCGGGCCAGGCTGGAGCGGGCAGTGATCCGGTTGCTGTCCACGAGCTGAGGACTGCGCCGGCGCTGGCTCAGGGCCGTTCCCACGCGGCCACCGGCCCCGGCATGACGACGAAGAGCGGGTGCACGTCGACCGCAGGCGGCTCCAGTGACTCCCACCGCTGCGCCACGACCGGGCTGCGGTGGCGCAGCTTGGTCATCAGGTGGGTCCACTCGAACGCCACCTGGCCACCGGTGACCTGCACCTGTTCCGTGAACCCGGGTCCCGGCACACCGACGGCGGGCCGGTCGATCCTGGCGCCGTCGAACCGGTAGCCACGCTCGGTCGCCTCCTGTCGGATGCCCTCGAGGAAGTGCCCGATGCTGCCCATGGGGTCGGTTGTCGCGCGGAACCGCTCCAGCTGCGGGTGGCGGGTGTAGCCCCGGGTGCGTCCCGCCAGCACCGCCTGGGCGAGCAGCGCCTCGCGCCACGCAGCGGTCAGCCCGGCGCGGTCGAGGTAGCGCGGGTGCAGGGACCAGAGCCTCACGGTCGGCCCGTCGTGCTGAGGGACCTGGGACGGGTCGAGGACCGGACGACGAGGTCGGGCTCGAGGCGGCGGGAGACCGGGGTGCCGCCGCCCACGAGCTCGAGCAGCGCCTGCGTGGCGGCCCGGCCGATATCCACCAGGCGGGAGTCCACGGTCGTGAGCGGCACGGGCAGCGCGGCGGACATGTCCAGGTTGTTGTACCCCACGAGCGAGACGTCGTCCGGGACCCTGCGTCCCCGGTCGCGCAGCGCCCCCACGACCCCGAGCGCCACGTTGTCGCTGGCCGCGAAGATCGCGGTCAACTCCGGGTCGGCGTCGAGCACCCTGGCCCCGGCCTCCGCGCCCGAGCGGACGTCGAAGCCGCACGGGACGACCACGTCCTCCCTGACCTGCACGCCGGCCTCCTCGCACGCCAGGAGGAACCCACGGGCCCGCTCGGAACCCGTGCTCGCCCGGGTGTCACCGGCAACCACGCCCAGGCGGGTGTGCCCCTGGGCCAGAAGGTGCTCGGCAACCAGGCGGCCCCCGGCCAGGTCGTCGGTGCCGACGCTCAGGTGCCCGGGGAGGCAGCGTAGCGCCAGGACGTAGGGGACCCCGGCCTCCTCCAGCTGCGCGACGGCGTGGGAGTCCTGCAGTGAGTCGGCCACGACGACCCCGTCCACCTGCCGGGCCAGCAGGAGCTCCAGGCGTTGCCGGCGCAGGTCTTCGCGATCGAGGGTGTGGGCCACGAGCGTGGCATAGCCTGCCTCGATCGCGGCCTCGTCCACGCCCTCGTAGACGGTCGCGAGCACCTCGTCCGTCAGCCGTGGCACCAGCATGCCGACGGCGAGGGAGCGACCCGTGCGGAGGGCCCGGGCCGCAAGGTTCGACCGGTAGCCACGCTCGGCCGCGAGCCGCCGCACGACCTCCACCGTTGCCGCTGAGACACCGGCCGGCCTGCTCGACAGAGCACGCGACACCGTCGAGACGTGCACCCCCAGCTCACGGGCCAGGCTCGTCAAGGTCGCCGGCCCCTCCCGCCCGCGTCCTGCCCCACCGATCGTCACGACCCAAGTGTGCCGGACTGTTGACGTGGAGCGCAAACGTTCGCTTTACTAGGCCCGCAAACGTTCGCGCCATCGGCCGGACACCACGTCGGACGGTGGCCGCCGGGCCACCGAGGAGCGGAGTGATGAGCGTGCCAGCAGTCGACCTGACGGTGTGTCCGGACCGTCTCGAGTCCGACCTGGGCGCGCTCGCGCAGCTCGTGGAGACCGATCACCCCGGCTGGACCCGCACCGCGCTCGGTCCGGTCGACCGCGAGGCGCGAGAGCTCGTGCGGCGCTGGATGGCCGATGTCGGGCTGGAGACCAGCGTCGACGGGGCAGGCAACCTCTTCGGCCGGCTGCGCGGCACCGGGAGCGGCGGCCACAGCCTGATGGTCGGGTCGCACACCGACTCCGTCATCGGCGGTGGACGCTTCGACGGCATCGTCGGGGTCGTCGGCGCCCTCGAGGCCGTCCGGGTCCTCCGCGAGTCCGGGCGTCAGCTCGAGCACGACCTGGTGGTGGTCGACTTCTTCAACGAGGAGCCGAACGAGTTCGGGCTCAGCTGCGTCGGGTCCCGTGCCATGGTCGGTGAGCTCACGGGGGACCACCTCGGGCTCCGCGACGACCAGGGGCGCACCCTCGCCGACGCCCTCGAGGGCGTCGGGATCGATCCGGCGGGAGCCCTGGGGGCGGGGTACGACTTCTCCGGGGTCGACACCTTCCTGGAGCTGCACATCGAGCAGGGGCCCTACCTCGAGGCGCAGGGCAGCCAGGTCGGCCTCGTCGAGTCGATCACGGGGATCTCGCGCTTTCGTGCCCTGTTCACCGGGCAGGCCGATCACGCCGGGACAGCGCCGATGGACCGGCGCCGTGACGCCGGCTGCGCCGCCGCCGGCACGGTCCTGGCGGTCGAGCGGATCGCGGCCGAGGGTGACCACACGAAGGGGACGAGCGGGCAGGTCACGTTCACCCCGGCGGCCGTGAACGTCGTCACGGCCCACGCCGAGTTCCGGGGGGAGTTCCGGGGACCCGAGGGGGAGTGGCTCCGGCACGCGCAGGAGCGGCTCACCGCGGCGGCCGGCGAGGAGGGACACCGGCGGGGCGTGGACGTCGAGGTCGACTGGCTGCCGCTCCAAGAACCGGCACCGATGTCCGATCCGGTCCTGGCCACTCTCACCGAGGTCGTCGACGGACTCGGCCTCACCTCCTCACGCCTGTTCAGCGGCGCCGAGCACGATGCCGCGGTCCTCGCACGGCGGGTGCCCACCGGCATGCTCTTCGTCCCCTCGCGCGACGGTCGCAGCCACTGCCCCGAGGAGTGGACCGACCTGGCCGACGTGACCGCGGGTGTGACCGCCCTGACCCAGGCGCTCATCGCCCTGGACCGGCGGGGGAAGCCGTGATGCCGGAGGTCGCCGAGGCGCACCTGGGCGGGCTGGAGGCGGTACGCATCGCCGGGGAGAGCCACGCGCACCGTGGGCGCACCCGAGGGCAGCGCCTGGGTGAGCGCATCCGGACCACGGCTGCGGCGTACGCCGGACTCTTCACCGACCTGGGCATTCCGGACGCGGACCAGCGGACGGCCGCCGCCGACTCCCTTGCGGCGCTGCGGGCCTGGGCACCGTCGCAGCACGAGGAGGTCCTCGGCATCGCCGAAGGAGCCCGGCTCGACCCGGTCGACCTGGGACTCACCCTGGCCCGGACCGAGATCCTCACTCTCGCCGAGGCCGCCCCGGGGGAGTGCTCCCTCGTCGCCCACCAGGGCCAGGGCCCCTCGGTGAGTGCGCAGACATGGGACTGGTACGCACGGTTCACCGACTGCTGGCACCTGCACCGGGTCGAGCCGCTCGCCGGTGAGGTCGCGCACGCCGGGTTCACGGAGTACGGCATGCCCGGAAAGATCGGCCTGAACGCCGCCGGGATCGGTGTCCACCTCAACATCCTCCGGCACCGGGACGACCGCGCCGGTGGTGTCCCGGTCCACTCGGTGCTCGCCCGGGTGCTGTCGGAAGCCACCTCGGTGGAGGACGGCATCGACCTCATCCGGTCCGCCCCCACCACCTCGTCCTCGGTGCTGACCCTCAGCAGCGCCGACCGGGTGGCCATGGTCGAGGTCGCGCCGGGACGGGTCGTCGTGCTCGAGCAGGACGGCTGGGTGCTGCACACCAACCACTTCCTCGCGGAGGCGCAGCAGGACGGCGCCATGCTCCTCGAGCCGGGGTCCAACACCCACGAGCGGCTCGACTACCTGGAGGAGGCGACCGGTGCGGGTGGCACCCCGGAGGTCGCCGACGACCTCCTGCCGCTGATGTGCTCGCCGCTCCAGGACGGTGGGGTCGCGCTGCTGCCCGACCCGGCGGTGCCGGAGGCGGAGCGCCTCGCCACGCTCGTGACCGTCCGGATGGACCCTGCCCTCAAGCGTGTCCGGGTCAGCCCGGGTGTGCCCCAGTACGCACAGGAGGTCGTTGTCACGTACCACCTGTGAGCGGAGGGTTCTGCGTCCGAGCAGATCCCCCAACCCGTCGTGACGCACGCGTCACGGCCCGCACGAAGGAGTCCCGCATGATGAAGGTGTGCGCATGATCAGGGCACAGGGAGCGTCGACCGATATCGGCGCGATCGCCAACCTCCCCCTGCTGTGGGTCCTGGCCCTCAGCGTCCTCGGGGTCATCCTCCTCCAGTCCGGCGTCTACATGGTGGCCGTCCGCAAGAACGCGGCCGGAGCGGGCATGACCGAGAAGGAGGTCTTCCAGGCGTTCCGCGCCGGTGGCGTCGCCGCCATCGGCCCGTCCCTTGCCGTCGTCCTCGTGGCCATCGCCCTCCTGCCCCTGTTCGGCACGCCCTCGATCCTGGTGCGGATCGGCCTCATCGGCTCCGCAGCGACCGAGACGGCCTCGGCGTCGATCGCCGCCGGCACCATGGGCGCCAACCTGGGCGACGCGACCTACACCCAGGACGTCTTTCTGGTCGCCCTGTTCGCGATGAGCCTCTCGGGAGCCTGCTGGATGATCGCCACGCTCATCCTGACGCCCATGCTGTCCCGGGGCGAGGCCAAGCTGACCCAGGTCAACCCGGCGCTGATGGCCATCGTCCCGTCCGCGGCGCTGCTGGCTGCCTTCGCCGGCCTGACGGTCACCGAGCTGCCCAAGTCGGGCTACCACGTCCTGGCCGTCATCGTGTCGGCTGTCATCATGGCGATCTGTCTGTGGGTCGCCCGGCACCGCCACCAGCCCTGGCTCCGCGAGTGGGCCCTGGGCTTCTCCATCATCGGCGGCCTGGTCGCCGCCTACCTCGCGACGAACTGAGAGGCACCGCTGATGCGCACCTACACGCCCGAGCAGGACGCCCTGTTCGCCGACTACACCCGCACCACCAACCGGTGGGGTCGCCTCACGCTGTTCATCGGCTTCGTGATCGCGACGGCCGTGCCCTTCATCGTCCTGGTCACGACCGACCTCGGCGTGACCCTCGGTCAGGTCCTGACCGCCTTCCTGGCCGTCGCCGCCGTCTACGGCGCCTTCTACGTCATCGAGCCGGTGACCTACTTCCCGATCCTGGGCCCCGCCGGCATGTACCAGGCGTTCCTCATCGGCAACATCGCCAACAAGCTGGTCCCCTCCGCGATCGTGGCCCAGTCCACGATCGAGGCCAGGCCGGGGACCCGCAAGGCGGCCTACGCCGCCACAGCGGGGATCTCCGGTGCTGCCGCCGTCCACGTCATCTCGCTGCTGCTCCTGGTCGGCCTGCTCGGCACCTGGATCGTGTCCGTGATGCCGGAGTCGATCACCGACGTGGCGCGCCTCTACATCCTCCCCTCCATCCTGGGCGGTGTCATGGTGCAGCTGATCGCCACCCTCAAGCAGCCGAAGTCGACGGCCATCGCGATCGCCGTGTCGCTGGTGGTCGTCCTGCTGCTGGTGCCGAACACGCCGAAGATCGTGTCCTCGTTCGCCATCGCGCTGTGCGTCGTGCTGACGGTGGCCGTCGCCTGGTTCCTGCGCAGCAGGGGCACCGTCGACGAGGATGAGCCGGAGCAGGAAGGATCCCTGATCAACTGAGGGTCTGGCCGGCCGGGCCCCCCCACCCGGCCGGCCACAGCCCCGACGCCCACCGCACAACCTGACCACGCGCCATACCCGCCACGAGAGGACACCATGCCCCTGAACCCCGCGGTCACCGAGGACCTCGACGCCTACCTGGACGAGCTCGTCGACCTCTACAAGCACTTCCACCGCACACCAGAGCTGTCGATGCAGGAGCACCAGACGGCCGCCAGGATCCGGGAGCTCGTGGAGGGCTACGGCTACACCGCCTTCGCCAGCGGCGGCACCGGTGTGGTGGCCACGCTGGAGAACGGCGACGGGCCGGTGATCGCCTACCGGGCCGACACGGACGGCCTGCCGATCGAGGAGGACACCGGTGTCGACTACGCCTCCACGGCGCAGGGCACCCTGCCGGACGGCACCACGACCGCCGTCATGCACGGCTGTGGCCACGACACCCACATCACCGTCGCCCTCGAGACCGCCCGACTGCTCGCGGAGCACCGCGACCAGTGGACCGGCACCGTCATCTTCCTCTTCCAGCCGGGCGAGGAGATCTCGGCCGGCGCCTCCGCCATGCTGGCGGACGGACTCTGGGACCGCGTCCCGAAGCCGTCGGCGATCTTCGGCCAGCACGTCTGGCCGGGCGTCGCCGGCACCGTCAACGTGTCCGTCGGCACGGCGATGGCGATGGCGGACTCGCTGGAGGTCACCGTCCGCGGCAAGCAGGCGCACGGCTCCCAGCCGGAGAACGCCATCGACCCGGTCGTGCTGGGTGCCTTCATGGTCACCCGCCTGCAGACGGTCGTCTCGCGCGAGACCTCGGCACGCGACTCCGTGGTGCTGACGATCGCGACCTTCCACGCCGGGCTCAAGGAGAACATCATCCCGGACCGGGCGGTCTTCACGATCAACCTGCGCTCCTTCGACGAGAAGGTCCGGGCGCGGGCGCTGGAGGCCATCGAGCGCATCGTCCGGGGCGAGGCGGCCGTGGCGGGGGCCCCGGAGCCGGAGATCAGGCAGATGTATGAGTTCCCGCGCTGCTACAACGACCCCGAGCTGACCGGGCGACTCCTCTCCTCACTGCGCGACGAGCTCGGGCCGGACGGCGTCAACGAGGCTCCACCCGTCACCGGCTCGGAGGACGTGGGCCGGTTCGGTGACGAGATCGGCGTGCCCTACACCTACTGGTTCCTCGGTGGCCACACCGCCGAGTCGGTCGCGGCCGGCGTCGCGGGCAACCACTCACCGATGTTCCTGCCCGACGACGTGCGGACCGCCCTGCGCACCGGCGTCCGCTCGGCACTGACCGCCCTCGTCAGCAACCTCCAGAAGTAACGACCGAGACAGGATCACCATGTCGGACCTCACCTGGCTGTCCACCCGCGAGCTCGCTGCCACCATCGCCGCCGGGGAGGTGGGCTCGGAGGAGGCGGTGCGCGACCACTACGCCCGCATCGACCAGGTGAACCCGACGATCAACGCCATCGTCACCACGGACCCCGAGCGGGCCCTGGACGAGGCGCGTGCCGCCGATGCGCGCCTCGTCGCCGCCCGCGGGTCCGGCGAGGCACTGCCGCCCCTGCACGGCGTGCCGATGACGCACAAGGACACCCACGACACGGCGGGCATGCGGACGACGCTCGGCTCACCGGTCTACGCCGACCGGGTGCCGGACACCGACGACCTGGTCGTCGCGCGCCTGCGTGCTGCCGGCGTGGTCACCACCGGAAAGTCCAACGTGCCGGAGTTCGCGGCCGGCGCCCATACGTTCAACCCGGTCTTCGGCACGACCGTCAACCCCTACGACCCCACGAAGTCGGTCGCCGGATCCTCCGGCGGCGTCGCCGCGGCCCTCGCCGCGGGCATCCAGGCCTCCGGAGACGGCTCGGACATGGGCGGTTCGCTGCGCACCCCGGCATCCTTCAACAACGTCGTCGGCATGCGCCCCTCCAACGGCCGCATCCCGCACACGCCGCCCGGCAACGCCTGGGCCTGGCTCGCGCAGAAGGGCTTCATGGGCCGCACGGTGGGCGACGTGGCCCTGCTGATGAGTGTCGGCGCCGGCCCCGAGCAGGACGGGCCGTGCTCGCTCCAGGAGCCGGGCTCGGTGTTCGACCTGCCCGAGTTCCGGCTTGGCACCGACTACCAGCCGGACCTGCGTGGCGTCCGCGTCGGGCTCAGCCCCGACCTGGCCGGGTTGATGGTGGTCGAGGCCGAGGTGGCGCAGACCGTCGCGGGCAGCGGCGCGGTCTTCGCCGGCCTGGGCGCGGAGGTGGACGACCTCGTCCCGGACCTGCGCGAGTCCGACGAGGTGTTCCGTGTCCAGCGGGCCTACGACTTCGTGTCGACCTGGGGCGAGGTCGTCCGGGCCGAGACGGCTCGCCCCGACGGGGGGCGCATCAAGCAGGCGGTGGTCTGGAACACCCAGCTGGGCTACGACCTCACCGTGGAGGACCTGGTGGCGATGGACGCGGCGCGCGGCCGGCTGTGGCGGACCACGCAGCAGTTCTTCTCCACCCACGACGTCTTCGTGACAGCGACCGCGCAGGCCCTGCCCTTCGACGCCGAGCTCGAGTACCCCCAGAGCATCAACGGCACCCCCATGGAGAACTACCTGGACTGGATGCGTGCGGTCACCCTCATCTCGTCCACGGGGTGCCCCGCGATCTCTGTCCCCGGCGGCTTCTCCCGCGAGGGACTCCCGATCGGCATCCAGATCGTCGCCGCTCCCGGCCGCGACGTGGACCTGCTCCGCATCGCACACGCCTTCGAGGAGGCCACGGGGCACGCCCAGCAGCACCCGTCCCTCTGAGCCTGGTTACGCTTGCGGCCATGCCCGCCGCGACCCCGCCCAGCCCCCGTCAGCTCCAGCTCGGGCGCCTGGCGGCGGCGCTGGTCGCCCTGGAGGTCGTCATCATCGCCGGGTTCGCCGCCTTCTACCTGGTGGAGCTCGTCCTCGGTGAGGGCAGCGACCCGATGATCGTGCTCATGTCGGTCGTCACCATGCTGGTCTTCGTGGTCGGGCTGAGCTATGTCAGTGTCGGGCTGTGGCGGCGGCACCCGCGTGCGCAGGCACCGGCGATCGCCTTCAACTTCCTGCTCGTGCCATTGGGGATCGCGATGTTCCAGTTCGCCCCCGCCTGGCTGGCGGCGGCGACCCTGACGGGTGCCGTGGCCACCATCGCCGCAGCCTTCCTGATGGGGCGCCTGGACCCGGCGTAACCGCCGGACCAGGCGTCCCCAGCCTCCGGTCGGGTCAGGCCAGCCCGGTCGGCTCAGTCCGGTCGCGCGAAGCGGCGGCGGAGCTGCAGCAGCATCGGCACCACCACGCCCAGCGCGATGAGGACCAGGAAGGTCAGCGACAGCGGCCGGTCGATGAAGGTGCCCCAGTCGCCGTCGGCGATGAGCAGGGCCCGTCGGAGGTTGAGCTCCAGCAGCGGCAGCAGAACAGCGGCCAGGATCGCCGGTGTCAGGGGGAAGCCGTTCTCCTGCAGGTAGAAGCCGATGAGGCCGATCGCCACCAGCAGCAGCATCGAGAAGAGGCTGAAGGTCAGGGCGTAGGCCCCGAGCATGACGAAGGCGACCACACCGCCGTACAGCAGGGGCGGGGGCACCCGGAGCAGCTTGACGAACACGCGGACCATCGGCAGGTTCAGGACCAGGAGCATCGCGTTGCCGACGAGCATGGAGGCGATGATGGTCCACACCAGTGGGCCGTCGTTCTGGAACAGCTGCGGTCCGGGCTGCAGGCCGTACATCTGGAAGACGAACAGCAGCAGGGCCGTGGTCGCCGAGCCGGGGATCGCGAGCGCGAGCATCGGCACCATGGCGCCACCTACCCCCGCGTTGTTCGCGGTCTCGGGGCCGGCCACGCCCTCGATGGCGCCCTTGCCGAACCACCGGCGCCGCTCGCCCTTGGCCACCCGGCGCTCGAGGGAGTAGGACGCGAAGGAACCGAGGGTGGGACCCAGGCCCGGCATCACGCCGGCGATGAAGCCGACGACGGTGCCGCGTGCGTAGGGAGCGGCCGACAGCCGGAGGTCGTGCTTGTTCATCCACGCGCGCTGGACGGTCAGCGCGGACGGGGCGGAGCGGTCACCGATCGACAGGTTGCGCATCGCCTCGGGGATCGCGAACAGGGCCATCGCCAGCAGGGCGATGTCGATGCCGTCCGACAGCTCGATCTGGCCGAAGGTCCACCGCTGGACGCTGTCCTGCGGGTCGAGGCCGATGATGCCGATGCACATGCCCACCAGCACCGAGATCAGGGCCTTGACCCTCGAGCCGGTCATCAGGGAGGTGGTGAGGGCGAGCGCCCCGACCAGCAGCACGGCATACTCCGCCGCCCCGATCGAGGTGGACACGTCCACCAGGACGGGAGAGAGGAAGACCAGGCCGATGACCGCCAGGGTGCCGCCGATGAACGAGCCGACGGCCGCGGTGGCCAGGGCCGGCCCCGCGTGGCCCCGCCGGGCCATCTCATAGCCCTCCAGGGCGGTGACCGCCGAGGCCACCTCACCGGGTGTGCGGATCAGGATCGAGGTGATCGAGCCGCCGTACATGGCGCCGTAGTAGACGCCGCACAGCAGGATCAGACCGGCGGTCGGGTCCAGGTTGAACGACAGCGGGATCAGCAGGGCGATCGCGGTGATCGGTCCCAGGCCGGGCAGCACGCCCACGATGGTGCCGAGCAGCACGCCGACGAAGACGAACATCAGGTGGGTCGGGGTGAGCGCCGAGGCCAACCCCTGCAGCAGCGATGTCAGGGCATCCATGGTCTGTCCCCTATCCCAGGATTCCGGCGGGCAGCTGGACCATCAGCAGCTCGGTGAAAGCGAAGTAGACGATCACGGCGAAGAGCACGGCGAAGGTCAGGTTGCGCTTCCACCTGGCGCGGTCGATGACACTGACCGTCGCGCCGAGGTAGAGCGCGGTGGACAGCATGTAGCCCAGCGGGATGAAGATCAGCGCGTAGCCGACGAACAGGCCGATGTGGACCAGCAGGGGCCGCCAGGGGACGGGCTGCTCCTCGTGCAACAGCTCCTCGAGGGCCTCCGCGTCGCCGGCGCCCAGCAGGTCCGCCTCGAAGCCGGCGACCGGCCGCCGGCGCAGGCCGAGCCCGGTCAGCACCAGCCCGGAGAGGACCAGCATGCCGCTGAGGAAGAGGGGCAGGGTCGCCGGCCCGATCCCGGGGGCCGGGCGCACCGGCTCACCGATCCCGAGCGCGGTGACCAGCAGGAGGGCACCCACGCCCGTGACGAGCAGCCCGGCGATCACGTCGGACCGGCCGCTGCGCGCGGGTGCCTCCTGCTCGGTCTGCTGGGAGACAGGGGTCACTGCGACCCGATCTTCTCGAACGCCTCCACGACCTGGGTGTTGGTCTCCTCCAGGTAGGTGTCGAGCTCGTCACCGACCATGAAGGTGGTGACCCACTGGTTCTTCTCGGCAGCATCCTTCCAGCTGTCCGACTCGACCGTCTGGGAGAGGATGTCGGCCCAGTAGTCGACGGCGTAGTCCGGCATGTCCGGCGGGCCGTAGATGCCGCGCCAGTTGGAGATCGTCACGTCGTAGCCCTCCTCGACGGCGGTGGGGACGTCCGGCAGCCCCTCCAGTCGGTCGTCGCCGACGACGGCCAGGGCGCGCAGCTCGCCGGACTCGATCAGCGGCAGGAACTCGCTGGTGCCGGCGATGGCGACGTCGATGTCACCGGACAGCAGCGCGGTGCTCTGCTCGCCGCCGCCCTCGTAGGCCACGAAGTTGATGGCGGAGGCATCGCCGCCGGCGGCGTCCATGAGGAGCGCGAAGGGCAGCTGGTCGTCGGAGGCGGCGCCGACCGGCACGGCACCCGGGTCGTCGGCGACGGCGTTGAGGACCGACTCCAGGTCCTGGTACTCCGAGTCGGCGCTCACGACGACCACGAAGTACTCCGACAGCAGGCGGGCGATCATCGTCACGTCGTCGGTGTTGTAGTCCGACTGTCCGCGCGCGTTGTTGGTCATCATGACCAGCGAGGTGACCGCGACCTGGTCGTCGGCGCCGGCGTGCTGCTCCACCATCTGGGCGGTCCACACGGCCGAGGCCGCGCCGGGGCGGTTCTCGATCGGCATCGGGACCTCGACCAGGCCCTCCTGCTGGATGACCTGCACCAGCGTGCGCAGGGTGAGGTCGAAGCCGCTGCCCGGGTCGGCGCCGGCGGTCATCGTGATCGGGCCGGAGGGGTAGTCCGAGCCGTCACCGGAGCCGGACCCCCCGTCGTCGGAGCAGGCGGTGAGGGTGAGGCCGAAGGCGAGGGTCGCGGCCAGGAGAGGCATCTTCTTCATTGAACTGTCTTCTTCCGTGGTGGGGATGGGGATCAGGATCCGTATGACGGACGGCCGGGTGTGTCTCGACCGCGGGGGCGGGGCGGTGGTGGGCTCAGTCGTGACCACCTCCGGTCGCCGGCTCGGCCAGGGGCCGCCGCGTGGTCGGCAGGGCCGGCCTGCGGCGCTGCTCGTACGCGGCGATGTCGGCCTCGTGCTGCAGGGTGAGGGCGACCGCGTCCAGGCCGTTGAGCAGCCGCCAGCGGTCGTCGTCGGAGACCTCGAAGGCCTGGACGATCCCCGCGGCCCGGACCTCGCGCTCCTGCAGGTCGACGGTGACCTCCGCGGTGGGCTCCCGCTCCAGCAGCGTCCACAGCGCGTCGACGCAGTCCTGGGGGACCACCACTGGCAGCAGGCCCTGCTGGTAGGCGTTGCCCCGGAAGATATCGCCGAAGCGGGGCGCGATGACGGCCCGGAACCCCCAGCCCGCCAGGGCCCACACGGCGGACTCCCGGGAGGACCCGGTGCCGAAGTCGTTGCCGGCCACCAGGATCGAGGCGGCGGCGTACCGCGGGTCGTTGAGGACGAAGTCGGGGTCGTCGCGCCAGTCGTTGAACAGGTTCTCGCCGTAGCCCGCGATGGTGCTGCGGGTCAGGAACCGGACCGGGATGATCTGGTCGGTGTCCACGTTGGTGCGGCGCAGGGGCGCCGCGGTGCCGGTGTGCACGGTGAAGGCGCGCATCAGGACACCAGGTCCGCGGGGGAGGCGAGGTGGCCGGCGACCGCCGTGGCGGCGGCCACGGCCGGGGAGACGATGTGGGTGCGTGAGCCCTTGCCCTGGCGGCCCTCGAAGTTGCGGTTGTTGGTGGAGGCGGCCCGCTGCCCGGGGCGCAGCCGGTCCTCGTTGACCGCAGCGCACATCGAGCAGCCGGCGTGCCGCAGCTGCACCCCCGCCTCGGCGAAGACCGTGTCGAGGCCCTCGCTGACGGCCTGGTTGCGGACGGCCTCCGAGCCCGGCACGAGCACCGCCTCGACGCCGTCCCGGACCCGGCGGCCGCGGAGCACCTCGGCCGCGGAGCGCAGGTCCTCGATGCGGCTGTTGGTGCACGAGCCGATGAAGACGGCGTCGACCGGGATGTCGCGCATCGCGGTGCCGGGGCGCAGGTCCATGTAGGTCAGGGCCCGTCGGGCCGCGGCCCGCTGCTCCTCGTCCTCGAAGGACTCCGGGTCGGGGACCACGGTGTCCAGCGGCACGCTCTGTGCCGGGTTGGTGCCCCAGGAGACGAACGGCGTGAGGCCGGAGGCGTCGAACACCACCTCCCTGTCGAACACGGCGTCCGGGTCCGAGCGCAGGGTGGACCAGTAGGCGACCTCCCGGTCCCAGTCGGCCCCGGTCGGTGCGTGCGGACGCGCGCGCAGGTAGTCGAAGGTCGTCTGGTCGGGGGCGATCAGGCCGGCGCGGGACCCCGCCTCGACCGTCATGTTGCAGATGGTCATCCGGGCCTCCATCGACAGCGCCTCGATGGCGGTCCCGGCGTACTCGATGATGTGGCCCTGCCCGCCCGCCGTCCCGATCCGGGCGATGACGGCCAGGATGAGGTCCTTGGCCGTGACGCCGTCGGGGAGGGTGCCGTCCACCCGGATGCGCATGTCGCGCAACCGGTGCAGGGGCAGGGTCTGGGTGGCGAGCACGTGCTCCACCTGGGTAGTGCCGATCCCGAGGGCGAGCGCGCCGAAGGCGCCCTGGGTGGTGGTGTGGCTGTCGCAGCAGACGATCGTCATCCCGGGCTGGGCCAGGCCGAGCTCGGGGCCGATGATGTGCACGATGCCCTGCTGGTCCTCGCCCAGCCGGTAGTGCTCGATCCCGAACTCCGCGCAGTTGGCGCGCATCAGCTCGACCTGGTGGCGGGCCGCGTGGTCCTCGATCCTCTTGCGGATGTCCAGCGTGGGCGTGTTGTGGTCCTCGGTGCCCAGCGTCAGGTCGGGGCGGCGGACGGTGCGGCCACTGGCCCGCAGCTGGTCGAAGGCCACGGGCGTGTTCAGCTCGTGCAGCAGGTGCAGGTCGATGTACAGCAGGTCGGGCTCGCCCTCGGCGGCGCGCACGACGTGCTGCTCCCACACCTTGGTGGCCAGCGTTGTGCCCATCGGGTGGGTCCTACTTCCCTGCGAGTTCCTGGCGCTGCGGCGGCGTGTGCAGCACCCAGGAGGGGTCGGCCTTCTCGAAGGAGGACTCGAGCGGGTGGCGCACGGCCGCGGACACCGCGGTGCGGGCGATGGTGGTGAGGGCGCCGAGGTCGGCACCGGTGCGGACGCCGAGCAGGTCCAGCAGGTGCACGAGCTCCTCGGTGGCGATGTTGCCGGTGGCCCCGGGGGCGTAGGGGCAGCCGCCGAGCCCGCCGATCGAGCTGTCGAAGTCGGTGATCCCGGCCGCGAGGCCCGAGATGACGTTGGCCATGCCCAGGCCGCGGGTGTTGTGCAGGTGCAGGGTGATCCGCAGGTCCGGGAACTCCTGGCGCAGCCGGGAGGCGATCTCGTGGACGTGCGCCGGGTCGGCCAGCCCCGCGGTGTCGGCGATCGTCACGTGCCCGACCCCGGCGTCGGCATACAGCGCGACCGCCCAGGCGACCCGCTCGAAGGGGGTCCGGCCCTCGAACGGGCAACCCAGGGAGGTGGCCAACCCGCCCACCAGGTGCTTGCCCTCGGCCAGGCCGAGCTCGATGACCGGGCGGAGCCGGTCGAACGCCTCGGCGGTGGGCCGGTTGGCGTTGGCGATGCTGTGCGCGTCGGTGCTGGAGAGCATGAGCTCCCAGCAGTCCGCGGGCGTCTGGAGGGCGCGCTCGGCGCCCTTGAGGTTGGGGATCAGGACGGAGTACTCGACGCCCTCGACCGGGGTGAAGCCGGCCATCACCTCGGCGGCGTCGGCCAGCTGCGGCACGGCCTCCGGGCGGACGAAGGAGGTGAGCTGCACACGGGGGACGCCGGTGGCGGACAGGGCGTCGATGATCGCGACCTTTTCGGCCGTGGGGATGGTGCCCGGCTCGAGCTGGAACCCGTCACGGGGGCCGACCTCCTGGACGGTCACCTCGGCCGGGATCGGGAACGGCAGTGGCGCGGTGCCCGCGGCATAGGTCCTGGCCTGCTCGAAGCTGGTGCTCATCAGATGACTCCCTTGTCCTGCATCTCGGCGATCTGTTCGGTGGTGTAGCCGAGGCCGGAGAGGACCTCGGTGGTGTGCTCGCCCATGAGCGGGCCCGCGTTGCGGATCGAGCCGGGGTTGGTGCTGAACTTGGGGACGACGCCCGGCAGCGTGACCGTGCCGAGCGTGGGGTGGGCGACCTCGACGAGCATTCCCCGGGCGGCGTAGTGCTCGTCGGCGAAGATGTCCGCGGCGCTGTAGACGGGGGACTGGGGGACCGCCATGTCGTCCAGCTGCTGCTCCACCTCGGCCCGGGTGCGGGCGCCGACCCAGTCGGACACGATCTGGTTCATCTCCGTGCGCCGGGCCAGCCGCTCCCGGTTGGTGGAGTAGCGGGGGTCGGTGAGTAGGTCCTCACGGTCCATCGCCCTGGCCAGTCGCGCGAAGGTGCGCTCGGTGCTGGTGACGATGACGATCCAGTGACCGTCCGAGGACTGGTAGATGCCGGCGGGGGAGGAGGCGGCCAGCTCGTTGCCGGTGCGCTCGCGGACGGTGCCCAGCACGTCGTACTCGGCCACCACGACCTCGAGCATCCGGAAGATCGACTCGTACAGCGCGACGTCGACCTCCTCGGCGGGGCCGTCGGAGACCCGCAGCTGGTAGATCGCTGCCAGGGCGCCCATCGCGGCATACATGCCGGTGAGGTAGTCGACCAGGGAGACCGAGGGGAGCACGGGCGGGCGGTCCGGGTAGCCGTTGATGTGGGCATACCCGCTGTATGCCGTGGCGGGGGTGCCGAAGCCGGCCTTGCCCGCGTGGGGGCCGGTCTGGCCGTAGCCGGAGACGCGCACCACGACCAGGTCCGGGTTGGCCGAGCGGAGCCGCTCCAGGGGGAGGCCCCACTGGTCCAGGGTGCCGGGGCGGAAGTTCTCGATGAGCACGTCCTGCTCCGCCAGCAGCCGCAGCAGCACGTCCTGCCCCTCGGCGGACTTCAGGTCCAGGGTCATGCTGCGCTTGTTGCGGGCCGAGGCGGCCCAGGTCAGTGACGTGTCGTCCTTGAACGGGCCCAGGGCCCGCAGGGGGTCGCCGACCCCCGGCATCTCGACCTTGAGCACGTCGGCGCCCATGTCGCCCAGCAGGGCGGCCGCGAACGGCCCGGCGAAGACGGTGGCGATGTCGAGGACCTTGAGTCCCTGAAGTGGTCCGGTCACGGGGTGGCCTCCAGCGGCGCGTCGGTGTGGTGTCCCAGGTCTGTGGAGATGGCGTGGGCGGCGGTGCGCACGAGGTCGATGACCGCGGTGCGGTGCGCCTCGTCGGCCAGGCGGGTGAGGGTGGAGGAGACGACGACGGCGGCCACGACATACCCGTTGCGGTCCCGCACGGGCGCGGACACCGCGGAGGTCTCCGGGTCGCGCTCGCCGCGGCTGTACTCCCAGCCCTGCTCGCGGACCAGCCGCAGCCGGGTGAGGTACTGCTCCGGGTCCCACGGGTGGTCGGGCAGCTCGTCGGCGCTCTCCCGGGCCAGGCGCATGGCCTGCTCCTCGTCCAGCCAGGCCAGCAGCACCCGGCTGCTGGCGCCGACGTGCACGGGCAGCGGGACCCCCAGCTCACCGGCGGTCCGCACGGTGCGGCTCCCGACGATCATCTCGATCGGTACGCGGCGGTGCCCGGTGCGGATCTGCAGCTCGACGGTCTCGGCGCTCTCGGTCGACAGGTGGCGCAGGTGCGGGAGCGCCGCGGCGCGGACGTCCACGCCCCGGTGGGCCCGGGAGCCGAGCTCGAGCAGCTTGCTGCCCAGGCCGTAGGTGCGGCCGTCCACGTCGAGCAGACGGTGCTGGGCCATCGCGCCCATGAGGCGGTAGGCGGTGGGGGTGCTCACGCCGACGCGGGTGGCGACGGCGGCGGGGTCCAGGCGGGTCGACCCGTCGGCGAAGGCGTCGAGGATCGCCATCACCTTGTCAAGCACACCGACGCTGGTCACCGTTCTCCAATATATGGACGGAAAATTCACAATCTGGAGGACGGTAACGCATGCCTGCCGGTCTTGTCACGGGTTACCGGTCAGAAACTTTCGGGCAGCGCCACCTGGACCGCCCGGCAGGCGCCCCGGAGGACCAGCACGCCCCTGCCCGGGAGCGGCTCATCACCGGTCGGGACAGTGACGCCGAGCGGACTTCCGTCGGCCGGGCTCGTCGGCTGGAGCACCAGGCCCGTCCGCTCGCGAGCGACCCGTGCTCCCAGCCCACGGAAGCCGCCGAAGTCCTCGGTGTCACCGGTGAGGGCCAGCACCCGTGGCGCCGCCTGCTCCTCGCGGGCCGTGTCCAGCCAGGCGAGGAGCGTGTCCTCGGCTGCCGTGCCGGCGACCGCCGCCAGACCGTCGACGGTGACCAGCGTGCCGTCGGTGCCGGCGGACCGGAGCTCGTCCCCCAGGACCGTCGTGTCCCGCACGTGCTGCGGACCCACCGTGATGACGGTCCAGCCCCGGGCGCCGGCCACCGACGCGAGCGTGTGCAGCGCGGTGCTGCGGCCACTGCCGGGTGGTCCGAGGATGCCGAGCACGCCGCTGCCGCCCGGTGGTGCCGGGACGACCACCGGCTCGGCCCGGTCCCCGCCGACACCGATGACAAGGCCCTCGGTCCCGCCGGGTGGGAGCTGTTCCAGAGCCACCGCCCGGGGCAGCGGACGGAACACGGCCGGTCCCGTGGGCCGGTCGGTCGGGAGGTCGCACGTCACGCGCTCCGCCAGCCCGGCCAGGGCGGCCACCTGCGCGGCCCCGTCGGTCGTCGGGCCCACGACCGCGACCTGACCCACGACGCCGTCGCGCAGTCGGATCACCCGGCCCGGCGGCATACGCACCGGCACCTGCGCCCTCGTGAGGCCGGCCATCAGCAGGTCAGAGGGGTCGGTGAGCCGCAGGGACCACAGCTGGTTGAGGAGTGGGGAGACCCGGCCGCTGAACAACGAACGGTCGCCGGTCAGCACCGCCACGAGCCCCACGGCCAGCCCCTCACGCAGGAGCTGCAGCACCTGCTCGAGCGGCCGCCCGCGGTCGACCTCGCCGAACAGCTCGACAAAGCGTGGCCACCCGTCGATCACGAGGACCACCAGGGGCCAGGGGGCATCGGAGTGCTGTCGTTGCTCCGCCAGGGAGGTGAAGCCCGCCCGGGCCAGGTCGCGCTGCCGCGAGGCCACCAGCTCCGTCAGGTGATCGATGACGCGGCACCCGCGCGCCACGTCAGCGGCCGCGAGCACAGCCCCGACGTGCGGGGCACCGGCGACGGGGCCACAGCTGCCCGCCGGGTCGAAGACATAGGCATGGACATCCGACGGGTGGTGGGCCAGGAGCCCCGCCAGGACGGTGCGCACCATCGTGCTGCGGCCCGAGCGGGAGGCACCCGCGACACCGAGGTGCCCGTCGGTCAGTGGTCGCCAGTGCTGCACCCGTTGCTCCTGCTCCGCCGGGAGGTCGGTGAGCAGGAGCGGCACCGAGAGCTGGTTCTCCGCGGCAGCGCCGAGGTCGGCCAGGGTGATCAGATCGGGGAGGGCCGGAAGCCAGGGTGAGGCCGGCGGCACCGCGCCGACGAGCCGGGCGGCCTCCGTGGCCGCGGCGATCACCCGGGTGAGCGTCGAGCCGGCCTCTGTGGAGCCGGTCGGAGCCGTCTCGTGCACGTCCTCGGCCCAGGCGTCCCAGACCGGCACGACGCTGATCTGCTCGGAGACGCCCTGGCCCGAGGCGGGCGCCGAGGAGCTGCTGGCCACCTGCACCGTGCGCGGGGCACTCGACCCGGTGCGGATCAGGGCCCGTCCCGGAACCCCTTCCGGCAGGTCAGCAGCCGCGGGGGAGTCGATGACGTCGTAGGAGTCGGAGCCGTCCCGGACGCGCAGGGCGATCCGCAGGTTGACGTTGGCGCGGACGTCGGCCGAGACGACGCCCCCAGGACGCTGGGTGGCGAGCACGAGGTGGACCCCGAGGGAGCGCCCGAGGGCCGCGATCCGGACCAGTCCGTCCAGAAAGCCCGGCAGCTCCTCGGCGAGGGCGCGGAACTCATCGATCACGAGGACCAGCCTCGGCAGCGGCGCGGCACCGGACAGCTGCTGGTATGCCGTGAGGTCCGGCACCCCTGCCGCCGCCAGGACCCGTTCCCGCCGCTTGAGCTCGGCGGTGAGCGAGGTGAGCGCGCGGTCCGCCAGGTGCGGGTCCAGGTCGGTGATCACCCCCACCACGTGGGGAAGGGCTCCGGCCTCGGCGAAGGCCGAGCCGCCCTTGTAGTCGACCAGCACCATGATCAGCTCGTCCGGGCGGTTCACCAGCGACAGGGAGGTCACCAGGGTGCGGAGCAGCTCTGACTTGCCCGAGCCGGTGGTCCCCGCCACGAGCGCGTGCGGCCCGTCGCGGGCCAGGTCCAGGGCGACCGGGCCGGTCGCGTCCTGGCCCAGGAGGAAGCCCGTCGAGCGTGGCTCCCGGCGCCAGCGGCCAGCGAGCTGGTCCGGGGAGGTCGGCACAGGGACCAACGCTGCGAGGTCGACCTCGGTCGGGACCGCTCCCGCCCCCGTGTCGGCGGAGCCGTCCGTCAGTGGTGCCAGGAGACGGGCCACCCGGTGGGCCCGGTGATGGGACACCAGGTCCGGGACGCCTTTCACGAGGCCGGAGGCGGCCCGCACGATGAGGTGGGAGCGCCGGACGTCGACGACTGTCGTGCCCTGGGGCGCCTGTGCCTCGGTGCCGCACACCGTGATCGGGACAACCCTGGGTGGGGGTGCGCCCGGTTCCTCCCCGGTTGGGCCTGCGCTGCTCTCCGCCCGGGGTGTCGACCCGCCCACGGCATCTGCCGGAGGCGCCTCGCCGGGCGATGCTGCCACGGCGTCGGTCGGCCGGGTCTGCTCCGTGAGGTCGTGGAGGCGGATGGTGACGCCACCTCGTGGTGGACCCGTGGCATGCGGCAACCAGGTGAGCCAGTCCCAGGTCGAGGCGCGGGACCCGCGTGCCTGCTCGGGCTGGTCTCCGCCCCGGCCCGCCACCTCGATCCTGAGCTCGGAAGGTCCGTGCAGGACCGCGACCTGGAGCAGCACGGCCCGGGCGGCCGCGCGCGCCTCCTCGACGGGGCCGACCAGTGACAGTCCACGGGCCAGATCGATCTCGACCGGCACGTGGCCGGTGGTCTCGACGACCCCGTCCACGGTGACGGCGACGGGCTGTTCGGCCAACCCGATCCGGCACAGCAGTGGGGTGATGGCCCGACTCCAGAGCAGAGGACCGCGTTGCTGCGCGTTCTCGATCAGCCGCCCCAGGTCAGGCAACCGTTCCTCACGCTGCCGGAGGTCACGATCCACTGCCTCGTGCACCGACCTGCGCAGTGCGGTCAGCGCCTGCTGGTGTGCCGCGTCAGCTGCTGTGCGCTCTCGGCGGTGACGACGCCGTTCGCCGAGGTAGCTCCCCAGGGACATGGCCGGCGCCATCAGACCGAACAGCAGCAGTGCCGGCATCGAGAGCACGAGTGCGAGGAGGACGGAGACGGCCAGGGGGAGCAGCCACCCCAGTGCTCCCGGTGGCACGGGTGCCGTGGGAACGGTCCTCGCGGGAGTGTCGAAAGACGCCGCGGCGAGCTGGGGTGGGGCCTGGCTCCGCGGTGTCACCACCAGCCGTCCCTCCCCGTCGGGACGAGCGCGCGGGAGGCTGACGGTGGCCGGCCGCAGGTGGAAGGTGGAGGCGCCCGCACGCAGGGCCTCTCCCGGTGTCCAGACGGTGGGCCCGAGGAGCAGGTCTGCCCCGAGGTGGGTCCCGTTCGTCGATCCGCCGTCGTCGACGACGATGCCACGCCGGGTCGTCCGGAGCGTCAGGTGGTGTCGCGACAGGGCCGGATCGTCGACCGTGAGATCGCACCACCGACTGCGACCCACCGTCACCCGACCCGCGGGTCGAAGCGGGTGGGTCCCGCCAGCGTCCGGTCCGCCGGTGACCGTGAGGATGACCGGGGCAGTTGCCGGCTCCGGTCGGTGGGCTGGTCCTCCGGGCCCGATCGTGACGCCGTGGAGCAGCGGGGGTTCTCCCAGGACCGTGTCCGGCCGCAGGGGGAGGGTGCGGCCGGCATACTCGACGACCTGGCCGCTGCTGGGCGGCAGACCGAGCACCTGGCGGACACGCGGCCAGATCAGGCCGCGGGGCGACCGGATGCTCACGGTCCGGACGCGGTGGCCCTCGACGATGGACAGGCGGAGTTGCACCTGTTGATCCTGCCGAGTTTCCGCAACCGGTCCTCCCCGCTGTCCACAGGCCCCGCAGGTGTCTCGGGTCGTCAGCTGTCCCCGGCCGGTCGGCGCAGGAGGTCCGCGCACTCCTCCCACACGCACAGCGCCCAGGCTGCGCGGAGGTTATCCACAGGATTCGTTCTGATCGTCTAAAGGTTTCGCAAACTCTGTTTACCTTGGTGTGGGCCGACGGGTTATGTGGGGCCCAACTGGCCAGGAGGAGGGCTGATCGGCGGGAGTGCACTGTCCCGACCGACAGATCGGACCGGCACCGCCGGAGAGAGTGCGACGGGGGGAACTCGTGCAGGCGACCACGTTCCAGTCACTGGAGGACGAGGTCCGCGAGCAGATCAGGCAGCGGCGTCTCGACCCAGCCACGGACGATCTCGCTCTGCGCCAGCTCGTGCGAGAGGTCGTCACCGACTTCGACGAGCGCGCCCTCCGGGGTGGTGTGCGGCCGCTCCCGGACCCGGACGAGGCGGGTCGGCTCCTGCTCGAGTCCGTGGCCGGCCTCGGGCCCCTCCAGCAGTACCTCGACGATCCGCACGTCGAGGAGATCTGGATCAACGAGCCCGGGAAGGTCTTCGTCGCCAGGCACGGTCGCTCGGAGCTGACGCCCACCCTGCTGACCGAGCAGCAGGTCCGCGACCTCGTCGAGCGGATGCTGCGCTCGTCGGGCCGCCGTGTCGACCTCAGCAGTCCCTTCGTCGACGCGGCCCTCCCTGACGGCTCCCGCCTGCACGTCGTGATCCCGGACATCACACGCCGGCACTGGGCCGTGAACATTCGCAAGTTCGTGGTCGCTGCCGACGAGCTGACCGATCTGGTCCGGCTCGGATCGCTGACGCAGCGCGCCGCGACGTTCCTGTCCGCGGCGGTCGAGAGCGGGCTCAACATCCTGGTGGCCGGGGGCACGCAGGCAGGCAAGACCACGATGCTCAACTGCCTGGCCGCCGCGATCCCGCCGACCGAGCGGGTGGTGACCTGCGAGGAGGTCTTCGAGCTCAAGGTGCCGCTGCGCGACGTGGCGGCGCTGCAGTGTCGCCAGGCAAGTCTGGAAGGCACCGGTGAGGTGCCGCTGCGACGCCTCGTCAAGGAGGCCCTGAGGATGCGCCCCTCACGCATCCTCGTCGGCGAGGTGCGGCAGGAGGAGAGCCTCGACCTGCTGATCGCCCTCAACAGCGGCCTGCCAGGGATGTGTACGGTCCACGCCAACAGTGCGCGCGAGGCGGTCACCAAGATGTGCACGCTGCCGCTGCTGGCCGGCACCAACGTCTCCAGCGGTTTCGTGGTGCCCACCGTCGCCAGCTCCATCGACCTCGTCGTCCACATGGCTCTGCTCCCCGACGGCACCCGACGGGTCCGGGAGATCATCGGCCTGCCCGGCCGCGTCGAGGCGGAGGTCGTCGAGGTCGCAGACATCTTCGTCACGCGGCGTGGGGTCCTGGTGCGGGGCGACGGGTTCCCTCCGCACCAGGAGCGGTTCGAGCGTGCCGGACACGACCTCGTGGCCCTCCTCGCGCCAGGTGGTGCCCCGTGAGCGGCGCGATCATCGGGCTGATCCTCGGCCTGGGCCTGGCCTGCATCTGGTGGTCCTTCTGGCCCCAGAGCGAGCAGGCCGGACGCCGACGCAGGCACTCCGCCCTGGTGAGGCTGGACGACGACCTCCGCCTGGCGGGAGTGCGCGCCGTCAGCTGGCCTGGCCTCCTTGTGAGCTGTCTCATCGCGACGGGCGTCGTGTTCGTTCTCGGGCTCGCCCTCACCAGGGTCCCGGCGGTGAGTCTCGCCTTTGCCCTCATGGCTGGCTGGGCACCGTTGGCCGTCATCCGGACGCGGGCACGCAGGAAGCGCTCCCGGCTGCGTGAGGTCTGGCCGGATGCCGTCGACCACATTGCCTCCGGCGTGCGCGCCGGACTCGCCCTGCCCGAGGCGCTGATCCAGCTCGGGCAGCGGGGCCCGGCGGAGCTCCGACCGTCCTTCGAGGCGTTCGGACACGACTACCGGGCGAGCGGTCAGTTCGCGGACTCCCTGGACCGGTTGAAGGATCGGATGGCAGACCCCGTCGCCGACCGGCTCATCGAGGCACTCCGCCTCGCCAGGGAGGTGGGAGGCAGCGACCTGGGCAGGGTTCTGCGCACCCTGTCCACGTTCCTGCGCGAGGACGCCCGCTCCCGCGCAGAGCTGGAGGCCCGCCAGTCCTGGACCGTCAATGCCGCACGGTTGGCGATGGTGGCGCCCTGGATCGTGTTGCTGCTCATGGCCACGCGTGGCACCGCGCTCCAGGCCTACCGGGAGCCCACCGGCGTGCTCATCCTGATCATCGGGGCGGTGCTGTCCATCGTCGCCTTCCAGGTGATGGTGCGCATCGGCAGGCTCCCCGAGGAGCAGCGGGTGCTGCGATGACCCTGCAACTCCTCCTGGGCGGTGCGCTCGCAGGCGCGTTCGCACTCGGGCTGTGCCTCATCCTGGTCGGTGTCCCCAGACCCGGCCGGACCAATCTCGCTGCACGGATCGAGCCGTATCTCGACCGGCCCCCGGACAGGGCAGTGACTCGCGGTGTGGGCTCCTCCGGCCCGTGGAGCCTGAGCGAGACGCTGGGCCGACTGAGGTGGGCGGGCCGACTCGTGGACCGCGTCCTCGGTGGCTCCGACTCCGTCGCGTCGCGACTCCAGCGCGCAGGCCTGCCGCCCGACGTCGAAGGGTTCCGCATCCAGCAGGTGCTCTGGGGAGCCGCGTCCGTCGTCCTCGTCTCCCTCGTCGGCTCCGTGGCGGTGTGGACGCGCGGCGTGAGCATCCCTGCCCTGGTCGTCGTGAGCCTCTCGGCGGTGCTGGGCGGTGTGCTGCTCAGGGACCAGCTGCTCACCCGTGCGGCTGTCCGGAGGGAGCGGCGGATCATGAGCGAGTTCCCTGCGATCGCCGAGCTCCTGGCACTGTCGGTCACCGCGGGTGAAGGCACGCCACAGGCGCTGGACCGCGTCTCCCGGCTGTCTCGCGGCGAGCTGTCGGATGAGCTCGAGATCTGCCTCGCGGAGGCACGGACCGGCGCAACGATGGTCGAGGCGTTGCAGGGCATGGGTGCGCGCACCGGTCTCGGCCCCGTCGTCAGGTTCGTCGACGGACTCGTGATCGCCATCGAGCGCGGGACGCCTCTCGGAGAGGTGTTGCGCGCACAGGCCCAGGACGCCCGGGAGTCGGCGCGTCAGGAGCTGATCGAGGAGGGCGGCCGGCGGGAGATCCTCATGATGGTCCCGGTCGTGTTCCTCGTGCTACCCGTGACAGTCCTCTTTGCCGTCTACCCCGGCGCCTCGATGCTGCGCATCGCGGTCTGACGCATGACCTATCCACCTCAACCCACATCGACAAGGGAGAACACGATGCAGGCACACACGCACCAGCGCGACCGACTCGTCCGCGCCCTTGCGGGCTACGCCAACCGCCTCGCCGCCTGGCGGAGCGAGCCGGAGCGCGGTGATGTGCCCGGCTGGGTCCTCATCACGATCATGACAGCCGGTCTCGTCGCCGCACTCTGGCTGGTGGCCGAACCGCTGCTGTCCGACCTCTTCGTGTCCTCCGTGTCGGGCGTCAGTGGGCCGTGACCACGCTCCGGGGTGGGGCGCTCCCGCCCGGGACGACGACGCCACGAGGGCGCAGCTCGTGCCACTTGCTCGGTCCGGAGCGTGGTGCCGCCACCGTTGAGTTCGCCCTCGTCTCGGTGGTGCTCGTGCTGCTCTTCCTGGCCACCGTCCAGGTCGGTTACGCCCTTCATGTGCGCAACACGGCGACTGCGCACGTGATCGAGGGCGCCCGTGTGGGGGCGCGGGCGGACAACTCGCCTGCGGACGGGGTGGCACGGGCGACGGAACTGCTCGCCACCACGCTGCCTGGGCGTTACGGCACCACGGTGACCGGGGAACGCGCCTCTGTCGGCGGGGTGGAGGTCGTCCGGGTGTCAGCCGACCTGCCGCTGCCCGTGGTGGGCCCCCTGGGGGTTCCGGGAACGATGACGGTCACCGGTCAGGCCTATGCCGAGGGGCAGTGAGCGTGTTCCGGAGCCTGCGGGTGCTCGTCGGGTCCGGTCGCCGTGACCTCGCGGCGGAGCGGGGGTCCATGCTGGTCGAGACCGCGTTCCTGCTCGTCCTGGTGCTGGTTCCTCTCCTCTTCCTTGTCGGGACGCTGGGGCGCCTCCAGGCCGGCGCCTACGCGGCGTCCGCCGCGGCACGGGAGGCGGGTCGCACGTTCGTGGCCAGCCCGGACGACGCGTCGGGACACGGCGCGGCCCAGAGTGCCTCCGCCCTGGTCTTGGCGGCGCACGGGTTCACTGCCGACGAGGGCGAAGTCGCGATCACGTGCGAGGCGAGTCCCTGCCTGACCCCGGGGAGCACCGTGCGCATCGATGCCTCCGTCGACGTACCGCTCCCGCTCGTCCCCGACTTCCTGTCCGGTGCCCTCCCCGCCTCGATCACCCTGTCCGCGAGCCACGTCTCACCGGTGGATGCGTTCCGTGAGCCGTGACCGCCGGGCCCTCACACAGCACCGGATCCTCGACCGGCTGGGTCCGGAGGCGGATGCTGGGCAGATCAGCGTCCTGCTGATCGGCATGGTGTCCATCGCCCTCGTCCTGATCCTCGGTGTCGTGGGAACGACCTCGGTCCAGCTCAGTCGGATCCACCTGCTCGACGCGGCCGACGCCGCCGCCCTCGCCGCGGCCGACAGTGTCGACGAGGAGACGATCTACGGCGCGGGGCTGGGGGAGGGCCTCCCACTCACGTCCGAGGGTGTGGCCGCGGCCGCGCAGGATTACCTGGCTCGCCAGCCACGGCCCGACCGCCTCGCGAGCTGGCAGGTCCTCCCGGGCACGGGCACACCGGATGCGCGGACAGCCGTGGTGCGGTTGCAGGGGGAGGCCAGGATCCCGGTGGTCAGCCGCGTCCTGCGCTCCCTCGGAGGGAGCGTGTCGATCACCGTCGAGTCACGGGCGCGGTCCGAGCTGGACTGACCGGACCGGGCGGATCCTGACGACTCATGTCAAGATGCCCGGTTCGGGTGGGTCGTTGACTCGTTGGGTTGTGCCCGCTTGGGTGGCAGGCCCGTTTTGGTGCCGGATGAGTAGACGTGGTGTCGGTTGCCGCGGCGTGTGATGCGTTGCTGACGGCGGGTGGCGATGTCGCGCAGGGTGGCCTGGTTGGCGTGGATCTGTCGTCGGGTGGCATCGACGTTGAGCTCCTCGAGTTGGGCCAGGAGCTGAGTCTTGTCCTGGTCGGTGAGGTACTCGGGGTGGTCTCGCAGCAGGCGCCGCAGGGGTGTGGTGGCCTGGTCGTAGGTCTTGGTGACCTTGGCTCCCTGGCGGGTCTTGGTGAGGAGTTTCTGCTGGGGTTTGAAGAGGTTGTTCAGGGCGCACTCGGCCGGCCAGATGTGGTTGAGCAGGGCCAGCTCGGGCGGGGTGTCGTATCGGTAGTAGGCCGCGACCCGGCGGACCTGTGACCAGTTCTTCTGCTCGATGTGGGCCTGGTCGTTGGAGTGGGCCGGGCGGCCTCGGGTGAGGGTGATCTCATGGGTTTGGCACCACCGGGCCAGTTGGTGGTTGATGAACTCGCTGCCGTTGTCGGAATGGATGCCCAGGACGGCGAAAGGGAAGCGGAGCTGGAGGTCGGCCAGGCCGGTGTGCACGATGCGTTCGCCTTTGGAGCGCACGGTGATGGACTCGGTCCAGCCGGTGGCCACGTCGGTGGCGTCCAGGGTGTAGTAGAAGTGGCCGTTGTTGTCGCCGCCGTCGTGGCCGACCAGGTCGATCTGGAGGAAGCCGGGGGCGGTGTTGTCCCACTGTTGCCAGGTCTTCATCGGGATGGCGGCCTTCAGCATCGAGCCGGGCTTGGTGTGAGAGATGCCCTTGACCTGCAGTCCCGATCGGGCCCGGGCCAGGCGCCGGTCGATTGTGGCCGCCGACATCGAGAGCAGGGCGTCCACGGTGGCCGCCTCGGCGACCAGCGCGCCGTGAGCCAGCAGGTTGGGCACCAGGTCCGGCAGTGCCCCGACCAACACCTTGCCGGTCGGGGCGTCGAGCTCGGCCCAGCACAGTTCCAGGGCTGCGATCACCTCCGGGCCGTAGGTGTACCGCGGTGCTCGCGGGGCGCGGGGAGGTGGCTGGTCACCGCAGACCGCGCGGCGGACCATCTTGCGGGCATGATCACGATGCCACCCGTTGACCGCGCACAGGTGGTCCAGGATCGCTCCCTTCTCCGCCTTCGTCGCCTTCGGCCAAGCCCGCACCTGAGAGACCAGCACCTGCTTGCGCACCATCAGAGTCAGCTCCACTCACCCAGCGTGCCCACGCGGGCATCCTGGCGTGAGTCAACGACTGCCAGTACGCGGGCATCTTGGATGAGTCAACGCGCGGATTTGTCCCTCCGTAGCGCTTGACGTATGCTTGAACTACCGACGCGGGGTGGAGCAGCTCGGTAGCTCGCCGGGCTCATAACCCGGAGGTCGCAGGTTCAAATCCTGCCCCCGCTACAAAAGAAGGCCCTCCGGTCTGGGACACACCCAGACCGGAGGGCCTTTGTCATGGCCTGGGATGGCCGTCGCGCTCCGACACCGACCACGTCGTGCCGTCACTTGCGTCGCACGAAGGTTCTCCAGGCGATCAGCGCCGTGATGATGAGGGCAATGGCGAAGATGACCCACACGGGATCCATGGGCGTAGTTCCTCTCTCGTCGTCGACGGTGCCAGCTCGGGCTCAGGCCACGACCTGGGTGTTCTGGCCGGCAGCGATCCGCCACCCGTCCGCGTCCTTGGCGAGCACGTAGACGGGGCGTCCTTCCGGGGTGTCGGGGAGTGGCGTGCCATCCAGGTGGACGGGGCGCTGCCGTGCGTTGACGACGACGACATCTGGCCGGACGAAGAGCACCTGCTCGACGGAGTACGTCGCGGTGGAGGTGCGCATCGCGCCTGGCAGCACCCGCTCGGTGAACTCGCTGATCTCGTCCCGGCCGATGAGCTTCTTGCCGTGCGCGGTGGTCCACACGGTCTCCGCCCGGAAGAGGTTAACGAACGCGGCGACGTCCTCCGTCTGTTGGGCGTGCTGCAGCCGGCGGACCAGGGAGACGATCTCGTCGATGTCGTCGGCACGGGCCCCGGCGGCGTCGGCCGGCTGGACCTGGAGGGACCGGTAGGAGCCGGAGCGCAGGTCCTCGACGGCATCGACGCGGTGCGGCTCCCAGCCCAGCCGGCGCGAGGCCGGTGCCTCGACGGACTGGGACAGGGCCAGCGCCTCGGCGAAGTCGGCCCCAGCGCCGCCACCGCCTCGTTCGCCGGCCAGGCCTCGGCGCGACCCGTGCCTCCGGCGGCGACGTCTGCGGCCTGCGCGAGCGCCGTGACGGCGACCGAGGGCTCGGCAACGCCGTGCAGCAGGGCGCCCGGCTCAGCGGACTCGAGCGCGAGCACGACCAGGTCGGCGAGGTCGTCGACGTGCACCATCGGCCAGCCGGTGGAGGTGTCGCCCAGATGCCGACCGACCCCCGCCTGGCGTGCCCAGTCCACCATCATCCGCGGGATGCCGGCACCCCGTCCGTGCACGATCCCGGGGCGGATCACGACGCCGCGGGCGTCCTCGGAGGAGAGCACCTGCCGTTCCAGCTCCGGGCGTGGCCGGACGATGTCGATCGGGCTCGTGGGAGAGGTCTCATCCGCGGTGTCCGTGGCGCCCAGGACCCAGACGCCGCTGAGGTAGACCAGTGCCCGGTCGCCGCCACGCAGGGACTCGGTGAGCGCTCTCAGCGCGGCGAGATCCCCGTCCCAGTCTCCCGTAGGCGGTGCGGCGTGCACGACGGCGTCGATGTCGTCGGTGACCGCGGGCCGCAGGCTCTCGGGCCGCGTCAGGTCACCGACCCGCGTCCCGTCCTGGCCGGGTGGGTCCTGGCGGACCAGGACGACCGCCTCGTGTCCGGACTCCTCGAGTCGACTCACCACGGCCGAGCCGATGTAGCCACGACCGCCGATCACCAGCACCTTCATCCGCCTGTCCTCTCGTGGTTCTTCCTCGTGCGACCACCCGGAAGCGCAGGGGAGACGGCAGAGCCTCTCGGGACGACGGTGTCATGAAGGTGCTGCTCCTGGGGGCCGCGGGGCGAACCGGCCGCGAGCTGGTCTCTCAGGCCCTCGCGCGCGGGCACCGGGTCACGGCGTTGGTGCGCCATCCGCACACCGCGCCGGAGGCGCACCCGGGCCTGACGGTGGTGCACGGCGACGTCACCGACCAGCGCGCCGTGGCAGGGGCTGTCGCGGGCCAGGAGGCCGTGGTGTGCGCCCTCGGCTCGGCGAGCCCCAGACGGCGCGACCCCGCGCTCGTCGACGGTGTGCGGAACGTCGTCGATGCCATGACCGCCAGCGGGGTCCCGCGACTGGTGTACCTGTCCTTCCTCGGCGTGCCGGCCGGACGGCACCAGCTCAGCCTGCTCGGGCGCACGCTCGTGTCGCGGGTCGTGCTGCGCCACGTCGTGGCCGACCACGCCGCCAAGGAAGCGCTGATCAGTGCCAGCGGGCTGAGCTGGACCCTGGTCCGGCCACCACGCCTGACGGACGGTCTCCGGACCGGCGCGTACCGGCACGGCGAGACGATCACCGCCGTCTCGGTGGTCCCGAGGATCTCCCGGGCCGACCTGGCCGCGTTCATGCTGGACCTGCTGGAGAGCGACGGCTACGTCAACAAGGCCGCCGCGGTCATGTGCTAGGTCCTGGTCTGCCCGGGGGAGGTCCGGCGGGGCGGAGTGGCGGAGGTCACGGCATACTCGGCCGGGAGGGTCGGTTGACCCTGGTAGAGGAGGCACCACCATGAACCCCACTGCCCAGCGCCCCAAGGTCATCATCATCGGCTCCGGCTTCGGCGGTCTGTTCGCCGCCCGTGCCCTGGCCAAGGCGGAGGTCGACATCCGCCTCATCGGCCGGACCACCCACCACCTGTTCCAGCCGCTGCTCTACCAGGTCGCCACGGGCATCCTGTCGCCCGGCGAGATCGCCCCCGCGACCCGCGAGGTGCTCGCCCGCCAGGAGAACGTCCAGGTCGAGCTGGGTGAGGTCACAGCCATCGACGTCGAGGCCAAGACCGTCACCGCCAGCACCCTCGGCGTCCCCCGGACCTACAGCTACGACCACCTGATCGTCGCTGCCGGTGCGGCGCAGTCGTGGTTCGGCAACGACCAGTTCGCCGACTTCGCGCCGGGCATGAAGAGCATCGACGACGCCCTCGAGCTGCGCGGGCGAATCTTCGGTGCCTTCGAGCTCGCCGAGCTCGCCGCCGCCCAGGGACGCCACGCCGAGGCGAGGGCGCACACCACCTTCGTGGTCGTCGGCGCCGGGCCGACCGGCGTCGAGATGGCCGGTCAGCTCGCCGAGCTCTCCCGCCGCACGCTCAAGCACGACTTCCGGCACATCGACCCGCGCAACGCCACGATCTACCTGATGGACGCGGCCGGTGCCGTGCTCGGCACCTTCGACGAGTCCCTGCAGACCAGGACCCGACGGGCCATGGAGCGGCTCGGCGTCAAGGTGCTGCTCGGTGCCAAGGTCGTCGACGTCGACGCCCGCGGCATCGAGTACCTCGACCAGGCCGGTGAGCAGCACCGCATCGAGGCGCTCACCAAAGTGTGGGCGGCCGGCGTCGCCGCCTCACCCCTGGCCCGCCAGCTCGCCGACCAGGTGGGGCTGCAGGTCGACCGGGCCGGCCGCATACCGGTCCAGCCGGACCTGACCCTCCCGGGGCACCCCGACGTCTACGTCGTGGGGGACATGGCGGCCCTGGACAACCTGCCCGGTGTCGCCCAGGTCGCCATCCAGCAGTCGCGCTACGCGGCGAGGAAGATCAGGGCCAGCCTCGGCGGCCGACCGGTGACCGAGCCGTTCAGCTACTTCGACAAGGGCAACATGGCCACCATCTCCCGGTTCCGCGCCATCGCGGAGATCGGGAAGGTCAAGGTCACCGGCTTCCCCGCCTGGGCCCTCTGGCTGGGTGTGCACCTCGTCTACATCATCGGGTTCAAGTCCCGCATCACCACGCTGCTGCACTGGGTGGTCAGCTTCCTGGGCCGCGGGCGCTCCGAGCGCAACATCACCGAGCAGCAGATCTTCGGCCGGCTCGCGATGGACCGGATCAACGACCTGCCGCAACGGGCCGCCCGCAACGTGGGCTGGACGTCGAGCGACGAGGCCTGAACGGCCCGGTCACCAGCGCCGGACGGTGGCCGACTGAGCGCGCGACGCACCGCCGGTTCAGTCCACCGACCCGATCGTGCTTACAGTGACCAGATGCCGTTGGACTACCCCATCGCCACCCGCACCCTGGGCAACGGGCTGCGCGTGGTCGTCAGCCCGGACCACACCGTGCCGACCGTCACCCTCAACCTGTGGGTCGGCGTCGGGTCGCGACACGAGGGCCCGGGGCGCACCGGACTGGCGCACCTGTTCGAGCACCTGATGTTCCAGGGGTCGGCCAACGTCGCCGAGGGAGAGCACTTCTCCCTGCTCATGGAGCAGGGCGGCACCCTCAACGCCACCACCTGGTTCGACCGCACCAACTACTTCGAGACCGTGCCCACCGGCGCGCTCGACCTGGCCCTGTGGCTCGAGGCGGACCGGCAGGGCCGGCTGCTGGAGGCGGTCACCCAGGCCAACCTGGACAACCAGCGCGACGTGGTCAAGGAGGAGAAGCGGCAGCGCTACGACAACCAGCCCTACGGCACGGCGATCGCCGACCTCGGCAGTCTGGTCTTCCCGGAGGGCCACCCCTACCACCACCCCACCATCGGCTCGATGGAGGACCTCGACGCCGCCACCCTGGACGACGTCCACGACTTCTACCGGCGGCACTACGCACCCGGCAACACGGTCCTCACCCTGGTCGGTGACGTGACCCCGGAGGACGGCTTCGCCGCGGTGGCGCGCCACTTCGACGGCCTGACCGCCGAGGCACCGGCGCCCCAGCAGCCGCGCGGCCAGCTGCCGCCGCTCACCGCGGCACCGCGGGTGGACCTGGCCGAGGACGTGCCCAACGACCGGCTCTATCTCGGGTTCCGGCTGCCGGTCGCCCACACGCCGGAGTTCCTGGCGTGCGCCGTCGCGCTCGACGCGCTGGGCAGCCTGATGACCAGCCGGCTCTATCGGCGGCTCGTCCGCTCCGAGGAGCTGGCCACCAGCGTCTCCGGCGCGTCCCTGGGCCTGATCGACGGTGCCTCCCTGGGCTTCCTGGGCATCGACGTGGCCGAGGGCGCGGACCCGGCACAGGTCGAGGCCGCCGTCTGCGCGGAGCTCGAGCGCTTCGCCCAGGAGGGCCCGACCCCGGTCGAGCTGGAGTCCTCGCTGGCCGACACCGAGCGGTCCTGGCTCGAGGCGCTCGCCGGCCACCAGGAGCGGGCCGACCTGATCAGCCACTACACCCTCCTGCACGACGACCCCGAGCACATCAACACCTACCTGGACGGGGTCCGCGCCGTGACCGCGGAGCAGGTCCGTCGGGCCGCGGCGCGCTGGCTGGTGCCGGACGCCCGGGCCACGGTGGCCTTCACGGTGGCTCCCGACGTCTCCACGGAGGTGGTCGCGTGAGCACGGCAGCCCCCGCCGTCGGCCCGCGCCCGGAGGTCGCCGAGCCGGCCCCCTGGGCCTTCCCCGAGCCGGAGCGGTTCGTGCTGTCCAACGGGCTGTCGGTGCAGGCCTTCGACATGCCCGGCCAGCACGTCCTGTCCCTGCAGCTCGGCGTCCCCGCACCGCTCGCCGGTGAGCCCCGCGAGGTCGAGGGGGTCGGCCTCATCATGGCGCGCTGCCTCGATCTCGGGACCACGCGGCATACCGCCGACGAGATGGCCGAGCTCCTCGCCCGCAAGGGCATCGCGCTGCACGCCGGCGTGGGGGAGCGGGCCGTGCTGGTCGAGGTCGACACGATCAGCCGCAACCTGCCCGACGCCCTCGACCTGCTCGTCGAGTGCCTCACGGAGGCCGACTTCCCGGAGGCAGAGGTGCGTCGCGAGGTGCGGCGGCGCCTGGCCGACATCGGCCAGGACCGTGCCGACCCCGCGAGCCTGGCGGCCCTGGAGTTCATCAGGACCTACTTCGACCCGGCCGACCGGGCCTCCCGCCCCGGCGGCGGCAGCCGGGAGACCGTGGCCCGGATCACCGCGGAGGACGTGCGGGCCTACCACGCGGCCACCCTGCACCCTGACGGTGCCGTCCTGGCGGTGGCCGGCGACCTGTCCGGCATCGCCCTGCACGAGCTGCTCGAGGCCGCGCTCGCGCGCTGGCCCAGCCGGCCGGGGCACCGCCCCGCCGAGGCCGCGCGGGGCACCCGGGCACCGGACGCCGGGCGGATCGTCCTGGTGGACCGCCCGGGCGCGGTGCAGACCGAGCTCCATGTCGGCGGTCCCGGGCCGAGCCGCACCGACCCGGCGGGCTGGGGCCCCTACCAGGTGCTCTCGTTCGCGGTCGGTGGCTCCCCGCAGGCTCGCATCGACAGCGTCCTGCGCGAGGAGCGGGGCTACACCTACGGCATCCGGGCCGGCTTCCGGCACCGTGCGCACGGTGGCTTGTTCCTGGCCTCCGGGTCCGTGCGGGGCGAGGTCACCGTGGAGGCCGTCGAGGCGCTCCTGGACATCCTGGACCTGCGAGGCAGTGACCTGACCGACGCCGAGCTGGCCCATGCCGCGGGATACCAGGCGCGGACGGCCCCGGGACGGTTCGCCACTTGTGAGGCAGTGGCCGGGGAGGCGGTCTCCCTGGCACTGGACGGCCTGGAGGTCGACTTCGTGAGCCGCACCGTGGCCCAGATCCGCACCCTCGAGCCGGAGGTCGCCCGTGCGGCCTGGGACCGGCACCGCGGGGAGCCCTGGACCGTGGTCCTCGTCGGGGACGCCCAGCACGCCGCCGGGATCCGGGCCCTGGGCCGCGGCAGGGTCGACGTGGTCACTCAGCCGCGCGAGCCGAGCAGCTCGCCGATGCGGGCCGAGGACGCCGAGGCCCCCAGGTAGCTCGTGAGCAGGAGCACCCCGCGCTCGTGCATGTCCGTGGCGACGCGGGGCCCGACGTAGCGCAGGTGCCAGGGCTCGTAGGCGAAGCCGGTCAGGGCGCGGGCGGCGCTGGGGTAGGACAGCAGGAACCCGAACTCGTGGGCGTGCTCGGCCACCCACTGGCCCTCAGCGGTCTCCCCGAAGCACTGCTCCAGGTAGCACTCCCCGGTGGTGCTGTCGAGGTCGACGGCGAGCCCGGTCTGGTGCTCGCTGTGCCCGGGACGGGCGCTGGTCGCGTCCGCCGCCGCACGGCCGTAGTGCCGCACCCAGTAGTCGTAGGTCCCGGCCTGGGTGTCGTAGGAGCGGTAGCCGCTGATCACGCGCAGCCCGTGGCCGTCCTCCCGGGCCGCGGCGAACAACCGCTCCAACTGCTCGCGCACCTCGGCACGCATCCGGTAGTCCGTGCCCGGCCAGGTGACCAGGTCGTCCGGCTCGTAGTCGAGCGGGCTGATCGGGACCTGCTTGGTGACGACCGCCAGCAGGTGGGCCGGGTCGTCGCGCTCCAGGCTGGTCTCCTCATCGGGTGACGGCTGGGCAGGAGCGGGCCCGGCGCCGGTGACGGCCAGCAGGACCGCCAGACAGGCCGCGGCGAGGGCTCGCGCAACGGGCACCTGACCAGTATGGCGCGGCGGAGCCGCTCGCGGCACCCCTCAGGGACGGTGCGGGCGCTCGTCCTCGCTGGTCAGTCCGTCATGCAGGAGCGACAGTATGCCGTCGTGCAGGTGCCCGTTGGAGCTCACCCCACTGCTGCCGAAGGGACCGTCGGTGCCCTCGAGGTCGGTGAACCGGCCGCCGGCCTCGGTGACGATGGGGGCCAGCGCCGCCATGTCGTGGACCGCGAGGGCGGGCTCGATGGCCAGGTCGACCGCTCCCTCGGCCACGAGCACGTGACTCCAGAAGTCGCCGTAGGCGCGGGTGCGCCAACAGCGTGCCGCCAGGCGCAGGAAGCCGTCCCGCCGCGGATGGTCCAGCCAGGAGTTGAGCTCGGCGAAGGACAGCGAGGCGTGCTCGATCCGGGAGGTGTCGGAGACCGAGATGCGCTTGGCCCGGGACAGCGAGCGGCCCGTCCAGGCACCTGAGCCGGTGCCCGCCCACCACCGGCGGTTCAGGGCGGGCGCGGCGACCAGCCCCACCACGGGCTCGTCGTCGACGACGAGCCCGATGAGGGTGGCCCACACCGGGACCCCGCGGACGTAGTTGGTCGTGCCGTCGATGGGGTCGAGGATCCAGCGCCGGTTGCCGTGCCCGGTGGTGGGGAGTTCCTCGCCCTGCACGACGTCGCGCGGGCGGGTGCGGCCGAGCTGGTGGCGCAGGAGCTCCTCGGTGTGCCGGTCGGCGTTGCTGACGAGAGTGCCGTCCTCCTTGAACTCGACCTCCAGGTCGTCGCTGCGGAAGGACTCCAGCGTGAAGCGCTCGACCGCGTCGGCCAGGACGTGGGCGAGACGGAGGTCGTCGTCGAAGGTGGCCATCGGGGACACGCTAGCCCGTGCAGGCCCGTTCACCGGGGAGGTCCACCCTTCGACGCGGGGACGTTCCACGCCTGCGACTAGGGCTCGGGGCCTGCGCGTGTTAGCGTCGGGGCGACCCGCCGTATCAGAGTCCTACGTCGTTACCGCGCCTCGGTGTTCCGGAGTGCAGCATCGAGGGAGTCCGCGGCGGTCCGGAGGCGCCGCACTCGTGGGCCCCGCCAGCGATCAAGAATGAGGCAGCACCAGTGGCTACAGGCACCGTGAAGTGGTTCAACTCCGAGAAGGGCTTCGGCTTCATCGAGCAGGACGGCGGAGGCGCTGACGTCTTCGTCCACTACTCCGCCATCGAGAGCTCCGGTTACCGCGAGCTCCAGGAGGGCCAGAAGGTGGAGTTCGACGTGACCCAGGGCCCCAAGGGCCCGCAGGCCGAGAAGGTCCGGCCGCTCTGAGCTGAGCACGACCGACTGCACAAGGAAGCCCCGCGCAACTGAGCGTGGGGCCTTCTTGCATCCCGGCGCCGAGCGTGCGCACTCCTCCGGGCCCGCCCTGGCTGGTCCCGGTCGGCCGGCGGCACGTCACACGAGCGCGTCGAGCGGCCAGCGCTCGCCGGTGCTGCTGTCGATGAGGGCGACCCGGTCCCCGACCGCCTCGATCGGCAGGACGTCGTAGGCCAGGACGGTGAGATCGCCCACCTGCTCACGGCGCAGCCTGGTGGCGATGCTGCAGTGCGGGACCCACTGGCCGGGTCGGTAGTGCAGGTGCAGGTCGGCGCCCGTGCCCTCGACGGCCTCGACGACCCGGGCCTGACGTGCCGCCAGGTCGACCGACACGGCCGGGATGAGCGAGGCCCGACCGCGACGGAAACAGCCGACCGCATCCAGGTGGAGCGGCACCGGCGGCCCTTCCGGCAGGGCCGTCAGGGCGGCACGCACGGCCGCCACCTCATAGGTGCTGAGCACGGCGTAGGACAGGTGCGGCACGTGGTGGCCGTGGGTGTGCGAGGGCAGACTGGCGATGCCGACGGACTCGAGGCTCCGCCAGAGGTTGACGAGCCGCCGCTCCGTCCGTGCGTCGAAGAGCAGGCACACGGCAAGGGCCACACCCCATGATGGCGCACGCTGGGTCAGCCGGTGGTCGGGTCGGACGTGTCCCCGGTGCGGCTGCGGAGCAGCCGCCGCAGCGACTCGAGCCGCACCGCACCGGAGGCGCCGGCGCGGCCGGCCGCCACCCACGCGTCGAGCGCACACTCCGGCTCGTCGTGGCTGCAGCCCCGTGGGCACTCCAGTGCTCCCTCGGCGAGGTCGGGGAAGTGCTCGATGAAGGTGCTCGGGTCGACGTGCCCGAGCCCGAAAGACCGCACGCCCGGGGTGTCGACCACCCAACCGCCCCCCGGGACCTCGAGGGCCACGGCGCTGGTCGAGGTGTGCCGGCCCCGACCGGTGGTGACGTTGACCACACCGGTGGTGCGACGTGCGTCCGGCACGAGGGCGTTCACGAGGGTGGACTTGCCCACGCCGGAGTGACCGACGAACACGCTGACCCTGTCCTGCAGGTGCCCGAGGACCTCCTCCACGCCATGGTCCGCGGGACCGGCGCCGACAGGATCGAGGGAGGTGACGACATACGGCACCTCCAGCGGCCGGTAGATGTCCAGCAGCGGCTCCGCGGAGGCCAGGTCGGACTTGGTGAGGACGAGCAGGGGGTCGAGCCCCGCGTCGTAGGCGGCGACCAGGCACCGGTCGATCATGCGCGGCCGCGGCTCCGGGTCGGCCAGGGCGGTCACGATGACCATCTGGTCGGCATTGGCCACGATGACCCGCTCCACCCGGTCGGTGTCGTCCGCGGAGCGTCGCAGCACCGAGGAGCGGGGGAGGACCCGCACGATCCTGGCGAGGCTGTCGGGGCCGCCGGTGGTGTCGCCGACCAGACCGACCCGGTCCCCGACGACGATGCTCTTGCGGCCCAGCTCGCGGGCCCGCATGGCGGTCACCTGCCGGTCGTCGAGGCGGGTGGTGTAGCGCCCACGGTCGACACCGATGACCAGGGCCTCCACGGCGTCCTCGTGGGCAGGTCTCTCCTTGGTGCGAGGACGACTACCCCGGCGGGACGGGCGGACCCGCACGGCCGACTCGTCGAGGTGGTCGTACCGGCTCACACCCGGCCACTGTCCGCCACGGCGGTCGCGCCCTGGCCCAGGACCAGCGAGGTCCAGGCCTGCTCGAAACCAGGGAAGGTCTTGGCGACGGTCCCGGCCCCGAGCACCTCGGTGCCCGGCACGTGGAGTGCCAGGACCGCTGCGGCCATCACCATCCGGTGGTCCTCGTAGGTCTCCAACGGCGCGGGGTAGAGCCGGGCGGGCACGATCTCGAGGCCGTCATCGGTCTGGGTGACCTCGCCGCCCAGCCGGCTCAACTCGGTCTCCAGCGCGTGCAGCCGATCCGTCTCGTGCCCGCGCAGGTGGGCGACCCCGCTGATGCGGGACGGTGAGGAGGCCAGCGCCGCCAGCGCCGAGACCACCGGTGTCAGCTCTCCGACGTCGTGCAGGTCCAGGTCGGCGCCCCGGAGCCCACCGCGCCCCGGTCCGGTCACGGTGAGGGTGCCAGTGGGCCCGGCGGACCCGGTCAGCTCGACCCGGCATCCCATCGTGCTGAGGATCTCGCGCATCCGGTCGCCGGCCTGCGAGGTGCGGACCGGCCAGCCCGGCACGGTCACGGTGCCGCCCGTCGCGGCGGCGGCAGCCAGGAACGGTGCCGCCGAGGACAGGTCGGGCTCGACGTCGATCTCCCGGCCGTGCAGCGGCCCGGGGGCCACCCGCCAGACCCCGTGCTCGGGACTGTCGACCTGCGCGCCGGCCTCGCGGAGGGTCTGCACGGTCATCTCGATGTGGGGGAGGCTGGGCAGCCGGTCCCCGGTGTGCCGCACGATCAGTCCCTGCTCGAAGCGGGGGGCCGCCAGGAGCAAGGCACTGACGAACTGCGAGCTCGCGGAGGCGTCCACCCCGACCTCACCGCCCCGCACCCGGCCCGTGCCGACGACGGTGAACGGCAGCGTGTTGCGGCCGCCGTGGTCGACCTCGATGCCGAGCGCCGCGAGCGCGTCGAGCAGGGGGGCCACCGGCCGGGACCGGGCCTGCTCGTCACCGTCGAAGTGGACCGGGCCGTCGGCCAGCGCCGCGACCGGCGGGACGAAGCGCAGCACCGTGCCGGCCAGGCCGCAGTCGACGCTCCCGCCGCCGCGCAGCCGGTCCGGTGGCGTCAGGACCCAGGTGGCGTCGTCGGTGGAGCGGTCCACCCGCACCCCGAGCTGTTGCACCGCACCGAGCATCAGCTCGGCGTCGCGCGAGACCAGGGGCCGGTGCAGGGTGGTCGGGCCTTCGGCCAGGGCGGCGACCAGCAGGTGCCGGTTGGTGAGTGACTTGCTGCCGGGCACGACGACGGTGCCGGTGACGGGTCCCGGTGCGGCGGGAGCGGACCAGACCACAGTGCTCAGAAGGGGAGCTTGTCGGAGACCGACGAGACGGCGTTGCGGGCGGCCAGCTGCGACTCGAGGGAGGCGATGTGCGCGGCGTTCCTGGTGCGCCACACCAGGCCCGGGTTGCCGGCGGTGTCGAGCGAGGCGAGCAGCACCCCGCCGAGCAGGCCGAGGTTGCCGAAGAAGGCCTTCTTCTCGGCGGCCTTGACCTCGGGGTCGGACTCCTTCCAGAAGCGGTGCTCGAAGACGGTCGCGGGCACCAGGCTGAGGGTCAGTGCGGTCCCGGCGAGGCGGGGGAACTTGCCCATCGCCAGGAGGGTGCCGGCGCCGGCCATGACGGCGCCGTTGACGCGCACGAGGAGCTCGGGGTCGGCCGGGAGGCCCAGCGGCTCGGCCACCGTGCTGGAGAACTTCTCGGCGGCCGGGATCCGGGAGCCGGGGTGCTGCAGCGCGTCGATGCCGCGGGTGATGAAGGCGCTGGCGAGCAGCGGGCGGGCGAACTTGCGGAAGACCATGATGCTCCTGTGGTGTCGGCCGGTGGCAGGACGACGGTGGGGTCGCCCTCTGGTCCTAACCTAACTGTTCCAGCCAGTGCAGGACCGTGCGAGTCACCAGGCCCTGGTCGCGCGAGGGGGAGTGGTTGCCGGGGACCTCGACCAGGTGCAGCGACGCGGTGGCCGGCTCGCCGGTGCCCAGCTCCGCGGCGAGGGACTCCCGGACCTCCGTCGGGGAACCGAACGGGTCGGCGCTGCCCTGCACGACCAGGGTCGGTATGCCGAGGCGCACCGGGGTCGCCAGCTCCGGGGCCCTGCTCCGGTCGGGTCGACCGGGCGGGTGCAGCGGGAAGGCCAGGCAGAGCACGCCGTCGGCGCGCGGCAACCCGGCCTCCGGGTCGCCCGGGCTCGTGCGGCAGGCGACCCTGGCGCCGGCGCTGCGCCCGCCGACGACCAGGGGACGGGGCAGCGGGACACCGGTGAGGACCGGCAGCAGCTCGCGCCAGGCCGCGTCGAGGGTCGGGGGACGGGTGGCCACCTTGCGGCCCGCCAGGCGCCACGGCTGCTCCACCAGGACGACCGTCCAGCCGTGCGCGGTGGCCGACAGCACGCTCTGCAGGTCCTTGGGCCAGGAGCCGAGGGCCCCGCCGGCGCCGTGCCCGAGGACGATGGTGCCCCGGTCGCCGGCGGTGGGGGCGTGCACGCGGACGGCGGCCGGCCCCTGGCTGGTGTCGATCGCCGTCGGCTCGGCGATCATCCGCCCAGCACCTCTCCGGTGGCGGGGTTGACCGCGCCGACGAGCTGCTCGTCGGGTAGCCGGTCGAGCAGCTGGGGACCGTTGTTGCGCGTGGCGTTGACGGCCGTGCCGATCGGGTAGGCCTCGAACCGGCCGGGGCCGGGCGACTCCAGCAGCGCGCGGACCGCGTCCGGGTCGGTCGTCGCGGGGTCGAGCCACTCCTGCCAGTCGGACCGCTCCAGCACGACCGGCTGGCGGTCGTGCACGCGGTCCAGCCCCGGCTCGGCGGCGGTGGTGATGATGGTGAAGCTGACGATCCACGCGGCCGGGTCGTCCTCGGCGGCCTCCCGGTCGCGCCAGAACTCGTAGAGCCCGGCGAAGCCGATGTCGTCACCGTCGCCGCGGTGCAGGAAGAACGGCTGCTTGCGCGGCTTGCCCCGGGTGTCCTTGGCCACGGGGGAGACCTGCCACTCGTACCAGCCCGCCGCCGGCACGAGGCACCGCCGGGCCGTGGCGGCCCGCGCGAAGGCTGGCTTGTCGAGCAGGGACTCGGCACGGGCGTTGGTCATCCGCATCCCGACCTTGGGGTCCTTGGCCCAGGACGGCACCAGCCCCCACGTGAGCAGCCGCAGCTGGCGCACCGGGTCCGCGCCGTCCGCGCGCTCGCCGTCGGCGTCGCGGGGCACCCGGCTGAGGACCACGGGGGCCTGCTTGGACGGTGCCATGTTGTAGTCCGGGGTGCCGGCCGGAGGGTCCTGTGGGTTGACCAGGACGCTGCGTGAGGTCGCGCCGGTGGCGTCCAGGTCCACCTCGAAGGCCTCGATCAGCTCGTCGGGGTCTGCCGTCGCCGCGTACCTACCGCACATGCCCCCAACATACGGCTCGCCGGCGACACGGTCCCGCCCGCGTGGGTCACTGCCGGTAGGAGGCCAGGAAGTTGCCCATCCGCTCCAGGGCGTCAGCCAGGTCCCGGTGCGCGGGCAGGGTCACGATGCGCAGGTGGTCGGGGTCGGGCCAGTTGAAACCGGTCCCGTGGACCACCAGGATGCGCTCCTGCTCCAGCAGGTCCAGGCACAGTCGCATGTCGTCGTGGATCTCGTGCACCTCGGGGTCGAGCCGGGGGAAGACGTAGAGCGCCCCCTCCGGCCGCACACAGCTCACGCCGTCCATCGCGTTGAGCATCGACCACGCGGTGTCGCGCTGCTCCAGCAGCCGCCCGCCCGGGAGGATGAGCTCCTCGATGCTCTGCCGCCCGGACACCGCGACCTGGATGGCGTGCTGGGCGGGGACGTTGGGGCACAGCCGGGTGGAGGCCAGCAGCTGGATGCCCTCCAGGAACCCGGTCGCGTGCGACTTCGGCCCACTGAGGACGAGCCACCCGGCCCGGTAGCCCGCGACCCGGTAGGTCTTGGAGAGCCCGTTGAAGGTGACGACCAGCAGGTCGGGTGCGACGGCGGCGATGCTGGTGTGCCGCGCCCCGTCATACAGGATCCGGTCGTAGATCTCGTCGGCCAGGACGAGCAGCGAGTACTCGCGGGCGACCTGGGCGATCTGCTCGAGCACCTCCCGGGAGTAGACCGCGCCGGTCGGGTTGTTCGGGTTGATCACCACGATCGCCTTGGTGCGCTCGGTGACCTTGGCCCGGATGTCCTCGATCGACGGCGCCCACCCCGCCGCCTCGTCACACAGGTAGTGCACGGGGGTGCCGCCGGCCAGGCTGGTCGCCGCGGTCCACAGGGGGTAGTCCGGCGCGGGGATGAGCACCTCGTCGCCGTCGTCCAGCAGTGCCTGCTGGACCATCATGATGAGCTCGGAGACCCCGTTGCCGAGGTAGACGTCGTCGACATCGATATCGGGGAAGCCCGGCTCGTCCTGGTAACGGCTGACCAGGGCCCGGCGCGCCGAGAGGATCCCTCGTGAGTCCGAGTAGCCCTGGGAGGTCGGCAGGGCGGCCATCATGTCCTGCAGGATCGTGTCGGGCGCCTCGTAGCCGAACGGCGCGGGGTTGCCGATGTTGAGCTTGAGGATGCGGTGTCCCTCGGCCTCGAGCTGGGCGGCGCGCGTGGCGACGGGGCCGCGGATCTCGTAGAGGACGTTCTGCAGCTTGCTCGCCTGACGCAGGGGGCGGAGCGGACCCTCGTGGCTGGACGCGTTCACCGGCCCATCCTGCCACCGCACCGCCCCGGGAATCGTCAGCGGGGCGTTGCTGTTGACCCGGGGGAGAGTGCGAGAGCCTAGGAGGTTGTATGACGGTCGCTTGCCTGGCCGCCACCGATGCCGGTGTGCGGGTGCCCGGTCCCGTCAGGTTCGGCGGGAGCGCGTCGTCACAGGGGTCCGGGCTATCGTGGACCCCGATGACGAGCGAAGACGTGACGGAGGAGCCGGTCAACCCGGACCACGAGGTGGATGTCGCGGCGGAGGACCCCGCCGAGCGGGCCGCCCGGTTCGAGCGGGAGGCGATGCCCCTGCTGGACCAGATGTACAGCGCGGCCCTGCGCACCACCCGCAACCCGACGGACGCCGAGGACCTGGTGCAGGAGACCTACGCCAAGGCCTTCGCGGCCTTCCACCAGTACCGCCCGGGGACCAACCTCAAGGCGTGGATGTACCGCATCCTCACCAACACCTACATCAACACCTACCGCAAGAAGCAGCGTCAGCCGCTGGAGTCGGACGCGGCCGAGGTCGAGGACTACCAGCTGGCGCGCGCCGCGCAGCACACCTCCCGGGGACTGCGCTCGGCCGAGACCGAGGCGCTGGACCATCTCCCCGACTCCGACGTGAAGCGGGCGCTCGCCTCGATCGGCGAGGACTTCCGGATGGCGGTCTACCTCGCCGACGTCGAGGGCTACTCCTACAAGGAGATCGCCGAGATCATGGACACCCCGATCGGCACGGTCATGTCGCGGTTGCACCGCGGCCGGCGTCAGCTGCGCGACCTGCTCACGGACTACGCGCTGGAGCGCGGTTTCATCAACGAGGCAACGGTGACGTCATGAGCGAGACGGGACACGAGGCGGAGACCGACTGTGCGCAGGTGGTGCTGCGCCTGTTCGAGTACGTCGACCACGAGGCGGCCGAGGAGGACGGCAGGCGCATCCGCGAGCACCTGGACGCCTGCGGGTCGTGCCTGCGCGAGTACGAGCGCGACCTGCTCCTGAAGGAGATGGTCAAGCGCGCGTGCAGCTCGGAGGCCGCACCCGCAGCCCTGCGGACCCAGATCATGGCCCGCATCAGCACGATCACGGTCACCAGCCACCTGGCCAGTGACGAGCGCGGCTGAGGCGCACGCCCGGCGAGCGCACCCTGCACCACCAGAAGGACCCAGCACCAGAAGGACCCCGGTGCCCACCAGGGCAACGGGGTCCTTCTGTGTCGGCCTGACGCCGTGCTCGGCGTCGCTGCGACGCGCTCAGGCGTTGGGCTTGCGGCCGTGGTTGGCGGCCTTCTTCTTGCGGTCGCGACGCTTGCGTCCTCGCTTGCTCATGGCATCTCCTCACGGTTGGGGCTCGGCGGTGGCCGGTCGGTCTCACGACTCCAGACACTGATCCGCGTCCACCGGTCCGGCCGCCCATTCTCGCACATCCTCGCGATCGTCCCCGCCGCGTCACCTGCGGACGCACCGCGGGAACCCAGGCAGGCGTCTATCGAGCGGCCGCGCGTGAGGCGAACCACCCAGTGAGTAAAGATTCGGCAAAGAATGGTTACATTCTTCCCCTCGGTTCGTCAATAGTTCACAAGTTGTGACACGCTTGCTCCTACGCGCGCAACACCCACGCAGGAGGGGTATCGCGCACGAGAATGTATCGGCCCCGGGAAGGACTGAGACTGATGATTGCAGCGATCATGAACCTGCTGACTGGCAGCGCTGGTGGAGGCTTCGCCTACATCGACGTCGTGAGCTGGGAGGACTGACCGGTCCTCGCGGCCGAGTGAGTTTCTGAGCGGCGTCGATGCCTGAGAATAGTCAGGTGTCGACGCCGCTTCAGCCTGTCCAGTCCTCTCCCGGTCGTGTGCACCGACCACGCCCGGCGGAGAAGACCTCCCTGCCGGTCGGAGTCTATGTCACCTCGGTCTGCCTCGCGGCCCTCGCCCTGGGACTCGCCGGCGGGCAGCTCACCGGCCCCCCGGCCGGTGACGCGGTCGCCGTGCTGACCGTCCTCGGCATCCTCGGCTCCTCCCTGCGCGAGCGTGACCTCGGACCACACCTCGGCGTGTCGGTCGCCACCGTCATCCTCGCGGCCGCGCTCCCGCTGGTCGGTCCGTCCGGTGCCGTGATCGTCGGCTTCCTCTCCTACCTCGGCAGCGTGCGCAGCCAGCGGCTGCGGACCCGGCTGTTCAACGCGGGGATGACGGGGCTGATGGGCGGGGTCGGCGGGTTCGTCTACATCTCCGCCGGCGGCCTCGTGCCGGGCGAGAGCGGGCTGACACCGCTCGGCCTGCTCTGGCGGGTGGCCATCCCCCTGGTCCTGGGCTACGTCGTGATGACCATGCTCAACACGCTGCTGATCGGCGGCATGGCCCGGGTGGTGAGCGGCTCGCAGGTCTGGGACGTCGCGGTGCGGACCTTCCGGCGGCTCGGCGGCGGCTACCTGACGCACGCGCTCATCGCCTTCCTCTTCGTGGTCCTGTGGGCGCCGGTGGGGGTGGGCACGTTCAGCGCCGTGCTCATCCTCGGGCCGATGTTCATCGCCCAGTGGACGCTGGGCCGCGACTCCGTCGAGCGGCGCTCGCACCTGCGCACCGTCAAGACCATCGTGGCGGCGCTGGAGGAGGCCAACCCCTACTCCGTCGGGCACAGCGCCCGGGTGGCCGAGCTGTGCGGGCGGATCGCTCCGAGGGTCGGCATCGACACCGCCGACGCGGAGGCCCTCCACTACGCGGCGCTGCTGCACGACATCGGGCTGATCGCGGCGGCGCCGCGCATCCCGCGGGCGAGCGGACCGGTCGACGTCGACTACCTCGTGACGATCACCACCCACCCGGAGGCCGGCGTCCGCATGCTGGAGGGCATGAACTTCCTCGGTGGTGCGGTGCCCGGCATCCTGCACCACCACGAGCGCCTGGACGGCCGCGGTTATCCCGCCGGGCTGTCCGGTGCGGACATCCCGCTGTTCGCACGGGTCATCGCGGTGGCCGACGCGTTCGACTCCCTCACCACCACCCGCTCCTACCGCGCCGCGCTCGACCAGGACAGCGCCCTGGAGGTGCTGCGGGGGCGGTCCGGCACGCACCTGGACGGCGCGGTCGTCGAGGCGCTGGCCGAGGCCCTGGCCACCCGACGCTGGTGGCCCACCGTGATCGAGGACGACGTCCGGACCGCCGTCGGCGACGCACACGACCACGACGACCCCCTGGTCAGCGACCTGTATGCCGACTGGTCACCCGAGGGCGAGGTGCCCCGGTGAGGCGGCTGCGCGCCCTGGTGCGCCGCGCCCACGGCATCCTCTGGCTGGCCGCCCTGGTGATGGTCGGCTCGGTCGTGCACGCCTCGCTGCACCTGGGTGAGGTCTCGCCGATCGGCTGGGGGGCCGCCCTGGTCTACTCCGTCACCATCGTGGTGGGTGAGCTGTGGCGGGTCAGCGTGCTCGGCACCCGCGACTTCCCACCGATCGCGCTCGCCGCGGCCCTGGCGATGCCGATGACCACGACCCTGCCGGTGGCCGTGACCGCGGGCTACTCCGCAGGGCTGGTCGTCGTGGTGGTCGGGGTGGCGACCCTGCTCGGTCACGCCCTGCGGCAGTGGCTCTCGATCGGCGCCTTCGTCCCCTCCCAGGTGGCCTCGCGGATCCTCGTGGTGGCCCTGGCGGCGCTGCTCTACGGCGAGCTCCCGCTGGCCGGCCGCCCCCTGTCGGACTGGGTCAGTGACTGGAAGGACATCATCTGGCTGACGGCCCTGGCGATGCTGGCGGTCGGGGCGGTGGCGATGGGGCTGCAGCTGGTGCTCATGGCCATGCGGCACTCGCTGAGCACCCACGCGCTGCTGTGGCAGTCACTCGTCGACGAGGTGGGGGCCGTGGGTCCCCTGGCACTGGCCACGACGTTCAGCGCCGTGGTGCTCGCCCTGGCAGTGAGTGCCCTCGGCCCGATCGCGATCCCGCTCTTCCTGGCCCCCCTGCTGCTCCTGCAGCTGGCGGTCAGCCGTCAGTCGATGGTCCGCGACGCCCAGCGCCAGACGATCAGGTCGTTGTCCCGGCTCACCGACCAGGGTGGCTTCACCCCGCCCGGGCACGCGGTCCGCGTCTCACACCTGTCCGTCGCCATCGGCCGGGAGCTGGGTCTGGCAGAGCGCGACCTGGTCGACCTCGAGTACGCCTCCCTGCTGCACGACCTCGGCCAGGTGTCCCTGCGCCGCCCCATCCCGGGTGGTGCCACGATCACGACCTCGCCGCTGGACCAGCGGCGGATCGCCCAGACCGGCGCCGCCATCCTGGCGCGCACCGCCGAGCTGAGCCGGCTGTCGCTGATCGTCGCCGGGCAGGCAGCGCCCTACCGCTACGGCCGGGACGCCCGGGACGTGAGCCAGCTGTGCCGCATCCTGAAGGTCAGCAACGCCTTCGACGACCTGACCGCCGGCTCGACCCGGCCACCGGTCACCCTGCACGCACTGGAGCGGATCCGCCTGAACCTCGGCTACGAGTACGACCCCGCGGTCGTCCGCTCCCTGTGCCGCGTGCTCGTGCGGGAGGGTCGGGTCACCCCGTCGGACGTGGCGCTGCTCGACATCTGAGTCCGTGCGTGCGGGTCCCACCAGCCGGAGCACGTAGCCTGGTGCGGTGCTGCTCGCCCTCGACACTGCCACCGGCGCCCTCGGCGCCGCCGTCCTCGACGGAGGGCGCGTCCTCGCCGAGGTGACCCACCAGGACTCGCGCCGCCACGGGGAGCTGCTCGCGCCGGCCGTGGAGGACTCCCTCGCCCGCGCGGGAGCCACGGTCCCCGACCTCACCGCAGTGGTGGTGGGCGTCGGGCCCGGCCCCTACACCGGGCTGCGCGTCGGCATCGTCACCGGGTTGGTCCTCGCGCAGGTCCGCGGTCTCCCGGTCTACGGCATCTGCTCCCTGGACGCCCTGGCCGAGCAGGCGCACGCGGCGCAGGTGGCCGACGGGGCGTTCCTGGTCGCGACCGACGCGCGCCGCAAGGAGGTCTACTGGGCACGGTATGCCGTCGAGCAGGGGACCGTGCGCCGCACCGGTGGACCGGGGGTCGCCCGGGCGGCCGACCTGCCGGACGAGGTCCGGTCACTGCCGGCCGTGGGACGCGGTCCGCTGCTCTACGACGTGCTCACCCGAGCCGCTGCCGACGCCCCCGTGGAGGTGAGTCCCGGCCTGCTCGGGGTCGTCGCCCACCGGGCCCTCACCGCGGGGGAGCGGGTCGTGGAGGACCCGGCGGACGGCATACTGCTGCCTCCCGAGCCGCTCTATCTGCGTCGTCCCGACGCCGTCGAGCCCGGACCGGTCAAGGTGGTCTCGTGAGCACGACGCGGCTGCGGCCGATGCGGTGGCAGGACCTCCCGGAGGTGCACCGCCTCGAGCTCGGGTGCTTCCCGCAGGACCCGTGGTCACCGGCAGGTTTCTGGGCCGAGCTCGCCGCGCGGCCGCGACGCGACTACGTGGTCCTCGAGGACGACGGGCTGGTCGGCTATGCCGGGCTGGACCTGGCGGGGGAGACCGCCGACGTGATGACCATCGCCACCGACCCGGCTCGGCGCGGGCAGGGCCACGGCCAGGTGCTGCTGGACCGGCTGCTGCAACGCGCGGCCGGTGCCGGTGCGTCCCAGGTGATGCTGGAGGTCAGGGAGGACAATGAGGCAGCGATCGCGCTGTACGCGCGCAACGGGTTCGCGGAGCTGCACCGCCGGCGCGGCTACTACCAGCCGGGCGGCGTCGACGCGCTGATCATGCGGAAAGAGGTGACCCGTGGCTGAGCCGCTGGTGCTGGGAGTCGAGAGCAGCTGCGACGAGACCGGGATCGGGCTGGTCCGGGGGACCACCCTCCTGGCCAACGCCGTCGCGAGCAGCGTGGACCAGCACGCCCGGTTCGGGGGCGTCGTCCCGGAGGTCGCCAGCCGCGCGCACCTTGAGGCGATGGTGCCGACGATCCAGCGGGCGTGCACGGAGGCGGGGGTGACCCTGGACCAGGTGGACGCGGTCGCCGTCACGGCCGGCCCCGGCCTGGCCGGGGCACTCCTGGTGGGGGTGGCCGCGGCCAAGTCGCTGGCGCTGGGTCTGGGCGTGCCGTTGTACGGCGTGAACCACCTCGGCGCCCACGTCGCGGTCGACGTCCTCGACCACGGCCCGCTGCCCGAGCCGATGATGGCCCTTCTCGTCTCCGGCGGACACACCAACCTGCTGCACGTGCCCGACATCACCAGCGACATCCGCTCGCTGGGGCAGACGATCGACGACGCCGCGGGCGAGGCCTACGACAAGGTGGCCCGGGTGCTGGGGCTGCCCTACCCCGGCGGACCGCACATCGACCGCGCCGCCCGCGACGGCGACCCGACCGCGATCCGGTTCCCCCGCGGGCTCACGTCCCGCAAGGACATGGACCGGCACCGCTACGACTTCTCGTTCAGCGGGCTGAAGTCCTCCGTGGTGCGGTGGGTCCAGGCGCGGGAGCGGGCGGGCGAGCCGGTGCCGGTCGCCGACGTCGCCGCCTCGTTCCAGGAGGCGGTCGTGGACGTGCTCACAGCCAAGGCCGTGCTCGCCTGCACCGAGCACGGGGTGATGGACCTGCAGCTCGGTGGTGGCGTGGCGGCGAACAACCGGCTGCGGGAGCTGCTGGAGGAGCGGTGCGCCGAGGCCGGGATCCGGTTGCGCGTGCCCCGCCGTGACCTGTGCACGGACAACGGCGCGATGGTCGCTGCCCTGGGCTCGCTGCTCATCGCCAAGGGGCACGAGCCGTCACCCCTGGACATCCCGGCCGACTCCTCCCAGCCGGTGGGACAGATCCGGCCCCTGGCCCAGGTCGGCGCGTGAGACCGCGCCCGCGTCCTCCGCTCCCGGGCCGGGGAGGGCCCGGGCGGGCAGGCACGCCGGGCCGCAGCGGCTCGCGGCGCGGACTGGCGCAGGTCAGGGCCGTCGGCGCCGCCCACCTGCTCGCGGCGGCCACGGCCGCGACGCTGCTGCTGGGGGCGTGCAGCGGCTCCGGCAGCGACGGGCAGACGGCTCAGACCGGTCCTGTGCCGACCAGCTCGGACCAGGCACCGCCTGGCGACGGCGGTGCGCCCACCACGGGCGACGGTGGGCCGACCACGGGGGATGGTGCACCGACCAGCGGCGACGCCACGACGAGCACGACCGGTCCGCAGGCGCCCACCCCTGACCAGCCCGCGGCCCCGCCGTCCGGTGAGGACGGGATCGGGTTGCCCGGTGAGGAGGAGCTCGCCGCGGCACGCGAGGACGTGGCTGCCCTCCCGGACCGGCAGCTCGCCGGTCAGCTGGTCGTGGCTGCCTACGCCGGCACCGACCCGGGGTCAGCGGCCCAGCTCGTCAGCGACCACCACCTGGCCGGGGTGATCACGTTGGGGGCCAACGTCCCCGTGCCGGTGGACGAGCGGGTGCCCGACCTGATCGCGCTGACCGCCGCCGTGCAGGAGGCCGTCGCCGCGGACGGCCGGGACTGGCCCGCCTTCCTCGGGATCGACCAGGAGGGCGGCCCCATCACGCGGGTGGGGGCGCCGCTGGACCACTGGCCGGCCGGGATGGCGCTGGGTGCCGCGCGCGACGCCGGGCTGGCGGAGGAGGTGGCCCGGGCCTCCGGGGAGCAGCTGCGGGCCCTCGGCTACACCGTCGTCTTCGCACCCGTCGCCGACGTCACGATGGGCCCGGAGGACCCGACCATCGGGGCGCGCTCGCCCGGCAGTGACCCCGCGGTCGTGGCGGAGACCGCGGTGGCCCAGGTCCGCGGGTTCTCGGGTGCCGGCATCCTGCCGGTCGCCAAGCACTTCCCCGGCCACGGCACGATCCCGGCCGACAGCCACCTCGGCGCGGCCCGCCAGACCGCGGACCTGGCCGTCCTCGGTGAGCGCGACCTCGTGCCGTTCCGTGCGGTCGTCGACGCCGGGGGACCAGCCATCATGCCGGGCCACATCGTGGTGGAGGCCCTCGACCCGGAGCGGCCCGCGACGGTGTCCCACGAGGTGCTGACCGGTCTGCTCCGGGAGGACCTGGGCTTCACCGGCCTGGTGGTCACGGACGCGCTCAACATGGGCGCCATCACGCAGTCGGGTGGACACCCGGCGGTGGAGGCCCTGCGCGCCGGCGCGGACGTGCTGCTCATGCCCCCTGACCCGGTGGCGAGCATCGACGCGATCGTCTTCGCGCTGGAGGACGGCACGCTGCAGCGTGAGGACCTCGAGGAGTCCGCGGCCCGGACGGTCGCCCTGCTGCGCCACCAGCAGCAGGTCCCGGCCCCCGACCTCTCGGTGATCGGCTCGCGGCGAGACCTCTCGGTGCGCGCGGCCACCGCCGGGATCACCCAGCTGTCCGGGACCTGCGGCGAGCGTCTGGTCGGTGACTCGATCACGATCGAGGGCGGCACCGAGAGCGACCGGGCCAACCTGTCCGCGGCCGCCCAGGCCGCCGGGCTGGGCACGGGCGGCGGGGACTCGGTGGTGCTGGTGGGCGGCACCAGCTACCAGGCGGGGGGCGGACCCGGAGGTCCCGGCACCGGCAGCGGCGACGTCGTGGTCGCGACCGATCAGCCCTACGCCCTGGCCGACAGCACGGCCACCACCGCGCTCGTCGCCGCCTACGGCCGCGACCCGGCCACGATGGAGGCACTCGTCCGGGTGCTCCTGGGCGAGGTGGAGGCTCCTGGTGTGCTCCCGACCGCGGTCGGTGACCACCCCGTCGGCTCCGGCTGCGGCTAGGTTGGCCCGATGGGGGTCCGACGCCTGTTCGGACGCTCGACGTCCCGGTCGCGGCACGTCCGGGTGGCCGCTCCACACCGACCGGCCCCGAGACGTCCGAGGGCGCCCTCGACCCGGCAGAGCTCGCCCACGCCGAGACATCCCTGCGGCGGAGTGCGCAGGTCGCCTTCCTCACGACGACCGACCCGTTCGAGTGGCACGACGGGCTGGCCACCGACATCGCGTCCGAGGGGTTCCCGCTGGACCGTGCGCGGTGCCCTCGCCGTTCTGACCGGGGCCGGTGTGCTGGCGCTGGAGAACCTCGCCCACGACAAGCCCGAGGGGCACGAGCTGGCCACGGAGCCCGGGCCGCCGCCGGAGCCCACGGCTACGTGTTCTTCCACGCCCAGGACGCGGGCCGCCTGACCGACGGCCCAGGCACCCTGTTCCTCCGGTTCGCCGCCTCGCGCCACGCGTCGGCCTCGGCCGCCGGCAGGTACGCCGAGGACGAGGCCGTGGGGCGACAGGTCGTCGCCGGGCTGGAGGCCGAGGGCGTGACGGTCACCTGGAACGGCAGGGGCGGCAGCGCGATCATGATCGAGCGGCTGCACTGGCTCGCGAAGCCAGGGCCCCTGTCACCCGGCGGGTTCGACCTCCAGCAGGACCGGACGCCCGGCGAGCGGGGTGAGCACAACCACCGCCTCCCGGGTCCCGGTCAGCCGTAGGTCGCGGCGGAGCCGGTCCGGGTCGATCGGGACGCCCCGCTTCTTGATGGTGAGCCGCCCGACGTCGGCCTCCCGTGCCCAGCGGCGCAGCGGCTTGGTCGACAGGGGGTGCACCGAGAGCACCCGGAACCGGCGCGCCCACGGCACCTCGATCTCCCGCGGTCCGGTCACGTAGCCCGCCCCCTGCGCCGTCTCGGTCCCGCCGACCAGCCGGGTGAGGACGCCGGTGAGTCCGGCCTGCAGGACCGCCCGGTCGGGCTCGTAGAGCCACTCGCCCAGCTCGTCGGGGGAGGTGGCGGTGGGGACGGGACCGGCCCAGTCGTCACCGTCCTCGTCGCGGACCTCGAGCCACTGCCCGCTGTCCGCCGGGCCGGTGTGCACCTGGGCGGTCCGGCCGGGGTGCCGGGTGAGGTCGCCCCACCAGACGACGCACTCCAGCGCTTCGCCGCCGAAGGAGGACCACTGCGCCTCGGCACCGGCCGGGACGGCGTCGTGCGGGAACCCCGGGGAGAGCTTGGCGCCCACCGTGCCCAGCTCCGCGGCGACCCCCTGCACCTGCTCCCAGGTCGGGGAGAGGGAGTCGAGGGAGAACGTGCGTCTGGTCCGCCCGCGGTGGTCGGTCTGCCCGGGGGTCCGTCGCGCCGGGTCCAGCCAGGCCGCGGTTCGGGTGCCGGGCGCGCCCGCCTCCGCCCGCAGGTCCAGGTCCTCGAGCCGGGCGCACCTGACCCGCGTCGCTGCAGCGTCGCGCAGGTTGACCGCGGCCAGGGCGGCGGTGCCCGGGTCGGCATCCACGGCCTCGACCGCGAGGCCCGCCGCGCTCAGGGCCAGCGCGTCACCGCCCAGCCCGCAGCCGAGGTCCCACACGGTCTCCACGCCCGCCGCCGCGAAGCGTGCGGCATGTCGCTGCGCGAGCTGCCAGCGCGTGGCCTGCTCGACCCCGTCGGGGGTGAGCAGCATGCGGTCCACGCGGTCCCCGAACTTCACCCGCCCCCGGGCCCGCAGCCGGGACTGGGTGAGCAGGGCCGCGACGAGTGTCGGGTCGTGCCCGTCCGCGCGCAACCGGGTGCCGAGCACGAGGGCCGACCCCTCGTCATACTCCGGCAGGGACTGGAGCAGTGCCCACGCCGACGGCTCGCTCAGGGCTGCGGCGGTCTGCGGGTCCATCCGTCCATCCTCCCCGATGCCGGCGAGCGCGCTCGCCACCGCCGGGTGGCGGATACCTGGTAGGAACAGTGGGCCGGACCGGCTAGGTTCAGCCCATGAGCCGATGGAGCCAACTGCAGCGCAGCACCCGCCGGCTGCTGCTGGGGGCGGGGGTGGCCAGCGTCGCGACGCCCGTGGGCCTGGCCATGGCGCTCACCGTCGCGGACAAGATGCGCAAGGACCGCACCCCCGACGAGCACTCCGTGCCACCGCACGAGCCGCTCCCGGCCGAGGTCGACGGCAACGAGCTGCGCACCTACACCTACGGTGAGCACCTCTACCGGGACATGCTGCAGGCGATCGACGACGCCACCGACTTCGTCTACCTGGTCACCTACATCTGGAAGGCCGACGAGACCGGACAGGAGTTCAAGGACGCGGTCATCCGGGCCGCGGAGCGCGGCGTGCGGGTCTGTGTCGTCTTCGACGGGTTCGCCAACCTGGTGGTGCCGACCGAGTTCAAGCGGTTCCCCGCCTCGGTGCACCTCCTGAAGTTCCCGACGATCCGGGCGGGCTTCCTGATCAACGTGCGGCGCACCGGGCGGGACCACCGCAAGGTGCTGGTCGTCGACGGCCGGGTCGGCTTCGTCGGCGGCTACAACATCGGCTCGTTGTATGCCGACCGGTGGCGGGACACGCACATGCGGGTCAGGGGCCCCGCGGTCTGGGAGCTCCAGAACACGTTCGTGGACTTCTGGAACAGGCACCGCAAACGCAGCCACCCCGAGCTGCCCGACTCGGGCACCGAGGTGTGGAACTCGCGGATCATGGCTGCGCGCAACGAGCCGAGCCGGCTGGTCTTCCCCGTGCGCAACATCTACCTGGAGGCGATCGACCGGGCCGTGCACCGGGTCTGGATCACCCAGGGCTACTTCATCCCGGACCGGGAGATCCTGACCGGCCTGCTGAGTGCCTCGAGGCGGGGCGTGGACATCCGGGTGCTGATGCCGGAGGCGTCCAACCACGTCGTCGCCGACTGGGTCGCCCGGTCGCACTACAGCACCCTGCTGCGCGGCGGGGTGCGCATCTTCCTCTACCAGGACGTGATGGTGCACGCGAAGACCGCGACCGTCGACGGCACCTGGACCACGGTCGGCACGGCCAACATCGACCGGCTGTCCCTGATCGGCAACTACGAGGTCAACCTGGAGATCCACGACCGGGGGCAGGCCGCCCAGATGGAGGAGATCTTCCGCCGCGACCTCGCCAACTCCCGCGAGCTCACCCTGGAGGAGTGGGAGCAGCGGGGGCTGCTCTCGCGGGCCGCGGAGTGGATCCTGGAGCCGTTGCACCCTCTCCTCTGAGCGAAAATCTGGCACTCGGCTTGACCGAGTGCTAAACGATGCATAGATTCAGGGTTAGCACTCTGCACCTGCAAGTGCCAATGCCCGGAACGAGCCGATCCCCGCGACGGCGGCCCGGACCGGACGCAGACACTGACTAGTCGAACTCGCGAAGGGAAGGTCCCACCGTGTCGGTTTCCATCAAGCCGCTCGAAGACCGGATCGTTATCAAGGCCGTCGAGGCCGAGCAGACCACCGCCTCCGGCCTGGTCATCCCGGACACCGCCAAGGAGAAGCCCCAGGAGGGCGAGGTCCTGGCGGTCGGCCCGGGCCGGTTCAACGAGAACGGCGGCGAGCGCATCCCGCTCGACATCGCCGTCGGCGACCGCGTCATCTACAGCAAGTACGGCGGCACCGAGATCAAGCACGGAGGCGAGGAGTACCTCATCCTCTCCGCGCGTGACGTGCTGGCCGTCGTCGCCAGCAACTGACCTCCGCCGACGCCCCGGGGCCCCTTGCACGAGCAGGGGTCGCCGGGGTGTCGTGCAGTGACCCACCGCTACGGAAGGACCGGCCCTGATGGCCAAACAGCTGGAATTCAACGACAACGCCCGCAAGGCGCTGGAGCGGGGCGTCGACGCCCTCGCCAACGCCGTCAAGGTGACCCTGGGCCCCAAGGGTCGCAACGTCGTCCTGGACAAGAAGTGGGGCGCCCCGACCATCACCAACGACGGTGTCACCATCGCGCGTGAGGTCGAGCTGGAGGACCCCTACGAGAACATGGGTGCCCAGCTCGCCAAGGAGGTCGCCACCAAGACCAACGACGTCGCTGGTGACGGCACCACCACCGCGACCGTGCTCGCCCAGGCGATGGTCCACCAGGGCCTGCGCAACGTCGCCGCGGGCGCCGGACCGGCCGGCCTCAAGCGCGGCATCGACAAGGCCGTCACGGCCATCTCGGACCGTCTCCTCGAGACCGCCCGCGAGGTCGAGGGTCGCGACGAGATCGCCCAGGTCGCGAGCCTGTCGGCCCAGGACACCACCATCGGTGAGCTCATCGCCGAGGCGTTCGACAAGGTCGGCAAGGACGGTGTGATCACCGTCGAGGAGGCCTCGACCACCGCGATGTCCCTCGACTTCACCGAGGGCATGCAGTTCGACAAGGGCTACCTCTCGCCCTACTTCGTCACCGACGCCGAGCGCATGGAGGCCGTCCTCGAGGACGCCTACATCCTGTTCCACCAGGGCAAGATCTCCTCGGTCTCCGAGCTGCTGCCGCTGCTGGAGAAGGTCATCGGTGAGAGCAAGCCGCTGTTCATCGTGGCCGAGGACGTCGAGGGCGAGGCCCTCTCGACCCTCGTCGTGAACAAGATGCGTGGCACGTTCAACGCCGTGGCGGTCAAGGCCCCCGGGTTCGGCGACCGCCGCAAGGCGATGCTGCAGGACATGGCGGTCCTCACCGGAGGGCAGGTCGTTGCCGAGGAGGTCGGGCTCAAGCTCGACCAGGTCGGCCTCGAGGTGCTCGGCCGGGCCCGCCGCATCGTCTCCACCAAGGACTCCACGGTCATCGTGGACGGCGAGGGTGCGGCCGACGAGGTGCAGGCCCGCGTGGACCAGATCACCGCGGAGATCGCCAACACCGACTCCGACTGGGACCGCGAGAAGCTGCAGGAGCGGCTCGCCAAGCTCTCCGGTGGCGTCTGTGTGATCCAGGTGGGCGCGCACACCGAGGTGGAGCTCAAGGAGAAGAAGCACCGCATCGAGGACGCGGTCTCCGCGACCCGTGCGGCCATCGAGGAGGGCATCGTCGCCGGCGGTGGCTCGGCCCTGATCCACGCCTCCAAGGTGCTGGATGAGCTCTCGCTCGAGGGCGACGAGGCGGTCGGCGCCACGATCGTGCGCAAGGCCGTGCAGGAGCCGCTGCGCTGGATCGCCGAGAACGCCGGCCTGCAGGGCTACGTGGCGACCGCCAAGGTCTCCGAGCTCGAGGTCGGCCAGGGCCTCAACGCGGCGACCGGTGAGTACGGCGACCTGCTGGCCGCGGGCGTCATCGACCCGGTGAAGGTGACTCGTTCCGCGCTGCGCAACGCCGCCTCCATCGCCTCGATGGTGCTGACGACCGACACGCTGGTCGCCGACAAGCCGGAGGAGAAGGACAACGCCGGTCACGGCCACAGCCACTGACCAGCTGGTGCCCGGTCGGGGCTGACCCGACCGGGCACCGCCCGGTGATGAGCCCGGTCCGGCTCGGCGTCACGCCGTGTTGCGACCGGGCTCGTCCGTCGGTACGGGGTCCGTGGTGGGTGTCTCGGGAGTGATGTCGGCCTCGGCGAGGATCGCGGCGCGCTCCTCCTCGGTCATCGCGCCCCACACACCGTAGGGCTCACGTGCGCGCAGCGCGTGCGTCCGGCACGCCTCCAGTACGGGGCACTGGAGGCAGAGACGCTTGGCGCGCTCGTCGCGCCGCCTTCGGGCCGAGCCGCGCTCGCCCTCCGGGTGAAAGAAGAGTTCTGGACTGACCGTCCGGCACAGCCCGTCAAACTGCCACTCCCACTGCTCTGCAACCGGACTTGGTCCGGCAGTCGTGTCACTCACCTGCGCCCACCTCTCGTCCTTCAGGCACACCGTGTGTGCGTCCGTGATCCTGAGCTACCGTCCGGTTGTGGCCGGGCGATATGTGGTTCGTTCGGTCGAGTCACTGTAACCACAGTCACACGGCCCAGTGGTAATCCGAGCTGCCGGATCATCCGCTCTCGCAGCGTCTCACGGCGCAGGCCGCCCGCCAAGACCCTGGTTCGGTGTGAGAGCCGTCACCGCCGCCGAGGTGGGCGCGGTTCGTCGGCCCGCACGACTCTAGGATGGGCCGTATGACTGTGGCACCTGCCGTCCCCGATCCGTTCCGTGCCCTGGGCCTGACCTACGACGACGTCCTGCTGCTGCCGGGCGAGACCGACCTGGTGCCCGAGCAGATCGACACCACGAGCCGGCTGACCCGCGAGATCAGCCTGCGCCTCCCGCTCGTCTCGGCCGCGATGGACACGGTCACCGAGGGGCGGATGGCCATCGCGATGGCCCGTCAGGGGGGCATCGGCATCCTGCACCGCAACCTCTCGATCGAGGACCAGGCCTATCAGGTGGACCTGGTCAAGCGGACCCAGACCGGCCGGATCAGCAACCCGGTGACCATCGGTGCGGAGGCCACGCTCGAGGAGCTCGACACCATCTGCGGGCAGTACCGCGTGTCCGGCCTTCCGGTCGTCGACGCCGAGGGTCACCTGCTGGGCATCTGCACCAACCGTGACCTGCGCTTCACCCCGGTGGCGGAGTGGGAGCACACGCTCGTCCGCGACGTGATGACCCCGACGCCGCTGGTGACGGCGCCGGAGGACGTCAGTCGGGAGGATGCCGCTGCCATCCTGCGGGCCCACAAGCGCGAGCGGCTGCCCCTCGTGGACGCGGAGGGCCGCCTGGCCGGTCTGATCACCGTGAAGGACTTCGTCAAGTCCGAGCAGTTCCCGCACGCCAGCAAGGACTCCGAGGGGCGGCTCCTCGTGGGCGCGGCCATCGGCTACTACGGCGACGCCTGGGAGCGGGCGACCACCCTCATCGAGGCCGGTGTCGACGTGCTGGTCGCCGACACGGCGCACGGGCACGTGCGGATGCTCATCGACATGGTCAAGCGGCTCAAGACCGACCCGGCGACCCGGCACGTCCAGGTGGTCGGCGGCAACGTGGCGACCGGCGCGGGGGCGCGGGCGTTCGTGGACGCGGGCGCCGACGCGGTCAAGGTCGGTGTGGGTCCGGGCGCGATCTGCACCACCCGTGTCGTGACGGGCATCGGGGCCCCTCAGCTGACGGCGGTCTACGAGGCGGCCCAGGCAGCCCGTGACGCCGGTGTGCCGGTGATCGCCGACGGTGGGATGAAGTACTCCGGGGACATCGCCAAGGCGCTCGTGGCCGGTGCCGAGTCGGTGATGATGGGCTCGATGCTGGCCGGGTGCGAGGAGTGCCCGGGCGAGCTGATCTTCGTCAACGGCAAGCAGTACAAGTCCTACCGCGGCATGGGCTCGCTCGGCGCGATGAGCTCGCGCGGCAGGACGTCCTACTCCAAGGACCGCTACTTCCAGGCCGAGGTGAGCAGCGACGACCAGATCGTGCCGGAGGGCGTCGAGGGGCGTGTCGCCTACAAGGGTGCGCTCGCCAACGTGGTCCACCAGATGTCCGGTGGACTCCGCCAGGCGATGTTCTACGTCGGTGCGCGCACCGTGCCCGAGCTGCAGGAGCGCGGGCAGTTCGTGCGCATCACGCAGGCCAGCCTGCAGGAGTCGCACCCGCACGACATCCAGATGACCGTGGAGGCGCCGAACTACAGTGTCGGCGGCTGATCAGCAGGGGGGTGTCCCGCTCGTGAGTGGAGTGAACGCCCCCCGAGGGGGCTAGCTTCCACTCACGAGCGCACGTTCCCCGCTCAGCCGAACTGCCAGGACCGCTTGGACAGGCCGTACCAGAAGCCGTCGACGGCGACCTCGTTGTCGAGCCCGCCGCTGGCCTCGGCGACCCCGAGCGTCACGTAGAGCGGGGCCCAGTGCTCGGTCCGGGGGTGCGCCTCCAGCGCGCCCGGTGCCTGGTTCTCGAAGTCCAGGACGGCGTCCACGTCCTGCCGTGCCAGCGCCTCGGCGGCCCAGTGGTCGAACTCCTGCGAGACCTGTGGGGCGGGCGCGTCGGCCGGGTTGCGCGGGTTGAACCACTTGAGGTTGTGCGTGGTGAAGCCGGAGCCGACGATCAGCGTGCCCTGGTCCCGCAGCGGCGCCAGCCGGCGCCCGATCTCGAAGAGCTCGCGCGGGTCCAGGGTCGGCATCGACATCTGCAGCACCGGGACGTCGGCGTCGGGGAACATCTCCACCAGCGGCACGTAGGCCCCGTGGTCCAGGCCGCGGCCCTCGTCCCGGTGGACGGAGTCGCCGATGATCGCCGTCACCTCGTCGGCCAGCTCGGGAGCGGTCGGCGCGGCGTACTCCACCTCGAAGTACTTCTGCGGGAAGCCCCAGAAGTCGTAGACCAACGGCACCTGCTGCCGGCTGGCGCTGACCGTCAGCGGCGCGCTCTCCCAGTGCGCCGAGACCATCAGGATGTTCGTGGGGCGGGGGAGCCGGTCGGACCAGGCGTGCAGCTGCCCGGTCCAGGTCTGGTCGTCGGCCAGCGGCGGGGCCCCGTGGCTCAGGTAGAGCACCGGCTGCCGCTCGGTGGTCGGGGTGCGGTCGGCGTGCTCCACGGTGTGCCTCCAGGGGGCCGGTCCAGTCGGTCAATTTTTCAACTTCCAGTATGCCGTGTGGTGGCCGTCCCAGCATCCCGGCGGCCTGCTTGTAGCCTGAGCCGGTGAGCGAGATCGAGATCGGCCGTGGCAAGCGCGGTAGGCGCGCCTATTCCTTCGAGGACATCGCGGTGGTGCCGTCCCGGCGCACCCGCGACCCGGAGGACGTGTCGATCAGCTGGCAGATCGACGCCTACCACTTCGAGCTGCCGGTCATCGCGGCGCCGATGGACTCCGTCGTCTCGCCGCAGACGGCGATCATGATGGGACGGCTCGGCGGGCTGGGGGTGCTCGACCTGGAGGGGCTGTGGACCCGCTACGACGACCCGAGCGCCTACCTGGAGGAGATCGCCGGGCTGGAGGCCGCAGCGAGCACCGCGCGGCTGCGCGAGCTGTACGCCGCGCCGATCCGTCCCGACCTGATCACCCAGCGGCTCAGGGAGATCAGGGAGGCGGGCGTCACCGTCGCCGGGTCCCTGTCCCCGCAGCGGACCCAGCAGTTCTGGCGCACCGTCGTGGACGCCGGCGTCGACCTGTTCGTCATCCGGGGCACCACGGTCTCGGCGGAGCACGTCTCCAGCAGCGCCGAGCCGCTCAACCTCAAGCGCTTCATCTACGAGCTCGACGTGCCGGTCGTCGTCGGGGGCGCCGGGACCTACACGGCGGCGCTGCACCTGATGCGCACCGGCGCTGCGGGAGTCCTGGTCGGCTTCGGTGGGGGAGCGACGCACACGACGCGCACCACGCTGGGCATCCACGCGCCGATGGCCACGGCGATCGCCGACGTCGCCGCCGCGCGTCGCGACTACCTGGACGAGTCCGGCGGGCGCTACGTCCACGTCATCGCCGACGGCGGGATGGGCCAGTCCGGCGACATCGTCAAGGCGGTCGCCTGCGGCGCCGACGCGGTGATGATCGGTGCCGCGCTCGCCCGTGCCGAGGAGGCTCCGGGGCGCGGCTACCACTGGGGCTCGGAGGCCCACCACCCGTTCCTGCCGCGCGGCGAGCGGGTCCGCGTGGGCACCGCCGGCTCCCTGGAGGAGATCCTCAACGGCCCCGGCCGGGACGCCTCCGGCACGACCAACCTGATGGGTGCTCTGCGCCGGGCCATGGCCACGACGGGCTACACCGACGTCAAGGAGTTCCAGCGCGTCGAGGTCGTCGTCGCTCCCTACCAACCTCGCTGAGGCGGGGAGCGCCTGCAGGGCGCGGGCCGTTCCTGCCCTTACCCTTGGTGCTGTTCGTGACCAGGGGCCGGCACGGTGCAGCCACCGGCCGCCCCGCGCCCGAGGAGCAGACCATGCGAGTTCGCCGTGAACCCACCTACCGGCGGCGCCGTGCCCTCGTCGGCGGGGTGGCAGCGCTGGTCCTGGCCGGTTCGCTGACCGCCTGCCTCACCGCGGGCGGAGACGACGGCCCGCAGGACACCGGGCCGGAGGCCGCCGCCCCGGCCCCCGCGGACACGTCCCCGCAACCCACGGAGGGCACCGCGAAGGACGGCTTCGACAGTGCGGTCGGCGGGGGTGCCGATGGATCCGAGAGCACCGGCTCGCCGACCGGCGACGCCCCCGTGGCCGGTCCGCCGCCCATCCCCTCCGACGAGTCGTTCATGGAGCGGGTCGACTACCTGACGGGGGAGATCACGCCCAAGTCCGTCGTGGCCTCCGGCGCGGGCCTGGTCATCGCCAACAACATGATGTACCGGCACACCTCCACGGTCTACGACGCGGAGTCCCGCGAGCTCGTCGCCACCCTGTCCGACGAGATCGTCCCGGAGGAGTTCGGGATCGAGGGGCACCCGGGGAGCGCGTCGGGGTCGCCGGTGGAGGCCGCGTGGACCGCCGACGGCAGGTACGCCTACGTCTCGCAGTACACGATGTACGGCGAGGGCTTCGGCAAGGACGGTTTCGACGACTGCACGCCGGCCGACGGGGTCGGTCCCTCGCTGCTCTACCGCTTCGACGCCGAGGCCATGGAGTGGGACCAGGCGATCAAGGTCGGTGCCGTGCCCAAGTACGTCGACATCACGCCCGACCAGACCAAGGTCCTGGTCTCGAACTGGTGCGACTCTACCCTCTCCGTGGTCGATGTCGAGACTGCGCGGGAGGAGAAGACCATCCCGATCGCGGCGGCCCCCCGGGGGATCGAGGTACTGCCGGACAACCGCACCGCCTACGTGGCCGCGATGTATGCCGACAAGCTCTTCAAGGTGGACCTGGTGACCGGCGAGTCCGAGGTGATGATGGAGACCGGCCGCAAGCCGCGCCACCTCAACCTCTCCGCGGACGGGAAGTACCTCTACATGGCGGTCAGCGGGGCCGACACCATCTACAAGATCGACACCGAGACCGAGGAGATCGTGGACCAGGTCGTCTCGGGCCGGGAGCCGCGCTCGATGATCCTGTCCTCGGACGGGACCGCCCTGTACGTCGTGAACTACTACGAGCCCTCCGTCGCCAAGATCAGCACCGACGACATGGAGGTCCTGCAGAAGGAGCCGACCGACGCCAACCCGATCGGTATCACCTACGAGCCGATCACGCACACGGTCTGGGTGGCCTGCTACGGCGGCTCCATCTACGTCTTCGACGACACGCTCGAGACCGACCCCGACGCCTGAGCACCGGCCGGCCCTGCCAGGAAGGTCGCCTACCCTGGGAGGGTGCTGCGCACCCTGTTCACCCCCCGCTGGCTGACGCTCCTCGGAGTCGTCGCCGCGGTCTGCCTCTCCTTCGTGTGGCTCGGTCTGTGGCAGCTGTCGGTCGCGCAGCACGACGCCGTCGAGAAGCTCCAGGAGCAGCGCGACGCGCTCGTGGAGAAGCCGCTCACCGAGGTCCTGGCCCCGCACGCCCCCTTCCCGGCGGACGGTGCCGGTCACCCGGTCGTCACCCGCGGGCAGTATGACGGGGCACGCCAGTTCCTGGTGCCCGACCGGGTGCTCGAGGGACGGCCGGGGTACTGGGTCGTGACCCCGCTGCTGGTCGACGAGGGGCAGGCCGTCATCCCGGTCCTGCGCGGCTTCGTCGACGACCCGGGGGAGGCCGGGGTCCCGCCGGCCGAGCCCGTCACGGTCCGCGGCGAGCTGGCGCCGGGGGAGTCGCCCTACTTCGGGGAGGCCGTCCTGCCCGAGGGGCAGCGCGGGACCATCGACCTGTCGGTGCTGGCCAACGAGTGGCCGGAGGACCTCTACAACGGGTTCCTGTTCAGCACGGCCGAGGAGCCACGGCTGACCGCCGACACGGTGGCGCCCGTGCCGCCGCCGCAGCTCACCGCGGGCGAGGTCGACTGGCGCAACCTGGGCTACGCGCTGCAGTGGTGGGTCTTCGCCGCGTTCGCGGTGTTCATGTACCTCAAGCTGCTGCACGACGCCGCGCGGGAGCGCTCAGGGAGTCCGCCTACAGTGAGCAGCACCACCGCACCCGCCGACGAGAGGATCGAGCCCCACCATGTCTGACCGCGCCAAGCTGACGTTCTTCCAGGTGATGGCGTTCGTCGTCGGTGTCGCGCTCCTCGTCCTCACCGTGCACATGGTGCTCCGCTACGGGTTCCAGAACCACGCACTCGACTGGTGGGCGATGCCGCACGGCTTCCTGTACATGGTCTACCTGGTCGCCGTGGCCCTGCTCGGCTTCGCCCTCCGCTGGGAGATCGGCCCCATGGTCCTGGTCATGCTGGCCGGCTGCGTGCCCTTCCTCTCCTTCTGGGTCGAGCACCGGGTCACCCGGACCGCCAGGGCGCAGATCGAGGCCAGGGAGTCGGCGGCCACCGGGGTGCCGGCCTGACCGCACGACCCGGCCCCTCGGCATACCGGCCCCGACCGAGTCGGTCCGCAGGGCCCGACCCGGCTAACCTGTCCCGGTGACCGATGCTCTCCAGCAGCGCCCCGTCCTCGTCGTGGACTTCGGCGCGCAGTACGCCCAGCTGATCGCGCGACGGGTCCGTGAGGCCTCCGTCTACAGCGAGATCGTGCCGCACGACATGCCCGCGGAGGAGGTGCTCGCCAAGAACCCGGCGGCCCTGATCCTCTCGGGTGGGCCCTCGTCGGTGTATGCGGAGGGGGCACCGTCCCTGGACCCGGCCCTGCTGACCGCGGGGGTGCCCGTGCTCGGCATCTGCTACGGCTTCCAGGCGATGGCGACCGCCCTGGGCGGCTCGGTCGAGAAGACGGGCCTGCGTGAGTACGGAGAGACCCGGGCTCGGATCTCCGACACCGCCAGCACCCTCTTCGACGGGCAGCCGGACGAGCAGCCGGTGTGGATGAGCCACGGCGACTCCGTCGCGCAGGCGCCCGAGGGCACGCGCGTCACGGCGACCACGCCCGGTGCCGCCGTGGCCGCGTTCGAGGACGACGAGGCGCGACGCTACGGGGTGCAGTGGCACCCGGAGGTGCTGCACTCCAGCTTCGGGCAGCGCGTCCTGGAGAACTTCCTGCTGCGCGGCGCCGGGCTCGAGCCGACCTGGACGAGCGAGAACGTCGTCGAGGACCTGGTCTCCCGGATCCGCGAGGAGGTGGGTGACGCCAGCGTCATCTGCGGGCTCTCGGGCGGCGTTGACTCCTCGGTGGCCGCCGCGCTGGTGCAGCGCGCCGTCGGTGACCAGCTGACCTGTGTGTTCGTGGACCACGGGCTGCTGCGCGAGGGGGAGGCCGAGCAGGTCGAGCAGGACTTCGTGGCCGCGACCGGGGTCGAGCTCGTCGTCGTCGACGCGCAGCAGCGCTTCCTCGATGCGCTCGCGGGGGTCACCGACCCGGAGACCAAGCGCAAGATCATCGGTCGGGAGTTCATCCGCGTCTTCGAGCAGGCTGCCCGGGACGTGGCCGGCACCGCCGACGCCGAGGGGCACCCGGTGAAGTTCCTGGTGCAGGGCACGCTCTATCCCGACGTGGTGGAGTCCGGTGGCGGCAGTGGCGCCGCCAACATCAAGAGCCACCACAACGTCGGCGGCCTCCCCGACGACCTGCAGTTCACCCTGATCGAGCCGCTGCGCACGCTGTTCAAGGACGAGGTCCGCCAGGTCGGCCTCGAGCTCGGCGTGCCGGAGCAGATCGTCTGGCGCCAGCCCTTCCCCGGGCCGGGGCTCGGCATCCGGATCATCGGGGCGGTGGACGCCGAGCGGCTGGCGATCCTGCGCCGTGCGGACGCGATCGCGCGCGAGGAGCTGACCCGGGCCGGTCTGGACCGCGACATCTGGCAGTGCCCCGTCGTGCTGCTGGCGGACGTGCGCTCGGTGGGTGTGCAGGGTGACGGCCGTACCTACGGCCACCCGGTCGTGCTGCGACCGGTCTCCAGCGAGGACGCCATGACGGCCGACTGGAGCCGCGTGCCCTACGACGTGCTGGCCCGGATCTCCAACCGGATCACCAACGAGGTCGAGGAGATCAACCGCGTGGCGCTCGACGTGACGAGCAAGCCGCCGGGCACCATCGAGTGGGAGTGAGGCCTGCAGCCGGCCCAGCGCCTGACCGGCCGCGCTCGCCAGGGCCTCCGCCGTCCGCCGGGACAGGCCAGCGACCTCGTACACGTCGGCCATGAGCAGCCGGTAGTCGTCGACGATCGTCGTCATGTCGGACCTCCCTCACGAAGGGGTGACTCGACACGCACTCCAGGCGCTACGAGCTCAGGCGGCGACACGTGTGAGGTAGCAGACACCGCTCACGGCCACTTCTGGCGCACTTGCGACGATCTGTAGTACTACACTCAATAGTGGAAGTCGAGAACGACCTCCACCGCACAGACCGAAAGGGATCGTCATGAGCGTCACAGTCCACCTCCCCGCCCAGGACGACGCTGCTGTAGGGCGCGCGGCGCGCGCCGACGGCGTCGTCCACCAGGCCGACATCGTCCGTTCGGGCGTCGCGCGCAGGCTGCTGGCGTTCCTGCGGATCCTCATCGGCTGGACCTTCATGTGGCCCTTCGTCGACAAGCTGTTCGGCCTGGGCTACGGCACCGCCGCGGAGGCGGCCGTCGTCAACGGTGGAGCTCCCGCACAGGGCTACCTGGTCCACGCGACCTCGGGCCCGTTCAAAGAGGTCTTCGTCTGGGTGGCCGAGAGCTTCGGGCCGGTCGCCGACGTCCTGTTCATGGTCGGGCTGTTCGGCATCGGCCTGGCCATGCTGACCGGGGCCGGCCTGAAGATCGCCGCCTGGGGCGGCACCCTCCTCATGGCACTCATGTACCTCGCCGCCCTGCCGATCGGCCAGGCGGGCGCGGGTTTCACGAACCCGGTGACCGACGCGCACTGGATCGAGGCGGCGGTCCTGCTGGTGGCTGCCTACACCCTCGCCGGCGACACCTGGGGTCTGGGCCGCTGGTGGGGAGGCAAGGTCGGCAACGGCTGGCTGCGCTGACCCGCGGACGGAACTGCCCGTCATACCCCCGTCGGGGTGTGGCGGGCAGCTCTCTGCCTGGACGTCTCCCCGCGGTGGTGCTGGGTGTGGCGGGCGGTGCCGTGCCGGGAGCGCGATTAGAGTTGCGCGCGTGATCCGCTCCACCCTCGCCATCGCCGCCGGCAAGCTGGCCCGGCACGCCACCCGGCTGCGCGGTGGGGGCTCGGCACTGCCCGGGCTGGTGACCGAACGGATCGACCCGGGCATCCTGGCGCACACCCTGGCGGACCTGCCGGGTGGTGTGGTGGTGGTCAGCGGCACGAACGGCAAGACCACGACGACCAAGATGCTGGTGGCGCTGCTGCGGGCCCACGGGCAGCGGGTCTTCACCAACCCGACGGGCAGCAACTTCACCCGTGGGGTCATCTCGGCGATGCTCTCCGAGGTCCCGCTCAGCGGCCGGCTCGACGCGGACTGGGCGGTCCTGGAGCTCGACGAGGCCCATGCCCTGCACTTCGCCGCGGCGGTCGCCCCCACGCACGCCCTGCTGCTCAACGTCGCCCGCGACCAGCTCGACCGGTTCGCCGAGATCGACCAGACGGCCCAGCTCCTGACCCGCCTGGCGGAGCAGACCACCACGGGCGTGGTGCTCAACGTCGACGACTCGTTCATCTCGCGCATCCACCGCAGCGTCGGTCCGGACGTCTCGGTCGGATGGTTCGGGGTCGACCCCGCCTGTGCCGACCGGCTGCCCGAGCTGCAGGAGGCCGACGTCCGTGAGGTCGACGGGGCGGCCGCCCTGCCGGTCACCGCCGACGCCTCCCTGCTCCTGGTCCACGACGAGCGCTCCTTCACGGTCACGGGGTCCGGGGCCGACGTCGGTCCGGTCACGCTGCGGCAGCGCGGCCTGGCGGCGATGATCAACGCCACCGCCGCCACCGCCACCGCCCGGGCGGTGCTGGGTGAGCGCTTCGAACCCGGTGTCGCCGCGACGACCCTCGCCTCGGTGACCCCGCCGTTCGGGCGCGGTGAGGTGATCGATGTGGACGGGCAGCCGCTCGAGCTCGTGCTGGTCAAGAACCCGGCCGGGTTCACCGTGGCACTGGGCACCTACGGCTCCGAGCCGGTGGCCACGATGATCGCCATCAACGACAACTACGCCGATGGCCGGGACGTCTCCTGGCTCTATGACGTCTCGTTCGAGAGCCTCCGCGAGCAGGGGGTCGCCCTGACCAGCGGGGTGCGCGGGTGGGACATGGCCCTGCGGCTGCAGTATGACGAGGTGCCGGTCGAGCGCACCGAGACCGACCTCGACGCGGCGTTGGAGCAGTTCCTGCACGAGCACGCGGACGGTCCGAAACGGATCTTCTGCACCTACACGGCGATGATGCACCTGCGTCGTCGGCTGGCCGCCCGCTACGGGCTCGCACGCTTCGGGGAGGACGCCCAGTGACTGCAGGCACCGGAGGCGGTGGGCCTAGCAAGGGCACCGTGCACATCGTCCACCTCTACCCCCGCGAGATGAGCATCTACGGCGACCTGGGCAACACGCGCGCGCTGGCGAGCCGCCTGCGCTGGCACGGCTACACCCCCGTCGTCCACCAGCACCACCCCGGTGCCCCGTGGCCTGAGCACGCCCACCTGCTCCTCGGCGGCGGTGGCCAGGACTCCGGCCAGGTCCGGGTCCAGGAGGACCTGTTCACCCACGCCGACCGGCTGCGGGCGTACGCCGCCGACGGGATGCCGATGCTGATGATCTGCGGCATGTACCAGCTCTTCGGTCAGGCCTTCCTCACCGTGGACGGCACGCGCCTGCCGGGCCTGGGCATCCTCGACGTGACCACCACCGGCAACGCGACGCGAATGATCGGCCCGGTGGTGCTGGACACCCTTGCCGGGGAGGTCGTCGGCTACGAGAACCACTCCGGCTCGACGGTCCTGGCGGCCGGGCAGGAGCCCTTCGGCACGGTGCGGCACGGGCAGGGCAACAACGGTGCGGACCGCACCGAGGGGGCCCGGGTGCACGAGGTGATCGGCTCCTACCTCCACGGGCCGGTCCTGCCGGCCAACCCGGCCCTGGCCGACCACCTGCTGCGGGTCGCCGCCACCCGGGCGACCGGAGGCTGGGAGCCCGGTGAGATCGACGACTCTGTCGCCGAGCAGGCACACGCCCGTCAGGTCAGTCGGCTGCTAGCAGGTTAGTCCTGCCCGTTGCGCGCTTCGTCCGGGGCGGTGCTCGGGGCGGGGTCGCCCACCGCTTCCGCCCGCTCGCCACCGGGCAGCGCGGCGCCCCGGGGTGTCGGGGCGAGCTCACCCTGGCTGTCGAGCTGGTAGGTCGTGGGCCGGTTGGGGCTGAGCCACCAGATCAACATGGCCAGGGCGCCCAGGGGCACGTCCAGGAGGTGGGTCACCACGGCATACAGCAGGGCTGCCGCCGCGGCGGCCGTCGGGTCGGCACCGAAGGCGATGAGGACCGCCGCAGTGCCGGCCTCGGTGATGCCGAGGCCGCCCGGGGTGATGGCCACCACGGTGAGCAGCTGGCGGATGGCGTAGGCCGCGAAGATGTGCGCGATCGGCAGCTCGACGCCGACGGTGTGGCACGCGACGAGGTACAGGACGAAGAAGATGCCGAGCATGCCGGCCAGGCCAAGGCTCATCTTCCAGCCGTTGCTGCTCGCGACGTTGCCCCAGCGGCCGCGCTGGTCCTGGATGAGCGAGTCGAGGTTGGCCCCCGCGCGCAGCCGCTTGGAGAAGGGCTTGGCGACCCACCCCAGGCTGTGCCCGACCAGGTGCGAGGCCTTGTCGCTGTAGATCACCGCGAGGAAGAACGCGAGCACCATCAGCAGCGCGACCACGGCGATGACCGAGCCGAGGATGACCGGTGCCGGGGTGTCCATCGGGCCGATGATGACGACCAGGATGGCGATCACCGGCAGTGCCAGGCGCGCCATGATGTTCCAGACCCCGGTGACCACCAGTGACGTGGAGATGTTGCGGCGCATGAACCCCCACGACCGGCACATCACATAGGTGATCGCCACGGCGACCGCGCCACCCATGGGCATGATGTTGCTGATCATCGACCCCGAGGCGTTGACGAGCAGAGCTCGGCGGTGACTGAGGCCGGGGAGCGACCCGGTGAGGGTGAAGGTGTAGGAGTACAACCCGATGAGCTTCAGCACGACCATCAGGACCGCGACCCACCCGCCGACCAGGGCCATCTGGCGCAGGATGTCCGGCCAGGAGGAGTCGGCCACCCGCGGGAGCACGAAGATCAGGAGCAGGGTGGCGATGGTCAGGCCGACCACCGACTGCAGGACCTCGCGCCATCCGAACTTCCGGGTGGGCTCGTAGTCCTCGGTCGCGTGGATCGTCACGCGGTGACCACCGGACGTCGGCTCGGTCGGGACACAGGGGTGCGCACGTCCGACAGGCTACGGCCTCGTGCTGGGTGCTCTCGCACGTCGTAGATACCTCCCCCGGCCCGCCCGGACCTGTGTAGACAACCCAGAGCACGATACCTGCGGACGCGGTGCCTGGGCGCAAGGGTAGGGTGCGACACCGCCAACATCTCGTCCGGAAGGGGGCCCTCGTGTCCGGTGCCACCCTGATCGTGACCAATGACTTCGGTCCCCGCGTCGGCGGGATCGAGGCGTTCGTCCAGTCCATGGCGGACCGGATCGCGACGGCTCGTGGGCCCGGCTCCGTGGTGGTCCACACGGCCCGCCAGCGCGGGGCCGCCGCCTTCGATGCCGGCCTGCCCTACACCGTGGTGCGGGACGAGGCGCGGGTGCTGCTGCCCACCGCCGGGGTGGTGCGGCGCTGCGCCCGCACGGCGCGCGAGTTCGGGTGCGACCGGGTCTGGTTCGGCTCGGCCGCCCCCCTCGCCCAGATGACGCCGGCACTGCGCGCGGCAGGGGTGCGCCGTGCCGTGGCGACCACGCACAGCGCGGAGGAGTGGTGGTCCCGGCTCCCGGGGACCCGGTCCGTCGTGCGCCGGATCGGGGAGCGCGTGGACACGGTGACCTATCTGGGGGAGTACTCGCGCAGCCGTCTGGCCACGGTGCTCTCGCCGGAGTCGGCGGGCCGTATGCAGCACCTTCCGCCAGGCGTCGACGTCGAGCGCTACCACCCCCAGGTGGACGGCACGCGGCTGCGCGCACAGCTCGGCCTGAGCAGCCGTCCCGTCGTGGTCAGTGTGTCCCGGCTCGTTCGCCGTAAGGGGCAGGACGCCCTCATCGCGGCGTGGCCGCGGGTGCAGGCCCGGGTTCCCGACGCAGCGCTGCTCATCGTGGGGGACGGCCCGTCCCGTCCCCGGCTCGTGGCCCAGGTGGAACAGGCGGGTCTGGGCCGCGACATCACCCTCACCGGCCGCGTGCCCTGGTCCCGCACGCCCGAGTACTTCGCTGCCGGGGACGTCTTCGCCATGCCCAGTCGCACCCGCTGGCGTGGACTGGAGCCCGAGGGTGTCCCCCTGTCGGTCCTGGAGGCCCAGGCCAGCGGCCTCCCGGTCGTCGTGGGCAACTCCGGTGGCGCGGCGGACACGCTGGTCGACGGTCTCACCGGGCACCTGGTGAACGGCCGTGACCTCGACGAGATCGCGGCTGCGGTGAGCGATCTGCTGCAGCACCGGGAGCGCGCCGCAGCCTGGGGACGCGCGGGCCGGGAGTACGTCACCGCGCGGTTCCAGTGGAATGACCTGGCCAACGACCTGATGCTGATGCTGGAACCGGTCGAGTCGACGAGGGAGGCCTGACGTGGCGCGCGTGCGTGCGGTCGACGCTGTGGGACGGACCCTGGTCGAGGAGTCCGTGCCGCACGGGGTCGACCCCGCTGCCGTCCTGCAGGCCCACGGGCACGAGCCGGTGTGGGTGGGCAGCGAGGTCGTCGACGGCCAGGTCGTCCTGATCTACCGGGTCGCGCCGGGGGAGCAGCCAGAGCCTCATCAACGACTGAGCGCGTATGTCGTGGTGGTCGCCGAGTACCTCGGCGTCCCGTCCCTGCTGCTCACCACGTTCACGATGAGCGAGCACGAGGTGTGGGGCCTGCCCGGCGGAGGCGTCGACCCGGGCGAGGACCTCGTCGACGGAGCCGTGCGCGAGGTGTGGGAGGAGACCGGACAGCGCGTCCGGGACCTGCGGCCGCTCGAGCTGGTGAGTCGGCACTGGACGGGACGGGCGCCCTCCGGTCGCCTGGAGGACTACCACGCGGTGTCGGCCGTCTATCGGGGCGAGTGTCCCGAGCCGGTGCCGCCGGTCATCCACGATGTGGGCGGGAGCACGGCGGATGCCCGCTGGATCCCGGTGGCGTCCCTGCCCACCACACCGTTGCTCGACTGGCAGCGGCGGGTCCTGCTTCGGGACCTAAGGTAGGCGGCATGGACTTCGTCTACAACCTCTTCGTCGTGACCCACATGCTCGGGCTGGCCGCCCTCGTCGGCGGCTACCTGGTGGCGGCCACCCAGAGCGCGCAGGGGCTGGTGCCCAACACCGTGATGGTGTGGGGAGCGCGCCTGCAGGTGCTCACCGGGGTGATCCTGACGGGTCTGGCCTCGGGGGCGATGGACGACATGGACGTCAACAACACCAAGATCGCGGTGAAGCTGGTCGTGGCGCTCGCCGTGGCCGCCCTCACCGAGATCGCCGCCGCCCGCGCACGCAAGGACAAGCCGGTGGCTGCCGGCATGGTGCACGCCGCAGGCGCCCTGGCCATCGTCAACGTGCTCGTCGCCTCGCTGTGGAGGTAGCAGCCGTCGCCTGACGAGTCCAGTGGGGCGGTCGAGGAGACCTGACGTCGGGCCGGGTGCGTCCGTCCTCACGTCCGGAACTCGGCCGTGGGTCAGACCATGGCGCGGCGAGCAGGGCGGGTGCTCCGGAGCCACCACAGGCCAACGACCGGCAGCACCAGTGGGATGTAGAGGTAGCCGCGACCGAAGCCGGACCACACGGTCGCGTCAGGGAACGCCGCCGGATCCAGCACGCTCCACAAGCCGACGGCGAGCACACCGACGAGCTCGGTGCTGATCGCGACGAGCGAGACCCACCAGGCCCGAGGGCCGCGGACGGCCAGGGAGACCGCGGCCACGACATAGATCACTCCGGCGACGGCGGAGAGGGTGTAGGCCAGGGGCGCCTCGGCGAAGCGGGTGGCGATCTGGAAGCCGGCCCTGGAGAGGGACCCGATCACGAAAACGGCATACAACGCGATGATCAGGCGCCCCGGTCCCGAGGCCCGTGGGTTGTGGACGGCTCCCGCGGCGGGTCGGTGGTGCCCTCCCTGCTCACTGCTCACTGGTAGCCCACTCCGTGCCAGATCTGTCCGGCCCTGGCCCCCATGACGGCGACCACGAAGCCGGCGAGGGCCAGCACGAACGTGCCCCATCGAGACGAGTCGCTGCGGGCCCAGAGCCAGGCCACGACCGGCACCATCAGGACCGTGACCAGATACGCCCACAGCTCCCAGACCGGCCCGACCGGCGACTCCCCGCCCAGCGACCGGAGCAGGTAGGCACCGAAGACGACGGTGACAACCGCCTGGAGCAGCGCCGTGACGCCCAGCGTGAACCTGCCCGGGCCGTGGCCGCGGAGGCCGGCAACGACGCAGACGCCCATGCTCAGGAACCCGGCGACGAGCAGGGCGACCGTCCAGCCGTCGAGATAGTTCGTCGTGCCGGTCGACAGGGCAGGGCTCGTGATCACTCGTCGGCACCCAGGGCCGTGAGCGCGTCGCCGGTGAGGCGCTGGGTGGTCCACTCCTCCAGGGGGGCCGCACCGACGTGCCGGTACACCTCGATCGCCGGGGTGTTCCAGTTGAGGACGGTCCACTCCATGCGGGGGTAACCGCGCTCGGTGCAGATGCGGGCCAGCGTGGCCATCAGCCGCCGGCCGATCCCGCTGCCGCGGTGTGCCGGAGAGACGTAGAGGTCCTCGAGCCAGAGTCCGTTGCGGCCCGTCCATGTGGAGAAGGTGAGGAACCAGACGGCGATGCCGATCACCCTGCCGTCCACCTCCGCGACATGGGCCCACACCGTGGGTGAGCCCTGCTCGGGGAAGAGGGCCGCGCGGTAGGAGTCCACGGTGCCGACGGCGGACTCCGGCTCCTTCTCGTACTCGGCCAGCTCGCGGACCAGGTCGAGGATGGCCGGGATGTCCTGCTCGGTCGCTTCGCGAATCACGGGGGACAGCGTACGTCGGACTGCCGGTGGACAACGCGGTGGTCCTGTCGGCCGAGCGACCTAGACTGAGCCGCACCATGAGCACGCTCTTCGACAATGTTCCGCTGCCCCCGATGTCACCTGCGCAGGCCAGCGGCAGCGTGCCCGTGGACGACTCCGGCGTGCCACTCTGGGCTCTCGAGCAGGAGCCCGCCCCCGATTTCGCTCCGGAGCAGGCGGCTCCCGCCAGCGCTGACCCGGAGGTGCTGCTCGCAGGACTCAACGGGCCGCAGCGGGAGGCAGTGGTCCACGCGGACGGTCCGCTGCTGATCGTCGCGGGGGCCGGCTCCGGCAAGACACGCGTGCTCACGCACCGGATCGCCTACCTGCTGGCACACCGTGGGGTGCAGCCTGGGCAGGTGCTGGCCATCACCTTCACCAACAAGGCCGCCGCGGAGATGCGTGAGCGGGTGGAGGGGCTCATCGGCCCGCGGGCCAAGGCGATGTGGGTGTCCACGTTCCACTCCGCCTGTGTCCGGATCCTGCGTCGCGAGGCAGCCACCGTCGGTCTGAAGTCGACCTTCTCGATCTACGACGCCGCCGACAGCCAGCGGCTGATGGCCATGGTGATCCGCGACCTGGACCTGGACCCCAAGCGCTACCCGCCCCGTGTGCTGTGCCACAAGGTGTCCTCCGCCAAGAACGAGCTGATTGACGAGGAGACGTTCGCTGCGCAGGTGGGCAACAACCCCTACGACGCGGTCGTGGCCCAGGCCTACACCGACTACCAGCGCAGGCTGCGCCAGGCCAACGCTCTCGACTTCGACGACATCATCTCGATGACCGTCAACATCCTGCAGGCCTTCCCGGCCGTCCGTGAGCACTACCGCCGACGTTTCCGGCACGTGCTCGTGGACGAGTACCAGGACACCAACCACGCCCAGTACACCCTGGTGCGCGAGCTGGTCGGCACCGAGGACGAGGACGTGCCCCCTGCCGAGCTGTGCGTCGTGGGCGACGCCGACCAGTCGATCTACGCCTTCCGGGGCGCCACGATCCGCAATATCGTCGAGTTCGAGAAGGACTACCCGCAGGCCCGCACCATCCTGCTCGAGCAGAACTATCGGTCCAGCGAACGGATCCTGCGCGCGGCCAACTCCGTCATCTCGCGCAACCCGGGCCGGCGCGACAAGAGTCTGTGGTCCGACCTGGGTGACGGCGAGATGATCGTCGGCTACGTCGCCGACGACGAGCACGACGAGGCCTCCTTCGTCGCCCAGACCATTGACAGGCTCGGCGACGAGCACGGGGTCAGGCCCAAGGACGTCGCCGTCTTCTATCGCACCAACGCCCAGTCACGGGCCCTGGAGGAGGTCTTCGTGCGCACCGGCCTCCCGTACAAGGTGGTCGGCGGCACCCGGTTCTACGAGCGGCGCGAGGTGAAGGACGCGCTGGCCTACCTGCGCGTCGTGGCCAACCCGGCGGACGACGTCAACCTGAGGCGGATCCTCAACGTCCCCAAGCGCGGCATCGGAGACCGCGCCCAGGCGGCGGTCGCCGCGCTCGCGGCCCGGGAACGGATCCCCTTCGTGGCAGCCCTCGGCCGGGTCGAGGACGCCCCCGGCATCGCGACCCGGTCCGTCGCGGCGGTCCAGTCCTTCACCGCGATGCTGGAGGCGGTGGGCACCGTGGCGGCCGACGACGACTCGGGGGTCGGAGATCTGCTCGAGGCCATCCTCGACCGGTCTGGCTACACCAAGGAGCTGCGGGCCAGCCACGACCCGCAGGACGAGACCCGCATCGAGAACCTCGCCGAGCTCGTGGCCGTTGCCCGCGAGTTCGACGAGAACTACCCCGAGGGCACGCTGGTCGACTTCCTCGAGCAGGTCTCGCTGGTGGCGGACGCCGACGAGATCCCCCAGGGTGGTCAGGGCACCGATGCCGGCGTCGTGACGCTGATGACACTCCACACCGCCAAGGGGCTGGAGTTCCCGGTGGTGTTCCTGACCGGGCTCGAGGACGGGACCTTCCCGCACCAGCGCTCGATGGACGACCCGACCGAGCTCGAGGAGGAGCGGCGCCTCGCCTATGTCGGCATCACCCGGGCACGGCAGCGCCTGTATCTCAGCCGCGCGGGCACGAGGGCGGCGTTCGGTGCACCGCAGTACCACCCGCCCTCCCGGTTCCTCGACGAGATCCCGGAGGACGTCGTCAACTGGGAACGCTCGGACCGGGACCGGATGAGCGCCGCAGGCCGGCCCAGCGCGTCCGTCCGGCAGGGATGGGGCGGAGGGCCCCGCGGAGCGTCTCAGGGCGGCGTCGTGCGGCTGAACCCCCGTGGCTCAGGTGTGCGCAGGACCGTCGAGCCGGTGTCGGTGGCTGCGGGCGACCGGGTCAACCACGACTCGTTCGGGCTCGGCACCGTCATCCGCGTCGAGGGGACCGGCGACCACACCATGGCACATGTCGACTTCGGCGCGGCGGGTGTGAAGCGGCTGCTGCTGCGCTACGCACCACTCGAGAAGCTCTGACGGTCCGGGGCGCGGCTGCCGACCACGAGAGGCGCCCGGACCTGTCGTCGGGGAGCGGTGCCGCTGGATGGGCGCCGGCCGGGCGGCCGCCGGCCGGGCGAGGGCGGCTCAGCCGCGCTGGGCCTCGAGCCACGGCACCGGGTCGACAGGGCCCTGCTCGGTCCGGACCTCGAAGTGCAGGTGCGCTCCCGTCGACCGTCCGGTGCTCCCCACCTCACCGACCTGGGTGCCCGGCGACACCCGCTCCCCGGACATGACGCTGATCCGGGAGAGGTGGCCATAGACGATGACCTCACCCGACTCGAGGGTGAGTCTGACGTGATAGCCGAGGCCGGAGCTCCAGCCTGCGCTGGTCACCGTGCCGTGGCCGACCGCATAGAGCGGCGTCCCGGTGTCCGCGCCATAGTCGATGCCGTTGTGCATCCGTCCCCAGCGCCAACCGAACCCGGACGTCTGGTGACCGCTCAGGATCGGCTCGTGGAACGACCGGTCAGCCGCGATTTCCCGCGCATGGCTGCGTGCACCCTCGGTGGCGTCGACGCCCACCGTGACCGATGAGCGGATCGCCTCCATCTGCACCGACATGGTGCGTCGTCCCTCGGCCGCGGCAGCGACGCCCCAGGCCAGGCTGAGCCGGGGTGTCGAGCCGCGCGAGGCCACCGACGCCCCACGACCGCGGATCATCGCCGGTGTCGACACCATCGCGTCACTGCTCGAGAACAGCACCTCTGCAGTGGACAGGTGAGTCGTCGTGCCCGCAGTCACGCTCGTGGGCAGTCCCACGACGGTCGCGACCGAGGTCGCCGTCACGAACGCCGCTGCCACCGCGGACGCCAGCAGTCGTGGAGGGAGTGCTGAGAGACCCGAGTTGCGGGTAGCCAGGGCGCGGGCTTCGCGTCGGGTGCTGGGGGTGTGGGTGGCGAGTGCGCGGGCCTCGCGTCGGGTGGTTTGGGTGGCCAGGGCGCGGGCCTCACGTCGGGTGGTGGGGGTGTGGGTGGCGAGTGCGCGGGCCTCGCGTCGGGTGGTGGGGGTGTGGGTGGCGAGTGCGCGGGCCTCCCGTCGCGACTGGGGCACCGAGGGTTCCGTGGCCTCCCTGCCCGCACTGTGTCGCGTCCTCCGGCCCTGCTCCAGCGCGGCCCGGCGTGACCCGTCGGAGGGCGCGGGCGAGGGCCGGCCAGCAGAATGCTCGGGCACATCAACTCCCAGAGGGGGCAGGATCGGTCGTCCGGCAGCGGGCTGCCCACCAGGCGGGGGTTCCCGGGGCACGCGGACGCTCAGCACCCTAGCCTGCTCGTGCAGTCAGGCCAATGTGGCCCTCATCACGGTGTGGACGGTGCGCTAATCTGCAGCCATGTCCTCCGCACCCAGCACCTCACCGCTGCGCGTCGTCGTGGCCAAGCCAGGCCTTGACGGCCACGACCGTGGCGCCAAGGTCGTTGCCCGGGCGCTGCGCGACGCGGGCGTCGAGGTCATCTACACGGGCCTGCACCAGACGCCTGAGCAGATCGTCGAGGCGGCCATCCAGGAGGACGCAGACGCGGTGGGGCTGTCGGTCCTGTCCGGCGCGCACATGACGTTGTTCAAGCGGGTGATCGAGCTCCTCGCGGACCGCGACGCCAAGGACATCGTGGTGTTCGGCGGAGGCATCATTCCCGAGGCCGACATCCCCTTGCTGCAGGAGCTGGGCGTCTCGCGCATCTTCACGCCCGGAGCGACCACCACGGAGATCACGGGGTGGGTCCGCGACAACCTCGGTCGCGACTGATCTAACCTTGCTGGCACGAGGCCAGCCCGGTCGCCCCCATCGTCGTCCTCGGCGACAGGGGCGGGCAGCACCGCCGGGCCCGACCGAGAAGCAACAGGCACAGACCCACAACGACACAGGATGGGATAGCTGACTCGTGGACCTTTTCGAGTACCAAGCACGGGACATGTTCGAGGCGCACGGCGTGCCGGTGCTGTCCGCCGAGGTGATCACCGACGCCGGTGACGCCGCGGCCGCAGCGGAGCGCATCGGGGCCGCCAGCGGCGGTGTCGTCGTGGTCAAGGCGCAGGTCAAGACCGGCGGCCGCGGCAAGGCGGGCGGCGTCAAGCTGGCCAAGACCCCCGAGGAGGCCACGGCGGCTGCCGAACAGATCCTCGGCATGGACATCAAGGGCCACACCGTCAACGCGGTGATGATCGCCCAGGGCGCGAGCATCGCCGAGGAGTACTACTTCTCGGTGCTCCTCGACCGGTCCAACCGCACCCTCCTGGCGATGTGCAGCAAGGAGGGCGGCATGGAGATCGAGCAGCTGGCCGTGGAGCGCCCCGAGGCCCTCGCGAAGATCCCCGTCAACGCCATCACCGGCATCGACGAGGCCAAGGCCGCCGAGATCGTCCAGGCCGCGGGCTTCACCAGCGACCAGGACGCCATCGCGCAGGTCCTCGTCAAGCTGTGGGACGTCTACCGCGCGGAGGACGCCACCCTCGTGGAGGTCAACCCGCTGGTGAAGACCACCGACGGGCAGATCATCGCCCTGGACGGCAAGGTCTCCCTCGACGAGAACGCCGACTTCCGCCAGCAGCACCACGCCGACCTCGAGGACGCGTCCGCGACCGACCCGCTGGAGGCCAAGGCCAAGGGGCTCGGCCTCAACTACGTCAAGCTGGACGGCCAGGTCGGGATCATCGGCAACGGCGCGGGCCTGGTGATGAGCACGCTAGACGTCGTCGCCTACGCCGGCGAGGCACGCGGTGGGGTCAAGCCCGCCAACTTCCTCGACATCGGAGGCGGCGCCAACGCCGAGGTGATGGCAAACGGGCTCGACGTGATCCTCGGGGACGAGCAGGTCAAGGCTGTGTTCGTCAACGTCTTCGGCGGCATCACCGCGTGCGACGAGGTCGCCAACGGCATCAAGGGCGCGCTGGAGATCCTCGGCGACCACGCCACCAAGCCCCTCGTGGTCCGGCTCGACGGCAACAACGTCGAGAAGGGACGCGCAATCCTGGACGAGCTCAACCACCCGCTCGTGACCCAGGTCGACACCATGGACGGCGCGGCCGACAAGGCCGCTGAGCTGGCGAACGCCTGAGACCGGGAGACAACGAACAAATGACGATCTACCTCAACAAGGACTCCAAGATCATCGTCCAGGGCATCACCGGTGGCATGGGCTCCAAGCACACCGAGCTGATGCTGCTGGCCGGCTCCCACATCGTCGGGGGCGTGAATGCCCGCAAGGCTGGCAGCACGGTGACCCTCAATGACCAGGAGCTGCACGTCTACGGCACGGTCAAGGAGGCCATGGAGGCCACCGGCGCCAACGTGTCCGTGCTCTTCGTGCCACCGGCGTTCACCAAGGACGCCTGCATCGAGGCGATCGACGCCGGGATGCCGCTGATGGTGGTGATCACCGAGGGAGTGCCGGTCAAGGACACTGCCGAGGTCTTCGCCTACCTGGACGGCAAGAGCACCCGCATGGTGGGCCCGAACTGCCCCGGCATCATCTCCCCCGGGGAGTCCCTTGCCGGGATCACGCCGCACACCATCGCCGGCAAGGGGCCGATCGGCCTGGTGTCTAAGTCGGGCACCCTGACCTACCAGATGATGTACGAGCTGCGGGACCACGGCTTCACCACCGCCATCGGCATCGGCGGGGACCCGGTCATCGGCACCACGCACATCGACGCGCTCGAGGCGTTCGAGAACGACCCGGAGACCAGGGCCATCGTGATGATCGGCGAGATCGGTGGCGACGCCGAGGAGCGGGCTGCCGAGTACATCAAGGCCCACGTGACCAAGCCGGTCGTGGGCTACGTCGCCGGCTTCACGGCCCCCGAGGGCAAGACCATGGGCCATGCGGGCGCCATCGTCTCCGGCTCCTCGGGCACGGCTGCCGCCAAGAAGGAGGCCCTCGAGGCCGCCGGCGTCAAGGTGGGCAAGACCCCCTCGGAGACGGCTGAGCTCATGCGGCAGATCATCAGGGACCTCGACGCCTGACCCGACCCGCGCGCTCTCGGGCCCTCGACCACGACCCTGGTGTCGGTCGGGGGCCCGAGTTCGTCTGTCGGTGCCCCGGTCCGTCTGTCGGTGCCCCGGCCCGCCGGGCCGAGCGGGAGTGGTGGGACCTGGCCACACACCTCGGCTCCAGCCCGGGGTGTTTCGGGCGAGCCGGTGAGTCCTCCACGGCTGTCGGCACCGCAGGAGGGACGATGGTGGCGCTATGACACTGCTGGAGCGAAGCCCCGTCACCCCTGCCGATGCCGCGACGATCGTCAGCCGCCTGCGCGCGGTCGTCCTCGCCGCCGTCGCGGGGCTGCTGGCGGCGCTCATCTCGTGGGTCACCGTGACCGTGCCGGTCTTCGTCGCCTGGCTGGCTGATGACCGCAGCTCGACCTCGATCTGGCAGACCGCGGGCATCGGGGTGGACCTGTGGGCCATGGCCCACCGGGCAACCATCCACGTGGGGGAGACCCAGGTCGTCCTGGCCCCCCTCCTGCTCACCGTGGTGCCCCTCCTGGCCTGTTGGTATGCCGTGGGGCAGGTCGTCGTCGACCGTCCCGACGTGCGCGGCGAGCTCGACGACGTCACCGGGTGGCGCTTCGCCTGGGCCGCCCTGGGGGTGCCCGAGCTGCTCTCCTTCGTGGTCGGCTACGCCGGCTCCGGACTCCTGCTGTGCTCCCTGGCCGGGCTGGGCCAGGCACCGGTGGACGTCTCCAGCGCCGTGCCGGGGCTGGTCCTCGTCCCGCTGGTGGCGATCGCCCTGAGCCTGTGGCGCGAGCACCGTCGCCAGGAGCACCCGACCCTGGACCAGGGGCTGCGCTGGGTCGAGCTCCACACACCGGTCCTGCTGCGTCGCGGTGTGCGACCCGCGGCCCAGGCGCTCGGCATCCTGGGCGTCGGTGCCCTGTTGGTCGTGGTCGCGCTGCTGGTGGTCCGCCTCGGCCGGGTGATGACGCTCTACGAGGCGCTCGATGCGGGCACCGTCGGGACGACCGTGCTGACGCTCGGGCAGGTGCTGGCGCTGCCCAACATCCTGGTCTGGGCCCTGGGCTGGACCAGCGGCGCCGAGGTGGCCGTCGGCACGGTCCACGTCGGCTGGGACGGATCCAGCGCCGGCGACCTCCCCCTGTTGCCGGTCCTGGCCGCCCTCCCGGAGCCGGGCCCCCTGCCCGCCGGGCTCTGGCTGTCCGTGCTGCTGCCCCTGCTGGCCGGGGCGTGGCTCGGGTTCCGCAGCGCGCGGGCGGCGCCCCGACTGGCCTCCTGGTGGGCCAAGGCCCAGATCGCCCTGTCGGCCTGCGTGTGCGTCACCGTGGTCGTGCTGCTGCTGAGCTGGCTGTCCGTGGGAGGCATGAGCCCCGGACTGCTCAACCAGGTGGGCACGGCACCCCTGCGTGCCACCGGGCTGCTGGGCGCCGAGGTGCTGTGCGGCGCCCTGGTGACGCTGACGGTCCTGCACCTGCTCCGCCGCCGTCTCTGAGAGCGGGTTATCGTCATCCGGTGAGCCCCACGCCCACCCCAGCGACACGTCCGCCCGGTCCCGCCCGGGTGGCCGTGCTGGTCTCCGGCACCGGCAGCAACCTTCAGGCCCTGATCGACGCGAGCAGGGACCCGGCCTACGGCGTCACGATCGTCGCTGTCGGGGCCGACCGCCACGGGACGGTGGGCCTGCAGCGGGCCGAGCGACACGGCATACCGACCTTTGTCTGCCGGGTCTCCGACCACGACGACCGGGCCAGCTGGGACCGGGCGCTGGCGGCCCACCTCGCGTCCCACGTCCCGGACCTGGTGGTCACGGCAGGGTTCATGAAGCTCCTCGGTGAGCGGGTCCTGGCCGCGCACACGGTGGTCAACACCCACCCGGCGCTGCTGCCCGCGTTCCCGGGGGCGCACGCCGTGGCCGACGCCCTGGCCTACGGTGTCCGGGTGACGGGGTGCACCGCTCACCTCGTCGACGGCGGTGTCGACACCGGCCCGATCCTCGCCCAGCGCGCCGTGCCCGTCGAGGACGACGACACCGAGGAGACCCTCCACGAACGCATCAAGTCCGTGGAACGCAGCATGCTCGTGGACGTGGTGGGTCGCCTGGCCCGGCACGGCCACACCCTCACCGACAGGAAGGTCACGATCCCGTGAACGCCACCCCGCAGGACGCCGGCACTCCGCAGGACACGGGCGGTCGCCGCCCGATCCGTCGCGCGCTCATCTCGGTCTACGACAAGACCGGCCTGGAGGAGCTGGCGACCGGGCTGCACGACGCCGGCACCCAGCTCGTCTCGACCGGCTCGACGGCCGCCCGGATCGAGGCGGCCGGTGTGCCCGTCACGCGCGTGGAGGAGCTCACGGGCTTCCCGGAGTGCCTCGACGGCCGGGTCAAGACCCTGCACCCGCGCGTCCACGCGGGCCTCCTGGCCGACACGCGCAACCCCGACCACGTCGCCCAGCTCGCCGACCTGGAGATCGAGCCGTTCGACCTGGTCGTCGTCAACCTCTACCCGTTCACGGAGACGGTCGGGTCGGGCGCCTCCGAGGAGGAGTGCGTCGAGCAGATCGACATCGGCGGTCCCTCCATGGTGCGGGCCGCGGCCAAGAACCACGCGTCCGTGGCCGTGGTGGTCGACCCCACGGCCTACGGGGACGTTGTGGCGAGCGCCACCGGCGGTGGGTTCACCCTCGCCCAGCGCCGGGAGCTGGCCGCCCGCGCCTTCGTCCACACCGCGACGTATGACGTGCACGTCGCCTCCTGGATGGGCAACGTGCTCACCGACACCTCGGACGGCACCGGCTTCCCGGCGTGGATGGGCGCAACCTGGGAGCGGGCCGACGTGCTGCGCTACGGGGAGAACCCGCACCAGCGGGCGGCGCTGTACCGCAACGGGTTCCAGCCCGTGCCCGCCCTCGCGCAGGCCGAGGTGCTGCACGGCAAGGCCATGTCGTTCAACAACTACGTCGATGCGGACGCGGCGCGCCGGGCGGCGCACGACCACGGCGACGTGCCGACCGTGGCGATCATCAAGCACGCCAACCCGTGTGGCATCGCCACCGGCAGCGACATCGCCGAGGCGCACCGCAAGGCCAACGCGTGCGACCCGGTGTCGGCCTACGGCGGCATCGTCGCCACCAACCGCGCCGTGACGGCGGAGCTGGCGGCACAGGTCGCCGAGATCTTCACCGAGGTGGTCATCGCGCCGGACTTCGCCCCGGAGGCGCTGGAGCTGCTGCAGGCCAAGAAGAACCTCCGTGTCGTCCGGGCCGCGTCACCGCAGCGCGGCGGGGTCGAGATGCGCACGATCGCCGGCGGCGCGCTGCTGCAGTCCCTCGACGTCATCGACGCCGAGGGCGACGACCCGGCCAACTGGGAGCTCGCGACCGGTCCGGAGGCGGACGACCAGACCCGGGCAGACCTCGCCTTCGCGTGGCGGTCCGTGCGTGCGGTCAAGTCCAACGCGATCCTGTTGGCCCGCGACGGTGCGAGCGTGGGCATCGGGATGGGCCAGGTGAACCGGGTGGACTCCTGCCGCCTGGCGGTGGAGCGCGCGGGGGCGGACCGGGCCCACGGCTCCGTGGCCGCGTCCGACGCCTTCTTCCCGTTCGCGGACGGCCTGCAGATCCTGCTCGATGCGGGCGTCCGGGCCGTCGTCTCGCCCGGTGGCTCGATCCGCGACGAGGAGGTCGTGGCGGCGGCCGCAGCGGCCGGCGTGACGCTGTACTTCACCGGCACGCGACACTTTGCCCACTGACGGGCCACCGCCCGCCGGGCCCGCTCCCACCACCGTCCCCCGGGCCCGCCGTCGGCCGGGGGACCAGTCCCTGGCCCTGGTCGCAGCGTTCGTCTGCGGGATCCTCCTGGCCGGACAGTCGCGGATCAACGGGGACCTGGGCACCCACGTCCCCGCGATGGCCGCCGCGTGGTTCAGCTTCTTCATCGGTCTGCTGGCGATCTCCCTGCTGTGGGTCACCCGGCGCTTCCGTCAGGGCGTCGCGGCGGTCAGGGCCGCGGTCAGCGGCGGCAGGCTGCCGGCCTGGCAGGTCCTGGGCGGGTTCGCCGGAGCGCTCGTCGTCGCCACCCAGACGTATGCCGTGCCGCGCGTGGGTGTGGCGACCTTCCTGATCGCACTGATCGGCGGGCAGACCGTGAACGCCCTGCTGGTGGACCGGCTGCGACTGGGACCGGCTGCGCCGCAGCTGATCACGCCCGCCCGCGTGGCGGCCGCCGCACTGGCCGTGGTGGGGGTGGTGATCGCGGTCACGCCGGGGCTGCAGGACGGCACCTTCCTCTGGCTGCCGGTGGCCATCGCCTTCCTCGTGGGCATGTCGACGGCGGTCCAGCAGGCCACCAACGCCCGGGTGACCGCGGTCAGCGGCACCTCCACGGTGACCGCGTTCCTCAACTTCGCGACGGGGTCGGTCCTGCTCGTCCTCATCGGCGCGTGGACGGTGCTGCCCGCGGGCTGGCCGGACCTCACCGGCATCCCCTGGTGGACCTGGACGGGCGGCGTGCTGGGGGTGTTCTTTATCATCCTGGCCGCCTGGGCGGTCATGCACAGCGGTGTGCTGCTCTTCGGGCTCGTCACGATCACCAGCCAGATGGGCACGGGTGTGCTGCTGGACCTGGTCAAGGCCGAGACCCGTGACCAGGTGGGGGTGCAGCTGCTCGCCGGGATCGGCCTGACCGTCGTCGCGGCGGTGTGGGCGGCCCTGGCCAGGGCACGGTCCCGCCGGCGCGCCCGCCCCGTCCACCGCTGACCAGGGCCCCGTGTCCTGCCGGGTCCCGGGCGGCAGCAGGGCGCAGGGCGCCTTCTAGACTGTCGCCCATGACCGCACGCATCCTCGACGGCCGGGCCGCGCTCACCGAGATCAAGACGGACCTTCGCGCCCGCGTGGCCAGGCTGGCCGAGCAGGGCATCGTGCCGGGTCTGGGGACCGTGCTGGTGGGTGAGGACCCGGCCAGCACCTGGTACGTCAACGCCAAGCACAAGGACTGCGCCGAGATCGGGGTGCACTCCATCCGCCGCGACCTGCCCGCGGGCGCGACGCAGGCCGAGGTGGAGGCCGTGGTCGACGAGCTCAACGGGGACCCGGCGTGCACAGCATTCCTCGTGCAGCAGCCGACCGGGCTCGACGAGTTCGCCATCCTCTCCCGGATCGCACCGGCCAAGGACGTGGACGGCCTGCACCCGGTCAACCTCGGGTCCCTGGTGCTGGGGGAGCCGGCACCGCTGCCCTGCACCCCCTACGGGATCGTGGAGCTGCTCCGCCGGCACGAGGTGGAGCTGGACGGCGCGGAGGTCGTGGTGGTGGGGCGGGGGCTGACGGTCGGTCGGCCGCTCGGGCTGATCCTGACCCGGCGCTCCGAGAACGCCACCGTCACCCTGTGCCACACCGGCACCCGAGACCTCGCTGCCCACACCAGGCGGGCGGACATCATCGTGTCCGCGGCGGGCGTCCCGGACCTGATCAGCGCCGACATGGTGCGCCCGGGTGCCGCTGTGCTGGATGTCGGGGTCGCCCGCCGTGACGGCAGGATCGCCGGCGACGTCGCACCGGACGTGGCCGAGGTGGCCGGGTGGGTCTCGCCGAACCCCGGAGGGGTCGGGCCGATGACCCGCGCCATGTTGCTGACCAACGTCGTCGCCGCCGCGGAGTCCGAGGCAGCGAGGGCGGTCGGGAAAGCCGAGCGCGAGCCGGTCGGGTGACCGGACCCGACCCCGCCCCGGAGACTCCCCGGGCGCGCCGTCCGGCCAACTGGGGCAGTCAGCCCCTGGGGCTCTGGTGGGTCCTGCCGCTCGGGCTCGCCGTCGCCGTGGTCGTCCTCTTCAACGGCGGCCTGCGCGCCTCCGGCTACGTCATCGCCGGCACCCTGGCGCTGTGTGCCCTGCTGCGGCTGGTCGTGCCGCGCGGCGCGGTGGGCGGCCTGGTGGTCCGCTCCCGCGCCTGGGACGTCCTGACCCTGCTGGCGCTGGCCGTCGGGATCGCCGGCCTGAGCGCGACCCTGCTGATCCGCTGAGCCCGACCAGCTCCCGGGTGCCCACCCTCACAACGCACGGGACCCGCCGAGCTGCCTCACGGCATACCCGACGGGTCCTGGTGTGCTGCAGCTGGACTCAGATGAGTCCGAGGTCGGTGACCGCCTGACGCTCCTCGTCGAGCTCGGCGACGGACGCGTCGATCCTGGCGCGGGAGAACTCGTCGATCTCCAGACCCTGGACGATCTCCCAGTTGCCGCCGGAGGTGGTCACGGGGAAGGAGGAGATCAGCCCCTCGGGCACGCCGTAGGAGCCGTCGGAGCGGACCGCCATCGACAGCCAGTTGCCCTCCTGGCTGCCCTGCAGCCAGTCACGCGTGTGGTCGATCGTCGCCGAGGCGGCGGACGCGGCCGAGCTGGAGCCGCGGGCCTCGATGATGGCGGCCCCGCGCTTGGCGACGGTCGGGATGAAGGTGTCCTCCAGCCAGGGCTGGTCGTTGATGACCTCCGCGGCGGGACGGCCACCGATCTCGGCGTGGAACAGGTCGGGGTACTGCGTCGCCGAGTGGTTGCCCCAGATGGTCATGTTGCGGATGTCCGCGACCGGGACGCCGGCCCGGGCGGCGACCTGCGCCAGCGCGCGGTTGTGGTCGAGCCGGGTCAGGGCGGAGAACCGCTCGGTCGGGATGTCCTTGGCGTTGCTCATCGCGATCAGCGCGTTGGTGTTCGCCGGGTTGCCGGTCACCGTGATGCGGATGTCGTCTGCCGCGTGGTCGTTGAGCGCCTTGCCCTGGCCCGTGAAGATCGCCCCGTTGGCCTCGAGGAGGTCACCGCGCTCCATGCCCTTGGTCCGCGGGCGCGCGCCCACGAGCAGCGCGACGTTCGCGCCGTCGAAGATCACGTTCGGGTCGTCGCCGATCTCGACGCCGGCCAGCGTCGGGAACGCGCAGTCGTCGAGCTCCATGACGACGCCCTCGAGCGCCTTCAGTGCCGGGGTGATCTCCAGCAGCCGCAGCTCGACCGGGGTGTCCTTGCCGAGCAGGTCGCCGCTGGCGATGCGGAACAGGAGGCTGTAGCCGATCTGGCCGGCGGCGCCGGTCACTGCGACCTTGACGGGAGTGGGGTTCACGGTGCTCTTCCTTCGGTCCGAGGGGGCTGAGTTCACCGGTGACGTTAGCACCGCGCGGACGGTATGCCGGAGGGCCGGGGAGGGTGGTCTTGGTCACGGTCCGGTGGTCGGCCCGGTGGCCGTGGTCATGTGGTCGCGGCGTCCGCGATAACCTGAGGCCCGGCGGCCGCCCGTGCGGCCGCACGTCACGCCAGGCCGTGCAGACGGCCACCACGACTGACCACAGGAGCCTGCAGGCATGGAGAAGATCAAGGTCGCCAACCCGATCGTCGAGCTCGACGGCGACGAGATGACGCGCATCATCTGGCAGTTCATCAAGGACCGGCTGATCCACCCGTACCTGGACGTCGAGCTGAAGTACTTCGACCTCGGGGTCGAGAAGCGCGACGAGACCAACGACCAGATCACCGTCGACGCGGCGAACGCCATCAAGGAGTACGGCGTCGGCGTCAAGTGCGCGACGATCACCCCCGACGAGGCGCGGGTCGAGGAGTTCGGCCTCAAGGAGATGTGGCGCAGCCCGAACGGCACCATCCGCAACATCCTCGGTGGCGTGATCTTCCGCGAGCCGATCATCATCTCCAACGTCCCGCGGCTGGTCCCGGGCTGGACCAAGCCGATCATCATCGGTCGTCACGCCCACGGTGACCAGTACAAGGCGCAGAACTTCAAGGTCCCCGGTGCGGGCACCGTCACCATCACCTACACCCCGGCCGACGGCGGCGAGCCCCAGGTCCACGAGGTGGCCGAGTACGGCGAGGACGGCGGTGTCGCGATGGGCATGTTCAACTTCAACGACTCGATCCGTGACTTCGCCCGCGCCAGCTTCAACTACGCGCTGGACCGTGGCGTCCCGTGCTACCTGTCGACCAAGAACACGATCCTCAAGGCCTACGACGGTCAGTTCAAGGACATCTTCCAGGAGGTGTTCGACGCCGAGTTCAGGGAGCAGTTCGACGCCGCCGGCCTGACCTACGAGCACCGCCTGATCGACGACATGGTCGCCGCGGCGATGAAGTGGGAGGGCGGCTACGTCTGGGCCTGCAAGAACTACGACGGCGACGTCCAGTCCGACACCGTCGCGCAGGGCTTCGGCTCGCTGGGCCTGATGACCTCCGTGCTGATGACCCCGGACGGCAAGACCGTGGAGGCCGAGGCCGCGCACGGCACGGTGACCCGCCACTACCGGCAGCACCAGCAGGGCAAGCCCACCTCCACCAACCCGATCGCCTCGATCTTCGCGTGGACCCGCGGGCTGTCCTACCGCGGCAAGATGGACAACACGCCGGAGGTGACGGCGTTCGCCGAGACCCTCGAGCGCGTCTGCGTCGAGACCGTCGAGGAGGGCAAGATGACCAAGGACCTGGCCCTGCTCATCAGCCCGGACCAGCCCTACCTGACCACCGAGGAGTTCCTCGCCGCCATCGACGAGAACCTGCAGAAGGCCATGGCGGCCTGAGCCACAGCACACCGGCAGCGGCCGTCCACCCCACCGGGTGGGCGGCCGCTGCCGCGTCCCGGTGCGCGATCAGCACGACCGACGCTGGTGGGCTCAGCCCCAGGGCGGCAGGGTCGGGAGGGGGCGGTGACTGGTCAGCCCCTGGTCGATCCCGCGGGCCAGCCAGAGCAGCAGGTCGGCGGGCCGCCCGTGCACCTCGGTGCCGCCGCCGGCCACGTGCCAGTGCCGCCCGTCCGTGCCCACGAGCGTGAGCGGCGGGCTGCCGGCCTGTCCCAGCCGCTCCGCGGCCTCGACCAGGGCGGCGCGCACCACCTCGGGAGGCACCTGCGCCAGGGTGAAGCCCGCATCGAGGTCGACGTGGTGGAGGGTCACCTCGCGGAGCCTGGTCCACGGCAGGCGTTCCCCGGGCACGGTGCGGCCCGAGATGACGACAGGGTGCAGGTCGGTGCGACCGCGCAGGGTGGCGACCCGGGCGCGGAAGGCGTCGCACGAGGAGATCACGTCAGCACGCAGCCGCGCCAGGGGCTGCGTCGCGCCCTCCTCGATGTCCCGGTCGCGCTGCTCGCGTGAGGCGTAGGCCGGCGTCTCCCGACCGCTGGCCGCCCACAGGACGACGTGCTGCAGGGCGTCGGCGTTGCGGGCCAGGTGCGCCAGCACGTGCGCGCGGGTCCAGCCCGCGCAGAGGCTCGGACCGCGCAGGTCCTGCTCCGTCATCCGGGCCATCGTCCGTGCCAGCGCCCTGTCGGCGTCGGCCAGCAGGTCGATCGCGCGACCTGCGGCCAGGTTTCCCTCGGACATCGTGCCTCCCAGTGCCTTACGGGCCGGCCGGTGCGGCCGCCGGTCCTGCTACCGATGCTCCCGCGCCCGGCGCACTCCCGCAAGGGCACGTGCCCAGCCGGGCCCAAACGGCCCCTACCGGCGGGCGGCTCAGCCCGCGCCCGGGGTCCCGCCCCGCCCCGCGGCAGCAGGCGGTCCGCCTCCCACGCTGCGGGTGACGAAGTCCGCGAGGTCCTGGGACTGCTGGATGCGCGACGGCTCGTGCACATACATCATGTGCCCCGCCTCGTAGTAGCGGTGCTCGATGTTGTCGTGCAGCTCTGCGGGCACGTCCAGCCCGGCGAGGACCTCGCGGGCCGCGAAGAACGGGGTGGCGCCGTCGTACCAGCCGTAGGCCACGTGCACGCGCAGGTGCGGGTTGGCGCGCATGGCCCGCGCCAGCTGGGGGGTGACGTCGACCGACCGACCCTCGAAGTCGGCATACGACCACGGGTGGACGCGGCGGGAGATCTGCTCGTAGTGCAGGTCGGACTCGTAACCGAGGTCCGCGCGCACGTGGTGGTTCCAGGCCGCGGAGTAGGGCCCGGCGATGGCGTCGTGGCTGGGGTCGGCATCCATCATCTCGGCGTTCCCCGCGGCGGAGGGGCCGGTGAACCGGGAGTCGAGGCGGCCGACCACCCGGCGCTGGTCGCGCAGGAGCTGGGTGAAGAACCGGATGTGCTCGATGCGCAGGTCGGCCCGGTCCACCCAGTCCTCGGGGAGCCCGGTGAGCTCGGCGACGCGGGTCACGTGCTGGGCGCGCTCGGGGCCGGTCAGCCGTGACCCTCGGCTGAGGGCGTAGGGGTAGTCCCTGGCGGCGTACTCCTCGGCGGCGCGGACCACGGTCGACAGGGACTTGCGCCCGTGCTTGCCGTGGTAGTGCGCGACCGCCGCGTAGGTCGGCAGGAACCCGGCGAAGGCCCGGTCGGTGTCCGGCTCCTGCAGCCCGATGGAGCCGAGGTCCAGCACCGACGAGATCAGCATCACGCCGTTGAGGTACATGCCGTAGCGCGACTGCAGGTGGTCGGCCAGGGCGGCGGCCCGCAGCGTGCCGTAGGACTCCCCGGCGAGGAACTTGGGGGAGAGCCAGCGCTCGTTGCGGGCGGTCCACAGACGGATGATCTCGCCGACCGACTCCAGGTCGCCGGAGAAGCCGTGGTAGCCCTTGGTCTTGCCGCCCTCCACCGCGCGGGAGAAGCCGGTGGACACCGGGTCGATGAAGACCAGGTCCGAGACGGAGAGCAGGGACTCGGGGTTGTCGACCAGGCCGTACGGCGGCGGGAGCAGTGCCCCGACGTCGCCCATCTGGACGCGGCGCGGCCCCAGCAGCCCGAGGTGGAGCCAGACCGACGACGAGCCCGGCCCGCCGTTGAAGGCGAAGGTCACCGGCCGCTCCGGCGCCCCGTCGGGCCGGTCTGCGACGTACGAGGTCAGGAAGACCTCGGCCCTGGCCTTGGTGCCGGTGAAGACGTCGTCCTCGTAGACCTCCTCCCGCAGGACGATGCGTCCCGTGGTGGCGGTGTAGGACAGTTTGCCGCGGCCGAGCCGGAGCGTGTGCCTGGTCGTGACCAGGTCGTCCTGTGGCTCGGCCGGCTCGGTGGTGACCGTGTGCTCCTCCGTGGCCCTGCCACGGGTCGCGTCCGGGGTCCTGTCGGTGTCCGGGCTCGGCGGCGTGGACTCGTCGGTGGGGGCCATCCCCCGACCTTAAGGCAGAGGCCGCCCGGAGTAGGGTCGGTGCTCGTGAGTCTCCAACCCCACGGACCCGTCACGGTCGGCGTCGCCCTGCCCGTGCCGGACCCGTGGGGCACCGCGGTGCGGGAGGCGCGGTTGGGCTACGGAGAGGCCCGCGCGGCGCACATCCCGACGCACGTCACCCTCCTGCCGCCGACGGAGACGACCGCGGCGCGGCTCGAGGCGCTGCTGGAGCATCTTGCGGACGTCGCCCGGGACAACCCGCCCTTCGCGATGGTGCTGCGGGGGACAGGGACCTTCCGCCCGGTGTCGGACGTCGTGTATATCCAGGTCGCGCAGGGGGTGTCGTCGTGCGAGCAGCTCGAGCAGGCGGTGCGTGACGGGCCGGTATGCCGTGAGCTCGTCTTCCCCTACCACCCGCACGTGACCGTGGTGCACGACGAGCCGACAGAGGTGCTGGACCGGGCCTTCGATGAGCTGGCGGACTTCACCGCGGAGTTCGAGGCCACCGAGTTCGTGGCCTACGTGCACCATGGCGACGAGGTCTGGCGGCCGCTGGTGACCTACCAGCTGACGGGCCCGCCGACGGTGGGCTGACTGCTCAGGCGACCGCCACGCGGTGCTGGCCCATCGCCTGGGCGTAGTAGCCGATCAGCTGCTCGGTGAGCGCCGGCCAGGACCGCTCCTCGACCTTGCGGCGTCCCGCCGCCCCCATCTCCGCCCGCTCCGGCGCCAGTGGACCGCTGGTCAGGCTCCGCACCGCCTCACGGAGCGCGCCCGGTCGGTCCGGGTCGAACAGCAGGCCGGTCCGCCCCTGGTCGATGAGGTCGAGGGGGCCGCCGCGTGCCGGGGCGACGACCGGGAGCCCCGCGGCCCCGGCCTCCTGGATCGTCTGCCCGAACGTCTCGCGCGTGCCGGTGTGGACGAACAGGTCAAAGGCGGCGTAGCTGCGGGCCAGGTCCATCCCCTCCCGCCGCCCGAGGAGGACCGCTCCGGGGAGCTGTCCGCGCAGCAGGTCGGCGCTGGGTCCGTCCCCGACCAGCACGATCCTGGTGTTCGGCAGGCCGTTGAGCTCGGTGAGTCGGTGCAGCTCCTTCTCCGGAGCCAGCCGACCGACATACCCGATGAGCACCTCGCCGTCCGGGGCCAGCCGTCGGCGCAGGGCGGCGGTCTCGGGGTCACTGCGCCGGTCGGGGTGGAACAGGGTCGAGTCGACGCCCCGGCCCCACAGCGCCACCCGGGGGACGTCGTGCGCGGCGAGGTCCTGCAGCGCGGCGCTGGACGGTGCCAGCGTGATGTCGGCCTGGGAGTGGATCCTGCGGATCCAGCGCCAGGCCGCGCGGGCGGTCAGGTCGCCGACCGGTCCGGAGTGCTGGCGGATATAGCTCGGCATATCGGTCTGGTAGATCGCGACGGACGGCAGACCCAGGCCGCGTGCGGCGGTGAGTCCCCGCACGCCCAGGACGAAGGGGGAGGCGACGTGGACGACGTCGGGGCGGAACCGGTGCAGCACGGTCTCCAGCTCGTAGGAGGGCAGACCGACGCGGAACTGCCGGATCGGCACGCTGCTGACGGTGTGCACCGGGAAACCGGCGTAGCGTTCGGGTGCGGCGGTCTCCGCCCAGGGGGTGGTGCCCGGAGCGATGACCAGGGCGTCGTGCCCCCCGGCGCGGAGGCTCTCCAGCACCTTGCAGACGCTGGTGGTCACGCCATTGAGAGCGGGCAGGAAGGACTCGGTCACGATCGCGACTCTCACGTGATCCAGAGTGGCGCCCCCGGGTGGTGGCGCGGCGACGTGCCGGGTGGTGTCCAGTGAGCGGGAGGTGACCAGTGGGTGTCCGAGCGCGTCGCGCAGTCGCCGGGGGCGGGCACGGTGCCGGGGACTGCTGCTCACGTGAGGTCCTCGCGTCCGGAACCCTGCAGGATCTCGACGATGTCCTTGACCTCCTGCACTCGCTCCCGCGTGGTGACCAGCAGGGCATCGGGCGTGTCCACCACCACGATGTCCTCCACTCCCAGGGTGACCACCGTGCGGCCCCCGTGCGCCGCCACGAGTCCGGTGCTGTCCCTGGACACCACCTCGTCGCGGGGTCCGAGGACCCGGAGCCCGTCGGGAGCCTCCTCGAGCAGGGACGTCAGGGAGGCGAAGTCACCCACGTCGTCCCACGGGAAGTCGGCCGGCACGACGGCCACGCGCCCGGCGTCGGCGGCTGGCTCGGCCACGGCGTGGTCGATGGAGATCCTGGTCAGTGAGGGCCAGACCTGGTCGATCATGGCCGGCTCGGCGGCCAGCTGGCGGAGCGACTCGGCGAGCTCGGGGTGCCAGGTCGCCAGCAGGTCGAGCAGGGTCGAGGCGCGCACGATGAACATGCCGGCGTTCCAGCGGTAGCTCCCCGACTCGAGGTAGCGCTCGGCGAGGTCGCGCGGCGGCTTCTCGACGAACTCCACCACCTGCCGCGCCCGGTGGGCATCGAGCCAGGGGTCGCCGACCTTGAGGTACCCGAAGCCGGTGGCCGGGTAGCCCGGGGTGATGCCGAGGGTGACCAAGGCCCCCGAGTCCGCGGTGGCCACCGCCTCGCGGACGCAGTCCCGGAAGCTCTCCGGGTCGCCGATCACGTGGTCGGCGGCGAAGGAGCCGATCACCGCCTCCGGGTCGCGCGCCTCCAGCACGGCCGCGGCGAGCCCGATGGCGGGCATCGAGTCGCGGGGACTGGGCTCGACCAGCACCTGGTCGGCCGGCAGGTCAGGCAGCTGCTCGCGCACCGCGTCGGCGTGCCGCACCCCGGTGACCACCATGACCCGCGCACCGGTGAGCGGGGTCAACCTGGACACGGTGTCCTGCAGCAGGGAGTGGCCGCTGCCGGTGAGGTCGTGCAGGAACTTGGGGGAGGAACGGCGGGACAGCGGCCACAGCCTGGTGCCTGCCCCTCCCGCCGGGATCACCCCCCAGAAGTGCGGCATGCTCTCGTCGGTGGTGCTCACGCTGCCAGCATAGGGTGGCAGCCGTGAGCCAGCCCGACCCTGACCTGCGCACGCGCGTCCTCGACCTCGGCTACCGGCGTGGCGTCAGGTCCGTCATGTTCGGTGTCGGCGGTGGCGACGCGGAGGCCGCCCACCACCGCACTGTCGAGCTCGTCGCGGCCCTCGGCGCCCGCCCCCGGGCACGCGCCGCGGTCTCCCGGCTGCTGCAGCAGCGACCGCGACCTGTGCACCTGCTCGGTCTGACCTTCCCCAACCGCGTGGGTCTGGCCGCCGGGATGGACAAGGACGGGCATGCGGTGCGGGGCTGGGAGGCGCTGGGCTTCGGGCACGTCGAGCTGGGCACCGTCACGGCACGTCCGCAGCCCGGCAACGACCGGCCCCGGCTCTTCCGGCTCCCGGCGAGCCGGGCCGTGATCAACCGGATGGGGTTCAACAACTCCGGGGTGGCGGCCCTGGCCGAGCGCCTGCGGGAGGCACGCGCGGAGGGAGCGATCGGCATACCGGTCGGGGTCTCCATCGGCAAGACCAAGGTGACGCCCCTGGCGGACGCGGTCGACGACTACCTCACCTCCGTCCGGACGCTGGACGGGCTGGTCGACTACCTGGCCGTCAACGTCTCCTCCCCGAACACCCCGGGACTGCGGGGCCTCCAGGACGCCGGTCCGCTCGCCGAGCTCATCTCAGGCGTCGTGGGGCAGGCCCGGGACCTGGCGGGTGGGGGCAGGGCGACGCCGGTCCTGGTCAAGCTGGCCCCCGACCTGTCGGACGCGGCCCTCGACCAGGCGCTGGAGGTGGCCACCGGGTCGGGCGCCTCCGGACTGATCGCCACCAACACCACCATCGCCCGGCGACACGTCGCGCCGGCCGACCGGGACCTGGCCGGACGCGAGGCCGGCGGCCTCTCTGGCGCGCCGCTGACCCGGAGGTCCCGAGAGGTCGTCGCCCGGATCAGGAGGGAGACCGACCTCCCGCTCATCGGGGTGGGCGGGGTGATGACCGCCGACGACGCGGCCGCGCTCCTGGACCTCGGCGCCGACCTCGTGCAGGTCTACACCGGCCTGATCTACGCCGGTCCCGGCCTGGTCCGCCGGATCGCGACGCTGTGAGGTACTGCGCTCAGGTGGAGTGCCGCATCTTGGTGGGGCCGAGCAACGAGCCTGTCGCCGACTCCTGGCCCGGGTCGAGCGTGATCGGGGCGCTCGCCGTCTGAGGGTCCGGCAGGGCGCCCACGGACCGGGCGTCGACGAAGCCACCGGACTGGTCGACGAAGCCATCTGACGGTTCGACGAAGCCACCCGGTGCCTGGAGCAGCGGGAAGATGTTGGCGGGCTGCGGGGCGAGGTGAGCCACCACCTCGAGGCCGGACGGCTCGGCCGGCGGCTCGCCGCTCGAGCGGTCCCGGGGGGAGCCGGGCTCTGGAGGAGGCGTCATGAGCCCACGGTAGGCCTCATTCCGGGTCAAGACAATGAATAGGGCTCGTCAAGAACGGGTCAAGGTGCCACACTGGGCAGGTGCGCGTCGAAGGCCGTGGCACCTCCGTGTCGTGGATCCCGTCCGAGTCCGTCTCCGGGTGGCTCAAGGGCGGTTTCGACCTGCGTCTCTCGCACTACGACACACCACCGGACGACCGGCTCGCAGGTCCCGCGGAGGTCGACCGGATGCGCCAGGACGACCGGTTCCGGTTCGCCAACGTGATCAGCGGCTGGGCCGACTTCGCCGGGCAGGGGACGACCGCCGGCTGGGGCGACGACTCGGGCCTGCTCATGGGGTCGACGACGGTGCGCCTCGGGGTCGGCAGCGCCACCTTTCTCGGCTACTCGCTGCCCGTGCTGCGCGACATCGCCAGGCCGGACGAGGGGACGGTCGTCCTCACCCAGACGGTGGGCGGCCGCACCGGCGTGCCGCTGCCTCGCACCGTCCGGCACCCGCCCTACGTCCGCTGGCAGGCGCCCATCGTGTGGACCACGCTCGCGCTGACGCTCCGTCGCGACGGCAGCTCGGAGGTCGGGCTGGTCGGTGCCAGCGCCTTCCCGCGGCACTGGGTCTATGACTCGGCGGGCCGACTGACGGCCAAGAGCGCCGTGGCCGAGCTGCAGAAGTGGCTGGACCACTCCTTCGGGCCCCGGACACCCTGGGGCGCAGCCGACTCCACGGCGCTCGTGATCGCTGCCGAGACGGCCATCGAACGGCGCCTCTCCGCCGCCATCATGGCGGGCCGCCGCGGCGGGCCCGGCCGGGTGGGGTCGCGCCGCCCGTCCGAAGGGCGTGGCCGGCCCGAGGGGCGTGGCCGGCCCGAGGTGCGCACCCTGCCGGCAGGACACGTGCTCATCCGTCAGGGTGACCGGGACCAACACGTCTTCCTCGTCCTGGACGGTGCCCTGGACGTCCTCGTCGACGGGACGCAGGTGGCCGAGGTCGGACCCGGGGCCGTCGTGGGCGAGCGTGCCGGGCTGGCCGACGGAGTGCGCACTGCGAAAGTGCGGGCCCGCACGAGGGTGCGTGTCGCGAGGGTGCCCGCAGAGGCCCTGGACACCTCGAGCCTGCACGAGCTGTCGCTCGTGCACCGTCGTGAGGACTCGGTGCCCACCGTGCCGGGGGCCGGGGAGTAGCCCTTGTCGACCGGCCCGGGGTTGCCCGAGGGCACGATCACCATGCTCTTCAGCGACATCGAGGGTTCGACCCAGCTGCTCCACCGGCTCGGTGCCGGCTACCGCGAGGTCCTCTCGGAGCAGCGGCGGATCATCCGTCGTGCCGTGCAGACGCACCACGGGCACGAGATGGGCACCGAGGGCGACAGCTTCTACGTGGTGTTCGCCTCCGCGGGCGAGGCGGTGCGGGCCGCGATCGAGGCGCAACGTGCCCTGCGGGATGTGACGGTCGGGGGCGGCGGCCACCTCCGGGTCCGGATGGGCCTGCACACCGGCGAGCCGGACCGGCACGAGGACGGCTATATCGGCATGGACGTCCATCGGGCCGCCCGGGTGGCAGCGGCAGCCAACGGAGGTCAGATCGTGCTGACCCCGGCGACCTGGGCCCTCGCTGAGGGCCAGGTCAGTGCCACCGTCCGGGACCTCGGCCGGCACCGTCTCAAGGACATCAGCGAGCCCGAGCACCTGCTCAGGCTCGTGGTCCCCGACCTGGTGGAGGAGGACCGCCCGGTGCGCACCATGGGCGCCCCCGCGAGCCTCCCGCGCCCAGCCACGCCGCTGGTGGCGCGCGAGGACCTGGTGGGTGACGTGGCCCGTCTCCTGCTCGACAGCGACCTCCGACTCGTCACACTCCTCGGCCCCGGTGGCGTGGGCAAGACCCGCCTGGCCATCGCCGTGGCCGAGCGCTGCGCCGAACGGGTCCGTGACGGAGTGTTCTACGTCGGTCTGGCCGAGACGCGCAGCACCGAGGACGTGTGGACAGCCATCGCCGACGCCACCGGGATCCCGGCCTCCGAGCGCGAGCGCGGCGACCTGTTGGCGTGGCTGCGCGACCGGGACCTGCTCCTCGTCCTCGACAACCTCGAGCAGCTGCCTGACATCCACCAGGTGATCACGCAGCTGCTGAACCGGACGCTTGCCCCGGAGCTGCTGCTGACCTCACGGCGTCCGGTCCACGTCGTGGGGGAGCGGCTCGTGCCGGTGCCGCCGCTCGGTCCGGATGACGCGGTCGAGCTCTTCCTCCAGCGGCTGGCCACTGTCCGTCCGGACCACGTGGCCGACCGGGCCGTGGTGCGTCAGCTGTGCGAGCGGGTCGACGGGCTTCCCCTGGCGATCGAGCTCCTCGCGGCACGTGGCCAGCTCCTGACACCCCGAGCCATGCTGGACCGGTTCTCCGGCGGGTTGGACCTGCGCAGCCGCGCCCATGATGTGCCCGAACGCCAGCGATCGCTGACCGCGGTGCTCGACTGGAGCTACCACCTGCTGTCTCCGGCGGGCGCGACCGCGTTCCGCCGCCTCGGCGCCCTCGCCGGCGGGTTCGGCGTGGGCGACGCGGCAGCAGTGCTCGACGTGGCGGAGGACGAGGCGATCGACCAGCTGCTCGACCTGGTGGAGGCCAGCCTGGTCCGGACGGTGGAGGCCCCCGGGGGCGAGCCCGAGTTCCGATTGCTGCACGTGATCGGCACCTACGCTGCCCACCGTCTTGCCGACGACCCCGACGAGCAGATTGTGGTGCGCTCCCGGCTGGCCGAGCACGTGCGCGGTTGGGTCGAGGAGGTCGCTGCCGGTCTGCGCAGCCCTCGTCACCTCAGCGCGCGGGACCAGCTCGGGCGCCGCCACCCGCTGTTCCGTCGGGTGCTGGAGCACGCGCTGGAGCCCGACAGTCCGGACGCGGCCACGGGTCTGCGGCTCTGTGCCGACCTGTCGTTCTACTGGTACTCGTGCGGCTACGCCACCGAGGGCGCGCGCTGGCTCTCGCAGGTGCAGCGCGCCTCGGCGGGGCTGGACGGGCCCGTGGTCAACCGGGCACTGCACGGCGTGGCGATCATGCTGATGCAGCAGGGAAGGGTGGCGGAGGCAGAGAGCATGCTGCGCCGCACCCTTGCAGCCTGGCGCTCGGCCGGAGACACCGACCGGACCTCGGTGGCCCTCAACAGCCTGGCGCTCGCCCGGCGCGTACAGGGTGACGCACGTGAGGCCGGAGTCCTGTTCCGGGAGGCCATCGTGCTGGCGAGCAGGTCAGCGAACCCGCAGCTACAGGTCAACGCCAAGTCCAACCTGGCCCTGCTCGAGCTGGACCTCGGCGACCCGCAGGAGTCGCTGCGTCTCTTCCGGGAGGTGCTGGAGCTGGACACCACGCTGGGTGACCCCTGGGGCATCTTCGCCGATCACGTGAACATCGCCACGGCACTCCTGGTCGCCGGCGACAGCGCCGGCGCCGGCCGGGTGCTCCGCGAGCACGGCACGGCCGCCCTGGAGCTGGGCGACACGGACCTCTCGCTGGAGGTGGTCGAGAACCTGGCGTGCGTCTGCGTCGCCAGGCAGCTGGATGACGTGGCAGCAGCCCTCGTGGGCGCCGCCCGCAGCGGGCGTGATGCTGCGGTCCTGCCGCGCGTCGGCCCGGATCTGGAGCGCCTCGAGCGGCTGCTGGCGCCGGCGCGCGACCGGCTGGGTGAGGCGTGGGAGGCCGCGGTCGGTGCGGGTGCCGACCGGACGCTCGAGGACGCGTTCGCCCACGGACTGGCCGCCCTGACCACGGAGGAGCCGCCGGCAGTCCGGTCGGCCGGCGAGCGGCGACCAGTACCCTGACCCCATGTCTGGTGCGCGCAGCGAGTCCGGGTTCGAGATCAAACCCGTCTACCGTCCGGCAGACACCGCTGGTCGCGACCTCGAGCAGAGGCTCGGCGAGCCCGGTTCCTACCCGTACACGCGCGGCGTCTACCCGACGATGTACACCGGACGGCCCTGGACGATGCGGCAGTATGCCGGGTTCGGCACCGCAGCGGAGTCCAACGCCCGCTACCACGAGCTGGTGGCGCACGGCACCGGCGGCCTCTCGGTCGCGTTCGACCTGCCGACCCAGATGGGATACGACTCGGACCACCCGAGCGCCTCTGGTGAGGTCGGCAAGGTCGGCGTGGCCATCGACTCGATCGATGACATGCGGGTCCTCTTCGGTGGCCTGCCCCTGGACGAGGTCTCCACCTCGATGACGATCAACGCCCCGGCCTCCTCGCTGCTGCTCATGTACCAGCTGGTCGCCGAGGAGGCTGGTGTGCCGGGCACCGCGCTGACCGGCACCATCCAGAACGACGTGCTCAAGGAGTACATCGCCCGCGGTACCTACATCTACCCGCCGTCCCAGTCGTTGCGTCTGATCAGCGACATCTTCGCGTACTGCCACACCGAGCTGCCCCGCTGGAACACCATCTCCATCTCGGGCTACCACATGGCGGAGGCCGGTGCCACCCCGGTCCAGGAGATCGCCTTCACCCTGGCCAACGCCAAGGAGTACGTCCGCGCGGCACTGGCCGCGGGCCTGGGGGTCGACGACTTCGCTCCACGACTGTCCTTCTTCTTCGTCGCGCGCACCACCCTGCTGGAGGAGGTCGCCAAGTTCCGGGCGGCCCGACGCCTCTGGGCGCGGATCATGAAGGAGGAGTTCGGCGCGCAGAACCCCAGGTCGATGATGCTGCGGTTCCACACCCAGACCGCCGGTGTCCAGCTGACCGCCCAGCAGCCGGAGGTGAACCTGGTCAGAGTCGCGCTGCAGGGGCTGGGCGCCGTCCTGGGCGGCACCCAGTCGCTGCACACCAACTCCTACGACGAGGCCATCGCGCTCCCGACGACCAAGGCAGCGCGACTGGCGTTGCGGACCCAGCAGGTGCTGGCGTTCGAGACCGACGTGACGTCGACGGTCGACCCGTTTGCAGGGTCCTACGTGGTGGAGAGCATGACCGACGAGATCGAGGCGGCCGCGCTCGAGCTGATCCAGGCGGTCGAGGACCGTGGCGGCGCCGTGGGGGCCATCGAGCAGGGCTTCCAGAAGACCGAGATCGAGCGCGCCGCCTATGACACCGCCCTGGAGATCGACTCCGGTGAGCGCGTGGTCGTCGGCGTCAACCGGTTCACCTCCGAGGTGGAGGAGCCGTATGAGCCCCTGCGCGTCGACCCCGCGATCGAGGAGGCCCAGCGCGAGCGACTGGCCGCCCTGCGCGCCGAGCGCGACGGTGCCGCGGTGACGAGGGCCCTGGACGCCGTCCGGGCCGCGGCGGAGACGACCGACAACGTGCTCGTCCCGATGCGGGAGGCACTCCGCGTGAGGGCCACGGGCGGCGAGGTCGCGGACGCCCTGCGCGAGGTGTGGGGCCAGTACGTCCCGACCGAGCACTTCTGAGGCGCAACCCCCTCCGTTCCGGCCGCTACGGGTAACGTGGCCTACCGGCCCCCGATCCACCACGACCCCAGGACCAGACCCGCGTGACGCTGCACGAGACCCCACCCGCCGCCCCCGTCCCCGCGACCGACGACCTCATCGAGGACGTCGTGGCTGCCGTGGAGTCCCGTCGCGACGAGCTGCTCGCGCTGCGCCGCGACCTCCACGCCCACCCCGAGGTGTCCTGGCAGGAGCACCGGACCACGTCGGTGGTCATCGAACGCCTCGAGGCTGCGGGCGTGCCGGTGCGTGCCATGCCCGGCAGCGGTGCCGTCGCGGACTTCGGTGCGGCGGAGCCGCGCGTCCGGATCGCCCTGCGGGCCGACCTCGACGCACTGCCGGTGGAGGAGGAGACGGGCCTGCCCTTCGCCTCGCGGCAGCAGGGCGTGTGCCACGCCTGCGGCCACGACGTGCACACCGTGGGCGTTCTCGGGGCCGGACTCGCGCTGGCCACCCTGCAGGAACGCCTAGAGGTGATGTCGGTCGGCGTCCGGTTGATCTTCCAGCCGGCCGAGGAGTCGATCCCGGGCGGCGCCCTCAAGGTGGTCGAGGACGGGTGGATGAAGGGGGTCCACCGCGTCCTGGCGGTCCACTGCGACCCGTCGATCGACGTGGGCACGATCGGTCTCAAGGTGGGGCCCGTCACCGCGGCGTCCGACTCCGTCCACGTGACGCTGACCGGCCGGGGCGGCCATACCTCCCGCCCGCACCTGACCCAGGACCTGACGTTCGCCCTGGGCAAGGTCCTCACGGATGTGCCTGCCGCACTGTCGCGTCGGTTGGACCCGCGCTCCGGCACCGCTCTGGTGTGGGGGGCCGTCCGCGCCGGCGCAGTCGCCAACGTGATCCCCTCGCGCGGAGAGTGCGTCGGGACGCTGCGGATGCTGGACTCAGAGACCTGGTCGACCACCGGGCCGCTGATCGAGGAGATCGTGCACGCCGTCGTGAGCCCCTACGGGGTGCGCGCGGAGGTCCGGCACGTCAGAGGGGTCCCACCGGTCGACAACGACCCCGCGGCCATCTCGGCGATGACGGCCGCCGCCGGTGCGGTGTTCGGCCCCGCGGCGGTGGTGCCGACCAGGCAGTCACTGGGTGGGGAGGACCTGGGGTGGCTGCTCACCGACGTCCCCGGGGCGATGGCGCGGCTGGGCACCCGCACGCCCGGCGGCGAGACCCACGAGCTGCACCAGGGTGACCTCGTCGTCGACGAGGAGTCGGTGGTCATCGCGGGCAAGTTCCTCGCCGCCTCCGTCCTCAGCTCGGTCGGTCCGGACGGTCTCGTCTAGCGGGTCGCAGGGGGTGCGGACACCCCAAGGTCACGAATCGGACACCATCTGGCCATCTGGTGACTTGACAGGGTTCCGGCGTGCCTACCACGGGGTAGCATTCGCGTGATCTACGTCCCCATACCCGAAGGAGTGCCCCGTGCGGGTCTTCAAGATCGCCGCTGTGAGTGCGGCCGCCGTCATGGTTCTTGCTGCGTGTGGCGAGGCCCCGAGCGAGGAAACCGAGACCACCCCTGACGCCGGCAGCACCGCGGGCGGTGACGGTGGCACCGAGACCGGCGACAGCGAGGGTGAGACCGCCGCTGCTGGCGGCGACAACGCGGACTTCAAGGCGTGCATGGTTTCTGACGCCGGTGGGTTTGACGACCAGTCGTTCAACCAGGGTGCCTACTCGGGCCTGCTCGCCGCCGAGAAGAACCTGGGCATCACCAAGGCCGAGGCGGAGTCCAACTCCGACGCCGAGTTCGGCCCCAACATCGACGCCATGGTCCAGCAGGACTGTGACTTCGTCATCGGGGTGGGTTTCCTCCTGGAGGACGCCATCCAGGCCGCCGCCGAGGCCAACCCGGAGACGACCTTCGGTCTGCTCGACTCCGGCTTCTCCGACGAGAACTTCGCCCCGGTCGAGCTCGACAACGGCAAGCCGATCCTCTTCAACACCTCCGAGGCGGCGTTCCTTGCCGGCTACCTGGCCGCAGGGATGACCGAGACGGACAAGGTTGCGACCTACGGCGGCCTGCCGATCCCCTCGGTCCAGATCTTCATGGACGGCTTCTCCGACGGCGTCAACCAGTACAACGAGGACAACGGCACCGCCGTGGAGCTCCTGGGCTGGGACAAGGAGGCGCAGAACGGCTCCTTCGCCAACTCCTTCGACGACCAGTCCCAGGGCGCCTCGCTGGGTGAGCAGTTCATCTCCCAGGGCGCGGACATCATCATGCCGGTCGCCGGCCCGGTCGGCCTGGGCACCGCCTCCGTCGCCGAGGGCACCGACACCAAGCTGATCTGGGTCGACTCGGACGGCTACGTGACGACCGAGTACGGCGACCTGATCCTCACCTCCGTGCTCAAGGACATGGGTCCGGCCGTGGAGGCCACGATCCAGGAGAGCGTCGAGGGATCGTTCACCAACGAGCCCTACGTCGGCACCCTGGAGAACGGTGGAGTCAGCCTGGCTCCGTTCTACGACTTCGAGGACGCGGTCCCGCAGGAGCTGAAGGACAAGCTGGCGGAGTACGAGGAGCAGATCAAGTCCGGCGAGCTCGTGATCGAGTCGCCCAACGCCCCCTGACGCACCGCGTACGGAAGGGCCACAACCTCCGCTGTAGCGGCCCAGCCACCTCTGGCTGGGCCGCTACGCTGTCCCGCAACCACACCGATAGAGCCGAGGAGCGATGAAGCTCGAACTGCGCGGGATCACCAAGGTCTTCGGATCGCTGGTGGCCAACGACCACATCGACCTCATCGTCGAACCCGGCGAGATCCACGCCCTCCTGGGTGAGAACGGGGCCGGCAAGAGCACCCTGATGAACGTGCTCTACGGCCTCTATGACCCCGACGACGGCCAGATCCTCCTGGACGACGAGCCGGTCACCTTTCCAGGTCCCGGCGATGCGGTTCGCGCGGGCATCGGCATGGTGCACCAGCACTTCATGCTCGTCCCGGTGTTCACCGTGGCCGAGTCGGTCGCGCTCGGCTACGAGCCCGCCGGACCGGCGGGGATCCTCGACCTTGCCTCCGCGCGCCGCAAGGTGCAGGAGATCTCCGAACGGTTCGGCTTCGACGTCGACCCGGACGCCCTCATCGAGGACCTGCCGGTCGGTGTGCAGCAGCGGGTCGAGATCATCAAGGCACTGTCCCGCGATGCGCAGATCCTGATCCTGGACGAGCCGACAGCCGTCCTCACCCCGCAGGAGACCGACGAGCTCATCAAGATCATGGGCGAGCTCAAGGCGGCCGGCACCTCCATCGTGTTCATCACGCACAAGCTGCGTGAGGTGCGGGCGGTCGCCGACCGCATCACCGTCATCCGGCGTGGCAAGGTCGTGGGGGAGGCCAGCCCGGAGTCCACCGAGACCGAGCTCGCCTCGCTGATGGTGGGTCGATCGGTGAACCTCTCAGTCGAGAAGTCCCCTGCAGAGGTGCGTGACCACGGGCTGGTCGTCTCGGACCTCACCGTCCTCAACGGGTCCACACCCGTCGTGGACCGCGTCACCTTCGAGGTCAACGGCGGCGAGATCCTGGCCATCGCCGGCGTGCAGGGCAACGGGCAGACCGAGCTCGCGGAAGTGATCCTCGGGATCGAGGAGGCCGCAGCCGGTTCTGTGAGCCTCGACGGGGAGGAGCTGCTGGGCAGGACCGTCCGGCAGCGCCTGCGGTCGGGGCTCGGGTTCGTGCCGGAGGACCGGTCCACCGACGGCGTGGTCGCCAGCTTCTCGATCGCCGAGAACCTGGTGCTGGACCTCTACTCCACGGACGAGTTCTCCCGGGGTGTCTCGCTGAACCTCGACCGGATCGCGCAGAACGCCGAGGCCCGCACCAAGGAGTTCGACGTGCGGCTCACGCACATCGACGACCCGATCTCCACCCTCTCCGGGGGCAACGCGCAGAAGGTGGTCCTGGCCAGGGAGATGTCCCGTCCGCTACGCCTCCTGGTCGCCTCCCAACCGACCCGCGGCCTGGATGTCGGCTCGATCGAGTTCGTGCACAAACGGATCGTCGCCGAGCGCGACCAGGGGACACCGGTGATCATCGTCTCCACCGAGCTCGACGAGGTGCTCGCCCTGGCCGACCGGGTCGCCGTGATGTACCGCGGCCGGATCGTCGGCATCATCGACGCCGCCGAGGCCGGAGCAGACGGCATCAACCGCGATGCGCTCGGCCTGATGATGGCCGGTGTGCCGCTGGAGGACGCTGTGCAGCAGGCGGCCGGTCACCGGTCCGTGCTCGCCAGCGCCGACGCCGCGGCCGAGGGGAAGGACCTGACGTGAGCGACTCGAGCACTCCGGGCCACGCGGCCACGTCTCCCCGGACCGGGTCGTCGGTCCTGCGCCAGATCGTCGGTGGCGACGTCGTCATCTCCTTCCTGGCGGTGGTCATCGCCCTCGCTATCGGTGGGGTGCTGATCGCCTTCGCCGACGAGCAGGTCGCCACGACCGTCAGCTATGTCTTCGCCCGGCCCAGCGACTTCCTCGCCGCCTCCTGGGAGGCGGTCAGCGAGGCCTACAAGGCGCTCTTCCGCGGTGCGGTCTTCGACTACGAGGCCGACACCCTCAACCGCAAGGTCCGTCCCCTCACGGAGTCGATGACGTTCGCGATCCCGCTGATCCTGGCGGGACTCGGCATCGCCGTCGGCTTCCGTGCCGGCCTGTTCAACATCGGCGCCCAGGGCCAGATCATCGTGGGCGGCATCCTCGCTGCCTATGTCGGCTTCGCCTTCGACCTCCCACCCGTGGTGCACCTGCTGCTGTGCATCCTGGGCGGCGCGCTCGGTGGAGCGTTCTGGGGCTTCATCCCCGGCATCCTCAAGGCCCGCACCGGTGCCAACGAGGTGATCGTGACGATCATGCTGAACTGGATCGCGGTCAGTCTCATCGCCTATGTGCTCACCCTCGGCAGGTTCAATGCCAGCGGCACCGGACTGCGCAGCCCCCAGATCGACTCCAGCGCGGCCTATCCGCCGCTGATCCCTGACGCGCTCTTCCCGGGCAACACCTTCCGTCTGCACTGGGGCTTCGTGGTGGCCATCCTCGCCACGATCTTCGTGTGGTGGCTGCTGGACCGCTCGACGATCGGCTTCGAGATCCGTGCCGCGGGAGCCAACCCGCACGCCGCGCGGACCGCCGGCATGTCGGTGGGGCGGATCACCGTGCTGACCATGGTCATCGCCGGTGCCCTCGCCGGGCTGGCCGCCACCTCCCAGGTGCTCGTCGGTGGCGGGTCGCTGACCGCGGGTGTCGCCGCGACCTACGGCTTCGACGCGATCACCGTGGCGCTCCTCGGCCGATCCAGACCGCTGGGCACCTTCCTGGCCGGCCTCCTCTTCGGAGCCTTCCAGGCCGGCGGCACCCTCATGCAGTCGGTGACCCCGACGCCGATCGACATCGTCTTCGTGGTCCAGTCCGTGATCGTCCTGCTCATCGCCGCGCCCCCTCTGGTGCGCGCGATCTTCCGACTCCCCGATCCTGACGCGCCGCCCAGGGCGTCCCGGGCCGCCACCAAGGAGGCCGCAGCGTGACCACGCCCGTCGTCCCCGTGACCGCCGGAACACCCGTCGACGACCTGCCCACCGGCGGCCCGGTCCTCGGTCGGATCTCCTACCGCATCCCGGTGATCTACGCGGTGCTGGCCGCCGTGTCGCTCCTCGGGCTCGCGGGCACGTTGTTCCGACGCGATGGTGTCTGGGGCCAGTCGACCGAGTTCCAGTCGCGCTACGGCGACCAGTGGTTCACCATCCCCAACTTCAGCGTCCCGTCGCTGCTGAGCATCATCGTCCTGACGGTCCTCATGGCCGGTGCCGCGGTGTACGCGTACGTGCTGACAGCCGCTCGCCGGACCGTCCCGGTGTGGCTGCACATCGTCGTGGGCCTGTCCTTTGTCGTGGCCTTCCTCACCTGGGCAGGTGCGGGCAAGACCTCGGTCATCCCGGTGACCTCGCTGCTCGCCGGTGCGCTCGCCCTGTCGGTGCCGCTCATCTTCGGGGCCATGTCCGGGGTCGTGTGTGAGCGATCCGGCATCATCAACATCGCCATCGAGGGCCAGCTCCTCTTCGGGGCCTTCGCCGCGGCGGTGGTGGCCTCGCTCGCGACCCAGCCCTACCTGGGCCTGGTCGCGGCGCCGATCGCGGGTGCCCTGGTCGGGGCACTGCTGGCGTGGTTCGCCGTCAGGTACCACGTCAACCAGATCATCATCGGCGTGGTGCTCAACACGCTGGTGCTCGGACTGACCAGCTTCTTCTTCTCCACGCTCCTCGCGGACAACCGGGAGACCTGGAACGCCCGCCAGCCGCTCGGGATCATCGAGATCCCGCTGCTGAGCCAGATCCCGATCGTCGGCCCGGTGCTGTTCCGGCAGACGATCCTGGTGTACCTGATGTATGCCACCGTGATCATCCTGCAGGTCATGCTCTTCCGGAGCCGCTGGGGCCTGCGCACGCGAGCGGTCGGTGAGCATCCCAAGGCCGCGGACACGGTGGGTATCCACGTCAACAAGCGACGCGTCTGGAACAGCATCCTCGGGGGTGCCATCGCGGGTCTGGGTGGGGCGTTCTTCACGATCGGCAGCGGGCTCGCCTTCGGCCGTGAGATGTCGGCCGGCAACGGCTTCATCGCCCTGGCCGCCATGATCCTGGGCAGATGGAACCCGACGGGGGCCCTGGTGGCAGCCCTGCTCTTCGGCTTCTCCAAGAACCTCGGCAACGTGCTGGGCACCATCGGCTCGCCGATGCCCTCACAGATCCTGGCGATGCTGCCCTATGTCATCACGATCTTCGCCGTCGCCGGTCTCGTCGGACGAGTCCGGGCACCCGCGGCGGAGGGCGTCCCCTACACCAAGTGAGGTCACACGACATGGCACAGGAGATCGACTGGGCCGGGCTGCAGGCCCGGGCCACGGAGCTGATGGAGCGGGCCTACGCGCCCTATTCGGGTTATCCGGTCGGGGTGGCAGGCCTGGTCGATGACGGGCGGGTCGTCGGCGGCTGCAACGTGGAGAACGCCGGCTACGGTGTCGCCCTGTGCGCAGAGTGCGGCATGGTCTCGGAGCTGATAGCGACGGGTGGCGGCCGGCTGGTGGCGGTGTCGTGTGTCAACCACGCTGGTGCGACCATCATGCCGTGCGGGCGCTGCCGGCAGCTCATCTGGGAGCACGGGGGAGCCGACTGCCTGTTGGCGACCCCGGAGGGTGTTCTGCCGATGTCTCAGGTCCTCCCGCAGGCCTTCGGGCCGGAGGACCTGCTGGCCTGATCAGTCTCCCCCGAGGAGGCACTCCTGGGGCAGTCCGGCCGCGAGCATCCTCGTGGCGTGCGTGCCGTCGGCCGCGAGGAACAGGGCGGTGCCACCGATTCCCCTGACCTTGTCGTAGGCGGTCTTGACCGTGCCCGCATCGAGAGCCCTGCGTCCCTCGGGCTCCGGGATGAAGGTCGGCCTGTCACCGGCACCCACCGGCACCTCCTTGCGGGCCACCCTGGCGGGGTCGAGGGACTCCTGGCTCATCGCCCGGGCGAGCTCGTCCATCAGGGTGCGGTCGTCGGGACGTCCGCGCTCGGGTGGCCCGAAGGAAACCTCACCACCGCGCACGAGATAGCGCTGCACGGCCAGGCTGGCCTGCCGGTCACGGTTGAACGTCGTGTAGGCGATGCCCTCGCCCTCCGCCTGGGCAGGGACGTCGTCGGTGGCACCTCGGGCCGGAAGCGTCACCTGGGCCGCCACGACCAGCATCTGTGGGGCCAGACCGATCGCCAGGGTCTGCGCACAGGAGAGCACGGCTGCCAGACGGGGCGCGGTCACGACGGCGAGCACGCGGTCGTCCCGCAGCGCGATCAGTGACGGGGGCATCGTGGTCTCCCCGCCGGGTTGGTCCAGCGACCGGCGCTTGAGGTCCTGCACGGCGGGGACGATCCTCTTCATTGCCTGGGCCAGGTTCACCGGCTCAGGATCGCACACCCGCACGCTCAGCAGACGCGTCCGGCGGGACGGCTCGCCGGCCGCGACGCGCACAGGGCAACGGGGCCGGTGCACGGCATACCGTGGTCCCCCCCACCCGGCTCGCGGTCAGACGTCCTCTGCGGGCTGCCGGGAGTAGGGCACGCTCATCAGGCCGTCGGGATCCAGCACGGCCAGCAGCCGCTCGGTGATGGCCGCCAGCTGCGGCACCTGCTCAGGGGTGAGCGCGTCGAAGACGAGCTGCCGGACCTGCTCCACGTGCTGGGGGGCGGTGGCCACGACCTTGTCCCACCCGGCGTCGGTCAGCCGGCCGATCGTGACGCGACGGTCGTGGTGTGAGGGTCCCCGCGCCAGCAGGCCCCGCTCCTCCAGGCGCCGGGCGACGTGGGAGAGACGGGGGAGCGTCGCGTTGGTGCGGGCGGCGAGCTGACTCATCGGCAGGGTGCGGTCCGGGGCCTCGGAGAGCATCGCGAGCACGTAGTAGTCGAAGTAGGTGAGGTCGGCGACGCGGCGCAGGTGGGAGTCGAGGCGCGAGGGCAGCAGCTCGAGCACCGCGACCGTGCGGACCCACACCGAGAGCTCCTCGTCGTCCAGCCAGTGCGTCATCAGCGGCTCCCTGTCGCGCGGCCCGGGCCCACCCTGCCGATCAGGCGGAGACGTCGGGATGTGGTCATGGTCACACCCTAGCGCAGAACTTGTGGGAACAACTGTTGGCAGCGGACCGTTACTTAAAGCAACAACCAATTGAGAGGAACATCCCATGTCACACGTCAGCATCATCGGCACCGGCTCCATGGCCCAGGCCATCTCCAGCATCGTCACCAAGGGCGGCAACAGCGTCGAGCTGTTCGGCCAGAACGACACCGACCAGGTCATCACCGGTGACATCGTCGTCCTCGCGGTGCCCTACCCGGCGGTGGACGAGGTGCTGGCGCAGCGTGCCGGACAGCTCGACGGCAAGATCGTCGTCGACATCACGAACCCGCTGAACTTCGAGACGTTCGACTCCCTGGTGGTCCCCGCGGACGGCTCGGCCGCCCAGGTGATCGCGGGCAAGCTGCCCGACTCCCGTGTGCTCAAGGCGTTCAACACCACCTTCGCGGCGACCCTCGCCTCCGGTGCGGTCGGTCCGCTGCCGACCACCGTGCTCATTGCCGGTGGCGACAGTGATGCGAAGACCGCCCTGGCCGGCATCGTCACGGCCGGTGGGCTCAAGGCTGTGGACGCCGGTGCGCTGAAGCGCGCCCGGGAGCTGGAGGCCCTGGGCTTCCTGCAGCTGACGCTGGCCGCCAGCGAGCGGATCTCCTGGACCGGTGGGTTCGGCGTCATCGCCTGACCGGGCCCCCGCACCTCCGCGCGGTCGCGGAAGACCCGGGACCATCCTGCCGCCGCCCTCCCCGGGGCGGCGGCAGCCGTCTGGTGGCCAGGTCGCGTCCGCGTGGGGTTTGATGGGTGGGTGAGTGAATCCTTCGACACCGTGGACATCATCCGTGCCAAGAGGGACAGGCAGCAGCTGTCCAGCGAGCAGATCGCCTGGACGATCGACGCCTACGCCCGGGGAGTCATCGCTGACGAGCAGATGTCCGCCCTCGCCATGGCCATCCTGCTCAACGGCATGGATCGGCGCGAGATCAGTGACTGGACAGCGGCCATGATCGCCTCCGGAGAGCGGATGGACTTCTCCGGTCTGAGCCGCCCCACCGCCGACAAGCACTCGACCGGCGGTGTCGGGGACAAGATCACCCTGCCGCTGGCGCCCCTCGTTGCCGCCTGCGGCGTTGCCGTGCCGCAGCTCTCGGGCCGTGGGCTGGGACACACGGGGGGCACGCTGGACAAGCTGGAGTCGGTTCCCGGGTGGCGGGCGGACCTGTCCAGCGCGGAGATGGTGCGTCAGCTCGAGGAGGTTGGTGCGGTGATCTGCGCCGCGGGGTCCGGGCTTGCGCCCGCCGACAAGCGGCTCTACGCACTGCGCGATGTGACGGGCACGGTCGAGGCGATCCCCCTGATCGCCTCCTCCATCATGAGCAAGAAGATCGCCGAGGGTACGGGTGCGCTGGTGCTCGACGTCAAGGTCGGCTCCGGTGCGTTCATGAAGGATGCCGAGCAGGCGGGCGAGCTGGCTCGCACCATGGTCGCCCTCGGCACGGACGCCGGAGTGCGCACGGTCGCGCTGCTGACCGACATGTCCACGCCGCTCGGGCTGACGGCAGGCAACGCGTTGGAGGTCCGGGAGAGTGTCGAGGTGCTCGCCGGCGGGGGGCCGGACGACGTGGTCGAGCTGACCCTGGCGCTGGCCCGCGAGATGCTGGCTGCCGCGGGGGTGGAGGACGTCGACCCGGCGGACGCGCTGGCCGACGGTCGTGCGATGGACGCCTGGCGGGCCATGATCTCGGCCCAGGGCGGAGACCCGGACGCCACGCTCCCGGTGGCGCGCGAGAGCCAGGTGGTCACGGCTGGCGCCGACGGCGTGCTCAGTCGACTCGATGCCCTGCAGGTCGGCGTCGCCGCGTGGCGGCTCGGTGCCGGCCGTGCACGCAAGGAGGACCCGGTCCAGGCTGGTGCCGGGGTCGTGCTGCACGCCAAGCCAGGGGACACCGTCTCCGCCGGGCAGCCACTGATGACGCTGCACACTGACACCCCGGAGCGGTTCGCGCGGGCCCTGGAGGCCCTCGACGGGGGCTGGGACATCGCTCCCTCCGGTGCCTCGTCCGCGCCCGGGCCGCTCGTGATCGAGCGCGTCGCGGCGGGCTGAACGCAGTCCGCTCATCCCTGCGATCGGACCTCCCGCGCCAGCGATGGGACATCTCTCTGCGATCACATTCAGACGGCTCAGTTGACCAAGTCTTGATAACAACTTGGCAACTTTTAGAGAGTCTATTTGCCAAGTCTTGACCATTCACATAGGTTCCTCTCACGTTACACAGAAGTAGCGATCGGGAGAGCCTCGGTGCAGGACTCCTCGATGCAGTTGCGAGACCCGGGCCCGGGACACCCCTGAGCTCTCCGGCCCGGGACGTCCGAGGGAGTCCCTGATGTCCTACCGTTCTGCCAGCTCGCCCCGTGCCACCCTGCTGCGTCGGGTCCACCACTCGGTCGTGACCGTCGCCGCCCTCGGACTGCTGTCCAGCGGTGCCATGGCTGCCCCGGGTGCGATCGACGAGCCGCCGGTCGTCGCGACGGGAAGCCTCACCTGGTCCGCCGCGGACGCGACCGGTCAAGCCGTCGCCGGGACCAGCTATGAGGTGGAGGGCCCCGACGGGCTGACGCTGGCACTGGCAGACAACCAGGCGGAGGACTCTGACCCGACGACGGGCACGCTCGGCCTGGGCGGCCTCCCGCTGGGGGACTACACCATCACGCAGGTCGGCACGGGTGAGGGACACGACCTCGTCACGGATCAGCAGCACGCCACCGTCACTGGGGACGGGCGGCAGCCAGCGGGCGCGCTCACCTTTGTGACACCGGACAACAGTGAGCCGGAGCCCGTCGACGAGCCCGCGGAGGCCGAGGGTGCCCCGGTCGACGAGGGTGCCCCGGTCGACGAGGGCGCAGAGGAGCCCGGGACGGATGAGGGCGCACCGGTCGAGGAGGGCGCCGAGGGCACCGCCGGCGACGAACCGTCCGTGGAGGACGACGAGCAGCGTGCCGGGGAAGACCCGGGTGACGAGGGTGCCGATGGGGCTGGCGCGGAAGCCCCGACGACCGACGGGCGTGAGGGCCAGGCGGACGACGAGGGAGGGACGGACCCGGTCGGGGCAACCACCAGCACGGGGGCCGGCACAGCCGAGCGCGCGGACACCCGCGGTTCCGCCACGCCGCGCACAGCGACCGAGCTGCGGATCGGACCGGACGGCGACCCGGAGGTGAGTGTCGGCACCGATGAGGTGCAGCTCCTGGTGCGCAAGGGTGGTGACCGCGTCGGCACCTCCACCGAGGTCACCGGCCTTGCGGGGGCGGTCTTTGCGTTCTACAAGGTCCAGAACTCCAGCACGCTGACGGGCGGCGACCGGGTCGGCACCTGCACGACCGGTGCCCAGGGGGTCTGTGGACTCGGTGTGCCGCTGAGCAGTGGCAGCAACTTCTTCTATGTCACGGAGATCAGTGCCCCGGCGGGCTGGAGTGCTCCGCTGACCTGGGGGGATGCGACGCAACCGGTGGCCTACAACACCGGCAACATCACCAGCAACGACACGCCGCAGGACCGTGTGGTGGAGCTGCCCGGCGAGGGGCGCACCTTCCCCGACGTCCGCGACAACCCGCCCGCGCCACAGACCTGTGGCCTGGACATCGCCCTGGTCGTCGATGTGTCGGGCACGGTGACCAACGACCTGGCGGACTACCGGGCGGCCGGCCGACGACTCGTGGACGCCCTGGAGGGCACGCCCTCCAGCATCGCGCTCTACACCTTCGCGACCTACGCCCCCGCCAACAGCACGAACAACAACACCATGCCGTTGACCTCTGTCGCCACCGCGGCAGGCGCCGACGCCCTCCGCAGCAGGATCGACGGCCTGACCCACTCGGGAGGCATCAACTGGGACCTGGGCCTCGCCCAGATCGACGCGGACCGCTACGACGTGGTGATCTTCCTGACGGACGACGAGCCGACGCACTACCGCAACGGGCTGACCCAGAACGACGGGAGCGGCTCGAACCTGCGCGCGGTCGAGGAGGCGATCCACTCCGCCAACGCCGTCAAGGCCAGCAGCCACCTGATCGTCATCGGTATCGGGGCAGGCTTCGAGACGGAGGGGAGCCGGCACCGGCTCGCGCTGGTGGCCGGACCGGCCGACACCTACCTCGAGGACCTCGGCACGGTCGGCGACCTGTTGCGCGGGATCGCCCTGGAGCAGTGCCTCGGGACACTGAGCGTGGTCAAGCAGGAGCGGACCCGGGACGGCAGTCTCACCCCGGGGCAGGACTGGACCTTCACCGCCCAGAACCCCGGGGTCACGCCGACCAGCGACCAGAGCGACGTCAACGGTGCCGTCAACTTCGAGATCGACGGGTACTCCGACAGCGCTGCCACACGGAACATCACCATCGAGGAGACCCAGCGGCCGGGCTTCACCCTGGAGCAGCAGGACGGCCTCAACGCCTCCTGCACCGACACCGCGACCGGCCGGACCGTCACCCCGGACAACGCGGGGCCGAACGGCTTCACGGTGGCCGTCCCGAGCGACGGAGTCGTCTCGTGTCAGGTGATCAACACCCTGGCGCAGACCGTCACCCTGCAGAAGGAGTGGCAGGGCGGTCTGGCCGGGGACTCCACCACCCTGAGCATCACGAGCGGGCAGGAGCCACAGACGGCGGTCTCCACGGTCGGCAGCACGGCTGCCTTCGTCGACACCTCCCACGCCGCGTCCGGCACGGTCGCCCCGGGCACCACGGTCCGGCTGTCCGAGGATCCCGCGACCACGGGCGACTACGTCACAGACCTGACCTGCGCCGGGGCCGACGTCGACTACACCCCCGGCGCCCTGACCGGCTCGTTCAGCATGCCGGACTCGGGCAACGTGGTGTGCACCTTCACCAACAGCCGGGTCGAGACCGATCTGCTCGTCACCACGACCGCGCGGACCTCCTACGAGCGCGGCTACACCTGGCAGGTCACCAAGACGGCCGACAGCACGCAGTTCCGGACCCCCGAGGGCCGACCCGCGACAGTGGGGTACGGCGTGAGCGTGACCGCGCAGGGCTACGCCGACTCCCACATCGGCGTGAGCGGCGCGATCCGGGTGGCCAACCCCAACCCCAGCGACTTCACCGTCGACCTCGGTGACGTCGTCGGTGGCACCGCGTGCACCATCGACGGAGGCGCCGCAGACCGCACGGTCCCCGCGCAGGACGTGGCCACGTTCGACTACACCTGCGCGCCGGACTCCACCGACCCAGGGGTCAACTCCGCCACCGTCACCTGGGACGCGGCAGCCCACCCCGGCACCTCCGGTCGGGCCGGCGCCAGCGCGGACGTCCGGTTCGGTGCGCCGGACCGTGAGCACCACCGGCAGGTGACCGTCGCGGACGCCTTCGACGGCGGGGCCCCTGCGCCGCTTGTCCTCCCTGATGCTGCTCCGGCTCTGGACTGGGTCGAGGTGGGCGAGGGGCGCACGGTGACCCTCGGCTACGCACGGGAGATTCTCGGCGAGGCGGGTGCCTGCACGACCTACCCGAACGTGGCGACGGTCGTCGGCGACGGGGACGAGGTGCTTGCCGAGGACGGTGCCGACGTCGAGGTCTGCGTGGGCTCGGACCCGACCGTCACGAAGGTGGTCACCGGCGAGCTCGACCGGAGCCACGCCTACGACCTCACCAAGACGGCCGCCGAGACCCACCTGACCGCTGACCCGCAGACCGGTGAGGTCGAGGCCTGGTACACCGTCGAGGTCACGGACGGACCGGCCTCCGACAGCAACTGGTCCATGAACGGGACCATCACCGTCGCCAACGCCAACGACTGGCCGGTCGACGTCGTCGTCACCGACGCGATCGACAACGGTGGCGAGTGCTCCGTCGTGGACCCGCGTCGGGCCGTCCCTGCCAACGGGTCCCTGGACTTCGCCTACAGCTGCACCTACGCCGTCCAACCGGCCTACAGCGGCACCAACACCGCCACCGCCACGTGGGACCAGCAGGAGCACGTCACTCCCGGTGCGTCCGCCACCGGGACGGCAGCCTTCGAGGTGGACACGTGGACAGCGGTCCCGGTCAACGACACGGTGACCGTGGTGGACGACGAGACCGACCCCGCCAACCCGGTCGTGCTCGGGACGCACACGTGGACCGGTGAGGGCGAGACCGGGCAGTTCCGTTACGGCGTGACCCTGGCCGGCGACCCCGGTGGGTGCGTCTCCTACCAGAACACCGCCTGGCTGTCCGAGCTCCCCGCCACCAGGGACGTCGCGGAGGTCACCGTGTGCTCGCCGCTGGACCTCTCGGTGAGCCAGACCGTCCGGGCGGAGTACGACCGCAGCTACGGCTGGCAGCTGACCAAGGAGGCGGACCGGACCCACGCCACCACCAGTGAGGGCGGGACCGCCGGGTTCACCTACGTGGTGACCGCGACACCGGACGGCTTCGCGGACACGGCGTGGTCCCTGACCGGTGAGATCACGGTCGACAACCCGAACACCGCGGACGTCACGGTGGACGTCACCGAGACGGTAGACCTCGGTGCCGACGCCCGCTGCACGGTCGACCGTCCCGAGCTCGTGGTGCCCGGTGGCGGCCGGGCCACCACCACCTACCAGTGTGCGTTCGAGGAGCAGCCGGACTACCGCGGTGGCACGAGCGCCGCCACGGTGATCTGGACCGACAGCGCCGGTGTGGCGCATCGCACCTCCACCGAGCCGGAGAGTGTCACCTTCCACGCAGCGACCGAGCACAACGTGGAGGTTCCGGTGTTCGACGACAAGGTGACCCTGGAGGCCCCGGGCGAGCTCCTCGGGACTGCCACGTGGCACGACGGTCCGTCCGACTTCAGCTACCCGAACCCGCAGGCCGGAGTGCCGGGTGAGTGCACGGCATACCGGAACACGGCGGTCATCCCGGCGACCGGTGACCGGGCCACGGAGCAGGTGACGGTCTGTGTCGAGCTCGCTCCTGAGGTCTCGGCGCGCGCGTCGGGGACCTACGACCGGCTCTACGAGTGGGACCTGAGCAAGAGGGCCGACCAGTCGGCCGTGACCGTCACCGGGAACGGCACCGCGACCGTCGACTACACGGTGACGGCGACGCCCAGCGGCCAGGTCGACTCCGGCTGGGCGGTGACCGGTCAGGTGCTGGTGACCAACCCCAACCGGTATGCCGAGGCGCCGGTCACCGTCGACCTCACCGGTGCGGAGGTGCCCGGCGGGACGTGCGAGGTCGCGGACGTGGCCGGCCAGGAGCTGGCCGGCGGGGCGAGCGCGGCGCTGGCCTTCGGCTGCACGTTCGCCGAGCAGCCGGACGACGGGGTCGGCGCCACCGCGACGGTCGAGTGGACCGGGTCCGACGGGTCCCTGCGCACCGTGACCACCGAGGCGCCGGTGCACTTCGAGGTCGGCGGGCAGACGCACGAGACGGTCGACGTCTACGACGACCTGGCGACCGGTGCGGTCCCCGGGGAGCTGTTGGGCAGCGCCACCTGGAACGACCAGGGCAGCCCGACCCCGTTCGAGTACTCGCTGGCCCTGGCGGGTCAGGCCGGCACCTGTGTGGACCACACGAACACCGCGACGATCCCGGCGACCGGGGCAGAGGCCGAGGAGGTCGTGTCGGTCTGCGCGGCGGTGGCGCCGGAGGTCACGGCCACGGTGGAGGCGGACTACGACCGCACCTATGACTGGTCGCTGACCAAGCAGGTCGACCGGAGCCGGGTGGTCCTCGCCGAGGAGGGCGCGGCAGAGTTCGCCTACGTCGTGTCGGTCGTGCCCGAGGGCTACACGGACTCGGGCTGGTCCCTGGCCGGAGAGGTCCTCGTGACCAACCCGAACACCTACGAGGGCGGCGAGCTCACCCTGAGTGTCACCGACGTCACCGGTCTGGGTGGCGAGTGTGTCGCGGCGGCCCCCGGCGACGTCGTCGTGGAGCCGGGCGGGACCCGGGCCCTGGGCTACGAGTGCACCTTCGGTGAGCAGCCGGCCTACGAGGGCACTGCGCTGGCGACCCTGGCCTGGACCGGACCGGGGGACACCTCGGGCACGGTCGAGGCCTCGGCACCCGTGACCTTCTCGGTGGACGAGGAGACCGACCCGGAGGTCGCGGTGCACGACGACAAGACGACCGGGGAGGCTCCGGGTGAGCTGCTGGGCACGGTCGGCTGGCACGACGGTCCCACGGAGTTCGCCTACACGCTGCACCTGGCCGGGGAGGTGGGGACGTGTGTCGACCACACCAACACTGCCGTCCTCCGGTCGTCTGCCACTGGAGCTGCTGCCGCCGCGGCAGGGGGCCAGTCGGTGGGGGACCGGGCGTCGGTCGACGTGACGGTCTGCACCGAGGCGGCTCCGCAGGTGAGCACGACGGCACAGGCCGCCTACGACCGGACCTATGACTGGGAGCTCGCCAAGACGGTCGACCGTCCGCACGCGGAGCTCCCGCAGTCCGGTGCCGCACGCTTCAGCTACCTGGTCACGGCCAGCCCGGACGGGTTCGTCGACTCCGGGTGGGAGCTGTCGGGAGAGATCAGCGTGACCAACCCGAACGACTTCCAGGAGATGACGCTGACGGTGACCGGCGTGCCCGGCGTCGGTGGCTCCTGTGTCGTCGGCGGGGGAGAGGAGACCGTGCTCACCGCAGGTGAGACCCGGTCCCTGCCCTATGAGTGCTTCTTCGAGGAGCAACCCGACTACGAGGGCAGCACGACGGCGCGGGTGAGCTGGACCGACGCCGACGGTGCTGGTCGGACGTCCAGCGCGCCCGTCGAGGTGACATTCGCACTGGACCGTGAGGTCAACCTCGACGTGCCGGTGTTCGACGACCTGGTGACCGGCGAGGCTCCCGGCACACTCCTGGGCACGGTCAACTGGCACGACGGAGCCACCGGTTTCCCCTACGAGCTCGACCTGCCGGGCGTCCCGGGCGAGTGCCTCGCCCACACCAACACGGCGAGCATCCCGGCGACCGGTGACCTCGCCCGGCGCACCGTCCAGGTGTGCGTCGCGGGCCTGGTCGTTCCCAAGCCGCCGGTGGAGCCGCAGCCGCCGGTGGAGCCGCAGCCTCCGGTGGAGCCCCAGCCCCCGGTGGAGCCGCAGCCCCCGGTGGAGCCGCAGCCCCCGGTGGAGCCCCAGCCCCCGGTGGAGCCCCAGCCCCCGGTGGAGCCCCAGCCCCCGGTGGAGCCCCAGCCCCCGGTGGAGCCCCAGCCCCCGGTGGAGCCGCAGCCACCACACGCTCAGCCACTGATCCCCACCGGCGACCCGGTGGCGGGCGGCCCGCGAGCCGGGATGGTCGGCTCGGGTCTCGCCGCGATGGTGATCGCCCTCCTCGGCGCGGCTGCGTTCCTCCGCCGTCGCCGGAACTAGCGCAGCTCCCGCAGGCACTCCGCCCTTCGCGCGGCCGGAACCGGTCACGAGCGACCGGGCACGGAGCCAACCCGCGGCCGGGCCCCGGGACCACCGGGGTCCGGCCGCCCTCAACGACGGAGGGTCAGATGACGACGGACCGCAGGCCGAACCGGAGGCCCCGGAGCAGGTGGGGTCCTGTCGCCGTGGTGGCGATGTGTGCCCTGCTCTTCGCGGGCGGTGGGTTCCTGGTGCTCACCGGCCTGCGCGAGACACCTCCGGAGGCGACGCCGGCACCTGACCAGGAGTTCTCGCTCAGCGCGGGCGAGGCCCTGGCGCTGGACCGACTCGCCGCGGACCTGCCGCTCGTCATCCCGGACGACGCTGACCTCGGTCCGTTCGTCAACACCGCGCCGGTCACCGTGCCGGCAGAGGTCCGCGCGGACACAGTGCAGGCGGTCAGCGGTCGCGCGGGCGGCGCGGGACCGGTGGCCGGGGCGGGGCACCCGGTCAACCACCTCTACATCCCCTCCATCTATGTCTCGGCCCCGATCGTGCCGCAGGGCGTCACCTCCACCGACGAGATGGAGCTGCCGTCGGACCTTCGGCAGGTGGGCCTGCTCGACACCACCAGCCCGTTGGAGGCGCCCGGGGGCTCGAGCCTGATCGCCGGGCACGTCACGCAGCAGGGACACCACGGTGCCCTCTACTTCCTGGGGCGGCTGCGGGCGGGGGCCACGGTGGTCACCGTCGATGGTGCCGGTGCCCAGACGGCCTGGGCAGTCACGTCCGTCCGCAACTATCGCAAGACGTCACTGCCAGCGGCTGTCTTCGACGACTCCGGGCCCCGGGTGCTCACGCTGGTCACGTGCGGTGGGCCGATCATCCGCACCGAGGACGGCCGGTGGACGCACACCGACAACATCGTGGTGACCGCGACTCCCGTGCCCTGAGCGGTCCCTACCGGGACCGGTGGCCGGCCCCGACCGGGACGGGCGTGAGTGCCATCCTCACCGTCGCCTCCGTCCCTACCGCCTGCTCGTCCGCCGGCTCAGGAGCGCCGTCCGGAGCGTGCGGCCGGTGGACTCGAGGGACCGAGGACCAGCGTGGGCCGGATCCTGATCTCCTGCTCGGCACCGTCGACCGGAAGGTCGCCGACGAGCTCCAGGATGCGGCGGCTCATCTCCTCGACCGGCTGGCGGACCGTGGTCAGCTCGGGATGGGCCAGACGGGTGACGCCGACACCGTCGAAGCCGATCACCCGGAAGTCGTCGGGCACCCGGTGGCCACGGGCCTGGAGGCGGCTGAGCAGGCCGAGGGCGATGATGTCTGCGGCGGCGACCAGGGTGCCCCGGGTCATGCCGGCGTCGAGGAGCCGGTCCGCCGCCTGCTGGCCCCAGCGCACGTCGAAGGTGCCGAGAAGGACCCGAGACCCCGGGAACTGACGGCGGAACTCCTCCAGCCGCTCGTGGGCCGAGGAGGAGCGGGGTTCCGCCCCGACGAAGACCACCGGCTGCGCCTCCGCATCGACGTCGTCGCGCACGTGACCCGCCACCAGTGACATGCCGTAGCGGTTGTCACACCCCACGTAGTAGGCGCCGGTCTCCAGCACCCGGCGGTCCAGCTGCACGGTCACCGCATGATCGGTCGCTTCCTCGAGACCCCCCTGACTCTGGACCTCGTCGCACGGGATCACGACCAGCGAGTCCACCTGCCGGTCCAGGAAGGAGGAGATCATGCGGCGCTCGGTCTCCACGCTGTCACCCGCACTGGCGACGAGCAGCTCGATGTCGGACGTCTCCACGACCCGGCTCAGGTGCTCGGCCAGAGAGGCGAAGAACGGGTTGTCCAGGTCCGGCACGACCAGTCCCATCACGCTGCTGCGCTGCTGGCGCAGTGCGCGGCCCAACAGGTTGACCCGGTAACCCAGCTCCTGCGCGGCCGTGCGGACGCGCTCGGCCAGCTCGGGGGACATCGGGCGGCTGCCGGTGAGCGCACGGGAGACCGTCGCGGGGGAGACGCCGGCGCGCGCGGCGACGTCGCTGATCGTCACCCTGTGGGTCCGTCGGGCCATCGTCCTCCGTCCGTGTCCTCGCCCGTGCGCGGGCGTCGCCGGGAAAAAAGTTGCGCGCGCCTCTTCCGCTCGTGCGGACGACACGCTACCGTGGCCCCACTCTCGGAAATCGATTGCCGAGCCACCCTGGAGGAACCATGACCCCACGAATGACCCCACGCGCCGGCCTCGCTGTTGCTCTCGGCCTCTCCGGTGTCCTCTTCCTCGGTGCGTGCAGCACCGGCAACGAGGAGCCCGCTCCCGCCGACAACGACAACGGCGCGGAGACGGCGGCGGACGACGGCGAGTGCACCATCGGCATGACCCAGATCAACCAGACGGCCGTCTTCTTCACCCAGATGAACGAGGGCGCCCAGGAGGCTGCCGACGAGCTCGGGTGCACCCTGACCATCGCCAACGCCAACAACGACTCGGCCCGACAGAGCAACGACATCGAGAACTTCGTGACGCAGGACGTCGACGGGCTCATCGTCGTCGCGATCGACGTCAACGGCGTCATGCCGGCGGTCGAGGCGGCACAGGCGCAGGGGATCCCGGTCGTGGCGATCGACGCCGAGCTCGAGGGCGTGGAGACCTTCGTGGGGGTGGACAACCTTGCCGCGGGCAAGGAGGCCGGTCAGTGGCTGGTCGACAACGGCCTGGCCGAGGGCCGCAGCTACGGCGTCGTCGACGCCAAGAACTCCTTCATCCAGATCCAGCGGGAGGAGAGCTTCCGCGAGGTGATCGACGCCAACGGCGCGGAGTACACCCAGAGCGCCAACGGCGAGAACGTCCAGGAGACGGCAGCCACCGCCGCGCAGGACCTGGTGACGGCCCAGCCGGACCTGGACTTCATCTACACCACCGGCGAGCCGGCCACCGTCGGCGCCACCGCTGCGCTGTCCGGCGGCGGCGAGACGACGGTGATCGGCTGGGACCTGACCAAGGAGGTCATCGCCGGCATCGACAGCGGAGTGGTCGAGGCGGTCATCCAGCAGGACCCGAAGCAGGAGGGTGTCGAGGCGGTCACGGAGCTCAAGGCGATCCTGGGCGGCGCCGAGCCGAAGGGCTTCATCGACGTGCCGATCACCATCGTGACCTCCGAGAACGTCGACGACTACCGCGAGATCTTCTCCTGACCAGCAGCACCGACAGCCCGTAGCAGAACCCGCCCCGACCAAGGAGTTCACCCCGTGCCGACGACTGCCACGGAGCGCCCGAGCCACGCCCAGCCCCGCGTGGAGATGGCCGACATTCGCAAGCGCTATGGGGTGCTCGACGTGCTCCGCGGAGTCAACCTCCGTGTGGCCCCCGGCGAGGTCATCGGCCTCGTCGGGGACAACGGAGCCGGCAAGTCGACCCTGATGAAGATGCTGGCCGGCGCCGTCACACCGGACAGCGGCAAGATCCTGGTGGACGGCGTCGAACTGACCGGGGCCGGGCCCCGGGAGGCGCGGGCCCACGGCATCGAGATGGTCTACCAGGACCTGGCCCTCTGCAACGACCTGGACGTCGCCGCCAACCTCTTCCTCGGACGCGAGATCCACCACCGGTGGACCCGGCGACTGGACCACAAGAGGATGCACGCCGAAGCCGCCCAGGACCTCTCGACCCTGCACATCCGGATCAGTGACACCTACCAGGAGGTCGGCAACCTCTCCGGTGGGCAGCGGCAGGCCGTCGCGATCGCCCGGGCGGTGACCTTCGACCCCAAGGTGCTCGTGCTCGACGAGCCGACGGCTGCCCTCGCCGCCAAGGAGGTGGAGATGGTCCTGCAGCTGATCCGGGACGTCTCGGCCCGCGGTGTCAGCGTCGTGCTGATCACCCACCGGCTCCAGGACCTCTTCGAGGTCTGCGACCGTTTCGTCGTCCTCTACGAGGGCGTGCTGCACCGTGAGCTCCAGCCCTCCGAGACCGACCTGTCCGAACTCGTCACCGCCATGATGGGGAAGTGAGCTGACCGATGACTACCTCCACGACCGCTCCGGCCCCCGCCGCCTCGCGGAACCGCTCCACCGGTGCCCTGTCGGCCTTCGTCGGCAAGCACTTCGGGGTGATCTCGATCAGCGTCGTGCTGATCGTGCTGTTCGCCTTCTTCTCCGTCCAGACCGAGAACTTCCTCAGCGCGGACAACCTGGTCAACGTGGCCCGGCAGGTCGCACCGACCGTGATCGTGGCCATGGCGATGACCTTCGTCATCACGACGGGCCAGATCGACCTGTCGGTCGGCTCCGTGGTGGGCCTGAGCGCCGCGGCACTGGGTCTGTGGGCCGCGACGGGCAACCCGGTGCTGGCGCTCCTGCTCACTGTCGCCCTCGGGCTGGTGATCGGGCTGGTCAACGGTGCCCTCGCGGCATACGGGCTCCTGCAGTCCTTCATCGTCACCCTGGCCGCGCTGACCGCCGTGCGGGGGATCGCCCTGCTGGTCACCGGCGGCTACAGCGAGCCGATCGACTCCACGCTCATCCGGCCGCTGGCCCACGGCAAGCTGCTCGGCCTGTACACACCGACATGGATCGCCATCGCCTTCGTGCTCCTGGCCTGGTACGTCTTCAGCCAGACGAAGTTCGGTCGCTACGTCACCGCCGTGGGCTCCAACGCGGAGTCGCTGCGGCGCTCGGGTGTCGACATCCGGCGCATCCAGATGGCGGTCCTGGGCCTGGCCGGCGGGGCGGCGGCCGTCGCCGGCATCCTGACCGCGGCCCGGCTCTCCAGCGGCTCCCCGAACTCGGGCACCATGTTCGAGCTCGAGGTGATCACCGCGGTCGTCCTCGGCGGCACCAGCCTGATGGGAGGCCGGGGTTCGGTGATCGGCTCCGCGATCGGTGCCGTGACGCTCGGGGTGATCAGCAACGGCCTGGTGCAGCTGCGCGTCGACGTCTACTGGGTGCCGATCGTGCAGGGGCTCATCCTCGTCGTCGCCATCCTCCTCAACACCAAGCTGTTCAGCCGGATCGCCAGGACCAGGAAGTGACCGTGGCGGAGCCGAGCGTCATGACGGTGACCGGCCCCGTGCCGGCCACCGACCTGGGGGTCACCCTCACCCACGAGCACATCTTCAACGACGCCAGCTCGTGGTCCCACCGGACCTCCTCGACAGGCTGGGACCCCGAGGACCTGGCCAGCCGGCCGGTGAGCGAGGACATCCTCTGGGACCTGCGCCAGGACCCCTTCGCCAACCTCGACAACTGTCGGCTGGAGGACGTCGACACCGCGAGCGCGGAGGTGCAGCGCTACGCCGACCTCGGAGGGCGCACGATCATCGACACGACCGGTCTGGGCGCCGGGCGCAACCTGTCCGGACTGCGCGAGGTCAGTCTGCGGACCGGGGTGCAGGTGGTGGCCGGGACCGGTTACTACCTGGAGGGCAGCCACCCCACGGATGTCGCCGCCCTGGCGCCCGAACAGGTCGCCGAGACCATCCTGACCGACCTCGCCGAGGGGAGTGACGGCATACGGCCGGGGATCATCGGGGAGATCGGGGTGAGCGCCGACTTCACCAACGCCGAGCGGGTCAGTCTCCGCGGCGCCCTGCTCGCCCAGGTCGACAGCGGTCTGCCGGTGCAGGTGCACCTGCCGGCCTGGTTCCGGCGGGGTGACGAGGTCCTCGACCTGGCCGAGGACACCGGCGTGGACCCGGCGCGCGTCGTGCTGTGCCACATGGGTCCGTCCGCGGCCGACCGGGACTACCAGCGCCGTCTGCTGCGCCGCGGCGCCTGGGTGCAGTACGACATGATCGGCATGGAGGTCTTCTATGCCGACCAGGGCGAGCAGTGCCCCTCCGACGAGGAGAACGCGGCTGCCCTGACGGAGCTGGTGCACGACGGCTTCGGTGACCGGCTGCTCATCTCGCAGGACATCTTCCTGAAGTCACTGCTGCGCAGCCACGGGGGCCCTGGCTACGGCCACATCCTCCAGTACTTCGTGCCACGGCTGCTGCGCCACGGACTGACCCGCGTCGAGGTCGACCGGCTCCTCATCGACAACCCGCGGGCGCTCTTCGCGGGCCGCGACGACCGCACCTGACCACCTCGCCGGCCCGCCGCCACGGCGTGCGCCGGCCACCCCACACACCGAGACACCTCACAGACGAAGGAGACCATGATGGCGCGAGTGCTACTGGCAGGGGAGAGCTGGGTCGTCCACGAGACCCACCACAAGGGGTTCGACCACTTCAACAGCACCGTCTTCGACACCGGTGCGGACGCCTTCATCGCCGCGGCCGCCGAGCAGGGGATCGAGGTGGAGCAGATGTATGGCCACGATGTCCCCGCGAAGTTCCCACGCACCGCGGAGGCCCTGTCGGAGTACGACGTCGTGATCATCTCCGACATCGGCTACAACTCCTTCGTGCTCACGCCGGAGACCTGGCAGCACGGTCGGCGCAGCGACAACTCGCTGGTCGCACTCGCCGAGTGGACCCGGGGCGGCGGCGGACTGATGATGGCCGGCGGCTACCTCAGCTTCCAGGGGATCAACGCGGTCGCCAACTTCGGACGCAGCCCGATCGCCGAGGTGCTGCCGGTGACCATGATCTCCGGCGACGACCGGGTGGAGACGCCGCAGGGTGCGTCCGTGAGCAGCGCGGGGGGTGACCACCCGCTGGCCGGCCTCTGCGACGGCGCGCCCGACCTGCTCGGCTACAACGAGATCCTCGCCCGCGACGACGCGGCCGTCCTGGCACGGGTCGGTGAGGACGTCCTGCTCGCGACCTGCGAGGTGGGGTCCGGACGCAGCCTCGCGTGGGCCTCCGACATCGGACCGCACTGGTGCCCCCAGGAGTTCCTCGACTGGGACGGCTTCGCTCCGCTGGTCGGCGGCATGCTCCGCTGGCTCGCTGGCGAACCCGTTGCGGGCCGGGAGGGCTGATGGCGGTCCCCATCGTCCTGGACTGCGACCCGGGCCATGACGACGCGGTGGCGCTGCTGCTGGCCGTCGGCTCACCGCAGATCGACCTCCTGGCGGTGACCACCTGCTTCGGCAACTGCCCCGTCAGTGACGCCACCCGCAACGCGCTGCGAGTGCTCACCCTCGCCGGAGCGACGCAGGTGCCGGTCGCCGAGGGCGCCGCCGGTCCGCTCGTCGGGGAGGCGGCCCTCGGCAACTACGTCCACGGCCGGACCGGCCTGGACGGGCCGGACCTGCCCGAACCAGCCCAGTCGCTGCTGCCGGAGACCGCCGTGGAGCTCCTGGCGCGCACGCTGCGCGAGCACCCCGAGCCCGTCACGGTCGTGGTGACCGGACCCATGACCAACGTCGGCCAGCTCCTCCGGGACGAGCCGGAGATCGCGGAGCACATCGCCGAGGTGATCTTCATGGGCGGCGGCACGCAGGGCGGCAACCACACCCCCACGGCGGAGTTCAACACCTACGCCGACCCCGAGGCCCTGGACATCGTGCTCTCCTCCGGGGTGCCGGTGCGGATGGTCGGCCTGAACCTGACCCATCAGGCCCTGGCGACCCCAGAGGTGGTCGAGCGGATGGCCGCGATGGAGCACCTCATCGGGCGCACCTGCGCCGGGTGGATGGGCTTCTTCGGCTCGTCCTACCGGGACGTCTGGGAGTTCGAGGCGCCGCCGGTGCACGACCCCTGCACGATCGCCGCGCTCATCGACCCCGACGTCATCGAGTGGCGAGAGGTGTTCCTCGCCGTCGAGCTGGACGGGACCTGGACCCGCGGGACCACCGTGGCGGACCTGTTCCACCGTTACCCGGACCGGGAGCCGAACGCGAAGGTCGCCGTGCGGCTCGACGCCGAGCGCTACTGGGACCTGGTGCTCGGTGCGCTGGACACCCTGGGCGCGCCGGTGGAGGCACCGTGACCAGCGGCGCGGTGTGCGTGGTGGGGTCGCTCAACATCGACACGACCTACCGTGTGCCGGCACTGCCGGGTCGGGGCGAGACGGTCCTGGCGAACAACCGTTCCTCCTCCCCGGGTGGCAAGGGCGCCAACCAGGCCGTGGCTGCGGCGACGCTGGGCAGCCGGGTGCGTTTCATCGGCGCCGTGGGCCCGGACGACAACGCCGAGCTGGGGCTGGCCGCCCTGGCCTCCCGCGGCATCGACACCACGGGGGTCCGCCGGTTCTCCGAGGGCACCCCGACCGGCACGGCGATCGTCGTCGTCGGCGACGACGGCGAGAACCTGATCATCGTCGACCCGGCCGCCAACGGGGCACTCGAGCCGGCCTGGGTGAGCCAGGCACTGGGCGACTGCAGCCAGGAGGTCGTGCTGGCCCAGCTCGAGGTGCCGGTCCCGGCACTCCTGGCGGCGGCGCAGGCCCAGCCGGCGCTCCTGGTGCTCAATCCCGCCCCGGTGCACGACCCGGCCGCGCTGGCCCCGCTGCTCCCGCACGTCGACATCCTCGTGCCCAACCGCGCCGAGCTGGGACAGCTCGCCGGCCGTCCCGCGCCCACCACGCTCGAGGAGGTCAGCGACTGCGCCTCGGCTCTGGACTTCCGGGGCACCCTGGTGGTGACCCTCGGCAGCGACGGCGCCGTCATCGTCGCCCCCGACGGCGCCGTCGTGGAGCACGTGCCGGCCCCCCGGGTGACCGCGAGTGACACCAGCGGTGCAGGGGACGCCTTCTGTGGCGTGCTCGCCCACGAGCTCGCCCGGCCGGGCAGTGAGCTCCCCGAGGCCGTCCGGCGCGCTGTCGCCCTGGCCTCGACGAGCACGCAGCACGCCGGAGCCCAGGTGCCGCCCACCTTCGGGGTCGAGGCACCGGCCTGAGCGAGCGGCCCGCCACCGACCTCCCGGTGCGCCCGGTCGGAGCGGTCAGATCTGTCCTGCCGAGAGCGGTTTGACCATGGTCAGGGTCGGGCCGTCCCAGTCCACGCCCCGGGCCTCCTCCAGGGGCAGGAAGCCGCGCGCGACATAGAAGGCGCGCGTGGCGGCATACCCCTCGTCCTCGTGGGACGCACCGACGGTCTTGACCTGCAGCAGCCGTGCACCGTCAGCGACCAGGTCCGCCTCGATCGCACGCACCAGGGCAGACCCGACCCCGGTGCCGTGCTGACCGGGGGAGACAGCGATGAGGTGGATCTCGGCGCTCTCCGGGAAGTGGCGGTCCACCAGCGCCACCCCCACCGTGGTGCCGTCGACCTGCGCGAGGTAGGAGTCCTTCTCCGCGGCCGCCCGGACGTAGTGCGCGTTGGCTGCGGGGATGCCGAACCAGGAGGGCAGCGCGCCGAGGATCCGGCGGGTCGCCCGGGGATCGTTGGCACGGGTGATGGTCAGGCTCATGCGGGTCCTCTCAGGTGGAGGCGCTCGCCGGTCCAGCCCTCGCGCAGCCACCGGTCGTGGCTGGCGACGACGACGGCGCCAGGGTAGTCGGGCATGCTCTGCTCCAGCTCGGTGACCAGGAACAGCGACAGGTGGTTGGTGGGTTCGTCCAGCAACAACACGTCGGGCGGGTCCGCCAGGAGCACCGCGAGGTCCAGGCGGCGACGCTGTCCGACGCTGAGGGCGGCGACGGGACGGTCGGCGTCCCGTCCCGCAAGGAGGCCGAACGTGGCCAGCGGGGTGCGCTCCGCCCGCTCCACCCCGACGGCCGAGGAGTATGCCGTGCGCACAGTCTGCGAGGCCTCTCGCGAGAGCGGCTCCTGGCTCAGGCGACGGGTGCGGAGCCGGGCGGGCACGGTGAGCGAGCCGTGGTCGGGCGGCAGGTCACCGCAGAGCACTGCCAGCAGCGTCGACTTGCCTGACCCGTTGGCACCGGTGACCAGGAGTCGGCTCCGCGGACCGAGGGTGAGCGTCGTGGGAGCCAGCCGACCTGCCACGGCGACACCGGTCGCGGTCAGCACGGGGCCGGCGGAGGGCACCCGCCGCCGGCCAGCGGCGTCCAGCCCCTCGCTGGGCCCGAGTCCCACGAAGCGCAGACGGGCCGGCGGCCTACGCACCTGGTCCCGCTCCAGTCGCTGGAGGGCTGTGGTCGCGTCGTTGACCCGGCGGGCGACCACCTTGGCGTTGCGGTCCGCGTAGAACTTCCTGGCCATCGCGCCCTCGGTCCGCGGCGGTCGGTCTGGCCGTCCGACCGTGTGGTCATCGCGCACGCGGGCACGCAGCCGGGCCAGCTCGGTCTGCTCCTCGCGGAACCGGCGCACCCAGCGTTCGCGCTCGTTCTGCCGGTGCTGCAGGTAGGCCGTGTAGCTTCCGGTGAAGGCGGTGAGCCCGAACCCCGAGCCTGGGGAGTCAGTGTCGTGCCGCACGGCGGCGTACGGCGCTGGTGCCGGGTCCAGATCCAGCAGGGTCGTGGCGACCTCGTCCAGGAAGGCACGGTCGTGGGTGGCGATGAGGACCGGCCCGGACCAGCCGCGCAGCAGACCGGTGAGGGTCTCGGTGGCGGCGTCGTCGAGGTGGTTGGTGGGCTCGTCCAGCAGCAGGGTGTCCGGGGAGCGGAGCAGCAACCAGGCAAGCGACAGGCGGGAGACCTGACCATCCGAGAGCTCACCGGCCCGACGGTCTCTCGGCAGCTGGGCGAGGCCGAGCCCGGCCACCACCCGGTCCACGCGGTGGTCCAGGTCCCAGGCCTCGTGCCGTTGCGCGGCCTCGAGGGCGGCGTGGAGGCGTGCTGCTGCCCCCGGGGCACCGTCCGCCATGGCCTGGCCCTCGACCTCGACCCGGCGGGCGAGCTGTCGCACGGGCGCCGTCGCCTCGGCGAGCACCTCATCGATCGTCAGGGTCGGGCGGAACGGTGGCTCCTGGTGGAACAGCCCGACGGTGCCGGGCACACTGACGGAGCCCGCGTCCGGGTGGTCGAGCCCTGCGGCGATCCGCAGGAGGGTGGACTTGCCCGAGCCGTTCTCACCGATGAGGCAGGCCACCTCACCGGCGGAGACGATCAGTGAGACGTCGGTGAGCACCCGCCGGTCAGCGAACGAGCGGGAGATGCCGTCGACGCGGAGGTGCTCCGCGCCGGAGACGGCGGAGGTATGCAGCGGGGCTGGGTGAGACACAGAGCTCCAGGGGGAAGCGGTGGCCCGCACCGGTCACGACGTGGGGTGACCAGCGCGGCCGGGCGGCTTCAGGAGATCCACATGCCGAGAACGCTATGGGACCGGTTCCCCTCACTGCAACCGGTTTGCCGGGGAGAGCTGGCCGTCAGTCCGGCGGGGGCAGCTCCGGACCGTGCACCAGCTCATCGGGTGTCCGGCGGTGGTGCCTGATCAGCTCGCTGACGCTGCGGCGTCCCACGGCGTAGCGACCCTGAGCAGGCTCCCAGACGCAGTACTCACGCAGCGCTGCCAGCTTCGCCTCGGTCGCTGCCGTGCCGAACGTCACCCTGGAGGCGCGGTCGTCACGCACCTGGGGGACCGGTAGGTGGAACAGGACGTCCTCCACGATGTGCTGGCGGTGCGCCTCCAGAAGAGCCTCTCCGGCCGCCGCGTGGTCGGGGTGGATGTCGAGGTAGCTCATGGTGCGGTGGCTGGCCCCGGGGAACCGGCGGGCCTGGGCCCTGATGACGTCGAGCACGTCCTCGGCCCGGAGCCCGTTGTCCGGCAGGCCGACGCGCACGATGTCCCGACGAGCCACCCCGAGGTGGCGGGTGGCCGCGCGGAGCTCCCGGTCACGGGAGGCGACGAACTCGGCCCGGGAGATGGGCCGGTCCAGCTTGCGGTTGATGCCCTCGATCGCCCGGGACGACTCACCGGCCGTCAGCAGGACGATGATCTTGCGCCGGTTGCGCACGCTGGCCAGCGACCCGGCCATGAAGATCGTCTCGTCGTCGGGGTGGGGCGCGTACCAGATGGTGACCGGCGAGCGCCGCACCCGCTGCGCACGGACGAGCCGGCGTGCCGGAGCGACGATCACAGCCGGCAGGTGGGGCGCGACCCGGCGAGCCAGCCGCGCGGTGCGCCGCCGCACCGTGGACCGCCGTGCATCGGAGGCCTCGGAGGGCGCCGCGGCGGGCTGGGCCGGCGGCCGCTGCTCCGGGCGACGCGGCTGGGTCCCTGCCTCCGGTGGTGACGTGGCCTTCTTGGGCGGGATGGGCGCGGCCTTCTCGGGCAGCAGCGGCGCCTTGATCAGCAGCCGGTAGGTGGCCCGCAGGCTGGGGGTCCACTCGAACTTCCACGGGTACCGGCCAGCCCCGAAGTCGAACTCCTGCACGCCGAGGTCTTCCCCCTCGGGACCACAGAGGTGCTCCAGGATCCGCAGCTGCAGCACCTTGCCCATGCGGTAGCGCTCGTACGCGGGCAGATAGGCGCTGTTCCAGGACAGCAGCCGGCCGGCGTCGCGAAAGACGGTGCGGTAGGCAGCGATCGTCCCGGTGGCCGGGTCCTCCCCCTCGACATAGGCGAAGGTCACGGCATCCCGGGTCCCTTCGAAGACACCGCGAATGTGCTCCAGCCGTCGCGGGTCCTCGTAGAGGGAATGACGCTCGTCACGTCCGTGCTCCACGAGATGCTGCTTCTCGGCGACGTGCACGGCAGCGATCCGCTCGAGGATCTGGTGCTCGGCGCCGTGGAAGACGGCGAACGTCAGCTCGTGCTCGCGCAGCAGCTTGTTGCGGTACTTGGTGGTGTGGGAGGGCGTGGTGTAGCCGTCGGACAGGTCGAGGTAGGGGTTCTCGACGAGGAAGGCCAGGCGCTGGTGGTAGTCCTGTGACTTGCGCACGTGCCAGGCAAAGTCCGACTCGGACGGGATGCCGGTCAGGTGCACGCTCACGACCGTGCCGTCATCGACCAGCCGGGTGAGCTCCTGCAGGATGAGCTGGGTGATCACCTCCGGTCGGGCGGTCGAGCCGTGCGAGTCGTCGGCGTGGAGCAGCGAGAGGTAGTCACCGTGGCTGGCCCACCGGAGCACCCGGACGGGCTGACCCGAGCGCTGTTCAGGACGGATCGCGAACGGACCGATCCCGACGAGGCGGCCGTTCTGGCGCACGGTCACGACGTGGAGGCGGTATCCAGGCGCCTGCCGGTAGCTGTTCCACCACGCGGTGACGAAGCGGTGCCGCACGTAGTAGGGCGTGTGGGGGCGAGCCTCCAGCTCCTCCCACTCCGCGCCCAGTCCCGCCAGCTCCTCCGAGCTGGTGATGACCCTGACCTCCATCAGTCGGGCACCGTCCTCGTGGCCGGCACGGAGAAGGTGCGCTTCAGCGCCGGCAGGTAGATCAGGACGCGTCGCCGCCGCAGGCCGAACGCCCCGTAGGACCGGCGGGAGGCCTCGTTGGGGCGGGAGATGATCGTGAGCGCCTCGGTGCGGCCCTGCTCGGCCAGCAGCTCGAGACGCCGCGCGATGGAGAACGCGTGCAGCCCGCGTCGCCGGTGGCGCGCGAACACCTGGTCGTCCCACAGGTAGGCCTGCCGCGCCGAGACCTTGATCGGCAGCCTGATGCGGGCGTTCTCCGTGTTCTCGTCGGTGATGTGACAGTAGCCGCAGGCCTCGCCGTGCTCGTCCCGGATGATCAGGGTGCGATCGGCAGGGTGTGTCAGTCGGTCCAGCAGCAGCTGGTGCTTGCGCGCGTTGAAGTCCTTCGGGTACGCCTCGCGCATCAGGTCCAGGACCTCGGCCGTGGCGTCCTCGAGGCTCCGCGAGGTGTCGGCAGCAGGACCCGGTCCGTGCACCGGGAACGTGTAGAGGTCCAGGATCTCCCGGCGGCGCCAGTAGGCACGAAAGCGCCGGGGGTCGAGTGGGTGGGGCACGTGTCAGGTGCCTTTGGGGTGCCAGACGGTCTTGGTTTCGAGGAAGGTTTCGATGCGGGTGAGTCCGGGTTCGGTGGTGAAGTCGGGTTCTTCGGCGGTGGGGGTGGTGCCGGCGGGGCGCAGGACGCGTTTGAGGTTGGTGGCGGCGGCGGCTTCGAGGTCGCCCCAGTTCAGGCCGGTGGCGTTGG
>NZ_QDDJ01000008.1 GCF_003121625.1 Ornithinimicrobium cavernae | reverse complement strand
GGACACATACCGAACCCGGAAGCTAAGCCTCTCAGCGCCGATGGTACTGCACTGGTGACGGTGTGGGAGAGTAGGACACCGCCGGACAAACATTCCAAGAAACCCCACCCCGGGATCCCCCGGGAGTGGGGTTTCTTGCGTTCCCCGTCATCCCGCAGTGTCACGTGCACGGGACGCCGCTGCGCCGTGCTGTGGGGCTGCCGACCACCGCCCCTGGTGGGCCCGACGACAGCCGGTGAGTGCCGGCATACGGCGTGGTCCTCTGTGTCCTCACGGGGCCGTTGTGACGACTGGGGCGAGTGTTCCTGCAGGTCACTGAGGCGCCGCAGGCCCGCTCGGTGAGCCGGGTCCGGACTGTCCCCGCGGCGACCTAGAATCGACCCGATGTCCACTGCACCCAGCTCCGCCGACAACTTCGTCCACCTGCACAACCACACCGAGTACTCGATGCTCGATGGTGCCGCCAGGATCACGGACATGTTCGACCGTGCCGCCGAGCTCGGGATGCCAGCCATCGCCACCACGGACCACGGCTACATCTTTGGGGCGCACGAGTTCTGGAGCGCCGGGCAGAAGGCCGGGGTCAAGCCGATCATCGGTCTCGAGGCCTACGTCACGCCGGGCACACACCGCACGGACCGGTCCCGGGTGAAGTACGGCGACGGTGGCCGCGATGACGTCTCCGGTTCGGGTGCCTACACCCACATGACGATGTGGGCCCGCAACAACAACGGGCTGCACAACCTGTTCCGGATGGCCTCGCTGGCCTCGCTCGAGGGCTACTACTTCAAGCCCCGGATGGACCGGGAGCTGCTGGAGACCTACGGCCAGGGGATCATCGCCACCACAGGTTGCCCCTCCGGTGAGGTCCAGACCCGGCTGCGGTTCGGGCAGTATGCCGAGGCACGCCAGTATGCCGCCGACATGCAGGACATCTTCGGCAAGGAGAACTACTTCCTGGAGCTGATGGACCACGGGATCGACATCGAGCGTCGGACCCGCCAGGACCTGCTCAAGCTGGCCAAGGACCTGGATCTGCCGCTCGTGGCCACGAACGACCTCCACTACACGCACAAGGAGGACGCCAAGGCCCACAGTGCGCTCCTGTGCATCCAGACGGCCGCGACCCTGCAGGACCCGAACCGTTTCCAGTTCCAGGGCGACGGCTACTACCTGAAGTCCGCCGAGGAGATGCGCCACGTCTGGCGCGAGCTGCCGGAGGCGTGCGACAACACGCTCCTGATCGCCGAGCGCTGTGAGGTGTCCTTCACCGAGGGCGAGGGACGCTTCATGCCTCGCTTCCCCGTGCCCGAGGGGGAGGACGAGACCTCCTGGTTCGTGAAGGAGGTCGAGGCAGGTCTGCACCGGCGCTACCCGGAGGGGATCCCGGACTACGCTCGCAAGCAGGCGGAGTACGAGACGGGCGTGATCCTCGGGAAGGGCTACCCCGGATACTTCTTGGTCGTCGCCGACTTCATCAACTGGGCCAAGAGCCAGGGGATCCGGGTGGGCCCGGGGCGTGGCTCCGGTGCCGGCTCGATGTGTGCCTACGCCATGGGGATCACCGACCTCGACCCCATCCCGCACGGCCTGATCTTCGAGCGGTTCCTCAACCCTGAGCGCATGTCGATGCCCGACTTCGACGTCGACTTCGATGACCGGCGACGCTCCGAGGTCATCCGTTACGTCACCGAGAAGTACGGCGACGACCGGGTTGCCATGATCGCGACCTACGGCACGCTCAAGGCCAAGGCGGCGCTCAAGGACGCCGCCCGCGTGATGGGGTTCCCGTTCGCGATGGGCGAGCGCCTGACCAAGGCGATGCCCCCGGCGGTGATGGGCAAGGACATCCCGCTCTCCGGCATCCATGACACCGAGCACCCCCGCTACGGCGAGGCCGGGGAGTTCCGGGAGCTGCTCCAGAACGACCCCGAGGCCGCGCAGGTCTTCGAGACCGCGACCGGCCTGGAAGGGCTGAAACGCCAGTGGGGCGTGCACGCCGCCGGGGTCATCATGTCCAGCGAGCCACTCCTTGACGTCATCCCGATCATGCGTCGCGAGCAGGACGGGCAGGTCATCACCCAGTTCGACTACCCGACGTGCGAGCGTCTCGGGCTGGTCAAGATGGACTTCCTGGGGTTGCGCAACCTGACGATCCTGGACGACGCGATCGCCAACGTGAAGCTCAACCGCGACGAGGTCATCGACCTCGACGAGCTGTCCAAGGACATGACCGACCGCAACGCCTACGAGCTGCTCGGGCGGGGTGACACCCTCGGTGTCTTCCAGCTCGATGGCTCGGGTATGCGTCAGTTGCTGCGGCTCATGCAGCCGGACAACTTCGAGGACATCTCCGCGGCCCTCGCGCTGTACCGCCCGGGGCCGATGGGTGTCAACGCGCACACCAACTTCGCCCTGCGCAAGAACGGCAAGCAGGAGGTCGTCCCGCTGGACCCGCAGCTGAAGGGCAAGCTGCAGCCGGAGATGGTGGAGGCGCTCGAGCCGATCCTGGGGACCACGCACGGCCTGTGCATCTACCAGGAGCAGGTGATGGAGATCGCCCAGAAGCTGGCGGGCTACACCCTGGGCAATGCGGACCTGCTCCGGCGCGCCATGGGCAAGAAGAAGAAGGAGGTGCTCGACGCCGAGTACATCCCCTTCTCCGACGGCATGAAGGCCAACGGCTACAACGAGGCGTCGGTCGCGGCCCTGTGGGGTGTGCTGGTCCCGTTCTCGGACTACGCGTTCAACAAGGCACACACGGCTGCCTACGGCGTGATCTCGTACTGGACGGCCTACCTGAAGGCCAACTACCCCGCCGAGTACATGGCCGCCCTGTTGACCAGCGTCCGCGACGACAAGGACAAGACGGCGCTCTATCTCAACGAGTGCCGCCGCATGGGTATCGCGGTGCTGCCGCCGGACGTGAACGAGTCGATCGCCAACTTCGCGGCCGTCGGCAAGGACATCCGCTTCGGCCTGGCGGCGATCCGCAACGTCGGCGGCAACGTCGTGGACGCCATCGTGGCGACCCGCGAGGCGAAGGGGAAGTTCAGCTCCTTCGAGGACTTCCTGCGCAAGTGCCCAGCAGTGGTGTGCCAGAAGCGCACGATCGAGTCACTCATCAAGGGCGGTGCGTTCGACGACCTGCAACACCCCCGGCAGGGCCTGGTCACCGTGCACGAGAGGTATGTCGACGCTCTCGCCGAGGAGAAGAAGCAGGAGGCCATCGGGCAGGACAGCCTGTTCGGCGGTTTCGGCGGTGAGGAGCCCGACGTCCAGATCGTGACCCTGCCGCCGGTCCCGGACATCGAGTGGGAGAAGCAGATCAAGCTCGCGTTCGAGCGGGAGTATCTCGGCCTCTACGTCTCGGACCACCCGCTCAACGGCATCGAGCACATCCTGACGGCGAACGCGACCGCCACGATCGGACAGATCGTCAGCGAGGACGGGCCGCAGGACGGCGAGTTCGTCACCGTGGCCGGCCTGATGACGTCGGTGCAGCTCAAGCGCACCAAGAACGGCGACCCGTACGCGCGGGTCATGCTCGAGGACCTGGTCGGCTCGATCGAGTGCGTCTTCTTCCCCAAGTCGTACATGACCGTCTCCACCATGCTGGCTCCGGACACCGTGGCGGTGATCCGCGGCCGGTTCAAGCGCAGCGAGGACACCACCGAGATCCTCGCCCAGGAACTGACCCTCCCGGAGATCAAGGAGGGGCCGCGCGGCCCGGTGCTGCTGACGATGCCACTCACGCGGGCCACTGACGGGCTGGCCCACAAGCTGCGCAGCGTGCTGGCCGACCACCCCGGGTCGACCGAGGTGCACGTCAAGCTCACCCAGCCGGGGCGCCAGGTGCTGGTGCGACTGGACCCCACGCTGCGGGTGACGGCCTCACCGGAGTTCTTCGGCGACATCAAGGCGTTGCTCGGGCCGGCGGCCGTCGGCAGCTGACCCGGCCCGGACCGGCTGGAAGGGAGTCCGCGTGTGAGGACCCGCACGAGGCGTCGTCGGGTCACACCGACGATCGCCGTGTGCCTGGTGCTGCCGCTGGGCGCCTGCGCGAGCGACGATCCTGCGGAGCCGTCCACCTCACCTCCTGCGGCGACGTCGCGTGCGACACCTCCTGCAGCGACGTCGCGCGCGACACCTCCTGCAGCGACATCACTCAAGCCACCCGCCGCCGGCTCCGACGTCAGCGCCGCAACAACCCGGGACCGTGGTGCCGAGCCGGTGCGACAACTCACGCGGGACGCGGTTCCGGTCACCATCGACGCGGGAGGAGGAACCGAGCTCCACGGGCTGCGCTACGGCACCGGACCCCGCGCCATACTGCTGGCTCACATGGGTCGCCCGGGGGACAGCCAGGAGGACTGGGCCCCCGTGGCCGTCGAGCTGGCCGACGCCGGGCTGACCGTCGTGACGTACGACCGGCGGGGCGTCTGCTCCTCGACACTGGACACCTGTTCCACCGCGGGAGAGGCTCCCCTGGAGTCCTGGCGGGACGTCGTGGCCGCGACCAAACACGTGCGGGCGCTGGGATCCGAGAGCGTCATCGTCGGTGGTGCGAGCCTGGGCGCGATGGAGACCGTCGACGCACTGCGCCGGGAGGACGTGGAGGTCGACGGCATCATCTGGTTTGCAGGGGTGCTCTCGCGGGACCTCTCCTTCGAGAGGTCGGACTTCGCGGACCTGCCGGCGGTGCCGAAGCTGTTCGTCAGTGCTGAGCACGACCGCTACGGGGCGGCGGAGGACGCGAGGCAGGCCTACGAGTGGAGCTCCGAGCCCCGGACGCTGACGATCGTCCCCGGCAGTCGCCACGGCACCGACCTCTGGGAGAACGGCATCCAGGAGGGCCCCGGCCGCGCGGTTGTCGACGTGCTCGTCGACTTCGCCACCTCAGACGGCTAACGCCTCACGGAGCACGTCCGCGACGAGCCGCGGGTGGGTGACCGGCACGAGGTGTGTGGCGCGGGGGATGGTGACCACCCGGGTGTCCGCGGCGGCCGCGGCAAAACGCCGGACGTGCAGGCGCATCTGGTCGAACTGGCCGTTGACCAGGAACACCGGGCACGACACCTCGGCGAGCAGGTCGGCGCGGCACTCGTCGTAGACGACCTTCCAGGCGGCGGGGAGTGCGGCGTAGCCCTCGGCCCCGGGAAGGACCTGGTCGTCCGCGCCCAGACGGCGCATGACCGCGTTGGAGGCGCGGGCCATCCGCTCGGCCCCCACACGTGGAAGCAGGTCGGCGAACCTGCGGTAGATCGCCGCCAGCGGCCCGACCGGCTCAGCGCTGGAGCCGATGAGGACCAGGGCGTCGAGGGCGCTCGGGTGCCGGGCGGCATACAACATCGACAGGTAGCCCCCCAGGCTGTGCCCGGCGAGCACCATCCTCTGCCCCGCCGAACGACCGAGAACCGCGGCCTCGATCGTGGCGACCGCGGCGTCCGCAGTGAACACCTCGGCCACCCTCGAGCCGTGGCCGGGCAGGTCGACCGCGACGAGCTCGGCCTCGGGCAGCAGGTCCTGGTAGCCCTGCCACTGGCTGGAGTCCATCCGCGTGCCGTGGACCAGGACGAGCCGTGGTCGGGGAGCCGGAGCGGTCACCGTCCCACCCTAGGACCGCTGTGCCTCCTTCTCCCTGAGCTCCTGCCTCGCCTGCTCGCGGTACCGTGCCCCGGCGACGACGAACAGGACCACGACCACCCAGACGACAAGTGCCAGAACCAGCAGTGAGATCTAGATCTCGCCCCACACCATCGCGTTCCTCCTGAAACACCTGCAGTTGAGTCAAAGCCTCCCCATCAGAGCATCCGGGCGCCGGAAGAGGAAGGGGAAGGCCTTCCCCTCCCCGCGCCCGCAAGGCAGACTGGCCACTCGCCGGCGCTGACCGCGCGGGCCGACAAGGCATGGAGTGGTCGATGAAGAGTTCATCGCAGGGGACCGACGGTTCACCTGCCCCGGGCGGTCCGGAGACCGTCGAGGTCCTGGTGCGCGACCGGGGCCAGCGGACGACCGGGTCACGCGGCACGATCGAGCTGGAGGACCTGTCGCACGTCGTGACGCGGCTCGCCACGACGACCGGGCCCAACGGCCCGAACGGTCCGGTCACCCAGTACATCCTGGCCGAGGGCGCCCGGCACCTGTCCGAGCGTCTCGTCGCAGATCTGGGCGCCGACTTCGAGGGCAACTCCGCCCCGAGGATACTGTCGGCCCTCATCGGCCACGAGCCGTTCGTGGAGACGGGCCTGAACCTCAGCAACCACCACATGCGCCGGCGCTGGCCGATGGCGGCCGACTGGTATGCCGACCTGATCTCCTACATCCTGCGGCCCCAGCGCTACACGCGGAACGAGCAGAACGCGATGGGGTCCATGGCCGAGTGGATGGCGCTGCCGTTCGGCGCCCTCGTGGAACAGTTCGCCGCCCACCAGGTCCGCGCCACGCAGGATCCGCAGCTGTTCCGTCTCGCCGACATCCTCTATGCGATCTGGCCGGACTACGCGCCGATCCAGCACGCCTATGCCCGGCACCGCCGGACCGTGGAGGAGACGTGGACCCCGCTCTACCACCAGCTGCTCGGTCACTACCGTCTCCGGTTGCGCGACGGGATCCGGGTGGGGGACATGTGCTGGCTCATCGACACCGTCGTGAACCGGTCGGGACACGACCTGTCGCTGTCCTATGGCGTCGGGGACGCCGCGGGGAGCGCCGGCCGGACGGTGCTGGTGTATGTCGCAGGTTGCGTCACGGCGGACGACGGCACCCTGCTGACGCTCGAGGAACTGGCCGGTCGTCCTCCGGGAGGGTGAGCGTCGCCCCGTGCAGGGACCGACGAGGACCGGGCACCCGGCCGGAATGCCATTAACCTTGGTGCTTGTGCCGACGACAACGCTGCCTTCTGTTGCCCTGAACGGGTCCTCCCGCTCCTCACACCGGGCGGGGGAGGCCCGATGAGTGGCGGTCTGGTTGCACTCCTGGACGATGTCGCGGCCATCGCGCGGATCGCCGCAGCGTCCGTCGACGACGTCGCCGCGGCCGCCGGCCGGGCCAGCACCAAGGCCATGGGGGTGGTGATCGACGACGCGGCCGTCACCCCGCGCTACGTCACCGGGGCGAAGGCGGCGCGCGAGCTGCCGATCATCAAGAAGATCGCGATCGGCTCGATCCGCAACAAGCTGCTCTTCATCCTCCCGGCGCTGATGCTGCTCAGTCAGTTCGCGCCGTGGACGCTGACGCCGATCCTCATGCTGGGCGGGACCTACCTGTGTTTCGAGGGCGCAGAGAAGGTCTATGAGCTGGTCAGCGGTCACCACGAGGGCGACCCGGACACGCCCGCGGTCGAGCAGGGGCCGGAGCAGGAGGACAAGATGGTCCGCGGGGCCATCACGACCGACTTCATCCTGTCCGCGGAGATCATGGTGATCTCGCTGAATGAGGTGGCCACCGAGGGGTTCGTCAGCCGGCTGCTCATCCTGATCCTCGTCGCGATCGGCATCACGGCGCTGGTCTATGGCGCGGTGGCCCTCATCGTCAAGCTGGACGACATCGGACTCCGGCTCGCCGAGCACAAGAGCGACTTCTCCACGAAGCTGGGCATGGGCCTGGTCAAGGCCATGCCGATCATCCTCAGCCTCCTCTCCACGGTCGGCATCGCGGCCATGCTGTGGGTCGGCGGCCACATCATCCTCGTGGGCATGGACGACCTGGGTTTCCACCTCATCTACGGCTGGGTGCACAGCGCCGAGGAGGTCGTGGCCTCCTGGATCCCGGCCATCGGCGGCGCCCTGTCCTGGCTGACGAACACCCTCGCCTCCGCTGTCCTCGGCCTCGTCTGGGGCGCCGTCATCGTCGCGGTGATGCACGTCCTGCCGTTCGGCCGCAAGAACCCCGTCCACTGAGCGCCTCCCCGGCAGGTGGTTCGCCGCGGCAGCGTGCGGCGGCTGGCAGCGGCATCCGAAACGGGTTGGGACCGGGAGCGGCAGGGCAGATAGCCTCGAGCCGTGACTGAACTTCCCACCCCGCCCGTCGCCGCGAAGATCGAGCACCTGCGGGAGCACCACGGCGAGACCGTCAACGACCCCTACGAGTGGCTCCGCGACAAGAGCAAGCCCGAGGTCATCGCGCACCTGGAGGCCGAGAACGCCTACACGGAGGCGATGACCGGTCACCTCGCCGAGCTCTCCGAGGCGGTCTTCACCGAGATCAAGAGTCGCACGCAGCAGACCGACCTGTCGGTGCCGGTGCGGCACGGCCAGTGGTGGTACTACTCCCGCACGGTCGAGGGTCAGCAGTACGCGATCCACGCCCGCATCGCCGTGGCCGACAGCCCGGAGCGGCCCGAGCTCGTCAGCGACGGTGCGCCGCAGCACGAGCAGGTGCTGCTCGACGGCAACGCGGAGGCCGAGGGGGAGTCGTTCCTGTCCTTCGGCGCCTTCGAGGTCAGCCATGACGCGACGCGGCTGGCCTACTCGGTCGACACCACCGGCGACGAGCGGTTCACCGTGCGGCTGAAGGACCTGACGACCGGCGAGGTGACCGAGCCGGGGATCGAGGGCGTGGGATACGGCCTGGCCTGGTCCGCCGACGGCAGCCACCTGTTCTACACCCGCGTCGACGACGCGTGGCGCCCGTTCCAGGTGTGGCGCCACGAGCTGGACGGCAGCGGCGAGGACACGCTCGTCTTCCAGGAGGACGACGAGCGCTTCTGGATGGGTCTGGACACCTCCCGCGACGAGACCCACCTCGTGATCGGGCTGGGCACCAAGAACACCTCCGAGTACCGGATCCTGTCCACCGCCGACCCGCTCGGCGAGTTCCGCGTGGTCTCCCCCCGCGAGGAGGGCGTGGAGTATGCCGTGGAGGTCGCCGGGGAGGACCTCTGGATCGTCCACAACAAGAACCACCGCGACTCCGAGCTCGCCCGGGCCCCGCTCGGCGCGACCTCGTCCGCGGACTGGACACCCGTCATACCGGGCCAGGACGGTCAGCGGATCGTCGGCGTCGACGCCTTCGCCAGCCACCTGGCCGTCTCCCTGCGCCGCGACGGCCTGAGCCAGGTGCTCGTGCTGCCGCTCGACAGCGACAGCGGTGTCGGTGAGGGATACCAGGTGCCGGTCGAGGAGGTGCTCTACAACATCGACACCGGCAACAACCCGGCCCACGACACCGCCACCCTCCAGGTGGTGATCGAGTCGCTGGTCACGCCGCGGTCGGTCTACGACGTCGACCTGGCCAGCGGTGCGCTGACCCTGCTCAAGCGCCAGCCGGTGCTGGGTGGCTACGACCCGGCCGACTACGTGCAGCACCGCCTGTGGGCCACCGCCGCCGACGGCACGAGGGTCCCGATCTCACTGGTCGCGCGCAAGGACGTGCAGCCCGACGGGACGGCGCCGGGGCTGCTCTACGGCTACGGCTCCTACGAGATCTCCATCGACCCGTACTTCTCCGTCGCCCGGCTGTCCTACCTGGACCGCGGTGTCGTCTACGCCATCGCGCACATCCGGGGTGGCGGCGAGATGGGGCGCGGCTGGTACGAGAACGGCCGGATGGAGCACAAGAAGAACACCTTCACCGACTTCGTGGCCTGCGCCGACGAGCTGGTCGGCTCCGGCTGGGTGGCACCGGACCGGTTGGCCGCTGCCGGCGGCTCGGCCGGTGGGCTGCTCATGGGGGCGGTGCTCAACCTGGCGCCGGAGAAGTTCCGCGCCGTGCACGCTGCCGTGCCCTTCGTCGACGCGCTCACCACGATCCTGGACCCCTCGCTGCCGCTGACGGTCGGGGAGTGGGAGGAGTGGGGCAACCCCCTGGAGGACGCGAGTGTCTACGAGTACATGCGCTCCTACACGCCCTACGAGAACATCCGCGCCGTCGACTACCCGGCCATCCTGGCCACAACCGGTCTGAACGACACGCGGGTCTTCTTCGTCGAGCCGGCCAAGTGGGTGGCGCGCCTGCGGGAGACGGTCACCAGCAACCCGGCGGAGCGCCCGATCCTGCTGAAGACCGAGATGGTGGCCGGGCACGGCGGGAAGACCGGCCGGTATGACGCGTGGCGGGAGACGGCCTTCGAGGTCGCCTTCCTGCTGGACCAGCTGGGCGCGGCCGGCTGACCGGGCAGCCCGGCGGCCGGGTGGCTCCTGGCGTGTGGATGCGCGAGGGGCGTGGTGCGGCGTAGCCTCGGAGGACGCCGATCCACAGGAGGATGTGCCATGGACCTGATGACACGCGCCGAGTTCGAGGAGCTCGTCGGCGAGGGTGTGGGGCCCCGGGTGTCGGCCTTCGTGCCGACCCACCGCGCCGGCCACGTCAGGGACGGGGACGGGGACCGTCTGCGGTGGAAGAACCTGCTGGTGGCTGTCGAGAACCGCCTGCTCGAGGACGGGTTGGGCCGCGACGCGGTCAAGGAGCTGCTCGCGCCCGCGTGGTCGTTGCACGGTGACGGCATGGCGTGGAGCTACATGGGCGACGGGCTCGCCATGTTCCTGCGGCCCGGCTGGCACGCCACCTACCGGGTCCCGCTCGACCTGCCCGAGCTCGCCACCGTCGGGTCCGACTTCGTGCTGACGCCGGTGCTGCCGCTGCTCAGCGACCGCAACTATGTGGTCCTCACCGTCAGCCAGAAGAACGTGCGCGTGCTGCGCGGGAGCCGCGACCAGATCAACGAGCTCGACGTGCCGTCCGTGCCCAGGGCCTTCGAGGACGTCATGACGCGTGAGGGTCCCCAGTCCGACACGGTGCCGCGACCCAACGCCTCCGGTCGGCCCAGCCAGGGCGGAGCCGTCTACTACGGCGCGAGCTCGCTGGACAACGTGCACAAGGAGGATCTCGTGGAGTTCCTCAGGGAGGTCGCTCGAGGTGTCGAGGACCACCTGGCCGGTCGGACGATCCCGCTGATCCTGGCCGGGTTGCCGGAGTGGGTCGCGCTCTACCGGGAGATCAGCTCCTATCCTCACCTGATCGATCCGGCGATCGAGCGGAACCCCGACGACATGCCGGTGGACGACCTGCGCCGCGCCGCGTGGGAGCTCGTGGCGGAGCGTCTGTCCCGGGAGAACGCAACGCTCCTGGACCGGCTCCACGAGCAGTTCGCCCGTGGACGTGGTGTCGTCGGGTTCGAGGAGACCTGCCGCGCCGCCCACGAGGGGCGCGTCGACACGCTCCTGCTGCCGCCAGAGACCTCCTCGGCCGAACCTCCCGGCACCCGGCCGGTCGTCCGGCTGGTGGATTACCCCGACTATGCGCTCGTCGCCTCCGCCGTGGGGGCCACGTTGCGCACGGGAGGCGCCATCCGGGTGGTCGACGAGCTCCCGGGCGTCGTCCCGGCCGCAGCCGTGGTGCGTTACTGAGGCCATGGCCAACCCCGGCTGCGCCTTCTGCGCGATCGTCCGCGGTGAGGACTCCGCGGAGGTCGTGCTGCAGACCCGTGAGGTCGTGGCCTTCCTCGACCGCCGGCCCGTGTTCAAGGGCCACGTGCTGGTCGTCCCGCGCGAGCACATCGTCACGCTGACCGACCTGCCCGACGAGCTGCTCGAGCCGCTGTTCGCCGCGTCGCGACTGATGGCGGCCACCGTCAGGTCGGCGCTGGGCAGCACCGGGTCCTTCGTCGCGATGAACAACGTCGTCAGCCAGTCGGTGCCCCACCTCCACGTGCACGTGGTGCCCCGCACCAAGGGAGACGGCCTCCGCGGGTTCTTCTGGCCGCGCACCAGGTACGCCGACGGCGAGATCACCGAGTATGCCGACCGGTTGCGGGCGGCGCTCGCGGCCACCGGCGACGCTGGCCCCGTCGACGACGGTGACCCCCTCCTGTCGGGACGGTCACCGCTGCCCGCAACCGCACGGCATACCGAGAAGGGTCCGGGATGAGCAGCGTCGCACCGCCCTCACCGATGCCGGAGCACGTGGCCGCCGACCTGGCCGGACTGCGCGCGGCCCTCGACGAGCAGGTCGTGCCGAAGACCCCGGACAACCTGCTGATCGGCACCTGGAACATCCGGGTGCTCGGCGGCTACACGGACAGGTGGACCTCGCAGGACAGCGACAGCCCCAAGCGGGACTGGCACGCGATGGCGGCGATCGCCGAGGTGATCAGGCGGTTCGACGTGACGGCGGTCCAGGAGACCCGGCGGGACACGCGGGCGCTGTTCGCGATCCTGTCGCTCCTGGGGGAGGCCTACCGGGTGATCGCCTCGGACGTGACCGAGGGCGACCAGGGCAACGACGAGCGGCTGGCCTACGTCTATGACAGCACCCGGGTGCAGCCCTCCGGTCTGGTCGGGGAGATCGTGCTGCCGCCGGAGGCCGAGGGAGAGGTCAAGCAGTTCGCGCGCACGCCGTATGCCGCGGGGTTCGTGCGCAGCGGCGTCGAGTTCATCCTGACGACCGTGCACGTCCTGTGGGGCAAACGGCCCGAGGACCGGCTCCCGGAGCTGACCGCGTTCGCGGAGTGGATGCGCAGCTGGGCCGACCGTCCGAAGGACTGGAACCGCAACCTGATGGTGCTCGGAGACTTCAACATCGACCGGCACGAGGACCCCTTGTGGCGGGCCTTCTTCGCGACCGGGCTGTATCCGCCCGCGGTGCTGCGCGACGTGCCGCGGACGATCTTCGACGATGACCACGAGCACCACTTCTATGACCAGATCTCCTGGTTCACCCCCACGCTGCGGGACGGCCGGACCGTCTCCCGGCTCGAGGGCATCGAGTTCACCCAGACCGGTGGCAACGTCGACTTCCTCCCGCACGTCCTCACCGGCGCGGAGCTGACCCGGACGCAGGTGTCGTGGCGGATCAGCGACCACTACCCGCTGTGGCTGGAGTTCCGGGTCGGCGGGTGAGCACTGTGCCCGCGGATCAGGTCCTTGTGTCCTGCAGATCCGGGGCTCGAGCCCTGGGAATGCAGGACACAGCGCCGCAGCCAGTGGCACCTGCGGCGGGTGTGGCGTGAATGGGTAGATTGCTCGCGTGGAGCTGATCCGTGGGCGGGTGGCCAGGGCCGACCCGGCCCTGGAGATGGCGGCCTCGCACGCCCTGCTGCGCCGCAGCAGCCGTGGCGCGTCGGACGGCGCACTGCGGGTGTTCCGTCCGACGCCGATGGTCGCCTTCGGGCGCAGTGACGCCAACCGCCCCGGGTTCCCGAGCGCCGTCCGGGCCTGCCGGGACGCGGGCTTCGACCCGGTGATCCGCTCCGCGGGTGGACGGGCCGTGGCGTGCACGTCGGCGACCCTGGTCCTCGACCACGTGCAGCACGACCCGCAGGCACAGGCCGGCATGACAGCCCGGTTCGAGGACTACGGCGCGCTGCTCGCGGGAGTGCTGCTCGACCTGGGCATCGACTCCCGGGTCGGCGAGGTGCCGGGGGAGTTCTGCCCCGGCGCACACTCGGTCAGCGCCCGCGGTGAGGTGAAGCTGATCGGCACGGCCCAGCGCATCGTGCGCGACGCCTGGCTGTTCAGCTCCGTGGTCATCGTCGACGATGCGCCGCTCCTCGCTCCGCTGCTCACCACGGTGTATGACGCCCTGGAGATCAGGTTCGACCCGGCCTCGGTCGGCGCGGTCGCGACCGAGGCCCCCGACGTGTCGATCGACCTCCTGGAGGCGGCGCTGACCGCTGCCTACGACGACAGGTTCGGTCTCGAGGAGGCCGACTGGGACCCCACCGTGATCGACGAGGCGCGGGCCAACGTCGCAGATCACCGGACGGGCGTCGGAGGTGCCGACCGCCGCGACCACGTGGGGACGGGTGACTGAGTCGTCCCACGACTCAGTCACCCGTCTGCCAGAAAGGGCCCTCTCGAGGTCGTGGTCGGCGGCGCCGCGGGAGCGCTCGGCCGGTCCGACGGGTGCTACGCGTCGATGAAGACCGTCGTCTGGGTCCCGGCCAGCTCGTAGCCCAGTGCCTGGGCAAGCCGTTTGGACGCCTCGTTGTCCCAGCGGGCCCGCCACTGGGGGATCAGGCCGGCGGCCAGGGCGGCGTTGGTGCCGACCGCTGCGGCGAGCACACCGTAGCCGCGGCCGCGGGCACTCGGGTTGGTCAGGACGCCCATGTGCGCCAGGGCGTCCGCCCACACGACATAGCCGGCGCCGGCCAGGGGCACGGGCGACTCAGCAAGGGCCTCCGCGTCCTCGGCGCGGACCGGGACCTCCTCCGACTCAGCAGGCGCGCTCACGTGCTCGGCCACCGCCACCGGGGGGACGGGAGACCCGGCGGTGGCGCGCTCCAGGATCACCCAGCGGTGCGGCATACCGGCCAGTCCGACCTCCTCGACGTCCTCGGGAGAGCAGGCGTGCTCGAGTGCGGCGACGGCCGCCGCGTCCTGGGTGGTGGACAGGTCGGCGTGCTCGACGGGAGTGTCGGTGTAGGACAGCTCGGCAGCGCCGAGGGGTCGCGCGTGGTGGTCGGAGGCGAGGCCCATGAGGACAGGGAGCAGCGCCAGCTCCTCATCGCGCAGGTCGGCAGCGCGGTCCAGCGCCCACCGCGGGCCGCTCAGAATGCCCTGACCGAGGATCTGCACGAACGAGACGGTGTCAGCTTGCTCGTTGACACGCAGGACCCGGCTGCCGGAGCCGAGCTCCGCGACGCCGAGAAGATCGGCCCACGCCCGCCGGATGATCTGCTCGGTCCCAGGGCCCACCCCAGGAACTCTAGTGCCACTCTCGATAGCCTCAGAGCATGAGCCTCGATCGACCCGTCGCACCCAATCCCTACGACCTGCTGCCGGCCGTGCCGTCATTCACGGTCACCAGCACGGACGTCACCGACGGCCAGCCGTTGCAGGACGCCCAGGTGGCCGCCAAGGGCAACAACACCTCGCCGCAGCTGAGCTGGTCCGACGTCCCCGAGGGCACGAAGTCCTTCGTCGTCACCTGTTTCGACCCCGACGCGCCGACACCCTCCGGCTACTGGCACTGGGTGCTGGTGGACCTGCCCGCCGACGTCACGTCACTGGACACCGGTGCTGCTTCGGAAGCACTGCCGGGCAACGCCTTCCACGTCCGCAACGATGGCGGTGCAGCCACGTTCGGGGGAGCGGCGCCGCCGGAGGGCGACCACGTCCACCGCTACTACTTCGTCGTGCACGCCGTCGGCGAGGAGACCCTGGGCGTCTCTCCGGACGTGTCCCCGGCGGTCGTCTCGTTCAACCTGGCGTTCAAGACCCTGGGCCGGGCGATCATCCACGGCACCTACCAGCGCTGAGGACTAGCTGGTCAGGTCGCGCAGCGCCCCGTCCAGCGTCGGGTAGGCGAACTCGAACCCCGCCTCCGTCGTCACCTCCGAGGTGGCGTGCCGCCCGGTCAGGCCGAGAGCCGGGTCGGTGCGCAGCACGACGCCGCCGACGTGCACCAGCGGCGTGGGCGTCGGGGGAGCGGCCGGCCGGCCGAACCGCTCGCGCAGGGTCGCCATCAGCTCCCGGTTGCGCACGGGGTTGGGGGCCGCGGCGACGAGTATGCCGTCCGGCAGCTCGACGTCCGGCTCCAGCCCCAGGGCGGCCCGGGTCAGCGCCAGCCAGTCCTGGACGTGGATCCAGCTGAACCACTGCAGCCCGGAGCCGACCCGTCCGCCGAGGCCGGCGCGGGTCAGTCCGGTGAGCCGGTCCAGGGCAGGGGACCCGTTCTGCAGGACGATGCTGGTCCGCAGGATCGTGAGGTGCTCGGTGCTGGCACCCGACGCGGCCTCCTCCCAGGGCTCGGCCACGCCGGTCATCTGCGGGAGGGCGGCAGCACCGGTCGGCACGGGGCTTGACTCGGTCAGACGGGTCTCGCCGGCATCGGACCAGATCGCGGTCGTCGAGCCCTGGACCCAACGGGCCAGCCGGGTCTCCAGCTGCTGGCTGGCCTGCACCAGGGCCCGGGTCGCGCGGACGCGGGACTCACGCAGCTCGGCGATGTTGGCCTCGGTCGGGCGCGCGTCGACCAGGCGCCCGGCGAGGTTCACCACTGCTGTGCGCGCCGGGTCCTGGGCGAGCTCCTCGGCCCAGGGGCCCACGGTCATGCCGTCCCAGGTGAGCTGGCGGTGCGGGAGATCGAGGTTGACGGCGCGGGTGAGGAGCACGACGTCGTGGCCGCGGGTGGCCAGGTCCGCCGCGAGCGAGCGCCCCAGCGTGCCGGAGCCACCGGCGATGACGACCTTCAGCAGGCTGTGGTCCGGCTCGGGGCGCAGCATCCGATAGAGCCGGGTGACTGCCAGGGGCCAGTCCGCAAGGAGATCGGTGCCCAGGCTCAGCACGATCGCCGGGGTCATCGGGCCGGTGACGGTGACCTGCTGCTCGAGCATCGTGCCTCCGTCCGGGTGCTCCTGGAGAGCCCACCGGACCCGGGTGGCGCCGCCGGAGGCGGGCTGCTCGAACGCGAGGGACCGTCCCGGGTCGACCTCGGTCAGCCGCAGCGGCCCGGCGGTCCGCCCGTGCAGGGCCGCGGCCCAGCCGCGCGCCGGCAGGTAGTGGCCGAGCTGGCCGGGCACCACGTGGGGCAGCTGCGCCTCGGCCACCGCAGCCGTGTGCGAGACGTGCGCCCCCGCATACTCATGCGGTTGTCCGGGCTCCAGGGTGAAGGAGCGGATCGCGCGGCTCCACGCGGGCCAGCGGGTCGGGTCGCCGACGACCTCCCAGAGCTCGTCGGCCGGGATCGCGAGGTAGTGGCGCAGGGTGCGCTGCCAGGTCATAGGGGCAAGCCAACCATGCGCGGTCGCGTGGCCTGTCAGTCCAGCGCATAGGACTCGTACGGATTCGGAAAGGATCTGCCAAAGGCTCTCAGTGCATCCGGGAAGGGGACGGAACCGCTCCGACAATGTAGGGCATCCTGAAACTAGTCTTGAAAAACTAGTCGGCTGAGACTATCGTTCGGGGATGGCTACCAAGCGACCCGTGAGCAACCTGCTCGGCCTGGCGGTGCTCACGTATCTCACTCAGGGCCCGATGCACGCCTACGAGATCCAGCGCCTGTTGAGGGAGCGCGACGCCGATCGGACGTTCCGCTTCAGCTACGGCGCCCTCTATGGCGTGGTGCGACGACTCCTGGAGGCCGGCTGGATCGCGCAGGTCGGCACCGGACGCCGCGGCAAGCTCCCGCAGCAGACGATCTACGAGCTGACCGACGCCGGCGACGAGGCCATGCGCGACTGGCTGCGGGAGCTGATCGCCGAGCCGGAGCACGAGTACACCGCCTTCGGCGCCTCACTGTCCCTGGTCGTCGTGCTGCCGCCCGACGAGGTCGTCGAGCTGCTGCAGACACGCCTGGCGCGGGTCGAGGAGCAGCGCGCGGCGATCGCCGGCCAGGTGGAGCAGGGCGTCCGTGACGGGTTGCACCCCGTGTTCCTGGTGGAGGACGACTACCGGGCTGCGCTGCTCGACGCGGAGACCGGGTTCATCCGCGACCTGATCGGGCGCGTGCCCGCCTGGCGGGAGCAGTGGGAGGCGGCCCGGGCGGGCACGGACGGGGCGCAGTCATGACTGCGCGGTCCGCGATCGTCGTGGGCGGTGGGATCGCCGGCTCGACCGCCGCGCTGGCCCTGGCGCGGGCCGGGCTGCGGCCCACGGTGGTGGAGATGCGCACCGGACCGGCGCAGGACGCCGGGGTGATGCTGACCCTGGCGACCAACGGCATCGATGCACTGCGCGTCCTGGACGTGGACGGACCGGCGCTCGCGGCCGGGTTCCCGACCCCCGAGATCGTGCTGCGCAGCCACACGGGGAAGCACCTGGGTGCCACCCCGACCGGGGTTCCGCTCGCCGACGGCACGGTGAGTCACACCCTGCGGCGCGCGGATCTCAACACGGTCCTGCGCGATGAGGTGACGGCGCGCGGCATACCGGTCGTCACCGGCACGGTCGTGGCCGTCGAGGAGCACGCCGACCGGGTGCGGGCGGTGCTGTCCGACGGCTCGTCCGTCGACGCCGACCTCCTGGTCGGCGCGGACGGGGTGCACTCCAGGGTGCGGTCGAGCATGGACCCGCCCGCCCCTGGACCGTCGTATGCCGGACTGGTCACCACCGGCGGCTTCGCTCCGGACAGCGCTGTGGTCGGCCCGGAGCGGGATGGCGCGGGCACGGGTGCCTACGAGATGGTCTTCGGCAGGCGTGCCTTCTTCGGCAGTGCCACCGCGCCGGACGGGGTCGTGTGGTGGTTCGTCAACGTGCCGCTGGCCCCGGAGCCGGACCGGCGCGAGCTCCGTGAGGTGCCGACGGCCGAGTGGCGGCGCCGGCTCGCTGCGCTCTTCGCCGACGATGCCGGTGCCGCCCGGGCGACCATCGACGCGACGGCGGACTTCGCGCCCATGACCCCGATCCACACGTTGCCCCACCTGCCGAGGTGGCACACGGGGCGCTGTGTGCTGGTCGGTGACGCGGCCCACGCGCCGTCACCGACCTCGGGTCAGGGGGCCTCCCTGGCTGCCGAGGACGCCGTCGTGCTGGCGCAGTGCCTGCGCTCGCAGGACGACCCCGGCGACGCGTTCGCCCTGTTCGAGTCGGTGCGTCGCCCGCGCGTGGAGCGGATCGTCCGGGCCGCCGCCCGGATCAACAACAGCAAGGCCGCCGGGCCGGTTGCCCGACGCGTGCGCGACCTGGTGCTGCCTGCGGTCCTGCGGCTGAGCGCGACGAGCTCGCTCACGCAGTACGACCACCACCTGGAGTGGTCGGACGAGCCCGGGGCGCGTCAGCCGGCGGGTCGTCGCGGTTCGTGGGCCAGGGTGGGTGGTCGGTGATGAGAGTCACCGTGATCGCGGCTGCCGGGCGCCTCGGCCGCGTGGTCGTGGATGAGGCGCTGCTGCGAGGACACGAGGTGACCGGGCTGGCACGGCAGCCGGACCGCGTGACCGACGTGTGCCGGGAGCGCACCGACAGCAGCACGGGCAGCGGCCCGGGGGTGGCAGTCGACCGGCTCACCCTCGTGGCCGGCGACGCCCGTGACGGGGACGCCGTCCGCAGGGCCGTCGCGGGCGCAGACGCCGTCATCTCGACCGTCTCCGGCGGCAGTCGCACCGACCCGCACCGGGCGGCGGAGGCCACCCTGTCGCTCGTCCGTGCCCTGCAGTCCGAGGGCGTGCGCCGCCTGGTCCTGACCAGCGCCTACCCCATCGTCGCCAGGCGACCCGTGCTGGTGATGGCGCTGCTGCGCCGGACCTTCGCCACGGCATACGCCGATGCTGCCCGGGCCGAGGAGGTGGTGAGGGGCAGCGCTCTGGACTGGACGATCGTCCGGCTGAACCGGCTCGTCGACGGGCCACCGGTCGGCCCGCCGACGCTCGCCGCCGCGGCGGTGCCACCGCGATCGCTCACCCGGGTGGACACGGCCCGTCTGCTGCTGGACCTGGCCGAGGGGCAGGAGTGGGTGTCGGCGGCGGTCAACGTCGGTGGGGCACGGCGGCGTGGCAGGGTGGGGGCATGACGTTCGACAACGGACCACACCAGCAGGGGAGCCCGGGGCACTTCCCGCCGCCGCAGGGGGAGCCGGTGCCGCCGCCGCAGGGGCAGCCGGCGCCGCAGAGCCACCCAGGCCAGGTCCCTCTCCCTCCGCCGGAGAAGAAGCCGACGGGCAACAAGCGCAACGGTTGGCTGTACATCTTCCTGGGCGCGATGTTCGTGCTGCTCGGTGTCCTCGGGTTCGTGGACGACAGTCGCTCGGCGGTCTTCAACTGGCTTTTCATCGGCCTCGGGGTCATCAACGCCGTGATGGGTGTCCGCGCCGTGATCGCCTCGAAGCGGACCATCGACCCGTTCGCGCCGGACCAGACCGGAGGCGGCCGGTGACGGGGTCTCCGCAGCCGGTCTCTCCCGAGCCGCGGCCTGGCGCCAGGCACACCAGGGCGAACAAGCGCCAGGCCTGGCTCTACATCGTCATCGGGGTGGTGCTGGGGGCCGTCGCGGTGCTCGGGCTCCTGGGCGACGACCGGGGCGTGCTCGACTGGCTGCTGCTCGTGCTCGGTGTCATCAACCTCGTCATCGGCGTCCTGGCGCTGCGTCGCCCCGAGCCGCGGTTGGGCGACGCGGCGGACGGGGGCAACCCGGCGGGGGACTAGGGCTCGAGCAGCTCGCGGATGTAGGCAGCGAGCCGCACGGAGGCCTCGATCTCGACCCGTCGGATCGACACGCTCTCGACGTTGAACCCGAACGGCACGTCCAGCCGCCGGCAGAAGTCGGCGAGCTCGCGGACCATGGCGGTGCACTGCTCGTAGGACTCGGCCAGCGGGTCCTCGGCGTGCGCGAGCTGGTTCTGGAGCCAGCGGGGGACGTGCACCCCGAGCCACTGCAGGAAGTCCAGGGTCTTCAGCGACCCGCACACCGAGAGCGTGAACACCAGGTGCGCCGGTTCGGTGCCGCGCTCGCGGCAGGCGTACTTGTAGTCCGAGATCAGGTCCTTGGCCCACGTGAGGTCATAGACGACCTGGGTGACGAAGAACGAGCTGCCCGCCTGCTGCTTGCCGAGCATCCGCTCGTGCTCGTCGGCGCGCCGCGCGTGCCGTTCGGGGATCGCGACGCTGCCCAGCGGCAGGACACCCCCTGCGTCCCTCCAGAGCGACTGCGCCTCGCTCAGCCTCGTCCGCACGGTGGCCGAGCTCGAGGAGGCACCGACCAGGACGGTGGCGACGTGGTCCGGGTCCTGATCGGCCAGCCACTGCTTGAGCTCGGTGGGGTCGTACTTGCCGACGGACCGGTAGATGATCACCGGGCGCTCCCACCCGGTCAGGTGCCCGGCGTGGAAGCGGGCCGGGTCGAGTGTCGGCAGGTAGGGGAACGGTCGCTCGTCCGGGTTGCGGTCGACCTCGTTCTCGATGTCGTAGAGGACCAAGCCGTCCAGCTCCAGCGGTTGGAGCCGTTCCACCGTCACCTCAGCGATCCGGCGCAGATCCGCCTCAGTCGTCGTCTCGCGCGGCGGGGTGATGCTGAACAGCCGTAGGGGGTGGCCGCGGTCCGCGAGTCGCGCCCCGAGCCCCCGGGGTGTCTCTCCTGATCCCGTCATGTTCCCTCCTCCACCGTCACGCTACGTGGCGGCGCCCGGCGACGGACACCTGGGAGGCCCGGTCGAGGGCACCCAGCAGGTCGGCACGCAGGTCATCTGCCCGCTCCAGCCCGACGGACAGGCGCAGGAGCCCGTCCCGTATGCCGGCAGTCTCGCGGGCAGCAGCCGTCATCGAGGCGTGGGTCATGGTGGACGGGTGGGCGATGAGGCTCTCGGTCCCGCCCAGTGACTCCGCGAGGCTGAAACATCGCAGCCCCGACAGGAACGCCCGAACGGCCTCCTCGCCGCCGCGCAGCTCGACCGAGAGCATCGCGCCGAAACCGTCCTGCTGCCGGGCGGCGATCTCGTGCCCGGGGTGGGTGGACAGGCCGGGGTAGTGGACCGCCTCGACGGCGGGGTGGTCGACCAGGGTCTCCACGAGCACCTCGGCGTTCTCCTGATGGGTGCGGAGTCGGGCGTGGATGGTGCGCAGCCCGCGCAGGGTCAGGTAGGCGTCGAACGGGCTGCCGGAGATCCCGAGCACGTTGGCCCAGTAGGCGAGCTCATCGTGCAGTTCGGCGGTCCGGGCGATCACCGCGCCGCCCACCACATCGCTGTGGCCGTTGATGAACTTGGTCGTCGAGTGCACCACGGCGTCCACCCCGAGCTCGAAGGGCCGCTGCAGCACGGGGGAGAGGAAGGTGTTGTCCGCCACGACGAGTGCTCCCACCGCGTGGGCGGCCTCGGTCACCGCCGCGATGTCGGTGATCCGCAGCAGCGGGTTGGACGGGGTCTCCAGCCAGACGACGCGCGGTGCCTCCGAACCCGTGAGCGCCTGCTCGAGCGCGGAGGCATCCGAGTAGTCGACGCACTGGTAGTCGAACTGACCGCGTCCGGCGAGCGAGTCGAACAGGCGCCAGGTGCCGCCGTAACAGTCGTGCGGGATCAGGATCGTGTCCCCGGGGCGCAGCAGCGTGGAGACGCACAGCGTGATGGCCGCCATGCCGGTCGCCGTGATGGTGCCCGCGTGGCCGCCCTCCAGGGTGGTCAGCGCCTCGGCCAGCAGGTCGCGGGTCGGGTTGCCGCTGCGGGTGTAGTCGTAGTCCCGCTTCTCACCGAACTCGGCGAAGCTGAAGTTTGAGGAGAGATACAGCGGCGGGACGATCGCCCCCTGTGCGGGGTCGGTGTCGATGCCGGTGCGCAGGCCGCGGGTCAGAGCGGAGATGTCGGTCATGACGGTGCCTTTCCCAGGTGTCAGGCCGCCAGACGCTGGGTCCGGGTGCCAGACCATGCGGTTGACCGGGAAACGGCTGCACTCCTCAGGCGACGTGCGACGTCGTCCGCGAAGCTCCATCTTCCGGTCTCCTTCAAGAGGAACCGCAGGATGTGGCACCTTTTCCGCGGATTGCTCCCCGGAAGGCTGCCCCGGCTTCATCGGGCCTGTCCCTCTGCCGGTCGTGATGGATTTCGTTCGAGAACTTACCCCATGCGCCGAAGGAAACCAAGCCCAGGGGCCTGCGCGTGCGCGCCGCCCGAAGAATCCGCACCCTCCCCCAAAAAGATAGAGGTTTCGTACGCCGGAAACGCATTTTCGTAGAGGTTTCGCACGCCGTGGCTGAACGACTCCGTTGCGGCTGCGGTTCTTGGCTGGGCAGAGGGGGCGCGGGGGTGCGTTTGTGCAGGTCAGGGCTCTGTCGGTGGTGGCGTCTAGGTTTGATTCATGGCGCAGAAGTCAGCGGTTGGCAGCAGCGGTGTCACCGCTGCGGACTCTGCTGCGCCGACCCGGTCTGGTGCGGCGACGGACCCGGGTATGCCGAGGGGCGGGTCGGCGGGCTCGCCACCGGTTGGTGGGGGTTGGGTGCGGTATGCGCCGGTGATCGGGTCTGGGCCGTTGCGCCAAGCGCCAGCCTCGGGTCCGTTGGTGCCGGTCCCGGAGGTTGAGCGACTGGCCGAGCAGGAGGCCGCGGAGCGGGAGGGTGGCACTGGTGGTTTGTCAGCAGACCGCAGCACTGCTGATCGTGGTGTGCAGCTGACGGTGTCGGGTCATGAGGTGCCGGAGTTTGTGGCGGGCACGGCGCACATGGTGCAGATGCTCTCGGCCGAGTTTCCGTTGGGCAGCCTGCCGGAGCAGGGTGTCGGGGAAGCGGTCGGGGCGGCGCAGGCGTTGGTGCAGGCCGCGCAGTCACTGCTGGTCTCGGTCACGCATGAGGCGATCGGTCGTGGGCTGCCGTCCCAGTCGGGGCACTCGGTGCCGGACTGGATCGGGACCTGGGCCCCGGGCATTGACCGCTCTGAGGCGTTGGCGACGGCACGGATGGCCGATGCCGTCGATGATGAGCGGTTCGACGCGTTGACCGCGAAAGTCGCTGATGGCACCGCGCGAGTGTCCCGGGCCAATGTCATCACGAGGTTGACGCAGGAGATGACCCCGATCGCCACGGCCGCGTCGTTGCAGGCCGTGACGGATCTGATGACCGCCCAGGTCGAGACCACCTCGTTGGCCGGGATGACCCAGGTTGCCTCGCGGGTGCGTGAGGAACTGGTCGAGCCCGATGAGGACGAGGACGAGGACAACACGAAGGCCGCCCGGCGGTTGCTGCGCAAGGTCGGCACGGTCGCCGGCCTCACCGAGTGGCAGTTGCTGTTGGACGCGGAGGGCCAGGCGATCCTGACCGCGGCCCTGGACCCGTTGTCCGCACCCCGCCCGGGGGCTGATGAGCACGGGGTCCACCAGCTCGATCACCGCACCGCGTCCACCCGCCGGGCGGATGCGTTGCTGGAAATCATCGGCCGCGGCGTCGCAGCCCCGGAAGGCACCGTTCAGACGGAGAAAGCGAAGATCCACGTCACCATCGACCGTGAAGCCCTCGCCGGGAAGGTCGCCGGTGGTGGCCACGCCGCCACGGGGGAGCAGCTGTCGGCCGGGACGATCCGGAGGTTGGCGTGTGACGCGCAGATCATCCCCATCATGCTCGGCGGCCCCTCGGAGCCGCTGGACGTGGGTCGGGTCCACCGATTGTTCACCCCGTCCCAACGCAAAGCCGTCCTGCTGCGAGACCGAGGATGTTCCTTCCCGGGCTGTTCGATGCCCGCTGGATGGACCGATATCCATCACATCGTCCACTGGATCTTCGGTGGCGCCACGGACCTGTCCAACGCGGCCGCACTCTGTCGGCGACACCACGTCATCGTCCACCGCTATGGCTACACCGCGACCGTCACCGACACCGAGGTGATCTGGCACCTACCCGGTGGGCCCGACACCCCGACCGGACCACTGGTCGACACCTGACGCCCACGCCCCACACCCCGCCACACCAGCGGGGTCACAGGCATGTCCGAACGTGCCAGGCAGACGCTCGGGGGGCACGCGGCAGCGGGCCACGGGGCGGCTCGTTGCCGGTGGACGGCACGACGCGTCAGCTGGAGGTCCTCGCGAACTGTGTCCCGGCTCGCTCGGTCGGGGCATCCCAGTCCAGCGTCACGACGTGTGATGCGCTGAAGGTCTCGAAACGGGTGGTGGCCCGGACGCCCGGTTCCTGATATACGGCCCGGGCGTAGTCCCACAGATGCGGGTAGGTCTCAAGGGCCGGGCCCGGCAGACCATCGGCATTGGCCTGGGCATCGAAGCGGAGCAGGGTGACGATCACCCGCAGGTCGGCAAGGGTGAGCGCGTCGCCGATCAGATATGCCGACCGGCTCAGCCGTTCGTCGAGCGAGTTCAGTGTCTCCAGGAGCAGCGCGCGGGCCGCCCTGCCCTCAGGTGTGTCAGCACGGGCCGCGCCGACTCCCTGATTCAGGGCCGGGTGCAGCCAGGCCTCGGTCTCGTCGATCGAGACACGCAGCTCCTCGGGATAGAGATCCCGGTCCGCTTGTGACCCGAAGGTGCTGGCCAGGTCGCGGTCGAGGTGGGCATAGGTGTTGGACACGACCCGTCCGGTCTCCCGGTCCCACAGCGTCGGTGTCGAGACATGTCCATCGAAGCCGGGCTCGGTGGCCTCATAGGCCTGGCGCAACAGGGTGAAGTTGTTCACCGGATCGGCACCGGTGGGCTCGCGGAACGCCCAGCCGCGGCCGTCCCGATCCCCGTGGACATAGGACACCGACACGACAGACGTGTCAACACCGGCCACCGCCAGGACCGCGGTGGAGCGCTGCGCCCAGGGGCAGAACCACCCTGAATAGAGGTGGTAGCGCCCGGGCGTCGCGGGGAACTCGGGGCTGCCGACCCGACCGTCGAACCGCAACAGCGGCCGCGGGTCATCGGGAGCCTGCGGCACCCGATAGACGCCGTGCACGCTGGTGTCGGCCGGGCTGGCGAAGCTGCTCACGCTGCCACCTCCGCTCCCGGTGAGTCGACCTCGGAGACCGGGTTGACCGGCGCCGCCAGGGGCCGCGATGGCAGCTCGCGACGCAGCACTGGCGCCACGTCGGACTGGAACAGCTCGAGAGACGCCAGGTTCTGAGCCGGCGTGATGCCCTCTCCGTCAGAGTGGATGTGCATCACCTCGTGGCCGAGCTGCTCGTGATAGCGGTGCACCTTGTCGATGATCTGCTGCGGGCTGCCGATCAGGGCAGAGCTGCGCTCCAGGAAGTCCTCATACGACGTGAAGGATGACGGCACGCCCTGGGCGGCGAACTGACGGGCGCGCGCCTCATACACCGGACGATAGAGATCCTGGGCCTCCTGACTGGTCGGAGTGGCCAGGAACCCGGCGGTCCCGGCGCCGACGAGCGCATCGCCAGGAGCATGACCGGCGGCCGCCCACTGCTCTCGGTAATAGCGGACCAGCTCGGCATACGGCTCGATCGAGTTGGTCACGTTGGCGGAGAACAACGGCTCGCCGAACTCCACGGCAACGTCCACGGACTCGCGGCTGGTGGCGCTGCCGTGCCAGACCCGGATCGGACGCTGCAGCGGCTGCGGCCAGACCTCGGCATCCTCCAGCGGCGGCCGGAACTGGCCCGACCAGGTGATCTTGTTGTCGCGCCACAGCCGGCGGAAGACCTCATAGGACTCGCGGTTGCGCGCCCACTGATCCTCCGGCGTGACGTGGAACAGGTCGCGCTGCGCGGCCCCGTTGCCCTTGCCGATGATCAGCTCGAGACGACCGTCGGCCAGGTTGTCCAGCGTCGCGTAATCCTCGAACGCCCGCACCGGGTCGAGCAGGCTCAAGGTGGTGACCCCGGTGAACAGCCGGATCCGGCTGGTGCGCGCAGCGATGTGGCTGAGGATCACTGTCGGGGAGGAGGAGATGAACGGGCGCTCGTGACGCTCGCCCACGGCATACCCATCGAACCCCAGCTCCTCGGCCAGGACGGCCTGGTCAACGACATCGCGCAGTCGCTGGTGGGTGGAGACCTGCACCCCGGTGACGGGGTCGGGCACGTGGGTGATCAGGGTGAGGACTAGGAACTTCATGAGGCGTCTCCATCGGGTCGGGTGGGGCGACGGGTGCCGGCGATCGCGCCGAGCAGCTCGCGGGTGTAGGGGTGATCGGGGCGGTCGAAGATCTGGTGGGTGGGTGCCAGCTCGACCAGCTGGCCGGAGCGCATGACCGCCACCTCGTGGGCGATCTGGCGGACCACGCCGAGGTCGTGGGTGATGAACAGATAGGTGAGGTTCTCCTGCTCCTGCAGCTCGACGAGCAGCTCGAGCACCTGCGCCTGGACCGACACGTCGAGGGCGGAGACCGCCTCGTCACACACGACCAGGTCCGGGTTGAGCGCCAGCGCCCGGGCGATCGCCACCCGCTGACGCTGACCGCCGGAGAGCTCGGCCGGCCGACGGCTCAGGGTGTCCTCCGGCAGCGCGACCCGGTCCAGCAGGCGAGCTGCCGTCACGCGCTGACTGCGCCGGTCGCCGACGCGGAACGCCCGCAGCGGCTCGGTGACGACCTCCTCGACACTGAACCGGGGGTCGAGGGAGGCATAGGGGTTCTGATAGACCAGCTGCGCCCGCCGTCGCAGCTCGCGCCACGTCGCCCCCGTGGCGTGGGTGATGTCGTCCCCGTCGAACGTGATCGAACCGCTCGTGGGGTCGGCCAGCCGCAGCACCAGGCGCGCGGTGGTCGACTTGCCCGAGCCAGACTCGCCGACCAGGGCCAGCGTGCGGCCACGGTGCAGCGAGAAGCTGACGTCGTCGACGGCGCGCAGCACCGGGGTGCCGCTGCGGTGAGCGCCGCGGAGTCGAAACTCCTTGACAAGGTTGCGCACCTCGACCAGTGGTGCGGTGTCCTGCGACGCCCGGTATGCCGAGGCGCGCGCGGGCAGGGTGCGCGCGGTGGATCGTGGGTCACCTTCGGGCGACCCGTCTGCGAGCAGGGGTGGGGATGCGGCTGTGGTTGGAGATGGGCCTGCGGCCAGTGTTTCTGGAACGGTGCTGGCCGGCCGGAGGGTGGGGCCACCCAGCCCGGGAGCGGCCGCCAGCAGACGGCGGGTGTAACTGTCCTGCGGGTTGCTCAGCACCTCCTCGGTCGGCCCGTGCTCCACCACGAGGCCGTGGTTGAGCACGACGATCCGGTCGGCACGATCGGCGGCGACACCGAGGTCGTGGGTCACCAGGAGCACCGAGGTTCCAGACTCCCTGGTCAGCGTCTCGAGGTGGTCGAGGATGCGGCGCTGCACGGTCACGTCGAGGGCGCTGGTGGGCTCGTCGGCGATGAGCAGCTCGGGGTCGGAGGCGATCGAGATCGCGATCAGCACCCGTTGACGCATGCCGCCGGAGAGCTCGTGCGGATATTGCCGCATCCGCTGCTCCGGTTGGTCCAGACCCGCCCGCTCCAGCAGCGCGGCCGCCTCGACGCGCGCCCGGGCACGGGGCAGGCGTCGGTGGGCCGTCAGTGCTCCGATGACCTGGGCTCCGATCCGCTTGACCGGGTTGAGCGAGACCGTCGGGTCCTGCGGGATGAGCCCGACGTCCTGGCCGCGGATGCTGCGGAAGCGGTTCTCGCTCCAACCGGCGACGTCCTGTCCCGAGAGGGTGATGGACCCGTGGTCGATCTGGGCGTTGTCGGCCAGCAGCCCGATCAGCGCGTGCCCCAGCGTGCTCTTGCCCGATCCGGACTCGCCCACCAGCGCGACGACCTCGCCGCGCGCGATGTCGAGATCGACTCCGCGCAGGGCGGGGACGATGCCCTTGGTCGTCTGATAGCTCACGTGCAGGTCCCGGACCCGCAGCAGTGTCTCGTCGGCAGGCTGTTCGTGCGCGCCGGCAGGCTGATCGTGTGGGGCTTGGGTGAAGGTTGTGCTCATCGGAAGGTCCTCCACTCTCCGTCGAGTGCCTTGGAGACGCGGTTGACCGCGAGCACCGTGGCGGCGATGGTCAGTCCGGGCAGCATGGTCAGCCAGCCCGCGGTGGCCAGGAAGTTGCGCCCCTCGGACACCAGGGCTCCCCACTCCGGCGCCGGCCTCGGAGCCCCGTAGCCCAGGAAGCTCAGGGCCGAGACGGCCAGGATGGCGGTGCCGAACTCCAGCACGGCCAGCGCCAGGATCGGGCCCGACGCGTTGGGCAGGATGTGGCGCCGCAGCGTCACGTGCCACCGGGACCCGAGGGAGCGGGCCGCCTCGACATAGGTCGCCTGACTGACCCGCAGGGTCTGGGAGCGGGCGATCCGGGCGAAGCCGGCGATGCTGCCGATGGCGACCGCGATGGCCACGTTGGTGCTGCCAAAGCCCAGGGCCGCGATGAGCGCCAGGGACAGCAGCAGCGACGGGACGGCCATCAGCACGTCGACGACGCGCATCACCGCGTTGTCGACCCAGCCGCCGACGAACCCGGCGGTCAGCCCGAACAGGCCACCGACCACGGCCGCGATGGTGACCGCGAGCAGGGCCGTGCGCATGGACAGGGCCGTGCCGTGCACCATCCGGGTGAACAGGTCGCGCCCGAGGTGGTCGGTGCCGAACCAGTGCTGCGTGCTGGGCGCGAGCAACTTCTGGGTGGTGTCCCCGGTGAGCGGGTCGCCAGGCGCCAGGACCGACGGCGCGAAGGCCGCCAGCACCACCACGGCCAGGAGTGCGACGCTCAGCAGCAGCCCCGGCCGCCGCAGCACGAACCGGGCCGGCCGGGGGAGCGCGCCAAACCTCGCCGCGCCTCCTGTCTGCTGGACCGGCAGGGCGGCAACCACTGGGATCTGGCCAGCCGACGTGGCCTGACTAGCCGTGACCTGATGGGGCGTTGCCGTGCTGGGATAGCGGACCGAGACATTCGTGTCGGTGCTCATGCGCGTGCCTTTCCGACGGTGACCCGCGGGTCGGCCAGGGGGAGCAGCAGGTCGACGACGAGGTTGGCGATCACGAAGATCGCTGCCGCGAAGACGACGATGCCCTGGACGACCGGCAGATCCTGGAACCCGACCGAGGTGACGGTCAGGCGACCGACCCCCGCTCGGCTGAAGACGGTCTCGACGACGACGGACCCGGCGAGCAGGCCACCCACGACCAGGCCGGCCACGGTCAGCACGGGCAGGGCCGCGTTGCGCAGGGCGTGCTGCAGGTGGATCGCCCGGCGGGTGATGCCGGTGGCGCGGGCCGTCACGATGTAGGGCTCGTCCAGCGCCTCCTGCAGGCAGCTGGCGGTGACCTGCGCCAGGATCGCGCCGATCGGGATCGCCAGGGTGATGGCCGGCAGCACCAGGGACCGCCAGCCGTGCTCACCGAGGGCCGGCAACCACCCGAGCTGGAAGCTGAACCACTGCACCAGCACCAGCCCCACCCAGAAGGTCGGCAGCGAGACGCCGACCGGGGGCAGTCCGAGCAGGAACTGCTTGAGCCAGCGCACCTGGGTGAACGTTGCCACCAGGGCCAGCCCGACGCCCAGCACCACCGCCAGGACGAAGGCGCTCCCCGCGAGCTGGGCCGTGTTGGGCAGGGCAGACGCGATGGCAGCGGTGACCGACTGCCCGGTCTGGATCGAGGCCCCGAAGTCACCCTGGAGAGCCGACCAGAGCCGGGACCCGTACTGCACGAGCAGCGGGTCGTCGAAGCCGTACTCGGCACGCATCGCCGCCAGCTCCGCCGCGCTCACCGGGGTGCCCTCCTGTCCTCCGGAGGCCATTGCGGCCACGGGGTCGCCGGGGACCAGATAGAGGATGACGAAGGAGACGGTGTAGGCCGCCCAGAGCACGCCCACCGCCAGGGCGAGCCGGACCGCGATGTAGCGAGCCATCGGCTACTGCCCGATCCAGGCGTCGAACAGCTGGACGCGGGAGCTGGCGTCATAGGCGACGCCATAGACGGTGGGACCCGCGGCCAGCACGGTGGTCAGCTCCACGACGGGGACGGTGTGGTGGCCGGCGAGCACGCCCTCCTGTGCCTGGGCCGCGAGGTCGGCGCGCTCGGCCGGGTCGGCGGCGGCAGCCTGCGCGGCCAGCACCTGGTCGAGCTCGGAGGCCGGGAGGCGATAGGAGTTGGCTCCCTCGCTGGAGTAGGACGTCCGCAGGATGTCGGCGTCGGCCCGGGTCAGGTTGCCCCAGTTCGCCTCAAAGTCGCCCTCGGCGATGCGGGTGCCCCAGTCGGCCACCTGCCCCTCGGACAGCGTGACCTCGATGCCCACGGTGGCCAGCTGCTGCTGGATCAGCTCCAGGGTGGGGGCGTTGGTCGCGGCGTTATTGAACCAGAGGATCTCGAACGCGGCGCGCTCGCCGTCCCGCTCGTAGATGCCGTCAGCGCCCTGGGTGAAGCCAGCCTCCTGCAGAACCTGCTCGGCCGCGGCCGGGTCGTGACCCAACAGAGGCGACTGGTCGGCATACAGGGGGGTGGTCGACGACAACGAGCTCGTCGCCGGCAGGGCAAACGAGGGATAGACGGCGCCGGTGATCTCCTCGCGGTTGATGGCCAGCGAGATCGCCTCTCGCACAGCAGGATCACTGAGGACTGGGGTGTCGTGGTTGAGGTAGAGGCCGAACGGGATACCCGGGTTGGAGCGGGGGAGCAGTTGCACGTCGGTGCCGGCGAGGGCCAGCTCGTCCTGGGCGGCGATGTTGCCGATGACGTCGACCTCTCCGGACTGCACCGCGCCGAGGCGGACGCCGGACTCGGGCACGACGGAGAACTCCAGGCGGTCCAGATAGGCGGCGCCCTCGTGCTGCCACAGCGAGGAGCCCCAGGCGTAGTCCGCCCGCTGGGTCAGCGTGATCGAGGAGTTGGGCGTGTAGTCCTCCAGCACAAAGGGACCCGAGCCGATCACCGACGCGCACCGCTCGTCGTCGCTGCGCGCTGCGGACTCCGGGGAGAGGAGGCCGAGCGTGTGCGTGGAGGTGGCCTGCAGGAACTGGGCGTTGGGAGCCTCAAAGGAGACGGTCACAGTGTGCTCGTCGACGACCTCGGTGCCCTCATAGCCGGCCAGGTAGCCGCGGGCCAGCGTGGCGCGCGCGCCCAGCTCGGTCAGCCGGTCGAAGTTGGCCTGCACCGCCTCGGCGTCCACGGGGGCACCGTCGCTGAAGGTCGCGCCCTCGCGGAGGGTGAAGGTGAACTCGCTCGCATCGTCACTGATCTCCCACGACTCGGCGAGCCACGGCACGATCTCGCCGGTCTCGGGGTCCTGGTCGGTCAGCGAGTCCACGAGGTGGCGCACGGAGTAGATGGTGTCGTTGCTGCCGACCTGCGCGGGGTCGACGCACCCCTGGTCGGAGCCGACGGCGAAGCTCAGGGTGCCGCCCGGGGTCACCTCGTCGGGTGCCTGCGCGGTCTGCGCGGCGGGGTCGGCGCCGTTGTTGGCGGTGCTGGCCGCCCCGGCGCCGCTGCAGGCGGCGAGCAGGAACGCGGCGGAGCTGAGGACGGTGAGCCGCAGGGCGGCTCGGGAGCTGGGTGTTGTCATGGGTGTCACCGTTCAGGGAGTGGGGGAGAGGGGCAGGTATGCCGTGGGGCGGGTCAGCCGGGCAGGTGGCGGTAGTCACCGGCGTGGTAGATCAGGGGCTGACCCTCGGAGCGCTCGATCTGTTGGACTTGCGCCAACAGGACCGCGCTGTCGCCGATGTGGGTGCAGCTGTGCACCTCGAGCACCAGCCGGGCCAGGGACCGGGTCAGCACCGGGATGCCGTGCGGTCCCGTGGCCCAGTCACCGACCGCGGCGAAGCGGTCGATCCCGCTGGTGGCGAAGATCTGCGCCGTCTGCTGGTGCTCGGCGGCGAGCAGGTGGGCCGCCAGGTGCCGTGCCCGGGAGACGGTCGGCCAGCTGGAGGCGGTGCGCGAGATGTTGAGGCTGACGATCGGCGGGTCCAGCGACACCGACGTCAGGGACGTCGCGGTGAAGCCGACGGGGCGCAGCCCGGTCCCGGCCGTGATGACGCTGACGGTGCCGACGCTGTTGCGGAAGGTGGCCCGGAAGTCAGCGCTGAGGTCCGCCGCGTCGGTCGTCCGAGTGCTGGGGGCGCCAGCGCTGGCAGCAGCGATCTGGGCGGTCACCGGACCGCTCCCACCGTCGACAGGGCAGCGTCCAGGGCATGCGCATGCTCGCGGACCCAGTCGGTCACGTGCTCGGCGGCCTCGGGCACCTGGGGCTCCAGGAGCACCAGGGGAGGCGCCGGGACGCTCGCGCCGAGCTCGACCAGCAGGTCGCGCAGGGTGGCGCCCACCGACTCCTGGTGGTCGGGCTTGCCCGCGATCGCCACCGGGACGGCGAGCACCCCGGCCAGGTCGCCGGCCTGATAGGCGTCCAGGAAGACCTTGAGCAGCCCGGTGTAGGTGCCCTTGTAGGTCGGTGTGGCCACCACCAGCACGGTGGCCGACCGCACCACGCCCCACGGGTCGGGGTGCGGGCTCGTGGCCACGGCCGGCTCGTCGGTGAAGGTGATGCCGGCCAGGTCGGCCAGCTCCAGGACCTCGGGGGAGTCGGTGCCCACGGCGGGCAGCGCCTGGGCCAGCTGCTGGGTCAGGGTCGTCGCCAGCGTGGCGGTGCGGGACCCGGCGCGCGGGTTGCCGACCAGGATGACGGTGCTCATGCTGACTCCTTCTGCTCGGTGAGGTCATGGCTCGGCAGGTCGTGACTGGCTGACTCGTGACCGGACAGGTCGGCCTGTCCCGCAGCGGATCCGGCCTCCCAGTCCGTCGCTGGCCGGGCTGCACCCAGGGCGAGGTGGTCTCGAAGAGTCGACCCCTCGGCATACTCCGATCGCAGCGCCCCGCGCTCGGTGAGGATCGGCACCACCTGGTCGACGAAGTCGTCCAGCCCGCCGGGCGTGATGTGCGGGACCAGGATGTAGCCGTCGCTGACCCCGGTCTCGACGGCGTCGATGAGCGCATCGGCGATGGTCTCCGGGCTGCCGACGAAGTTCTGCCGTGCGCTGATCTCGATGGCGACCTCGCGCAGTGACAGGTTCTTGTCCCTGGCCAGCTCGCGGAGGCGGGCGACCTCGGCGGCCGGGTCCTTCACATGCTGCACCCGGCCCTGGATGAGCGTGCCGGGCTGCGTCTCCGGCTCGATGTCCGGCAGCGGGCCGTCGGGGTCATAGTCACGCAGGTCGCGGTTCCAGATGCGCTCGAGGATCAGCAGCGCGGTCTGGCCGCTGACCTGCTGGCGGCGCACCTCATCGGAGATCCGGTGCGCCTCATCGTCGGTGCCGCCGACGATGAAGGTCGCGGCCGGCAGGATCTTCAGGTCCTCGGGGCGGCGGCCGTAGCAGGCCAGGCGTCTCTTGATGTCGCGATAGAAGGCCCGCCCGTCATCCCCGGAGCCGTGCCCGGTGAAGATCGCGTCAGCGGTGCGGGCCGCGAACTCGCGGCCGTCCTCGGAGTCGCCGGCCTGGAAGATCACCGGGTGGCCCTGGGGCGGGCGGGGCGTGTTGAAGGTGCCGTGGATGTCGAAGAACTCGGAGGCGTAGGCGAACTCGCCGGCTGGGCCGTCGGTGAACCGGCCGGCCTCCCGATCTGCGACGACGGCGTCCTGGCCCCAGCTGTCCCACAGGTGGCGGTTGGCGGTGACCTGGCTCTGCGCCCGGGCGTAGCGTTGCTCGCGGGGGAGGTAGCCGCCGCGGCGGAAGTTGGCGCCGGTGAAGGCGTCGGAGCTGGTGACCACATTCCACCCCGCACGCCCCTGCGAGAGCAGGTCGAGGGTGGCGAACTGGCGGGCCAGCTCGTAGGGCTCGTTGAAGGTGGCGTTGATGGTGCCGACCAGTCCGAGGTGCTCGGTCACACCCGCGAGGGCGGCCAGCACCGGGAGGGTGTCCGGGCGGCCGACGACGTCGAGGTCGTGGATGTGCCCGCGCTGCTCGCGCAGGGCCAGTCCCTCGGCGAGGAAGAGGAAGTCGAACCGGCCGCGCTCGGCGGCCTGTGCGAATCGCCGGAACGACTCGAACTCGATGTGACTGCCGGAGCGGGGATCGCTCCAGACGGTGGTGTTGTTGACCCCGGGGAAGTGGGCTCCGAGGATGACCTGCTTGGGCATGACAGTGGCCTTTCTGGTCAGGACGCGGTGGCGTGGCGGTTCGCGGCGAGCGGCAGACCCAGCCGGTCGCGCAGGGTGGTCTGGTCGTAGGCCGTGCGGAAGGCACCGGCCTCCTGCAGGAGCGGGACGAGTGACCCCGTGATGAGCGGGAGGTCCACCGCGTGCTCTGCGGGACGCAGCCGGAAGCCGCCGTAACCCAGTGCCTGCCAGCGGCCGATCAGGGCCGCGAGCTCGGTGACGCTCCCGGTGACGATGAGGGCGTCGGAGGCGAACTCCTGGCCCGCAGCCTCGTCGAGCGCGGTCAGTCGCTGTGCTCCACTGGCCTCCGGGGTGTCGAGGACGACCTCGAGGTCGGCGAAGACCAGCAGCGGAGTCTCGTCCGCGCGCACCCGGGCCTCGGCGTCCCGGACCTCACCGAGGATCCGGGCGGCCGAGTCGTCGTCGTGCGGCGTGACGAACAGGACGTCGGCGCCGCGTGCGGCCAGCTCGTAGGGGATCGTGGCGTGGCCCAGCGCGGTCACCACCGGCTGGCCCTGTGGCGGGCGCGGGGTGATCGAGGGGCCGCGCACCGAGAAGAAGTCGCCCTCGAAGTCGATGTAGTGCAGCTTGTCGCGGTCGATGAAGCGTCCGGTCGCGGAGTCCCGGATCTCGGCCCCGTCCTCCCAGCTGTCCCAGAGCTGGCGGACGACCTCGACGACGTCGGCCGCCTCGTCGAACAGTTCATTGACCCGTGCCGACTTCTCCTCGGAGGAGGCCTCAGGGTCGAAGAAGCCGGGGATCCTGCGGCGCCCGAAGTGCTCGGCCTCACCGGGCCGTCCAGACACCTGCACCCGCCAGCCGCCGCGGCCGTTGCTGACGTGGTCGAGCGTCGCCAGGTTCTTGGACACGTGGAATGGCTCGGTGTGCGTGGTGGTGATGGTGGGCACCAGGCCGATGTGCTCGGTGCGCGTCGCCACGAACGAGGCGAGCAGGCTGGCGTCGAGCCGACCGCGCAGCCGGCCCCCTCCGGGCACCGGCGTCGGGTCGAGCGGCGAGGCGCCCTGCACGGTGAAGGAGTCCTCGATGGTGACGAAGTCGACGAGGCCGTGCTCGGCCTCGCGTGCCAGGTCGGTCCAGTAGGCGCCGGAGAAGACCTCAGCGGCTCTGGAGTGGGGCTGGCGCCAGGAGCCGGGGTGCCAGCCGGTGCCGTCGAGAGCGATGGCCAGGTGGATCGGGGACAGCGAAGAAGTCATGCGGAAGGTCCTTTGCTCGAGTCATAAGTGGGTCCGCCATTGGGCCCGTGCAGCGGGGAGACGCAGCGCACCTCCCCGTGAATCAGTCACGGGCAGTGCGGGTTTCCGGTGCAGAGGGTGGTGCAGAAGGTGGTGCTGAGGGTCGTGCTCAGAGACAGCAGGGCGAGCAGCAACAACGACAACCCCAGCGGGCGCGGACTGCGCGACAGGCCGGTGCCTGTGGGCGCATCGAGCCGGGGAGGTGGGGCGAGGAGGTGCTGACGCTCACTGGTCGTTCCTTCGGGATCGCACTTGCCGGACCGCGATTGCGGACCAGCCCAGTCATCACCTGGAGCACCCCACTGCGAGAGAGGGTTGCCGCCCAGCAAGCCAGGGCTTGTCGCTGGATCTCTTGACAAGAAGAAACATAACACCATGCAAGGAGCATCAGTCAACCCGGTTATGGATTGGGTCGTGTCGGTGTGTATCGTCAGGCCCAGGTCCTGAGTCCGACCTCACAGCCCTGGCTGGTCGGACGGCAACCCTTCGACATGGTGACGGGGTGCCCCAGGTGATGACCGGGCAGCGCTCCGACGCGCTGCAAGCACATGTGACCCGCGCGAACAGGAGCAACACCATGCCCGTCCCCCTGGGAGTCCTTGACCTCGTCCCGGTGAGCAGCGGCTCGACGCCGGCCAAAGCCCTCGCAGACAGCGTTGAGCTCGCGCGGCGCGCCGAGGCTGCGGGCTATCACCGTCACTGGTTCGCCGAGCACCACCTGAACGCGGGAGTGATCGGGTCCAGCCCGGCCGTGACGATCGCCCTCGCCGGTGCCGCGACCAGCACGATCCGGATCGGCTCCGGCGCAGTCCTGACCGGCCACCGGACCGCCCTGTCCATCGCCGAGGAGTTTGGCCTGCTGGAGGCGGCCTATCCCGGGCGGATCGACCTCGGGCTGGGACGCTCGGGCAACCGCGCCAAGCCCTCCAGCACGATCGCCCCGAAGGGACCGTTGCCGCAGGAGCGCCGCACGCCGGAGGGGCTGCTGATCCCCGCACCCGTTCCCCTGGGCGGGTTGCTATCCAGCCCACGGTTCCAGGTGGCCAGCCGGCTGCAGTTCCTCCCGGGGGCAGAGTCGGCACCGTATGCCGACACGGTCGCCCTCATCCAGGATGTCCTGAGTGGTTCGCTCAAGGTTGACGACCTGGCTCTGCCCGAGGCCGCGGTCGTGGGTCCGGTCCCGCCGCAGCTGTGGATCCTGGGCAGCTCGCGCGGGGAGTCGTCCGCCCTGGCAGGTGAGCGTGGCCTGCGGTTTGGTGCCAACTATCACGTGGCTCCCTCGGGGATCGTCGACGCTGTGCAGCACTATCGCGACAGCTTCAGACCCAGCGAGGACCTGGACGCGCCGCACGTCATCGTGTCCGCCGACGTGGTCGTCGCGCCGACCGATGAGGAGGCGCATCATCTCGCGGCCGGTTATGGCCACTGGGTCCACTCGATCCGATCAGGGGCTGGCGCCATCCCCTATCCGCGTCCGGAGGAGGCGCTCGCCAACCCCCTGGGGGAGGCCGAGGCGGCGCTGGTCGACGACCGCGTCCGCACCCGGTTCGTCGGCAGCCCCGAGACGGTGGTGGCCGGACTGAAGGTGCTGCAGCGCGCCACGGGAGCCGACGAACTGCTCATCACCTCGGTCACCCACGACCCGAGGCTCAGGGTGCGCTCGCACGAGCTCCTCGCTGCTGCCTGGCACGCGGCCTGACCCGCCCACGACGACGTGCTCCGGGGGCTCCGGTCAGTCGGCGCGGCAGTCAGTCGGGGCGGCAGTCAATCGGGGCGGCGGGGCGTGGGGTTGCGGCGCGCGAAGTCCACGATCTCCTCGTGGGTCGGCTCCGGCACGCGCACGGAGAGCAGCGCGAACCGCTGACGCGGATCGGTGACCCGGGCGAGGCGGTCCTCCTCGGCCGCGGAGGCCACCACGATCATGGTGGTGGCCAGGACAGCCCGGATCGCTGGTGTGATCGCACTCGCGGTCGGGCAGATCACCGCCAGGAGGTGTCGGCGCCGGGCCACCGGCACGCCCCAGGCATAGGCGGGCATCGACCGTCCTGCGTGGGCATCCAATCGTCCCGGCGTGCTGAACATCTCGCGGGTCAGCGGCACCAGGGCGCGACGCCGCGCCTGCAGCCGCAGCACGTTGCGCGCCCGGTCGTAGGCCTGGTGGACGGCCACCTCGCGTGCGGTCGCCCGAGCCACCGCCGCGTGGGCAGCGTCCACGACGGCCGGCGGGGCGTCGACGGCTTCGTCCTGCGGGCGAGAGGGCACGCCAGCACTGTGCCAGACCCCGCCGACACCAGGTCGGTGGCGCGCCCGTCCGCAGGGTCAGCCAGGCGGCATACGACGGGCTGTTCCCACCCTCAGAACAACTGGCGGAAGTTCGCGCGCGCCAGGTCGAGCAGCTCGTCGCCGCGCCCGGAGAAGACCGTGCGGATCGCATAGAGCGTGAAGCCCTTGACCTGCTCGGCCTGGATCGACGGCGGGATCGTGAGCTCCTCGCGCTCGGTCACCACGTCGAGCAGGGCGGGACCATCGTGCGCCAGGAACTCGCGCATCGCATCGGGCAGGTCCTTGGACTTCTCCACCCGGACACCCTTGAGCCCCAACGCATTTGCCACGGCGGCCAGGTCCGGGTTCTCCAGGTCGGTCGCATAGTTGACATAGCCGGCTGCCTTCATCTCCAGCTCCACGAAGTTGAGCGAGGAGTTGTTGAGGACCACGATCTTGACCGGCAGATCGTTCTGGGTGAGGGTGAGCAGCTCACCGAGCAACATCGTCACGCCACCATCACCGGACAGGGTCACAACCTGCCGGTCGAGGTAGGCCGACTGGGCACCGACGGCCTGCGGCACCGCATTGGCCATGCTGCCGTGGATGAACGACCCGATGATGCGGCGCCCGCCGCCACTGGTGAGATACCTGGCGGCATAGACGACCGGGGACCCCACGTCCGGGATGAACACCGCGTCCGGGGCAGCGAGCTCGTCGACCAGCCGAGCGACATACTGCGGGTGGATGGCCCGGCCCCGCTTGCTCGGTGTCGCCAGGTCGTCCAACTTGTCCCGGGTCTTGCGATAGTGCTTGAGCGAGTCCTCGAGGTGACGGCGCTTCTTCTTGCGCTGCACCATCGGTGCCAGCGCCCGCACAGTGTCCCCGACGTCACCGACCAGCCCCAGGTCCAGCGGCACCCGGCGGCCAAGCTGCTCACCGCGCAGGTCCACCTGCACGACCTTGGCCTTGCGGGGGAAGAACTGCTGATAGGGGAAGTCGGTGCCGAGCATCAGCAAGACATCGCTCTCCATCATCGCGCGATAGCCCGAGGCGAAGCCGAGCAGACCGGTCATGCCGACGTCGAACGGGTTGTCGTGCTCGATGAACTGCTTGCCGCGCAGGGCGTGCACGATCGGAGCGCCGAGCGTGTCCGCCAGGGCGACGACCTCGTCGTGGGCGCCCTGGACCCCGGCACCGGCCAGGATGGTGACCCGGTCGCCGCCGTTGAGCAGCTCGGCCGCGGCGCGCAGCTCGTCCTCCGCCGGCACCACGGTGGGTCGGGCCTGGGTGATGACACTGACGCGGTCGTCCGCGATCTCCTGCAGGGCGACGTCTCCGGGGATGACGATGACGGCGACACCGCGCTTCTCGATGGCGGTGCGCATCGCGATCTCCATCACGCGTGGCATCTGCGAGGGGTGGGCGACGAGCTCGGTGTAGACGCTGCACTCGGCAAACAGGTGCTGCGGATGGGTCTCCTGGAAGTAGCCACTGCCGATCTCGTTGCTCGGGATCTGGGCGGCGATCGCGACCACGGGCACCCGGTTGCGGTTGGCATCGAACAGGCCGTTGATCAGGTGCAGGTTGCCCGGACCGCAGCTGCCCACGCACACCGCGAGCTCACCGGTCAGCTCGGCGTCGGCCGCGGCGGCGAACGCGGCACCCTCCTCGTGGCGCACGTGCACCCACCGCATGGTCCCGTCGGCGCGCATGGCGTCGGTGAAGCCGTTGAGCGAGTCTCCGGAGATTCCATAGACGCGCCGGACGCCGTTGGCGACCAGCTGGGCCACCATGTTCTCGGCAATGTTCACTGTGACCTCCGGGGAGCTAGGGGCTTCTCACCTCGACGCTAGTGCACCGGTCAAGGCGTCGCGCGTCGCGCCGCAACCATCTGCCACTGCGGTGCGGTAGTGGCACGATTCAGAGAAGGGTGCTCGATGGGGGACATGGACCCGGACCACGCGGCCTTCGTGGCCGCCCGGCAGCAGCACCTGCTGCGCTTCGCGAGGGGCACTCGGAGCCGACCCCGGCGGTCGCAAAGTAGTCTCATGGCGTGACTGACGCCATGGCTCGCGTACAACGTCAGCGACTCTTTCGGACGGAGTTCGTGATGCTTCGGGTCCGCGGGCGCACCTTCCTTCAGCTGGGAGGGAGGGGGCGTGAGGGCTGGATGACACGAACCGTGGCAGACAGCGACGAAGAGGCGCTCAAAGCGAAGGACCTCATGGTGGCGGATTACCTCCAGGACGGGTACGAAGAAGTGCCCTGGGATGAGTCAGCGTGGCCACCGGTGCCCGATGAACTCTTCCACCCGGAGTACGACGAGACGTCCTGACGCCCGCTGTCGTGGAACCACGAGTCACCGACAAAGCTTGAAACCGGCCAACCGTTGCGATGGAAGGACCACGATTCACGTCCTGGTCAGGGGTTGATCGGGCGCCGTGCGCGCACGCCGGGCAGGGCGTGCCTTAGCAGGCGGACCCAGAGGGACCAGCGGGCTGCTGTCACGCCGTCGGCCCGGTCGAGAAGGTCCTCGAGCACTGCGTCGTGAAGCGGGCCCACCAGCACGATCCACTGCATGTATTGCGGAAGCGGCACCTCCAGCTCGAGTTCATGGACGAGCACAGATCCATTCGGACGGGGGTGAACGACGAAACGGTGCTCGCCGTGCCAGCGAGGGGATCCGAGGATTGAGTCGAATTCGAAGACCACGCAACCATGGGTGCGCGCGGTGCAGCGATACCGCACCGGGCCGTGCCCGCCTTTGGCGCCAGCGGCGACTGGCCGGTCGAGGCGCATGGGGAACCACTCATGACGTGGCCACAGTGCGTCGGTGTCGCTCCCCAGACCGCTCAGCAAGGTGTCCACCTCATCGGTCGTGGCCGCCAGGTGACGCCGATGCGTGTTGCGGATCTTCACGTCATCAGGATCTCAGTGGCGGACTCGCCCGCCTCACCCCGAGGTCCGCTTCTGCCGCCGACCGCGGCGCAACTTCCTGCAGCGACGGGGACGAAGACCAGGCGCATGAGCGAGCGCAACAACCGGCAGCAACGAGCACACGAACCGGTGACGTCGAGACGCTCCGCACAAACTGACTGGTCAGGGGGCTGTCTGCTCGGGCTGGTCGTGACGTCACCGGTTTGGGTGCACGCGGTGGACTCTCGGCGGGCCAAGGCGCCGGACAGACGAGCGGCGGGGCGAGAGCTCGTCCAACGCTCTCGCCCCGCCGCTGACGCTCTTCGATCAGATGTCGAAGTACATCTCAAACTCGTGCGGGTGGGGGCGCAGCCGGATCGGGTCGATCTCGAACTTGCGCTTGTAGTCGATCCACGCCGTGATCAGGTCCTCGGTGAAGACCTCACCCTCGGTGAGGTAGTCGTGATCCTCCTCGAGCGCGGTCAGCACCTCCGGCAGGGAGGTCGGCAGCTGGGCGATGCCGTCGAGCTCCTCCGGGGGCAGCTCGTAGAGGTCCTTGTCGACCGGCTCCGGCGGCTCGATCCGGTTGCGGATGCCGTCCAGGCCAGCCATCAGCTGCGCCGCGAAAGCCAGGTAGGGGTTGGCCGAGGGGTCCGGCACGCGATACTCCACGCGCTTGGCCTTGGGGGAGTTGCCGGTGATCGGGATGCGCACGCACGCCGAGCGGTTGCGGGCGGAGTAGACCAGGTTGATCGGGGCCTCGTAGCCGGGCACCAGTCGGTGGTAGGAGTTCATCGACGGGTTGGTGAAGGCCAGCAGCGAGGGTCCGTGCGACAGCAGGCCACCGATGTACCAGCGGGCGATGTCGGACAGGCCGCCATAGCCGCTCTCGTCATAGAACAGCGGCTCGCCGTCCTTCCAGAGCGACTGGTGGGTGTGCATGCCGGAGCCGTTGTCACCGAACAGCGGCTTGGGCATGAAGGTCGCGGTCTTGCCGGCGGCCCAGGCCGAGTTCTTGACGACGTACTTGAACTTCATCAGGTCATCGCCGGAGTGCAGCAGCGTGTTGAACCGGTAGTTGATCTCCTGCTGGCCCGCGGTGCCGACCTCGTGGTGGGAGCGCTCGACGTCGAGCCCGACCTGCGCCAGCTCCAGGCACATCCGGTCACGCATGTCGGCGAAGTGGTCAACCGGCGGCACGGGGAAGTAGCCGCCCTTGTAACGCGTCTTGTAACCGCGGTTGCCGCCCTCCTCGGCGCGGCCGGTGTTCCACGCCGCCTCGATGGAGTCGATGTGGTAGTACCCACCGCTCGGCCCGGTGGAGAAGCGCACGTCGTCGAAGACGTAGAACTCGGCCTCGGCACCGAAGTAGGCGGTGTCGGCGATCCCGGTGGACCGGAGGTACTCCTCGGCCTTCGCGGCGATCTGGCGCGGGTCACGCTCGTAGGGCTCGTCGGTGAACGGGTCCACGATCGCGAAGTTCATGATCAGGGTCTTCTCGGTCCGGAACGGGTCGAGGTAGGCCGTGCGGGGGTCCGGGATCAGCTTCATGTCGGACTCGTGGATGGACTTGAAGCCACGGATGGAGGAGCCGTCGAACATCTGCCCGGTCTGGAACGCCTCCTCGTCGAACGAGGCCGCCGGCACGTTGAAGTGCTGCATCACGCCGGGCAGGTCGCAGAACCTGATGTCGATGAACTTGACGTCCTCGTCCCTGATGAAGGCGAGGACCTCCTCTGCAGTGGTAAACATCCATCCTCCTGGTTGCCGCACGGGTCGCGTCCCGCTTCGGGAAACGACAGTAGACCTGCCCGGTTTCCTGACCGTAACCCTGATGTTTCCCGCGTGTTTCGCGGGTTACCCTGCTGGGGTGACCGACACAGCGTATCCGGGTGCCGCCCTGGGCCTCCCGGAGCGCGGCGCGGGCTCCGTCGCGAGATTCCCGCGCCGGCTGGTCGCGATCTTCATCGACTGGTTCGCCTGCACCTTCATCGTGCTCGCCGCCCTGCGGGTCCCGTGGGGTGGGCTCACCGGCACCGAGTCGCTCCTTCCGCTGGGACTGTTTGCCGTCGAGAACGTCCTGCTGATCAGCACCGCAGGCCTGACCCTGGGCCACGGTCTGCTGGGTCTGCGGGTGCACCGGCTCGCTGCCCTCCAGGACGGACGGCCGGGTATGCCGGGGCTCAGGACAGCCCTGATCCGCACCGTCCTGCTGTGCCTGGTGATCCCCGCCTTCATCGTGGACCGGCACGGCCGTGGTCTGCACGACCGGGTCGCCGGCACGGTGCTCCTGAAGAGCCGGTAGGCAACGGTGCGCCTGCTCGCCCTGGTGGCCGTCGCCCTGGTGGCCAAGTCGGTGGCCGTCGCCGCCGCCGTCCTGGGGAGCCAGCCGTGGGCCGCGCTGGTGACCGTCAGCGCCCTGCCCCTCATCGCACTGTTGCTCTGCCCGAGCCTGCTGCTGCGCGGTCGGGGGCGTACGGCATACCTCCTGGGAGCCGACCTGCTGGTCAGTCTGTTGCTGCTCGCCGACCTGCTCAACGCCCGTGCGTCCGGCCGCCTGCTCAGCCTGCACATGATGACGCAGCCCAGCGGGTTCGAGGGCATGGGGTCCTCGGTGTGGGCGATGGCGCGGTGGTGGGACGTGCTGGTCGTGGCCGACCTGGTGGTCCTGGCGGTGCTGGCGCTCGTCGCTCGTTTCCGGGGCGTGCCGCTGCGCTGGCCCGCCGTGCCGGCCACGCCACCCGCGGTGCGGCGGTGGCTGCGTCGCGGGCGACGCGCACGGGTGCGGGCCGTCGCGTTCGTCGTCGTCGGCTCGGTGCTCGCCTTCGGGGTGCAGGTCGTGGCGCAGACCTCCGACCCCCGGCTGCGCGTGGTGTCGCTCTCACCGCTGGGAGCGCACGCCTACGAGGGCTACGAGGAGCTGGTGGACACCAACGATCGACTGACGCCCGAGGAGCGCCAGCGGGTGCGCGACTGGTTCGCCGCCAACGAGGCCTATCACGAGGTGGCACCGGAGCACGCGGACCTCGTGGGGCTCCTGGAGGGTCGGGACCTGTATTACGTGCAGTTCGAGTCCCTCGAGCAGGTGGTCCTCGGTGCCTCCCCCCACGGGCAGGAGGTCACGCCGACGCTGAACCGCTGGCTGGGGGAGAGCCTGGTGTTCGACCACGTCCTCGCGCAGGTGCGTGACGGCAGCAGCTCCGACGCCGAGCTGCTCGCTCTGGCTGGTGTCTACCCGGTGCAGTCGGGCGCGGCCTTCCTGAGGTTCCCGGACAACGCCGGCTACACCAGCCTGCCGCGGCTGCTCACCGGCGAGGGCTACCACCCGATCGCCCTGCACAACGACTCTGCGACGTTCTGGAACCGGGACCGCGTCTTTCCGCACCTCGGCTTCGAGCGGTACATCGGGCAGGAGGGGTTCGCGCGGGGCACCCCGCTGGGCATGGGGCTGGCGGACACCGACCTGTTCGACCAGGCGCTGCGCGAGTTGGACCGGGTGGGGAGCCCGCACTACATGCACCTGATCACCACGAGCTCCCACCTGCCGTGGGAGCTGCCCGAGCACCTCCAGGAGCTGGACCTGCCAGGGGACGACGCGACGAGCCGCTACCTGCAGGCGGTGCACTACACGGACGCGGCCCTGGGCGCCTTCGAACGCGACCTGCGCGAGCGTGGCCTGCTGGAGCGCTCGGCGATCATCGTGGTGGGGGACCACGAGGGACCACACCGCTATGCCCCCGAGGACGAGCGCTGGCTCGAGGGCAACCAGGGCCGGGTCCCGTTCCTCGTCTACGTCCCCGGGTCCGACGGCCGTCGCATCTCCACGCCCGGCGGGCAGATCGACGTGCTGCCGACCCTCGCGCAGCTGGTCGGGATCCCGCCAGAGCGCTACGCCGGGCAGGTGATGGGGCGCACCCTGCTGGGCTCCTTCACCGGCTCCGCCGTGACACCGGAGGGCGAGGTGCTCCCCGGCGCCGACGGTGCCACCCAGCTGCGCACGGCCTACGAGATCGCCGACCTCGCGATCAGCAGCGAGTGGTTCGCCGGGACCGCGGACTCCGGGCCGGCTGTGAAGTGACCAGCCCGGCAGAGCACCGACAACGTGCGGTTCACCGCGCGCCCGGTCCGCCCACGGACCGGCTCAGGGGGTGAGCCGACCGGCCCGCACCCGGTTCACGCCGGGACCGGCTCGGTGGTGACCAGCTCACCCTCCGCGGCGGTCTGCCAGTGCCCGATCGAGGAGCGCCACACCGCGATCGCCAGCGCCGCGAAGACCACGGCGAAGACGAGGCCGGAGGCGTAGCCGGCCCACTCGGACAGGCTGCTGCCGAGGAACTCCAGCAGCACCCAGACGATCAGTGCCGGTCCGAGCCAGCGAGGCCCCAGGCCGCCCCGCCACACCGTGACGCCGAGCAGCACGAAGCCGAGCACACTGCCGAGCAGCCCGGCCGCCATGAACGGCAGCCCCACACCCTGCTCCGCCACCGCCAGGACCTCCGCGTGGGTCTCCAGAGCCGGCAGGTCCTGCGCCATGGCGAGCATGATGACGTTGACGCCGCCGTAGACGGCGTGCCCGAACGCCCCCAGACACACCAGGACCAGGGCAGTCGTGGCGAGCAGGGGCACCCGGCGCCGCACCAGGCGCACGACGCCGAGCACGCCGACCGGCAGGAGCAGCTGGAACAGGATGAAGCACAGCGCCGAGAGGGTGGCCGTGCCTGGGGCGGCAGCGATCGCGGTGAGGCGCTCGGCGTGGCCGCCGCCGAAGTCCGGCATGGACAGGTAGCTGACGATCATCAGGGCCGGGCCCACCACCAGCGAGATGGCAGTGGTGGCACGGGCGAGCTGGGGGACCTTCATGGTGGCTCCTTCTGGTGGCGGGCGGCCCCGCTGGCCGGCCCGGTCCCGACCGTAGGAGCCCCGGTGGTCGCTGCGGATCGGCCGTGAGGTGCCCCCCCCAGTCACCCCTGGCCGACGAACTGCGCGCGGCACCGCAACCCCGGGGGGAGGGCCGGTCGACCGTGGGGTGCACCCGGCCGCGACGTCCGAGGGGTGCTCATCAACTTCAGGATGACGACAGCGGTGGGCCCCGACCCCTAGATTTGGCTCATGAGCCGGATGGTCCGATCAGCGTGGGTCCAGGACCTCGCCCTGGCGCTGCTGCTCGCCACCATCGGCATGGTCGAGATCTGGCTGCCGCTGGACTCGGTGCAGGGCGACGGGTCGCGGGTGACCGGCTCGATCGGGGTGCTCCTCTTCACCAGCCTGCTCAGCCAGCGCCGGTCCCGGCCGTGGGTGGCGCTGTCCGCCTTCCTGGTGTGGCCCGTGCTGGGGATCATGACCGGCCAGCAGCTGCTCCTCTTCTTCGGCCAGCTGGTGCCGGTCGTCGTCCTCGTGTACTCCCTGGCCCGGCACGCGCAGGGAGCCCTGCGCTGGATCGGTCCGGCCAGCGGCATCCTGTTCGTCACCGTCGCCGACCTGTTCGTGCCGGTGCTGCAGGAGCCCAGCGAGCTGATCTTCCACTGGGGCGTGGTGACCCTGGGCTTCCTGCTGGGCCACGCCCTGCGCACGTCCGCAGAGCGGGCCGCGGCGCAGGCGGTGCGTGCCCACACGGCTGAGGCCGCCGCGCGTGAGCAGGCCCTGGCCGCCGTCGCCGAGGAGCGCGCCCGCATCGCCCGGGAGCTGCACGACGTGGTCGCCCACTCCGTCGGCGTCATCGTCGTCCAGGCGGGGGCGGCCGAGCAGCTGGTCGACGACGACCCGGTGTTCGCCCGCCGGGCCCTGGGCACCATCCGGCAGACCGGCGCCGAGGCGCTCGCCGAGATGCGCCGGGTGGTGGCCATGCTGCGCGATCCCGACGCCGGCGGGGAGCTCACACCCCAGCCGGGCACCGGGTCCCTGCCCGAGCTCCTGGAGGCCGCCCGTGCCTCGGGCCTGACCGTGGACCTGCAGGTGACCGGATCCCGTCCGCAGCTGCCTGCGGGGCTGGACCTCACGGCATACCGGATCGTGCAGGAGGCCCTGACGAACGTGCGCCGCCACTCCCGCGCCACCCGCGCCGACGTCGCGATGCAGTTCGGCGCCGACCACCTGGAGATCACGGTGCGCGACGTGGGACCGCCGCGCGAGGAGGAGTCCGCCGGGGCGGGACACGGGCTCGTCGGCATGCGGGAGCGGGCCGCGCTGTTCGGCGGTCACGTCGAGACCTCGGCGGGGGAGCGCGGGTTCACCGTCCGTGCGGTGCTGCCGCTGGAGCCGGTATGACGGGGCGCACCGTGAGCGATGAGGTCACCTCGGTCGTCGTCGTGGACGACCAGGAGCTCGTCCGGATGGGCTTCCGCCTGATCCTGGAGCGTGCGGGGTTCGACGTCGTCGGCGAGGCCGGCGACGGCCTCGAGGCGGTCGAGGCCGTGCGGTCGCTGCGACCCGACATCGTGCTCATGGACATCCGGATGCCCCGGCTGGACGGGGTCGAGGCGACGCGCCGGATCATGCAGCTGGTGGGGGACAGGCCGCGGGTCCTGGTCCTGACCACCTTCGACCTGGACGAGTACGTCTACGAGGCTGTCCGCGCCGGCGCCTCCGGCTTCCTGCTCAAGGACGTCACCCCCGAGGACCTCGTGCACGCCGTCCGCGTGGTCGCCCGGGGCGAGTCGATGCTGGCACCCGCGCTGATCTCCCGGCTGCTGCAGCAGTTCACCACCAGGCCGAGGGCTGGAGAGCTGCCTCCGGCGCTGGCCGGACTGTCCGAGCGGGAGGCAGAGGTGGCCAGACTCGTGGCCCACGGCCTGTCGAACGCCGAGATCGGGCAGCGGCTCTTTCTGAGCGAGGCGACGGTGAAGACCTACGTCTCGCGGCTGCTCACCAAGCTGCAGCTGCGTGACCGCGTGCAGGTCGCCGTGCTGGCCTTCCGCAGCGGGTTGGTGCAGCTCGGCGAGGAGTGACTCAGCGTCCGCGGAGGGCGCGCCGGTCCATCCGGGCCTTGCGCGGGTCGACGCCGGCGGGCAGCGGCGGCTTGGCGGTCGCACTGATCGCCTTGAGCCGCTTGTGCACGACGACGGCTTCCTCCTTGGTGATGCTCTTGTCCAGCTTCTTCATCGTCTTGACGACCTTGGACAGGGGCACCTCGTCCTCGTCGCGGCCGATCCGCAGGACGTGGACCGGGACCTCCGTGCCGACGATGCGGGCGACCTTCTTGCGCTCGCTCTCGACGAGGCGCTTGGCGGCGGCCTTCGGGCCCTCGTTGAGGAGCACGACCCCGGGGCGGCCCACCGCGCGGAAGACCATCGCGGCGTTGTGCAGGTCACGCATGCCGCGCACCTTGCCCCCGGCCTCGGCAGCGACCGGCTCCTGGTCGTAGTACCAGGTGCGCTTCAGGGTGCCCATCACCGCGGCGGTGGCGCCGGGCTGGCCCTCGATCTGGCTGAAGGCGGCCTGCTCGGCCCGCCGCGCCAGGATGAAGACCGCGGCCAGGATGGCCAGGGGGACCGAGATGACCATCACGTAGATGACCATGTTGAGCCAGAGGCCCACGAGCAGGCCGACGACCAGCACGGCCAGGGCGGCGAGCAGCATCCACCACACGGCAGCAGGGTCGTGCTTGCGGGTCATCGACCACACCTGCTTGAACTGCTGCCACCTCCCCGGGTTGTTCGGGTCCCTCAGGGGCTTGTTCTTGCGGCCGAACCGGCGCTTGCGCCTCGGTTCGGTCGAGTCGTTCGTGGTGGACATAACTCCAGGATACGTGGGTTGTGGCGGTGTCAGGACGCGCTGGCTGCGGCCCGGGCCAGCAGCGAGGACGCTTCCTGTCGTGCCGGGTCGTTGGCGGCCTCGCCCAGGTGCGACAGGTGCTCGGGAATGGGACGGCCCCACCGGCGCATGGCCTGGGCCCACAGGCGGCCGGCGCGGTAGGAGCTGCGCACCAGCGGCCCGGCCATGACGCCCTTGAAGCCGATCTGCTCGGCCAGGTCGGACCAGTGCACGAACTCCTCCGGCTTGACCCACCGGTCGATCGGGTGGTGCAGCTTGGAGGGGCGCAGGTACTGGGTGATGGTGAGGATGTCGCAGCCGGCGTCGTGCAGGTCGTGCAGCGCGGCCTCGATCTCGTGGTCCTCCTCGCCCATCCCGAGGATCAGGTTGGACTTGGTGACCAGGTCGGCCTCGCGGGCCATCGTGAGCACCCGCAGCGACTTGTCGTAGGTGAAGGCCGGGCGGATCCGCTTGAAGATGCGGGGGACCGTCTCCAGGTTGTGCGCGAACACCTCGGGCCGGGCGTCGAAGACCTGGCTGACCAGCTCGGGGACGGCACCGAAGTCCGGCGGGAGGATCTCCACGCCCGTGTTGGGGTTGAGCTTGTGGATCTGCCGGATCGTCTCGGCATACAGGCTCGCCGCGCCGTCGGGCTGGTCGTCGCGGGCGACGCCGGTGACGGTGGAGTAGCGCAGCCCCATCTGGCGAACCGACTCGGCGACCCGGCGCGGCTCGTCCAGGTCCAGCGCGGTCGGACGCCCGGTGGCGATGTCGCAGAAGTCGCAGCGGCGGGTGCAGATGTCGCCGCCGATGAGGAAGGTCGCCTCACGGTCCTCCCAACACTCGAAGATGTTGGGACAGCCGGCCTCCTGGCAGACGGTGTGCAGACCACCGGTCTTCACCATGCTGTGGAGCTCTTGGTACTCCGGCCCCATCTTGGCGGTGGTCCGGATCCACTCGGGCTTGCGCTCGATCGGGGTCTCGGCGTTACGGGCCTCGACCCGCAGCAGGCGCCGGCCCTCGGGTGCGACAGTCACTCGTTCCACTTCCTTGCAGACGAACTGGTCCCCGTCAGCCTAGCCCCGCGGGTCGGTCCGACCACGATCGGGGGCCGGGGACAGCGCTGCCCCGGGCCGGCCAGATCTCTCCGGTCGGCCCGGGGCCGGTTGCTGCACGGCGTCGGGCGGTATGCCGTCAGCCGGGTGAGCGGTCGGGCGTCAGTCGCCCGGGAGGTAGACCCGGTTCGGGATCGCCTCGTAGGCCTCCGGGTCGAGCGTGTCGATGCTCCCGTCGGCGATGGCGTCGACCAGGCCGTCCAGGCCGGTCGCGACCTGCTTTGTCAACATGCCGTTGCGCTTCTGGCCGTCGGTCTGGGTGTTGCTCGACGTCTCGAACAACACCGTCGCGCTGCCACGCAGGGCGAACGAGCCGAGGGCAGTGCCTGGCAGGTTGGTGTCCTGCGGGTACAGCGTCAGGTTGCCGAAGCCGGAGTTGCCCTGGCCCTGCAGTGCGTCGTAGACCGCCACGTTGGCGCGTCGCGAGGCGTCGTAGTCGAACTTCGGCCAGTCACCGAACTCGGTCGGGTCGGCGATGAACCGGGCCGAGATCGATAGCGGCGACAGCTCGCCCGTGCCCTCGACGGCGTAGCAGGACCACTGGTTGTGCAGGTCGACGAAGTAGTCGACCGTGCCGAACTCCGTCTCCAGGTTGCGGTAGAGGTCGCGGACCGTCTGTGCCTCCGGTGTGATGTACCACCCGGTGTCCGCGCTGTTGCCCGGGAAGTCCTCGGGCGCCGGCACGTAGTCCAGGTCGGGGTTGAAGTCGCGGTTGACGTCGAACCCCGGCACGGACTCGCGGTAGTTCCACGCCGGCTCCACGCCGGCGAGCTGCGGGAAGTCCTCGACGACCTCGTCCCAGGTCCTCTCATTCTGGCGGGTGTCGTTCTCGCCGCCGTCGACGTTGAGGCGAGGGACCGCGACGATCGTGACCTCCTCGCGCAGCGCCTGGGCCTCCGGGGTGTTGCCGCCCCACTGGGGGAGCAGGTTGAGCAGGGCCTCGGTGCCGTGGTTCTCGTTGCCGTGGATCTGGGACTGGACCAGCAGCACGGTGTCACCGTGGCCGACCCGGGCCTGGTAGATCTCGCGACCCTGGTTGCTGTAGCCGGCGACCTCCACGTCGACGGTGCCGCCCGTGGTCCGCTCGATCTGCTGCAGTTTGGCGGTCAGCTGAGCGTGGTTGACGAAGGCGTCGTTGTTGTTGCCGTCGATGGGCCCGCAGTGCGAGTTCTCAGGGATCGCGGAGGCGGGGGCGCTCAGCAGGAGCGAGCCGGCGAGGATGGTGGCGCCGGCTGCTGCCAGCGTCTTCTGGGGGGACAGGGACATGTTTCGACCTCACTGTCGGATGGGGTGGACCATCAGCGTCGCAGCCGCTTCGAGAGGGCGCCAGAGCCTGGGGTAAATCCTTGGTCTGGGTTGTCACCGTAACTGATTGGTAACTCCCAATCAGAAAAGTCGCACGATGGTTTGTTCTAGAGCAACTATAACTATATGATCACCGTGTGCTGATCCGTATCGACCCCCGAGGCAGCGAGCCGATCTACCAGCAGATCGTTCGCGAGCTGCGGCGCGCCATCGCCTCCGGCGAGGTGGCCGCGGGGGAGCGGCTGCCGGCCGCCCGGGAGCTGGCGCGCTCCCTGGACGTCAACATGCACACCGTGCTGCGGGCCTACACCGAGCTGCGCGACGCCGAGGTCATCGACCTGCGGCGCGGCCGCGGCGCGGTCGTCCTGGAGCAGCCCACCGCCGCACCGGAGGTGGGCGAGGCGGTCGCCGAGCTGCTCGAGGTGGCCCGGCGGCACCGCATCCCCCTGTCCCGGATCCACCAGGCGCTCGACGAAGGAGCCCAGCGATGAACCAGACCACCACCCACCCGGCCGAGCGGCGCGTCCGCCGGGCGCACCTGGCGGCCACCTCCACAGCGACCGCGGCGGCAGCACTGGTGCTGCTCGGAGCGACGCTGCTCTGGGCGGGCGACCTGCCCGATCGGCTGGCCACCCACTTCGACCTCTCCGGCGCGTCGGACGACTCGATGCCGCGGGTGTGGGCGCTGACCCTCTTCGGGCTGGTCGCGGTCGGGCTGCCGGCTCTGCTCGTGGTGATCTTTGCGGTGTCCGAGTGGTGGCGCGGCGAGCGGGCCCGGCTGTTCGCCGGGTTCCTGGCCGGTATGCCGGCCGGCCTGGTCACCCTGTTCGTCGCCGTGATCATTGCCAACCGTGGCGCCGCCGCGCCGGAGGACGCGCGGCTGGGACCGTGGGTGGTCCTGCTGGCGGTCGGGGTGGCCCTCGTCACGGGTGCCCTGGTGGCCCTCGTCGTGCCGCCGGGTCTGCCCCGCAGCGTGCACGAGCCGGTTACCCCGGTGGTCCTCGCGCCGGGTGAGCGAGCCTCCTGGTTCGGTCGGGCCACGAGCAGCACCGTGGTGCTGCTGGCCCTCGGGGGCAGCACGGTTGTCGTCGCCGTCGCGGCCCTGGCTGCCGGCACCTGGTGGCTCTGGCTGCTCGTCGCGCTGCTGGCGGTGCTCGTGGCGGGCGTCACCAGCTTCACGGTCACCGTGGACGCCCGCGGCCTGACCTGGCGGTCGGGTCTGGGCGTGCCGCGCGGACACGTCCCGCTGGAGGACATCACCGGCGCCTGTGTCGTCCAGGTGTCGCCGGCCGACTTCGGTGGGTTCGGCATCCGTCGCGTGCCCCGCGCGCTGGGCCTGATCACGCGCCGGGGTGCGGCCCTGCAGGTCGAGCACGCTGGTCGCCGCTTCGTGGCGACGGTGGACGACCCCGCCACCGGTGCTGGCCTGCTGCTGGGACTGCTGGACACACGGCATACGGCCGCCTGAGGGAACAGTCCCCGTCCCGGGGAGGTTGTCCCGGGTGAACCACCCCATCGACTGACGGAGGTCTGGCATGCGCAGGATCGTGATTATCGGAGGCCACGGGAAGGTGGCGCTGCACCTGGCGCGCCAGCTCAGCGGGCGAGGGGACGAGGTGACCTCGGTCTTCCGCAACCCCGAGCACGAGGCCGACGTCGCAGCGACCGGTGCACGGCCGGTCGTCCTGGACATCGAGCGGGCCGACGTGGAGTCACTGGTGCAGGTGCTGTCCGGTCACGACGCGGTCGTCTGGTCCGCCGGCGCCGGTGGCGGAGACCCCGCCCGCACCAACGCCGTCGACCGGGACGCCGCGATCGCCTCGATGGACGCCGCGGCCAGGGCCGGGGTCTTCAGCTACGTCATGGTGTCCTACCGGGGCGCCGGCAAGGACGAGATCCCGGCTGACAACCCGTTCAGCACGTACGCCCGGGCCAAGGCCGCCGCCGACGCGCACCTGCGCTCGTCGGGACTGCAGTGGACGATCGTGGCGCCGGGGCACCTTGATCTCGAGCCGGGTGCCGGCACGATCCACGTGGACCGCGACTACGACCGGGCGCACGACGGGACCAGCGTCTCCCGCGAGGACGTCGCCGGCGTGGTGGCTGCGGTGCTGGCGGACGAGACGACGGTCGGCAGCACCTACGAGTTCGTCGGTGGGGGCACCCCGATCGCCGAGGCCCTCAGGTAGGCGTCACGCGACGTCGCGGCGGCGGAAGGTCAGCCAGGACAACAGGACGACGGTGACACCCATGACGCCGAGCACCAGCGCACCGTGCTCGAGGGTCAGGTGGGTGACGACCTCCCGGCAGTTCTCCCCGCCGCCCTCGACCGGGCCGCACTCCCAGCGGCGCTGGTCGTGTCCGTCCCTGACCCAGGCGAGCAGGTTGTCGCTGAGCAGGTAGGTGCTCAGCTGCGGGAACAGCCCGCGGACCATGTTCTCCACGACCAGCAGGTAGCCGACGGCGATGCCGAGCACTGCGCCGGTGTGTTTGAGGAGCAGCCCGGCGGCCGCGCCGACCATGCCGAGGAAGGCGGCCAGCAGGGCGATCCGGGCGCTCATCCAGCCCAGGTCCGCCCACTCGGCCGCAGTGACCGCGTCGTCGACGCCCCTGAGGCGGTAGATCAGCGGGATCCCGCCGAGGAAGAGTGCCAGGAACACCGCGGTGACCGGCAGTGCCACCAGCCCGGAGGCCAGCACCTTGCTGGCGAAGACCCTGCCGCGTCGCGGCTCGAAGGTCAGCCAGGTCCCCAGCGTCCGGTGCGCGATCTCCGCGGCGGTGGCCGTCGAGCCGCCGAGCAGGGCCAGGAGGTAGACGATCATCCCGGTGTCCACGAGGTTCTGGGTGTAGAGACTGATCATCGACGGCGGCGCGTAGGAGCCGAGCATGTCCTCGAGGGTGGGTTCCGGCCACTCGCAGCCGAACTCGATGGTCGGGTCACCCATCCGCTCCCGCTCGGCAGCCTGGTCCTCCAGGCACTGCGCGGCAGCCTCCTCGTCATAGAACTCCTGGTCCTGCTCCCACTGGGCGTGGACCTGCTCGAAGTCGGCCCGTGCCTGCGCCTCGTAGTTCTCCAGCGGCTGCACGCTCTGCCACAGCCCCCAGAAGGCCAGGAGGGCCACGGCGAGGATGGCCAGGACGGACAGGTGCAGGATCTTGCGGGAGAGGATGCGCCGCAGCTCGACGCGGATCAGGGAGGTCATCGGGTGACCTCCTCGGCGCTGGGGTCGCTGGTCTCATCGGTATGCGGTGGGGCAGCACCGAGCTGGTCGTCCTGGGTGAGCTGCAGGAAGACCGACTCCAGGTCGCGGCGCACCGGCAGCAGACGGCTCACGTAGAGGCCCTGCGCCGCGAGCGCCCTGGTCACGTCGGCAGGGCGGTCGGCCCCGGTGACCCGCAGACCGTCTGCGGTCAGCTCGGCGCTCATGCCGACCCGGCGGAGCACGGCGACGGCGGCCTCGGGACTGTCGATGCCGACGTCCACGCTGCCGACGCCCACCTGCTCGTTGATCAGGCTCTGGACCGACCCCTGGGCCACGACGCGGCCCCGCCCGATGATCGACACCGTGTCGGCGATGTGCTCGATCTCGGACAGGATGTGACTGCTCACCAGGACGGTGCGTCCCTGGGTGCCGAGGCTGCGCATGGTCTCGCGGATCTCCCGGATGCCTGCCGGGTCCAGTCCGTTGGTGGGCTCGTCGAAGATCAGCAGGTCAGGCGACTTCAGCAGGGTTGCCGCGATCGCCAGGCGCTGTCGCATGCCGAGGGAGTAGCCCCCGAACCGGTCGCGGCCGCGGTCGGCCAGCCCGACCTCCTCGAGCACCTCGTCCACGCGCCGCTGGTCGGTGCCGATGGCGTCGGCCAGCAGGCTCAGGCTCCTGCGACCGGTGAAGGACGGATAGAACTTGGGACTCTCCACGATGGCGCCGACCCGGCCGATGACCTGCGGGAGCCGGTGCGGCACAGGCTGACCGAAGATGTGCATCGTGCCGCCGTCGGCACGCAGCAGGCCGAGCAGCATCCGGATCGTGGTGGTCTTTCCCGAGCCGTTGGGGCCCAGGAAACCGTGCACCCCGCCGGCGGGAACATCCAGGTCGAGACCGTGGATGGCAGCCCTCCGGCCACGGACCCCGGCGAAGGTCTTGCGCAACCCTCGCGTCGCGACGGCGAGCCCGTCATCGGCCACCAGCTCCACGGCATACCCCCATCGAGAGCCAGCCGCACGGGAACGGGCCGGATCAGGCCATTGTGGTGGCCGGCACCTCCGCGGTGATGCTCGACACGCGGGCCTCGATCAGCGGAGTCACGTCCTGCACGGTGACGGGGCGACCCAGCTCTGCGGTCAGCGAGGTGACGCCCGCGTCGGTGATCCCGCACGGGATGCAGGCGTCGGCCCAGGACAGGTCACAGTCGGCGTTGAACGAGAAACCGTGCATCGTCACGTCGTGGCTCACCCGGATGCCGATGGCGCCGATCTTGCGGTCGGGGCCACGCTCGTCGGCCAGCACCCACACGCCGCTGCGGCCCTCGACGCGGGTGGTCTCCACGCCGATCTCGGTGCACACGTCGATCAGCAGCTGCTCCAGGCGCCGCACGTGGGCGACGACATCGACGGGGGAGGGCAGTCGCACGATCGGATACCCCACCAGCTGCCCTGGCCCGTGCCAGGTGATCTTGCCGCCGCGGTCGACGTCGATGACCGGCGTGCCGTCGGTGGGACGCTCGTGGGGCTCGGTGCGCTTGCCCGCGGTGTAGACGGCCGCGTGCTCCAGCAGTAGGAGCGTGTCCGGCTGCTCACCGCTGACGACCCGGGCGTGCACCTCCCGCTGGCGGTCCCACGCCTGCTGGTAGTCGACATAGTCCGGGGCGAAACCGACGTGCTCGATGCGCATGCCTGTCACTGTACGCCGCGGCCTGTGGACAACTTCTGCGCGGGCGGGGCGACGTGGGGCAGGGTGCGGGCATGGACGTTCCGAGCATCCCGGGCTACGACGTGCTCGGTCGGATCGGGTCCGGCGGGAGCGCGCAGGTGTGGCGGGCCCGGCGGACCGCCGACGACCTGCCCGTCGCGCTCAAGGTCGTGCCCACGCGGCCCGACCAGGTCTCGGCCGCCCTGCGTGAGGCGGGCATCCTCGCCCGGGTGCGCCATCAGCACGTCATCCACCTGTATGACGTGGTGCCGGTCCCCGGGGAGGATGGCCGTCCGGGTGGGGTCGCCCTGGCGATGGAACTGGCGGACGGCGGCTCCCTGGCGGAGGTGCTGGGTGCCCGCGGCCACCTGACACCGGGCGAGCTGGTGACGGTCTGCTCGCCGCTGGCGGGGGCGCTGGCCGAGCTGCACCGGGCCGGTGTGGTGCACGGGGACATCTCGCCCGGCAACGTGCTCTTCCGGGCCGACGGCATGCCGCTCCTGGCCGACCTGGGCGTGTCGCGGATCGCGGGTGAGGTGCTGGAGGAGACCTACGGGACGGACGGGATGGTGGCCCCAGAGGTCATCGAGGGCTTCGCGCCGACGGCCGAGTCAGACGTCTATGGTCTGGGAGCCCTCGCGTGGCGCAGCCTCGTGGGTGAGGTCCCGGGCTGGGTCGGGACGCGCGTTGAGCTCGCCGAGCTGCGGCCCGAGCTCCCCGAGGCGCTGGTGTCCCTGGTCACGTCCTGTCTGTCGGGTGAGCCCTCAGACCGGCCGGAGGCCGAGGAGGTCGCGGTGGCGCTGTATGCCGTGACCCGCCCCGAGCCGGTCGCGCTGGCCCCCGGTGCGGACCCTGCGGCCGGGCTGACGCAGCGGATCCGGGCGGCCCACCGCGGCGCGGGCGAGGGGGTGGACGAGTCCGCTGGCGGTGACTCCGACGCTCGCGGCCGGCGCCGGCTCCCGCACCCGCGCGCTCTCCTCAGCCGACGTGCTGGTGCCACCGGAGGTGATCGTGGTCGCGACTCCCCGACCGGTCGCGACTCCCGGACCGGTCGCGACTCCCGGACCGGCCGCAGTGAGCGCCGGTCGTCACGGGCGGCGGGCCTGCTGGTGGCCGGGGCGGGGGCGGTTGTCGTCGTGGCCGTCATGGTGGCCGTGCTGCTGGGGGCGCTGCTCGGGACCGGGTCCTCCTCCGAGGCGCGGAGTGAGGGGGAGCCCCCGGCTGCCGTCGCGGACGCCCTCGGTCTGGTTGCGTCGGCGCCGACCCACGGCCCGGCCACGGGGAGTGAGTCGCCACCGGAACCGGACTCCGAGCCGGACCCTGCCCCCGAGCCTGCCGTGACCGAGCGTCCGGTCCCTGCGCCGGCCGCCGACCCGCAGGCCTCTGCGCAGGTGCTCCTCGACGCCCGGGCGGCGACCTGGCGCTCGGGAGAGTCGACGGACCTGGCGGACGTGCACGTGGCCGGCTCCCCGGCCTACGAGCAGGAGGCCGAGTCGCTCACGAGCGCCCGGGCGCTGGAGGTGAGCTACCGCGGCCTGGAGTTCAGCGTCGAGCACGCCATCGTCCTTGCCTCCGGCCCCGAGCGGGTGGTCCTCGAGGTCGAGGTGGAGCGCTCGGGGTACGACGAGGTGACTCCTCACGGCACCGTGGCGCACCCGGCCACCTCGGAGGTGGTGGAGCTGGAGCTGCGGCTGACCGACGATGGGTGGCGCATCTGGGGGTGGGGCTGAGCGATGCCGCTGGCGCATCTGGGGGTGGGGCTGAGCGGGGGTGGGCTGAGCGGGGGTGGCGCATCTGAGGGAGGGGCTGAGAGTGACCGGCCCGGCACCACGAGGGTGCCGGGCCGGTCGTGCCGGCCCTCAGACGAGCGCCGTCACCGTCCCTGCGGCCACAGTCCTGCCGCCCTCGCGGACGGCGAAGCCGAGGCCGGGCTCGAGGGCGATCGGCTTGTCGAGGTGGACAGTCACCTCGACGGTGTCACCGGGCATGACCAGGTCGACACCGCCGAGCTCCATCCGGCCGGGCACGTCCGTGGTCCGGAAGTAGAACTGCGGCCGGTAGTCGCCGGCGAAGGGGGTGTGTCGTCCTCCCTCGTCCGCGGTCAGCGTGTGCAGCGTGGCGGTGAAACCCTGGTGCGGCTGCACGGACCCCGGCAGGGCCAGGACCTGACCACGCTGGACGTCCTCACGGCGGACGCCACGCAACAGCACCGCGGCGTTGTCTCCCGCCTCGACCGTCTCCAGCGTCTTGCCGAAGGTCTCCATCCCGATCGCGACCGACGTCAGCGTCTCTCCGAGCCCGACGACCTCGACGCTCTCACCGGCCCGCAGGGAGCCGCGCTCGACGGCGCCGGTGACGACGGTGCCCCGGCCGCTGATCGTCAGGGCGCTCTCGATCGGCATGAGGAACGGGCCGTCGAGCTCGCGCGCGGGCAGCGGCACGTAGTCGTCGACCGCCTGCAGCAGCGCGGTCACCGACGCCGTCCAGCGCGGGTCACCCTCGAGGGCGCCCAGCGCGGAGACCGGCACGACCGGCACCTCGTCGCCGGGGAAACCGTACTCGCTCAACAGGTCCCGGACCTCGAGCTCCACCAGGTCGAGCAGCTCGGGGTCGTCCACGGTGTCGGCCTTGTTCATCGCCACCACGAGGTAGGGCACGCCGACCCGCTGCGCGAGCAGCACGTGCTCGCGGGTCTGCGGCATGGCACCGTCCTGGGCGGAGACGACGAGGATCGCCGCGTCCACCTGGGCCGCTCCCGTGATCATGTTCTTCACGAAGTCGGCGTGGCCGGGCATGTCGACGTGGGCGTAGTGCCGCGTCGCGGTCTCGTACTCAACGTGCGAGATGTTGATCGTGATGCCGCGCTGCAGCTCCTCGGGGGTCCGGTCGATCCCGTCGAAGGCCACGAAGGTGTTGGCCTCGGGGGTGGACTCCGCGAGGACCCTGGTGATCGCCGCGGTCAGCGTCGTCTTGCCGTGGTCGACGTGACCCATGGTGCCGATGTTGAGGTGCGGCTTGGACCGGATGAACTGGCTCTTGGCCATGGTCGTTCTGCTCTCTGTGCTCTGCGTATGCCGGCGGGCTGGCTCGCGCGGGCGGGTGCCGGGGGACCGCAAGGCCCCTGATCAGAGGGGGACTCCGCGCCAGGACCGCGGGGACGGGAACGCTGTCCTGCCTGACGGCAGTGGTGCCCGGGATGGGTGGCCGACCCTCCTCCGTGGGTCCTGCTGAAGCGGGAGGAGGGTCAGACTTCAGCGCCGTCGCGCAGGAAGTCCACGGCCACGGCGCAGCGCTCGACGCCCGAGCGGCGGGTGCCGGTCAGGGGAGCGAAGCCGGTGGCGGTGGACATCGTGATCACAGTAGCCGGGCAACGCCGGGCAGTGCCTCCGAATTCCCCGGCATCAACCGGACGAGGGGTCACCCCTCGGGCTGCTCACCCTCCGGTGCCGACAGCCGGGCTGCCGACAGCCGGGCTGCCGGCAGCGCGTCGACCAGGGCGAAGGTGCGCCTCCAGGTGCTCGCGTCCAGGGGGTCCGGGTCGCCGGACTGGTAGGCGAAGAACCATCCGCCGGCGGTCTCGGCCTCCCAGGGTGGAGCCGCGCGCGAGCCGCCGCGGCCGCCGTCCCGGGCGGCACCAGGCTGGTCCGAGCCATCCAGCAGGTCCAGCACGCGCGGGGTGAACACGGTCGCTGCGAGGTCGTCCTCGCCCGGGTCGGCCTCGAGCCGCCCGTCCCTGAGGACGACCCGCGGGAGCGGCTCGTCGGAGAGGAGCACCGCCAGGTAGCGGCAGGTGCCGTGGTCCTGCGGAGGGCCGCCGTCCGCCGGGTTGCCGGAGTGCCAGGACTCGGTGGCGACATGACACGTCCGGCCGCCCTGGGTCCAGGCCACGAGGTCGTGGCGGACCCGGTTGCCGTCCAGCCCTCGGCCGAAGATGCGCCCCGGGAGGTCGGCGGGGTCGGCCACCGGCGCGGCGTCGAACCCGTTGTCGTTGGCGAAGGCCATCAGCCGGTAGTGGCCCCGCCACCCCCTGGCGGCCCGGTGCACCCGCCACCGGAAGACGGCCCAGAGCACGCCGAAGGCCACCGCGGCCAGCCCCGCGGCGAGCAGGAGGCCGAAGCCGTCACCGTCGGACACCACCATGACGACGCCGGTGATCACGCTGATGACGCACAGGAAGGCCGCGACCGTGGCGCCGATCCCGACCCATGCCGGGGCGTCCAGCCGGGGCCCGTCCGAGGCAGGGCCGTGGCGGCCGGCACGCTCGTCCTCCGTGCGGATGCGCTCCCGCCAGGCCGCGACCTCCCGCGCCGGGGGAGTCCGGTGCAGGGAGGAGTAGTCGATCGCCATGGTCGGACACGCTATCCGGCGCGGGCCATGGCTGAACGCTGGCGGGACGTGCGTGCGGCGACTCAGCCCGTCGTGCCGGTGACCCAGGCCGCCGCGCTGTTCAGGTCCGGGTGCCGGAACCGGAAGCCGCTCCCGAGCAGTACCGTCGGGAGCACCCGCTGGCTGCCCAGCACCTCGCTGGCCATCTCGCCGAGGGCCAGCCGCAGCGCGATCGTCGGTGCGGGCATGATCGACGGTCGGCGCAGCACGCCGGCGAGGGCGGCCACCACCTCGGCCTGCGGTGCTGGCTCGGGGGCGGTGAGGTTCACGGGCCCGGTGATCTCCGGATGGTCGATGAGCCAGAGCATCGCGGCGACGTGGTCCGGGAGGGTGATCCAGGACCAGTACTGCCGCCCGCTGCCCATCGGTCCGGCCAGACCGGCCCGGACGATGGGCATCAGCCGCGCCAGTGCCCCGCCGGTGCGGCTCAGGACGATCCCCGTGCGCAGGTGGGCGACCGGGAGGCCGGCCTCGTGCGCGGCCCAGGTCGCGTGCTCCCAGTCCCGGACCAGACCCGCGACAAAGCCGTAGCCCGGTGCGCTCTGCTCGGTCAGCTCCACCTCGCCGCGGCTCCCGTAGAAGCCGATCGCCGACCCGGACAGCAGCCGTGGCCGCCGGGGGAGCGCGGTCAGGGCATGGCAGAGCGTGTTCGTGGTGGTGATGCGGGACTGGACCAGCTCGGCCTTGTAACGCACCGTCCACCGGCGGTCACCCAGGCCTGCCCCCGCGAGGTTGACCGCCGCAGTCACCTCCTCGAGGGCCGACCGGTCGGACAGTCCCGTCTCGGGGTCCCAGCGCACCTCGCGGACCCCCGGCGGGACGTCGCGGGCGGGATCGCGGCGGACCAGGTGCACCACCTGGTCGCCCCGTGCCCGCAGGGCCGCAGAAAGCGCAGAGCCGAGCAGTCCGCTCGAGCCGGTGAGGGCAACGAGGTGGTGCGGACTGCTCGGCTCTGACGTCACTGTCTGCCTGCCTGTCGTCGGGCCCGCTGGGGCCGAGGGGGATCAGACCTCGAAGGATCCCTCCTCGAGGCGCTCCTTGACGGTCCCGAGGAAGCGGGCGGCGTCGGCACCGTCCACGACCCGGTGGTCGTAGGTCAGGGCCAGGTAGACCATCGAGCGGATGGCGATCGTCTCGCCACCGTCCTCGTCCACCACGACGACCGGTCGCTTGACGACGGAGCCGGTGCCCAGGATCGCGACCTGCGGCTGGTTGATGATCGGGGTGTCGAACAGCGCCCCGCGGCTGCCGGTGTTGGTGATCGTGAACGTGCCACCACCCAGCTCGTCCGGCATCACCTTGTTGGTGCGGGTGCGCTCGGCGAGGTCCGCGACCTTGCGGGAGATGCCGGCGATGTTGAGGTCACCGGCATCCTTGATCACCGGGACGATGAGCCCCTTCTCGGTGTCCACCGCGATGCCGACGTTCTCGGTCGGGTGGTAGATGATCTGGTCGTCCTCGACGCTGGCGTTGACGTTGGGGTGGATCTTCAGCGCCTCGACCGCGGCCAGGACGAAGAACGGCATGTAGGAGAGCTTCACGCCCTCGCGTGCCAGGAAGTCGTCCTTGGTCTTGTTGCGCAGGCGGGCGACCTTGGTGAGGTCGACCTCGATCACCGTGGTGAGCTGCGCACTGGTCTGCAGGGACTCGACCATGCGCGTGGCGATGACCTTGCGCAGCCGCGACATCTTCTCGGTGGTGCCGCGCTTGGGCGAGGCCGCGGCCTGAGCGGCGGACGGCGCCGAGGGGGCGGCCGCTGGAGCCGGCGCAGCCTGGCCTGCAGACGCAGCGGGGGCTGCGGCCGCCGGGGCGGCCGCGGGCGGCGTGGCCTTGGCGGCCTCCTCGGCCTTGCGGGCCGCGTCGAGCACGTCCTGCTTGCGGATCCGGCCACCCACACCGGTGCCGCTCAGGGTGTTCAGGTCGACCTTGTGCTGGGCCGCGAGCTTGCGGACCAGCGGGGTCACATACGCGCTGACGTCACTGCCGGACTGCTCCGGGGTCCCGACACCGCTGGCCTGGTTGGGCGAGTCGCCGGAGGGAGCCGCGGCTGCCTTCTCACCGCTCGCCTGCGACGACTGCTCGGCGGCCTGCTCGTGCAGCCGGGCGTCCTCGGCCAGGTCGGGCGTCTCCTCGCCCGCGGGCTCCTGCTCGGCGGGCGCCTGCGGCTGCGCGGGCGCCTCTGCCTGCGGCTGTGCAGCGGGCTGCTCCTGCGCGGTGGGCTCCTCGGCCGGCTGTTCCTGCGCCGTGGGCTCCTCGGCGGGAGCGGCTGCGGCCGAGCCACCGGCGGATCCACCGACCACAGCGAGGGCGCCACCGACCTCGACTGTCTCGTCCTCCTGGGCGAGGATCTTGGTGAGCACACCGGCGACGGGTGAGGGGATCTCGGTGTCGACCTTGTCGGTCGAGACCTCCAGCAGGGGCTCGTCGACCTCGACGGTGTCACCCTCGGCCTTCAGCCAGCGGGTCACGGTGCCCTCGGTGACGGACTCACCCAGGGCCGGCATCGTGACCGTCTCGCCCTCGCCGCCACCGCTGTCGCCGCCCTGGGCGGGCTGGGACTGCTCGGCCTGCGGCTCCTGTGCGGGGGCCTCCTGTGCAGGGGCCTCCGGTGCGGCCTCCTCGGCAGGTGCCTCCTCCGCAGGTGCGGCCGGCGCCTCCTCGGCCTGCGTCTCGGTGCTCGCGGACTCGCCGCCACCGGCGGAGTCGCCACCCCCGGAGCCGTCACCGATCACGGCGAGGTCGCCGCCGACCTCGACTGTGTCGTCCTCCTGCGCGAGGATCTCCTGCAGCACGCCGGCGATCGGCGATGGGATCTCGGTGTCGACCTTGTCGGTCGAGACCTCCAGCAGGGGCTCGTCGACCTCGACGGTGTCACCCACGTTCTTCAGCCAGCGGGTCACGGTGCCCTCGGTGACGGACTCACCCAGGGCCGGCATGGTCACGCGTTCAGACATTCGACGTCTCCTCGTCCGGGGCCTTGCAGTCTACGGATTCTCCTGCCTGATGGCAGGACGTGTGTGGTGGCGCGTCAGGCATGGGCGTGCAGCGGCTTGCCCGCCAGGGCCAGGTGCGCCTCGCCCAGCGCCTCGTTCTGGGTGGGGTGTGCGTGGATCAACTGCGCCACATCATCCGGCAGTGCCTCCCAGTTGTAGATCAGCTGGGCCTCGCCCACCTGCTCACCCATCCTGGCACCCACCATATGCACGCCGACGACGGCCCCGTCAGCGGCCCGCACCAGCTTCACGAAGCCGGCGGTGCCCAGGATCTGGGACTTGCCGTTGCCCCCCAGGTTGTACTCGTAGGTGGTGACCTCGCCGTGCTTCTCCCGGGCCTGCTCCTCGGTGAGCCCCACGGAGGCGATCTCAGGGTCGCAGTAGGTCACGCGGGGGATGCCCGCCTCGTCGATCGGTGTCGGCTCGAGGCCGGCGATCTGCTCGGCGACGAAGATGCCCTGGGCGAAGCCGCGGTGCGCCAGCTGGAGGCCGGGCACGATGTCTCCCACGGCATACAGACCCTCGACGCCGGTCCTGCAGCGCTCGTCGGTGGTGACGAAACCGCGGTCGAGGGTGACGCCGGCCTCCTCGTAACCCAGGCCCTCGGTGACCGGGCCGCGGCCGACGGCGACCAGCAGCAGGTCGGCCTCGAGCGTGTCGCCGGACTCCAGGGACACCTGCACGCCGCGCTCGTCCTGGGTGGCACCGGTGAACTTCACCCCGGTCCTGACGGTGATCTTGCGCTTCCTGAAGGCGCGCTCCAGCGTCTTGGAGACCGCCTCGTCCTCGGCGGCGACCAGGCGGGGGAGCGCCTCGACGACGGTCACCTCGGAGCCGAAGGAGCGGAACACCGAGGCGAACTCGACGCCGATCACCCCGCCGCCGAGCACGATGACGCGCTCCGGCAGCTCCGGGAGGGTCATCGCCTGGTCGCTGGTGATGATGCGGCCGCCGATCTCCAGGCCGGGGAGGCTGCGCGCGTAGGAGCCCGTCGCCAGCACGACGTTCCGCGCGGTGAGGGTGCGGTCCCCGACCACCACCTGACCGGGACCGGCGAGGGTGCCGTGCCCCTCGACATACTCGATCGTGGCCGAGCTGACCAGGCCCTGCAGGCCCTTGTGGAGCCGGCCGACGACCCCGTCCTTGTAGGAGTGGACCTTGTCGAGGTCGATGGAGTCCAGCGTGGCGTTGATGCCGAACCGGGCGCCGTCGCGGGCCGAGTCGGCCACCTCCGCGGCGTGCAGCAGCGCCTTGGTGGGGATGCAGCCGCGGTGCAGGCAGGTGCCCCCGAGCTTGTCCTTCTCGACCAGGGCGACCGTCAGACCCAGCTGTGCGGCCCGCAGCGCGCAGGAGTAGCCGCCGCTGCCCCCGCCCAGGATGACGACGTCGAAGGCACTGTCTGCACCGGGTGCGGTCTGAGGCATGGGGTCATCTTGTCAAACGCCGGGGCGGCGGACCACCGAGGGGGCGTCACGGGCGCTGACGCGCCGGAACAGTCGGCCACGCGCGGTAATCTCCCACCTATGGCGTGGTGGAGGCGACGGAAGAATCGTGGCGCGGACGGGGCGGTCGGGACCGTCCGGGGGCGCACGGACGGGCCGTCGATGGCGATCGACCACAAGGCCGTGCGGGCCCACATGGAGGGCTGGGTGGCCAGCCACAAGGGCGTCGAGGCGTATGTCGAGCCGGCCACCAACGTGAGCACGACCACCGTCATCCTCATCGCGACCGACGGCGAGTGGACCCGCCGCGCCGTGGGCACCCCCAGGGCCGGGTTCGAGCTGGGCCGGCTGCTCGGGATCCCGGTCTACGACGTGAACCAGACGGGCTACCCGTCCCGGATGCGCGAGTGGAACCGGCGGCACAAGAAGTCCTGAAATGCGGTCGTGTCGTGGCGCGGCTCATGGGAGGCTGTGCGGACGCATCGACTACGGGAGGCGCCCTATGACGCAGGACAGGCCCACAGACACGGACAGTCACAACGAGCACGTCGAGGACGATGTGAAGCGCAAGTTCCGGGAGGCCCTGGACAGGAAGCACGCGCACGGCGGCAAGGACGTCTCGGACCACTCCGAGCACGGCAAGGTCGCCGGGTCACGCCGCGCCAAGACCTCCGGCGCGCAGCAGATGTTCCGCCGCAAGAGCGGCGGCTGAGCCACCGACGATGCCCCGGACCGTCTGCGGTCCGGGGCATCGTCGTCGTCGGCACCGGTGCCTGCGTCACGGCAGGCCGGGCACGACACCGGTCAGGGCAGCTGCTGGTCGGGGCGCTGGACGCGAGAGCCGAGGTAACGGTCTGGCACGCGCCCGGCGAGCGCCCGGTCGAGCTCGGGGACCAGGCCCTTGCCCCGCCGGAACGGTGCGAGCTCGGTCAGCCGTTGCTGGTGCCGGAAGGGAGCGGGCAGCCCGGGGTCGGGGAGCAGATGAGCACGCTCGGCCACGCGGTCGTCGGTCAGCGCGAACACGAGCCGCACGTCGCGTCGCTCCCGGAGCCGGCGCGGCGTCGGGGTCAGGCCGTGCGGGATGACGCGGGAGTTGTCCATCAGCCCGATCGCCAGCACCTCCTCCCAGCCGATCGTCCACCCGAGGGCGACGCCGAAGCGTCGCAGCCCGCGGGAGCTCACCTCGATCGTGTCGCCCCACGCCTCGACGGCCGCGACGGTGACCGCCAGACCCAGCAGGGCCAGGAAGCCGGCGAAGCACGACATCACGAGCCTGATCACCAGCGGGACGGGCTCCGGCTGGGTCCACAGCAGCCACCCCACCCAGGCGCCGAGCGCCAGCACCAGCAGGCCACAGGCGGTGAGGCCGATCGAGGACAGGGGAGACAGCAGGCGGATCCGGACCGGAGGTCCGGCGAGGGGCAGCGAGCGGGGTGGCAGGGCCGGCCCGGAGACGGTGGGGCCCGGCCGGGCCGGCGGAGCCGGTGCCCGGGAGAACCCGGTCGGCGGCAGGCTGGTGTCCGGCAGCCGGGGCTGCCTGCGCAGCACGACCATGAGGGCGACCGCAGCCGTCGCGACACCAGGGGCGCTCCACTCGCTCGCACTCAGTGCGTAGCCGCCGCCGACGAGCACCAGGACGCTGAGCATCGCCAGCCACCACGGCGCTGCCCGCACGCCCGTCCGGATGGCGAAGGCGAGCGCTCCGGCGACGATGCCGAGGAACCCGACCCATCCCCAGAGGGTGCCCGGTCGCTCCAGTCCGAGCACGACCGAGGTCAGGAACGCCAGGACCGCGACGCCGAGGGTGAACGGCGGAAGGAGCAGGACCACCAGTCCCCAGGTGCCAGCGGAGGTGCGCTGCCCGGGGGACGGGAGCCTCGGCATACGGTCGCTGTCAGGCGTAGGAACGAGCCAGCTCGATCAGGGCACGGACCCCGGAGCCGGTGCCGCCCGTCGGGGTGTAGCCCCAGGCGCCCTTCTCGTTGAACGCCGGGCCGGCGATGTCGATGTGCGACCACTTGATCGCCTGCCCCGAGCCGTCCTTGCCGACGAACTCCTCGAGGAACTTCGCCGCGACCATCATGCCGCCGGCGCGGTCGCCGGTGTGCTTCAGGTCCGCGACGGGGGAGTCCATCGAGCCGCGGATCTCCTCCGGCAGCGGCATGCCCCACGCCGCCTCCCCGGCGACGGTGGCCGCGCCCGTGACACGCTCCCGCAGCTCGTCGTCATTGGCCATGACACCCATCGTGCGGTTGCCCAGCGCGATGATGCAGGCTCCGGTCAGCGTCGCGATGTCGACGATGGCGTCGGGCTGCTGCTCGGAGGCCAGGGCGATGCCGTCGGCCATCACCAGGCGGCCCTCCGCGTCGGTGTTGATGATCTCGACCGTCCGGCCGCCGCGCATGGTGACGATGTCACCGGGGCGCTGCGCCAGGTCGCCGGTCATGTTCTCGGCCAGGCAGAGGTAGCCGGTCACGGCGACCGGGACCTTCAGCTCGGCGAGCGCGAGGATCGAGGCGGCCACGGCGGCGGCCCCAGCCATGTCGCACTTCATCGTCACCATGCCCGTGCCCGGCTTGATGCACAGGCCGCCGGAGTCGAAGGTGATGCCCTTGCCGACGAAGGCCAGGTGCGCCTTCGCGCCCCGCGGCTTGTAGGTCATCGTGACCAGGCGCGGCGGGCGGCCGGACCCCTGCCCCACACCGAGGATCCCGCCGCAGCCCTCCTGCTGCAGGCGGTCGGCGTCCCACACCTCGAGCGTGACCTTGCTGCCGTCCGCGCGCCGGGACACCGACTCGGCGAAGCTCTCCGGGAAGAGCACGTTGGGCGGGGTGTTGACCAGGTCGCGGGCGTAGCGGACGGCCTCGGCGACCGTGCTGGCCTGCCCCGCGATGTCCTCCTTGTGGCGGCCCTTCAGCTGCACCTGTGCAGTCGCCAGGGGCGCCTTGGCGCTCGCCGCCTTGCCCTCGCCCAGGAAGGTCTGGAAGGCGTAGCCGCCCAGCAGCACTCCCTCGGCCACCGCTCGGGCCTGCTCGGCGCCGCCCCCCAGGGCGAACAGCGCGGACTCCTTGCCGGCCAGCGCGCGGGTCGCGGCGCCCGCGGCCCGGCGGTAGCGCTCGGCGGCGTCCGGCACCGGCGCGTCGGCCTTGCCCGTGCCGACCACCACGACCAGTGCTGCTGAGACCCCGGGCACCCCGGCCAGCTTGACGACCTCGTCCGCCTTGCCGGTGGCCCCGGTCGCGGAGAGGTTCTGGTTGACGTGGGTCAGGGCGTTCTTGGGCAGCTCGGTGCCCTCCGACAGCACCGCGCCGTCCTCGCCGGCCGTGGAGGCCAGCACGAGGGCGTCCACCTTGGCGGTCGCGATCTTGCTGTCAGTCAGCGTGAGAGTGGTCATCGTTGTCCATTTCAGTCGTCGTCGACGGTGCGTTGGGGCCGCGTTGAGCCTAACGGCACCGGGGGCTACCGTGTGAGCCATGTCTGCCGAGTCGCCGAAGACCTCCCCCGTCCACGACCGTCACGTTGCACTCGGCGCCAAGATGGCCGACTTCAGCGGGTGGCAGATGCCCATCGAGTATGCCGGGGTGAAGGCCGAGCACACCGCCGTGCGTGAGCGGGTGGGCGTCTTCGACGTCAGTCACCTGGGCAAGGCACTGGTGCGGGGGCCCGGGGCCAAGGACTTCGTGAACAGCTGCTTCACCAACGACCTGAACCGCATCGAGCCGGGCCGGGCGCAGTACACCATGTGCTGCAACGAGTCCGGTGGTGTCGTCGACGACCTGATCGCCTACCTCCGCTCCGACGACGAGATCTTCCTGATCCCCAACGCCGCCAACAACGCCGAGGTGATCCGGATGCTCACCGAGGCCGCTCCCGAGGGCATCGAGGTGATCGACCAGCACACCGACTACGGCGTGATCGCTGTGCAGGGCACCCACAGCGACGAGGTGCTCACGGCGCTCGGCCTGCCGGTCGGCCACGACTACATGAGCTTCGTGGAGGCCAGCTGGGAGGGGCAGCCCGTCATCGTGTGCCGCACGGGCTACACGGGGGAGCGCGGCTACGAGCTCCTTCCGGCGTGGGGCGCGACGGGTGACCTGTGGGACGCCCTGCTGACCGCGATGAAGCCGTACGACGGCGCACCCGCCGGCCTCGGCGCGCGGGACACCCTGCGGACCGAGATGGGCTACGCGTTGCACGGCAACGAGCTCTCGCCGGAGATCACCCCGGTCATGGCCCGGTCCGGGTGGGCCGTGGGCTGGAAGAAGGACGCGTTCTGGGGCAAGGCGGCGCTCGAGGCCGAGAAGGAGGCCAAGAACACGCGGATCTCCTGGGGCCTGGACGTCACCGGACGCGGTATCCCGCGTGCGCACTGCGAGGTGAGGTCGCCTGACGGCACGGTCATCGGGACCGTCACCTCCGGCACCTTCTCGCCGACCCTGGGCAGGGGCATCGCGCTGGCGCTGCTGGACCGCACCGCCGCCGAGGGCGACGAGGTCGTCATCGACGTGCGGGGCCGTGACGTCACGGCCGTGGTCAAGAAGCCGCCGTTCGTCGAGGTCGGCGTCCGCGAGTAGCCCCGCATTTTCGTATGGTCTCGTAGGTGCTCCCCGCGTTTTCGTAGGGGTCTCGTAGGTGTGACCCGTCTTTCGTCGCGGTCTCGCAGGATCCGCCCGCCTTTTCATCGCGGGCCCGCACGCCCTATGCGTGGCCCGCGGGCTCGATCCAGCGGCGCAGGGCGCGGGCGGTCACCTCGGTGAGGCTCGTGGCGGTGTCGTCGAGCGCCGCGTCCACGCCGACCTCCTCGACCAGCGACCACACGGCGGCAAAGCCCGTGTCCTCGCGCCCCTCGGCGTCCACGGTGCCCGCCACCGCGATCGTCGGCACGCCGCCACCGGCGGCACGGGCAGCCAGCGCGACCGGTCCCTTGCCGTAGCGGCTCTGCGCATCCAGCTTGCCCTCTCCGGTGAGCACCAGGGAGGCGCGGGTCAGGGCAGCAGGGAGGCCGATGAGGTCCATCACCAGGTCGCCGCCGGCCTGGATCCGGGCGTCCAGGAAGGTCACTAGTCCCCACCCCAGGCCCCCGGCCGCCCCCGCGCCCGGCAGGTCGCGCACGCCGGTCCCCAGGTCCGTCTCGACGACATCGGCGACCGTGCGCAGGCCGCGGTCCAGCAGCTCCACCTCGTCCGGTCCGGCGCCCTTCTGGGGGCCGTAGACGGCGGCGGCGCCGGTCGGCCCGAGAAGCGGGTTGGTGACATCGGTGGCGGCCACGAAGGTGGTGCTGGAGACGCGCGGGTCGAGTCCGTCCACGCGCACCCGGCTCACGCGGTGCAGCTCGCCCGGCCCGACGGCGGCACCGTCGGCGTCCAGGAACTCCGCCCCGAGCTCCGTGGCCAGGCCGACCCCGCCGTCGGTGCAGGCGACACCTCCGAGACCGAGGATCACCCGGGTGGAACCCGCGGCCCAGGCCTCGCGGACGAGGAGGCCGACGCCCGCGCTGCTGGCCCGCAGCGCGCTGTCCGGCGTCGGGTCCAGCAGCTGCAGGCCACAGGCCTGGGCCACCTCGATGACGGCGGTCGCTCCCCGCAGTGCCAGGTGCGCCTCGACCGGATCGCCGAGCGGCCCGGGGACGGTGCACGTGCGGCGCCGTACCCCGGCACCGGTGGCGAGGACGGCCTCGACCGTGCCCTCGCCACCGTCACCCAGGGGGAGCTGCTCGACCACGGCGTCGGGCAGCACGGCCCGCACGCCGGCGGCCATCGCAGCCGCCGCCTGCGGGCCCGTGAGCGTGCCCTTGAACTTGTCGGGTGCGATCAGCACCCGCAGTGCCGACGTCCCCTCACCCGCGCCTGACCGCTGACCCATCCTGGCCTCCCTGCCGACCGACTCCTGTTCAGGAGAGCAGACTGGCACAGACCTCGGCCAGGTCCGACTTGCCCTCGAAACCGATGCCCGGAAGCTGCGGCATACGGATGTAGCCGTCCTCGACGGTGCACCCGTCGGGGAAGCCGCCGAACGGCTGGAAGAGGTCGGGATAGGACTCGTTGCCGCCGAGCCCGAGACCGGCGGCGATGTTGAGCGACATCTGGTGCCCGCCGTGGGGGATGAAGCGGTCGGGTGCCCACCCGAGCTCGCTCATCGCCTCGAGGGTGCGCAGGTACTCGACGAGCCCGTAGCTCAGCGCACAGTCGAACTGCAGGAAGTCGCGGGTGCTGTCCATGCCGCCGTAGAGACCCAGGTTGCGGGCGTCCCAGTGGGAGAACAGGTTCTCCCCGGTGGCGACGGGCAGCGTGCCGGCACGCTCGGCGACCTGTCGGGTCCCCTCGTAGTCCAGGGGGTCGACCGGCTCCTCGTACCAGTAGAGGCCGTAGTCCTTGATCGCCTCGAGGCACTCCACCGCCTCCGCGCCGGTGAACCGGCCGTTGGCGTCCACCATCAGCCGCTGGCCCTCGCCGAGGATGCTCAGGGCCGCCTCGATCCGGGTCAGGTCCTCGGTGAGGCTGGCGCCGGCGATCTTCATCTTCACGACGGTGTAGCCGCGGTCCAGGTAGCTGGTCAGCTCGTCCTTGAGGCCCTGCAGGCCCTTGCCCGGGTGGTAGTAGCCGCCCGCCGCGTAGACGAAGACGCGCGGGTCCGGTGTCCCGCTGCCGTAGCGCTCGGCGAGGAGGTCGAACAGGGGACGCTCCTCGAGCTTGGCGCACGCGTCCCAGAGCGCCATGTCGAGCACGCCGACCGCGACGGAGCGCTCGCCGTGGCCGCCCGGCTTCTCGTTGGTCATCAGCGTGTCCCAGGCCCGGTGGGGGTCGAGCAGCCCGGTCTCGTCCAGCAGGGACTCCGGGTCGGCCTCCAGGAGGCGCGGGGCGAACCGCTCCTTCATCAGGGCGCCCTGGCCGTAGCGACCGTTGGAGTTGAAGCCGAAGCCGACCACCGGTCTGCCATCGCGCACCTGGTCGGTGACCACGGCGACCAGGCTCAACGTCATCTTCGAGAAGTCGATGAAGGAGTTGCGGATCTGGCTGGAGATCGGGAAGGTGCGCTCCCTGATATCGACGATCTTCACTGTGCTGCCTCTCGGTCGGTCAGGTGCTGGAGGACTGCCTCCGCAACCTGCGTGGTGGTGGCGGTGCCACCCAGGTCTGGGGTCTTCACGCCCGCGGCGAGCGAGGCCTCCATGGCCCCCACCAGCTCCGCAGCTGCCTCCGGGTGCCCGAGGTGGTCGAGCATCATGGAGGCGGCCCAGATCTGGCCGAGCGGGTTGGCGACGCCCTGGCCGGCGATGTCCGGCGCCGAGCCGTGGACGGGCTCGAACATCGAGGGGAACTCGCCCTCGGGGTTGAGGTTGGCCGAGGGGGCGATGCCGATGCTACCGATGATGGCGGCGCCCAGGTCGGTCAGGATGTCACCGAACAGGTTGGACGCCAGGACCACATCGAAGCGACCCGGGTCCAGGACGAACATGGCCGACAGGGCGTCGATGTGGTAGTCGCGGACCTCGATGTCGGGGTAGCCCTCGGCGGTGGCGTGCACGACCTCGTCCCAGAACGGCATGGTGTGCACGATGCCGTTGGACTTGGTCGCCGAGGCCAGGGTGCCGGCACGGCTCGCCGCGAGGTCGAGCGCGAAGCGCGCTGCACGCTCCACGCCGCGACGGGTGAACACGGACTCCTGGACCGCGAGCTCGTGCTCGGTGCCGCGGTACATCCGGCCGCCGACCTCGGAGTACTCACCCTCGTTGTTCTCCCGCACGACGACGAAGTCGATCTCGGTGCCCTCGCGCAGCCTCAGCGGGGACTCGATGCCGGGCAGCAGCCGCACCGGGCGCAGGTTGATGTACTGCTGGAAGGCGCGACGGATCGGGATCAGCAGACCCCACAGGGAGACGTGGTCGGGCACACCGGGAAACCCGACCGCGCCGAGCAGGATCTGGTCGTGCGCCGCCAGCTGCTCGAGCCCGTCCTCGGGCATCATCGCCCCCGTCCGGGTGTAGCGCTCGCAGCTCCAGTCGTAGTGCTGCCACGAGAAACCGATGCCGTGCCGGTGTCCCACCTCCTCCAGGATGCCGAGGGTGGGACCCATCACCTCGGTGCCGATCCCGTCGCCGGGGATGACGGCGACGGACACCGGGCGGCGGGCGTCGGGGGATGACATTCACTGACCTCCGAGTTCGGGGAGCCGGACATACAGGACCTGGGTGAAGGAGAGGTACAGGACGAGCACGATCACGGTGGCGACCGCAGCATCCATGAGGACTGCCTTGGGTGTGATCCGTTCGCTGCGCATGGTCAGCGAGATGAGCGTGCAGAACGCGATGCCGGCAGCCAGGAAGCCCAGCCGCGGCAGGGCGACGACCCAGGCGGCCATGAGGAGCACCGCGCGGCCGAGATCCCACAGCCCCACGGCCTCCTCGTCGTCGACAGCCGCGTCGTCCGGTGCGGCACCGGCGAGGGCGCGCTGGCGCAGACCCTGCACGAGCAGGACCACGCTGAGGACGCCGAGGACGACCAGGGAGGCGTCCGGGAGCAGGTTGGTGTGCGGGAACCGGTAGTCCCGCTGCACGACGAAGCTCGCCACGAGGACCAGCAGGCCCAGGGCCGTGATGATGTTCTTCATGCCCGGTCCTTCTCTGCCTCGGCCACCATCTCGGTGACCACTGCCTGTTTGCGGTTCTGGATCATGGGCCAGACGATGCCCGCCACGCACATCAGAATCAGCACGATGCTGAGGGGGCGGGTGAAGAACGTGAGCCACGGGAGCGCGTGGTCGGTCGAGACCAGCAGCCCCTGGACCAGCCCGCGCTCGGCGATCGGCCCGAGCACCAGGCCGAGCACGATCGGGGCGACGCCCACACCGACCCGGCCGAGGAAGTAGGCCAGAACCCCCAGGACGACCATGATCGCCACGTCGATGACCGAGCTGCGGATCGCGTAGGCGCCCACGATCGAGGTGACGGCGATCGCCGGTGCCAGGTAGCGCGCCGGCAGCAGGACGACCCCACGTTGCAGCGCGCGACCGGCCAGCAGGCCCACCGGCGCCATCATCAGCGCGGAGAGAGCCAGCGCGAAGGCGAAGGTGTAGACCAGGTCGCCCGACTGGGTGAACAGGTCGGCGCCGGGGCGCAGGCCCTGGAGAAGCAGCACGCCGAGGACGATGGCGTCCGGAGGGGTGCCGGGCACCCCGAGCGTCAGGGTCGGGATGAAGCCACCACCGACCGTGGCGTTGTTGGCGGACTCCGCGGCCACCACCCCCTCGACGGCGCCGTGGCCGTACTTGTGGCGCTCCTTGGAGGCCCGCTTGGCCTCGTTGTAGGCCACCAGGTTGGCGACACTGCCACCTGCTCCGGGCAGGATGCCGATGAGCGCGCCGATCACCGAGGACCGCACCAGGTTCACCGGTTTGCGCAACAGGTCCGTCGTCATCCTCGTCCAGTGCCGCGACTCGGCCTCGGCGCCCGGCTGCACCTCGAACTCCCGGGAGCGGCGCGCGATGAGCTTGAGCACCTCGGGGACGGTGAACAGACCGATCAGCGCGGGCACCAGCGGCACACCGCCCTGCAGCGAGGGCTCACCGAAGGTGAACCGCACGTCGCCGCCCACAGGGGCGATGCCGACCGTGCCCAGCAGGACCCCGAGGGCGCCACCGACCAGGCCCTTGAGGACGGAGCCGGTGCTCATCCCGATGATGATGGTGAGCCCGAAGATGGCGACCCAGAAGTACTCCTGGGGCCCGAAGCGCAGGGAGAAGTCCGCGAGCGGCGGGGCCAGGAAGAGCAGGAAGAGGACGCCCACCAGTCCGCCGACCACCGAGCCGAGGGTGGCGGCCACGATGGCCTCCTCGCTGCGCCCCTGCTTGGTCATTCGGTAGCCCTCGAACGCGGTGGCGATCGAGCTCGGGGTGCCTGGTGCGTTGACCAGGATCGCGGTGAAGGAGCCGCCGTAGATGGCGCCCATGTAGAAGGCGCCCAGGAGCACGAGACCCGCCCCCGGGTCCATCGCGAAGGTGAACGGGACGAGGAGGGCCAGGCCCATCGTGGCGCTCAGCCCGGGCATGGCGCCGATCGCCATGCCGGCCACCGTGCCGACGAGGACCAGGAGCAGGGTGAGGGGCGAGAGGAGGTCGACCAGCCCCTGGAGGGCGTCGCCCATCAGCCGAGCATCCCGAGCTTGTCCAGGAGCGCGGTGTACTCCTGGGTCCTCGCGTCGATCAGCTCCAGGGACTGTGCCGGGTCATAGTTCTCCAGGTTGAAGGCCTGCGCCTTGAAGTCCTCGACCAGTGCCGGGTCCTCGTTGACCGCGGCGAAGCTCTCCGCGAGCGTGTCGACGATCTCCTGGGGGGTGTCCTCCTGCACGCAGACACCGCGGTAGGCGCCGTCGGCGAGGTCGTAGCCCTCCTCGGCGAAGGTCGGGGCGTCGACGCCCTCCATCGGCTCCTCGGCCATGATCGCGAGCGGACGCACCTGGTCCCCGAGGGCGTCGATCTGCGGGGTGTAGGTCATGAGCGCGTCGACGTGGCCTCCGAGCAGGGCGGGCACCGCCGCGCCCGTGCCGTCGAAGGGGGTGTAGGACACCTCGATGCCCGCCGCGTCGGCGAACTGCAGCGTCCCGATGTGGTTGGCGCTGAAGTCACCGCTGCCACCCACGGAGAGACCACCGGGCTTCTCCTTGGCTGCCGCCACGAAGTCCTCCAGGGTCTCGAACTCGCTGTCGGCCTTGACGACCAGGGCGTTGGGGGTGCTCTGGAAGAAGTAGACCGGCTTGATCGCCTTGGTCTCGTAGCCCGCGTCGTCGCGCAGCATCGGCTGCAGGATGATGTGCGGGATGTTGCAGCCCATCACCGTGTAGCCGTCGGGACGGCTGCGGGTGAGCTCGGACCACCCGAGGGCGCCACCGGCTCCCGGCTTGTAGGAGATGGACACGCTCTCGCCCAGCACCTCCTCCAGCGGCTGCTGCTGCAGTCGGGCGGTGATGTCGGACTCGCCGCCGGGATCGAACGGCAGGATGTAGTCGATGCGCTTGCTGGGGAACTCCCCACCGCCCCCCGAGCAGGCCGCCAGGCCGAGGACGGCGGCGGGGACGAGGGCGATGGCGAGGGCGCGCTGGCGAATCATCTTTGACTCCTTGGGTGCTGCCGGGGATGGTGGGTTTCTGCAACGGTGTGTGTGGCGCAGGGGGCGGTATGCCGTGTGGCAGGTGAGTGGCCGCCGTGCGGCGGCAGGTGGGCCGCCTACAGCGCGTTGATGACGGCCTCGACGAACTCGTCGGTGGTCGCGGTGCCGCCGACGTCCCTGGTGCGGGTGCCGGACTCCATGACCTTGTCGACGGCGCCGCGGATCCGGTCCGCCTCCTCGGGGAGGTCGAGGTGGTCGAGCATCAGGGCGGCACTGATGAGTGCGCCGACGGGGTTGGCCAGGCCCTGACCGGCGATGTCGGGGGCCGAGCCGTGCACCGGCTCGAACATCGACGGGGCGGTCCGGTCCGGGTTGAGGTTGGCGCTGCCGGCGAGGCCGAGGCTGCCGGCCATGGCGCTGCCAAGGTCGGACAGGATGTCCGCGTGGAGGTTGGAGGCCACGACCACCGAGAGGTCCTCGGGCCGCAGCACGAACCTGGCGGCCATGGCATCGACCAGGACGCGCTCGGTGACCACGTCCGGGTAGTCGGCCGCGACACGGTCGAAGACCTCGTCCCACAGGACCATGCCGTGCTGCTGGGCGTTGCTCTTGGTGACGCAGGAGACCTTCTTGCGCTCGCGGGTCAGGGCCAGGTCGAAGGCGAAGCGGATGATCCGTTCGCTGCCCGCCTCGGTGAAGACCGCGCTCTGCACGGCGACCTCGGAGGGGCCCTGACGGCCACCGAAGTTGCGCCCGCCGAAGCCGGAGTACTCTCCCTCGCTGTTCTCCCGGACCACGATCCAGTCCAGCCCGCGGTCGTGCGCGTTGACGATGGGGGAGGGCACCCCGGCGTGGAAGGTGACGGGGCGGATGTTGGCCCACTGGTCGAAGCCCTGGCAGATCGCCAGGCGCAGGCCCCAGAGCGTGATGTGGTCGGGCACGTCCGGCCAGCCGACGGCCCCGAAGTAGATCGCGTCGAAGCCGCGGAGCTGCTCCAGACCGTCAGCCGGCATCATCACGCCGTGCTGGTGGTAGTAGTCGGTTCCCCACGGGAAGTCCTGCCACTCCAGCGCGAAGCTGGGGTGGCGGTCCTGGAGGGCGGTGAGGACCGCGCGGCCGGCCTCGACCACCTCGCTCCCGACGCCGTCGGCGGGGATCGCCGCGATCCGGTAGGTGCGTGTCATGGACGGCGACGCTAGGTCCGCGCGGTCCGTCGTGTCCAAGACTTGTTATGGATGTGGGTCATCAAAATCGCTTATGTCCGCAGGCCAGTCCAGGGAGAGGGCGAGGTCCAGCAGCGCCTGGGCGGCGGGGGTGAGGCGGGTCCGGCGGTGGATCAGGTCGACCTGGAGCCGCATCGGCTCCTGCAGCGAACAGACCTTCGCGCCGGCCCGGCGCGCCAGGTCGGCCCAGGCTGAGGAGAGGACCGCGATGCCGACGCCGTCCAGCACGAGGGGGAGGATCGCCGACCGGTGCTCGACCTCGATGGCGATGGTCATCGTGGACTCGTAGGTGAGCTGGTCGGCCATCTGCCGCATGACACTGCCGGGCGGGGACACGACCAGCCGCTGCCCGTCGAGGTCGCCGGGCCCGATCGGGTGGTCGGCGGGCAGCTCGCTGTCGGCCGGCGCGATCAGCACCATCTCCTGCTGGCCCAGGGTGTGCCGCACGATCGTGGGCGGGTAGGGCCTGGCGAGCGCACCGACCAGGCCCAGCTCGCAGGCCCCGCTGAGCACCAGGGCCACCGAGTCGTCCCGACCGAACGTGGCCAGGGCGTTGATGGTGATCTCTGGATAGCGGCGGCTCAGGTGCCGCGTCAGCCGGGTGAACGGCTCGACGCTCTGGGAGGGCATGAGGGCGAGGTCGATGCGTCCCGTGTGGTCGATGCCGACCGAGCGGGTGGCGGTCCGCGCCACCGCGAGGTCGCGCAGCACCTGCCGGGCCATCGGCACCAGCGCGGCGCCGGCATCCGTCAGGCGGGCACCGCTGGGCACCCGGTGGAACAGGGGCACCCCCAGGTCACGCTCGAGGGCGGCGACAGCCTGCGACAGGGCCGGCTGGCTGACGTGCAGCTGGCTGGCGGCACGGCCGAACCCGCCGTGCGTGACCACCCCGAGGAAGTAGGTGAGCTGGCGGGTGTCCATGGCCGCACCAGCGTAGTCACCGGGTCAGTGGTGCCGCGCCCCCGTCCGCCCGGGCCAGCTTCTCGGGGTTGCGCACGAGGTACAGCGCCGTGATCAGGCCGCCCTCGATGCGCAGGGTCGCCACGACGTCGAGCACGCCGTCGCCGAAGATCCGCAGCGCCGGGTGCCCGTTGACCGAGGCGATGTCGTAGGTCATCTGACCGGGGTACCTGCCGAACACGGCCGCCATCCAGCGGAGCACCTTGCTCACGCCGTGGATCGGGCGCAGCGCCGCCTGCCTCAGACCGCCGCCGTCGGAGAACATCACGACATCCGGGGCCATGAGCTCCATCAGGGGCTGCAGGTCGCCGCCCGAGGTGGCCTCCAGGAAGCGCCGCAGCACCTCCTCGGTCTCGGCCGTCGGCACGGGTTCGGGCCGTCGGCTGCGCACGGCACGCCCGGCCCGGCTCGCCACCTGTCGCACCGCCGCCGGCGACTTGTCCACCGCCGCCGCGATCTCGGCATACTCGAACCCGAACACCTCCCGCAGGATGAAGACCGCCCGCTCGGTCGGGTTCAGGGTCTCCAGCACCATGAGCATGGCGGTGGAGACCGAGTCCGCGAGCTCGACGTCCTCCGCCACGTCCGGCGAGGTCAGCAGCGGCTCGGGCAGCCACGGACCGACATAGGTCTCCCGTCGGCGCTGCAGGGTGCGGATCCGGTTCAGGGCCTGGCGGGTGACGATCCGGACCAGGTAGGCACGTGGGTCCCGGACCGTGGACCGGTCCACCTCCGACCAGCGCAGCCACGTCTCCTGCACCACGTCCTCGGCGTCGGCGGCCGAGGAGAGCATCTCGTAGGCCACGGTGAAGAGCAGGTTGCGGTGCTCCAGGAACGGGTCACTCATGGTCTCGGGGGTGCCGTGTGGCTGGTGGTGGACATCTGGTGCTCCTCCTCGGTCGACCGGTCCGGGCGGGCCGGTGACCATGGAGACACCGGTGGCGCCGGATCCGTGACGCGTCGTGAGGGACCGGGGTCAGAGGACGGTGAGCTTGGCGAACGGGCTCACGATGCGCACCGTCTGGGTGCCGAAGTCGACCGTGACCGCGTGGGCCTCCACGCCGACGACGCGCCCCATCCCGTAGGAGTCGTGGATCACCCGGTCGTCCTGGGCGAACTCCGCGATGACCGGCTCGGGGTCGGGTCGGAAGGGGCTGTTGGCGAGCTGGCGTCGCCGTGCGGGTGGTTTGGACATCATGGCCAGTATGCACCGTGGTGCCAGGCCGTGCCCAGCCGGGCGGGTGCCGCGCACCCGGCGGGGCAGGTTCCGTGCAGCCCGGCGGGGCAGGTTCCGTGCACCCCGGCCGGGCGGTCGCCGCGCACCGGTTCGGCCGCTGGGCCGCTCCCCACTCAGCGGCTGAGGGCCGCGAAGGTGCTGGTGCCGAGCGCTGACGGTGCGTCGCTGAGATCCACGATCCGGCCCCCGACGATGAGGTGGACCCGCTGGCTCATGGCGCTGAACCGGTGGTTCACGTGCGAGAGGACCGCGCGGTAGGTCGCCTCCCGCTCGGAGGCCGCCTCCCCGCCCCAGCCCACCTCGTCGGAGATCGCCACGATGTCGTGGGGGAGGGCGGTGTAGGCGACGAGCAGCTCGTCGAGCACCGGCTCCAGGGTCGCGATCGCGCTGTCCGGCTCGCGCCACAGGTCGTGCTGCTCCAGCATCCGCCAGACCCAGTGGGCCAGCGTGTCGATGAGCACCGGGTGCCGTGAGAAGACCAGCGCCTGGGAGAGCCCGGTGGTCTCGACCGTCCGCCAACCGGCCGGGCGCCGGGCCCGCTCGGCCTCGACCCGTGCGGTGGACCCGGGGTCGGCCCCGTCGAGCGCCCTGGGGCCGGTCGCGATGTAGGTGACGCGCTCGTGGGCGGCGAGGAGAGAGATCGCGTAGGCGGACTTGCCGTTGCGTGCTGCACCCAGCACGAGTGTCGTAGCCATGCCAGAACCTTCAGGAGAAGAGGAGAGTGGCTCCCAGACTAGTCGACTCCCGTGGGGTGGACACGCCACCGGCCCACTCCGTCAGCGGCCCTCCCCGTCCCTCGGCGACCGGTCGTCGGGGCCCCCTCGGGACGGGCCGTCCGACGCGTCACGGAACCCCTCGTCATACGGCATCCCCTGGGCGTCCCTCAGGCGCCGGTTGCGGGCTGACGTGGCCACGAGGGCGAGGATGCCGAGCAGCACCAGCACGCCCACCACCCACGCCCACGGGGGCACGCCCTCGCCGGGCTCCTCGTCCTCCGCTGCGGCCTCGTCCGGGGTCTCCGAGGGGGTGGTGCTGGCGGCCCCGTCCCCGGAGGCGGTCTCCTCGGTCGTGGGGTCCCCGGCCGTCCCCTCGCCGGTGGTCGGGTCGGTCGGCGGCTCGGTGGCCGTCCCTGTTCCGGCCTCGCCCTCGGTGGTCTGCCCGGTCGGCTGTCCGCTGTCGGTCGGCTGTTCGGTGGGCGGAGATTGCTCCGTGGGCTGGCCGTCAGTGGGCGGTGTCACGATGGCGGAGCCCACCGGCACGACCGGGATCTCGATCGGCTCGTCCGGAGCCAGCTGCTCCGGCGACGGCTCGGCGACCTCGTCGCTACAGCCGGTCGCGGGGAAGCGCGCGAGACCGCAGAGCATGTCCGCCTCGTCGGTGCGCACGTCCCCGACCGCCTGGCGCACGAGGTCCAGCATGGTGGCGTCGGGGTCGGCGGCGACGCACTGGGCGCCCGGTCCGGGCGGGGTCGCGCCCTCGGGGGCGTCGACATCGCGTCCCGGGTCGATGACCAGGGCGACGCGCTTGCTGCCGTCCTCCGCGGGCACGTCCGCGCACACGTCGTCGAAGGCGAGCACGTCGCGGGGCGATCGCACGTCCTCGCCGGAGGAGACGGCGAACCGGAGGCCCTGGACGGTGCCGTCCTCCGGGACGGTCGTGGCCACGCCCTCGACGGCGAAGGCCCACTCGCCGTCGACGAGGTGGTAGTAGCCCCAGAACTGGTAGCCCACCGCGTGCGCAGCCAGCGGGGCGACCAGAACGGACGTCACGGCCAGGGCGAGCACCGCGGCGAGTCGGCGGAGTCGGGTCATCCCCTCACCGTAACGAGATCGAGGACATCTGCAGCGCGCTCGGCGGGGTGACCGCCCGGGCGACGACGCGCTCGGTGGGGTGACCGCCCGGGCGACGACGCGCTCGGTCGGGTGATGTCCCGGGCGACCACGCGCTCGGTCGGGAGGGGGGAGGGGGTCAGCGGTTGGGGCCGCCGAGCAGGCCGCCCAGCAGGTCGTCCAGACCGAACCCGCCCGCGGCACCGGCCTTCCCCTTCTGGGGAGTCTTGCCGAGCGCGCCGCCGAGCAGGTCCCCGAGGAGGTCGCCGACCTCACCGGAGCCGGCCGGTCCGCCGGCAGGAGTGTCCGCCGGGCCGCTGGGAGCCTTAGGCGTCCGGGTCGGCGCGTCCCCGCCGCCGAGGGCGTCCCCGAGGGCGCCGCCCAGACCGCCGCTGCCGCTGAGCTTCTTGGCCAGCCAGGACAGCACGATGGGAGCGAGGATCGGCAGCAGCTTCCGGATCAGTGTGCCGCCGGCACCGCCCAGGCCACCGAGCTGGTTGACCACGTCCTCGCTCTGGTTGCCGAAGATGTGATGGACGATCTTCGCGCCGTCGGCGGTGTCGATGCCGGACGGGTCGCTCAGCGGGTCGCGGTCGGTGTGCTCACCGAGGGCGCCGGTCAGCGAGGCGGCCCCCTCGGGGTTGCGGGCGTTGGCGCTCAGGCCGCCCACCAGCGCGGGCAGCACCTGCCGCACGGCCTGCTCCACCTCCGCCTCGTCGGCGCCCACCTGCTGCGCGAGCCGGGACACGGGGATCGCGGACAGCAGCTCGTCGTACTGGCTCATCGTGTTCCACCCTTCGGGCCATCGGTCCCGAGCGGACCGAACCTGCACCGACACTAGGGCAGTCCGGGGCGTCTGCGCCTAGGGTAGAACCCATGAGCGATGTCTTTACGTGGCGGTACGGCGACGAGACCGGGGCACCGATCCCCGACCTGGGGCTCACCGGGCTGGCCTTCCCGACGCAGGCCGACGCGGAGGCCTGGCTCTCCGACGAGTGGCACCACCTGGCCGACGCCGGGGTGAAGTCGGTGACCCTGCTCAACGGGGACCACGAGGTCTACGGCCCGATGGGCCTGGGGCCGGCCGACGTCGGCTGACGCCGAGCCCGACGTGACCTGACGGCGAGCGCCGAACCCGACCCCGCCGCATACCGGTCCCTCAGCGGCGGTGCACGACCACCGGGTCACCGCGCTTGAGCTGCGGCCGGGGCACGCGGGACATCCGCATCTGCAGCGAGCGGAGCGCGACGTACCAGGCCACGCCGCGGGTCTGGCCCTCCCCGAACTCCTCGGTGACCCGCTTCTTCGCGCGCCGACCCAGCAGCCAGGCGTCCAGGATGCCGACCGCCATCACGCCGTAGACCAGCGGCAGGATCAGGATCTGCGCCCGCGGGTTCTGCCCGCCCAGGAGCATCACCGCGAGCACGATGAGCATCAGCGGCAGCAGGAACTCACCGACGTTCCACCGCGTGTCGACCATGTCGCGCAGCAGCCGCTTGACGGGTCCGCGGTCGCGCGGCGGCAGGTACTTCTCCTCGCCGCGCAGCATGCCCTGCCGGGCCTCCTCGCGCTCCGCCCGCTGGCGGGCCTTCTGGTCGGCGCTGACCGCCTTGGCGTTGCCGACGAGAGGACGCCGGTTGGCCGCCTCCTGGTCCCTGCGCTTGGGGGTCGGGCGGTTCTTCGCGCCGGGGCGCTCCTCGACGGCGGGAGCGGGCTCGGGCTCTGCGGTGGGCTTCTTGCGGGACAACACCCCTCCACTGTATGTCGTGGGGCGGCTATCGTCGGCCACGTGACTTCCGCGAACCCCACCACCGAGACCGGTCCCGACGAGCGCACCGCCGAGCTGGCGGCCCGGGTCAAGGAGCTGATGCCCGGGATCCGCAGCGACCTGGAGGCCCTGACCCGCATCCCGTCGGTGTCGCTGGACTCCTTCGACCAGCGCCACGTGGACGAATCCGCGCAGGCCGTGGCCGACCTGCTCCTCGCCGAGGGCCTGGACGTCCGGATCGTCCGGGAGGGCGGCCGCCCCGCGGTCATCGGTCACCTGCCGGGGCCGGAGGGGTCACCGACCGTCCTCCTCTACGCCCACCACGACGTGCAGCCCCCGGGCGACGAGGCCGACTGGAACACGCCGATGTTCGAGCCGACGGAGATCGACGGGCGGCTCTACGCCCGAGGTGTCGCCGACGACAAGGCCGGCGTGCTGGCCCACGTCGCGGCCCTGCGCGCCCACGGCGGCAGGCCGCCGGTCGGCGTCACCGTGTTCGTCGAGGGGGAGGAGGAGATCGCCTCCGAGAGCCTCCCGGCCATCCTGGAGAAGCACGGCGAGAGCCTGCAGGCGGACGCGATCGTGCTGGCCGACAGCCAGAACTGGGAGATCGGTGTCCCCGCCCTCACCACGACCCTGCGCGGCCTGGTCCGGGTGGTCGTCGAGGTCCGTGCCCTCGACCACGGTGTGCACTCCGGCATGTTCGGCGGCGCGGTCCCCGACGGCCTGACCGCGCTGGCGCGGCTGCTGGCCACGCTGCACGACGAGGCCGGTGACGTCGCCGTGGCCGGGCTGCAGTCCTCGGAGGCCGCCGACCTGGACTACCCGGAGGGCAAGCTGCGCGCCGAGTCCGGTCTCAGCGAGGGCGTCAGCCCGATCGGCACCGGCTCGTTCCTGTCGCGGATGTGGACCAAGCCGTCGATGACGGTCATCGGCATCGATGCGCCCAGCGTCGCCAAGGCGGCCAACCTGCTCACGCCGGTCGGGCGGGCCAAGCTGTCGATGCGCATCCACCCGGCCGAGGACCCGCGCACCGCCTACGACCTGCTCAGGAAGCACCTCGAGGAGCACGCCCCTTGGGGCTGTCAGGTCACCGTGACCCTGGACGACGAGGGCCCCGGGTTCGCCGCCGAGGCGCAGGGTCCCGTCTACGACGCGGCACGCAGCGCCTTCCGCGACGCCTGGGACGGCACCGAGCCCGTCGACATCGGCGTCGGCGGGTCCATCCCGTTCGTCGCCAGCTTCGCCGAGCGGTTCCCGGACGCCGCGATCCTGGTGACCGGCGTCGAGGACCCGGACACCCGCGCCCACGCCGCCAACGAGAGCCTGCACCTGGCCGAGTTCGAGCGGGTCTGCCTCGCCGAGGCCCTCCTGCTGGAGAAGCTGGGCCGTATGCCGTCCGCCGGCTGAGCCCGGCGGTGTCCCGCCCCCTCGGTGGGGGACACACGCGATCACCCGACCACGCGCCATACCCAGGAGGAGACAGATGGCTGACCAGGGCAAGTACGTCGAGGAGTCCTACCAGCGCGACACCCGCTACATCCCGACGCGGATCACCGCGGACGGTCGCGACGGGTTCCCGGTCGAGCCGGGGCGCTACCGCCTGGCGGTGAGCCGGGCGTGCCCGTGGGCGCACCGGACGACGATCGTGCGCCGGCTGCTCGGGCTCGAGCCGGTCCTGTCCATGGCGGTCGCCGGCCCGACCCACGACGCCGACAGCTGGACCTTCGACCTGGACCCCGGCGGCGTCGACCCGGTGCTGGGCATCCCGCGCCTGAAGGACGCCTACGAGGCCCGGCCCGACGGCTACAAGCCGGGCGTGACCGTGCCCGCGATCGTGGACACCACGACCGGTCAGGTCGTCACCAACGACTTCGCGCAGATCACGCTCGACTTCTCCACCGAGTGGACACAGTTCCACCGTGAAGGGGCGCCTGACCTCTACCCGGAGGCGCTGCGCGCGGAGATCGACGAGGTCGCCCAGCTCGTCTACGAGGACGTCAACAACGGTGTCTACCGGTGCGGTTTCGCGGGCCGGCAGGAGTCCTACGAGCAGGCCTACGACCGGCTGTTCGCCCGCCTCGACTGGCTGAGCGAGCGCCTGGCCGGTCAGCGCTACCTGGTCGGGGACACGATCACCGAGGCCGACATCCGCCTGTTCACCACGCTGGTGCGCTTCGACGCCGTCTACCACGGCCACTTCAAGTGCAACCGTTCCAAGCTGAGCGAGATGCCGGTGCTGTGGGCCTATGCGCGCGACCTGTTCCAGACGCCCGGTTTCGGCGACACGGTCAACTTCGAGCACATCAAGGCGCACTACTACGAGGTGCACCTGGACATCAACCCGACCGGCATCGTCCCCAAGGGGCCGGACCCCTCGGGGTGGCTCACGGCCCACGAGCGCGAGGCGCTGGGCGGGTCGCCGTTCGGTGAGGGCACCCCGCCCGGCCCCGTGGCCGAGGGCGAGGACGTCCCGCCCCTCACCGGCGCATGACCGCGGCCGGCACCTCCCGGGACCTGACCTGGGTGGTCGCGCTCGCCGCCTGCTTCTGGGGCACGTCGGCACTGATGCGGGAGCCGCTGGCGCAGGTGCTCGATGCCGCCACGATCGTCATGTGGGAGCACGTGGTCCTGGTGCTCGTACTGTCCCCGTGGCTGCTGCCCGCACTGCGGCGGTGGTCGACGGCGCCGGGTCGGGTGCGCGTGGGCGCGGTCGTCATCGGCGCCGGCTCGTCGGCACTGGCCACGACGCTGTTCACCGCGGCCTTCCGCCTGGGCGACCCGATCACCCCGCAGATCCTGCAGAAGCTCCAGCCCCTGATCGCCATCCTGCTGGCCGCGGTGATCCTGGGGGAGCGGCTGCGACCCCGGTTCTGGTGGTTCGCTGTCCCGGCCCTGGGCGGTGCCTGGCTGATGACCTTCGCCGACCCGCTGTCGGTCCGGATCGGGGACGCCTCCGCGGCGCTGCTCGCACTGGGCGCGGCGACCCTGTGGGGCGCCGGCACCGTGCTGGGGCGCCTGGTCGACGGGCACCTCGGGCCCCGGGACACGCTGGCCCTGCGCTTCGGCTTCGGCCTGCCCGCTGCGGCCGTGATCGTGGCCGTGTCCGGGGCGGGCTGGACGATGCCTGTGGGACAGGTGCCGTTGCTGCTGCTCCTCGCGCTGGTGCCGGGTGCGCTGGCGCTGGGCCTCTACTACGTCGGCCTGCGGCGCACTGCGGCCTCGCGCGCCACACTCGCCGAGCTGATGTTCCCGGTGACCTCGGTGCTCGTCGGCGTCACCCTGCTCGACACCACGCTGACCTGGAGCCGCTGGCTCGGGATCGTCATCGTCGTGGTGGCAGTGACCGCCCTCGTGCTGCACGAGGCACGGGCCCGTCGCCCCGGGGTGGTGCAGCAGCCCGCCGCGCTCGCCGTGCGGGACTAGAGGTCCGCCCGTTGGTGGGCGGTCGGAACCGTCGGGGTCGGCCGCGCGTCCCACCTCATGGAAGCAACGAGGCAAGGTGCGCCATGAAGCGGTTGACTCTGGTGGTTGTGACCACCCTGACACTGGTGCTGGCGGCCTGCGGCACCGAGTCCGGACCCTCCTCTCCGGGGAGCCCGCCTGACGGGTCGTCTGGCCCGGGCGGTCCGCCTCAGGACACCGTCGGCCCGCCGACCGCGCCACAGGTCATTGTCGACCCGGAGGCTGAGGTGGTCGGGCTCGGCATCCTCATGCACGCCGAGGAGTCGGGACCGGTCGAGCTGTGCCTCGGCGCGGTCGCGGAGTCCTACCCGCCACAGTGCGGGGGGCCGGTGCTCGAGGGGGAGTTCTCCTGGGACGAAGTGGAGGCCGAGACGGCCGGCGGGGTCACCTGGACCAACGAGGGTTACTACGTGACCGGCCACTACGACCCGTCCGGCTCTCCCGACGGGACGATCACCCTGACCAGACCGGTGCGAGCCGACCCACCCGAGGGCTACCCGCAGCCCGAGGCAGTCGATGACTCCTTCCCGCAGCTGTGCGAGGACCCCACCGCCGACGTCCGTGACTCCGACCCGGTGGCCGACACGTCCGGTCCCGACGGCGTCGAGCAGGAGAATGCGCTCCAGCAGCTCGCCCAGGGCACGGACGGCTATGCAGCCCTGTGGGGCTCGGGCGGCGGAGTGATGAACGTGGTCGTGACCACGGACGCGGAGGAGGCCCGGCGACAGTTCCGAGAGGTTTATTCGGGTCCGCTCTGCGTCGTGCAGCGGGACGTGCCCACCGAGGCCGACGCCCGCGCGGCGCAGGATGCCGTGAGCGCAGAGTTCCAGGAGCTGCGGCTGCTGTCCGCCGGCTACGCTGCCGTTTCCGGCGTGCTGGACGTGCAGGTGCTCCTCGCGGACGAGACGACGGTCGACCGGATCCACGAACTCGTCGCGCCCTGGCTGTCGCCTGACGAGATCGTGATCCACAGCGCCCTGCAACCGCTGGAGCCCGCGGACTAGCGATGGAGAGGGCGCGTTCGAGACCGCGACGCGAAGGCGACGCACGGGACGGCTGCCACAATAGGTAGAGTGAGTGGCATGACACCTGTGCGCTCCTGGTGGCCGTCGACCCGACGGCCCTGACGCACTCCTGCACACTCCAAGGCCGTCCAGCGGGCGGCCTTGACCCATGTCCGGGCCCGTCCTCGGGGCGGCGGAAAGGCAACGATGACCACCGAGACCGACCCGACCGCATACCAGGACGAGGACGCCGTCGTCGGCGACATCCTGGCCGCCTCGACCTCCGACGCCTCCCTGGCCCGCACGATCGCGCGCTCGGCGCAGATCGAGGCGGAGATCGACCAGGACGCCAGCCGCTTCCGGGTCCTCACCGGGGACCGCCCGACCGGCAACCTGCACCTGGGCCACTACTTCGGCACGCTGCGCAACCGGGTGCTGCTGCAGCAGCGGGGGGTCGAGACGTTCATCCTGGTCGCTGACTACCAGGTCATCGCCGACCGCGACGGCGTGGGTCCCATCCGGGAGCGGGTCTACTCGCTGCTGGCCGACTACCTCGCGGTGGGGCTGGACCCTGAGGCGACCACGATCTTCACGCACTCCAGCATCCCGGCGCTGAACCAGCTGATGCTGCCCTTCCTGTCGCTGGTCACCGACTCCGAGCTGCGCCGCAACCCGACGGTCAAGGCGGAGTTCGAGGCGACCGGCGGCCGGCCCATGTCCGGGCTGCTGCTGACCTACCCCGTGCACCAGGCGGCGGACATCCTGTTCTGCAAGGCCAACCTGGTCCCCGTCGGCAAGGACCAGGTCCCGCACCTGGAGCAGGCCAGGGTGGTCGCCCGCCGGTTCGACGAGCGCTACGGCCGGGTCGATGCCAGCCAGCCGGTGTTCCCGCCGCCGGAGCCGCTGCTGTCGGAGGCGGCGAGCCTGCTGGGCACCGACGGCACCAAGATGTCCAAGTCCAGGGGCAACACGATCGAGCTGGGGATGGACGCCGACACCACGGCCAAGGTGCTGAAGAAGGCCGTGACCGATGCCGACCGGAACATCACCTACGACCCGGTGAACCGCCCGGAGGTCTCCAACCTGGTGCTGCTCGCGGCCCTGGCCAGCGGCCGCACGCCGCAGGACGTCGCCGCCGAGATCGGCGACGGCGGCGGCGGTGCGCTCAAGAAGGTCGTCACCGAGGCCGTCAACGAGCACTTCGCCCCGATCCGGGCACGTCGGGCCGAGCTGGCCGAGGACCAGGGTTACCTGCAGCAGGTCCTGGCCCGCGGCAACGCGCGTGCCACGGAGATCGCCGAGGCGACGCTGGACGAGGTCCGCGCCGCCATGCAGATGACCTACTGAGACCATGCGTGTCGTCCTGGCCACCGGGCAGTATGCCGCCGCGCCCGGCCCCCTGTCGGCTGCGGTGAGCCTGGCCGAGGGGTGGGCCCGCACCGCGCCGGGGGACCAGGTCGTCGTGGCGCCGGTCTCCGACGGTGGCTCCGGCTTCGTCGAGGTCCTGGCGCACGCCCTCGACGCGCACCCGACCCCGGTGGTGGTGACCGGTCCGACCGGTCAGGAGGTCCCCGCCCAGCTGCTGCTGCACGAGGGCAGCGCCTACGTCGAGGCGGGACAGGCCGCCGGTCGGCACCTGGGCGCCGACGTGCTGGAGGCGGTCCTTGGTCCGGGCGACCACCGCGCTCAGGACGAGTCGGGGGAGCGGGCCGCGCGGGAGCTGTCCGGACTCACCAGCCGCGGGGTCGGGGAGCTGATCGAGGCGGCCCTGGATGCGGGGGCCGGCCGGATCGTGCTCGGCTGCGGCGACCTCGCCAGTCACGACGGCGGCCTGGGTTTGCTGCAGGCGCTCGGCGCCGGGGAGGACCTGTCCGGGCTGCCTGCGGTGCGGGAGCGGTTGCGGGGGACCACACTCCTGCTGGCGCACGCCACGCCCGTGCCGCTCACCGGGTTCCACGGCGCCAGCGCCGCCCTCGGCACCGAGCACGGTGTCCCGGCACAGGTCACCCAGCGGCTGGAGGAGCGCCTCGGGCGCCTCACCGAGCAGGTCAACCGGATCCTCCCGTCCCGCACCGACCTGCTCAGCGGCACACCGATCCGACCCGAGCGGACCGAGGGCGCCGGCGTCGGCGGTGGCGTCGGCTACGCCGCGGTCCTGCTCGGGGCCCGGCCCGTCGTCGGGGCCACCTTCGTGCTGGACGAGATCGGCCTCGCCGACGTGCTGCCCGGGGCACTGGTGGTCACCGGTGGTGAGGCCTACGACTACCGCACGGTGCACGACGGCGTCATCGCCGAGGTGGCCCACGCGGCGCTGGAGGTGGGCTCGCCGAGCATCGTGCTGGCCGAGCGGATCGAGGTGGGGCGCCGCGAGGGGATGTCGCTGGGGGTCTCCGGTGCCTACGAGCCGCGGGAGGGCGAGGACCTTGCTGCCCTTGCCCAAAGGGTCGCCCGCACGTGGTCGCCCAGGCCGTGACACGGACGAAGCCTGACCCGGCGCCCGCGGGGCGGTGGTGTTCTTTCGGCCGATCGGTCGTACCCTGGAAGCAGGGAACAACCCCGCCAGACCGGTTGTTGCGCCCGACAAGCGTTTCCCGAGAGGACAGGACGGACTGATGAGCGTGCAGGACACCCAGACCCAGACCAGCACCGAGACCACGGCGGAGCACGGCGTCGTCCTGACGGCTGTGGCCGCGGAGAAGGTGAAGTCACTGCTCGCCCAGGAGGGGCGCGATGACCTGCGCCTGCGGATCGGCGTCCAGCCGGGCGGCTGCTCCGGCCTCATCTACCAGCTGTACTTCGACGAGCGGACCCTCGACGGTGACCTGAGCTCCGACTTCGACGGCGTCGCGGTCGTCGTGGACCGGATGAGCGCGCCCTACCTGGACGGCGCCACCATCGACTTCGCCGACACCATCGAGAAGCAGGGCTTCACCATCGACAACCCCAACGCCGGCAGCTCCTGCGCCTGCGGCGACTCCTTCGGCTGATCCGCTCGAGCGCGAGACAGCGGCCGGTTCCCCACACGGGGGACCGGCCGTTCCGCGTCCGGGCAGGGACCGGAGGCCGCGGTGTCCGCGCTGGGGTTGGGTGGGCCACAGGCCGTCGCGATAGGTTGCGGCCGTGAGAATCGCCGTCTGCGGGTCCATCGCGACCGACCACCTGATGACCTACCAGGGGCGCTTCGCCGACTCCCTGGTGCCCGACCAGCTCGCCAAGATCTCGGTGTCGTTCCTGGTGGACGACCTGCAGCTGCGGCGTGGCGGGATCGGCGCCAACATCAGCTTCGGCATGGCCCGTCTCGGGCACCGGCCGGTGCTGGTCGGGGCCGTCGGGGAGGACTTCGCGGCCTACCGCTCCTGGCTGGAGCGGCACGGTGTCAACTGTGAGCACATCCTCGTCTCGGAGGTGCGGCACACCGCCCGGTTCGTCTGCACCACCGACGAGGACATGGCCCAGATCGCCTCGTTCTACGCCGGGGCCATGAGCGAGGCCCGCAACCTCGAGCTGGGGCCGATCGTCACGGCCGTCGGTGGCGTGGACCTGGTGATGATCAGCCCCGACGACCCGGAGGCGATGCTGCGTCACTCTGCCGAGTGCCGCACCAGGGGCATCCCGTTCGCCGCCGACCCCAGCCAGCAGCTGGCGTTCATGGACGGTGCCTCGATCCGCACCCTGGTCGACGGGGCGACGTACCTGTTCACCAACGAGTACGAGGCCGCGATGACCGAGCAGAAGACCGGCTGGTCGGCCGAGGAGATCCTGGACCGCGTCGGCACCCGGATCATCACGCGGGGTCGGGACGGGGCCACGATCCTGCGCCGTGGCGAGGACCCGGTGCACGTGCCGATCGCGGCGGCCGTGAAGCGCGTGGACCCCACCGGTGTCGGCGACGCGTTCCGCGCAGGCTTCCTCGCCGGCCTGGCGTGGGAGCTGTCGCCGGAGCGCTGTGGTCAGCTGGGGTCGACGCTGGCCAGCTACGTCCTGGAGACGGTGGGCACCCAGGAGTACACCTTCGACGCGCCCGGCTTCCTCGACCGCTTCTCCGAGGCCTACGGTGCGCAGGCCGGCGCCGAGGTCGCTGCGCACCTGGCCTGAGGGAGACCCGAGCTGTATGCCGATCGAGCCGGCCCCCACGCAGTGGAACCTGGATCTCGGGCAGGCCCAGCCGGGGGAGGACCTGGTCGGAGTCGGGGCCGACCTCGAGCCGGGCACGCTGCTGGCGGCCTACCGGTCCGGCATCTTCCCGATGGGCCTGGGGGTGCACGGCGGTGGTGTCCTGGGCTGGTGGTCGCCCGACCCGCGCGGTGTGCTGTTCCCCGAGGACCTGCGGGTCAGCCGCTCGCTGCGGCGCTCCTGCGCCGGTTTCGAGTTCCGGGTCGACTCGGCCTTCGAGGAGGTCCTGGCCGCCTGTGCCGCCCCCGACCGGCCGGGCCGCTGGATCACGCCGGCCATCGCCCGCGCCTACACCGAGCTGCACCGCCTCGGCTGGGCCCACTCCGTGGAGACCTGGCGCGACGGTGAGCTGGTCGGGGGCCTCTACGGCGTGGCGGTCGGTGGGTTGTTCGCGGGGGAGTCCATGTTCCACCGGGCGACGGACGCCTCCAAGGCTGCGCTCGTGCACCTCGTCTCGCTGGTGTCCCCGACGAAGGCGCTCATCGACGTGCAGTGGCGGACCGAGCACCTGGCGACGCTGGGCGTCACGGAGGTGAGCCGCACGGCATACACCCGGTTGTTGGCCGAGGTGCTCGGCGAGCCACTGCCACCCGCCTTCGGTGGCCGGCCCGTCTGAGAGGCGGCCACGGCCCTCCCGGGCACAGGCGCACCACCGTGCTCAGGGGCAACGCGCGCGGACTCCGACATCCGGGTCCACCCTGCCCCTCGGCCGTGCGCACGAGGGGGTAGGCTCTGGCGTGGAAAACCATGGCTCGATAGTGAGGTGCGCATTGCAACGGCAGACTGCCCCAGCCCGTCGCCGCAGAAGGATCGGCGGACTCGGTCTACTGGCTGCCCTCGTCCTGGTCCTGAGCGGGTGCGGCGCCGAGTTCCGGCGCGGCTACCTCCCCGAGCCGGTGACCGAGATCGGGCCGAAGGTCATCAACTTCTGGAACTGGACGTGGATCGCCGCGCTGGCCATCGGTGTGCTGGTGTGGGGGCTGACCCTGTGGTGCATCGTGGCCTACCGCCGCAAGAAGGACGAGAAGGGTCTGCCTGAGCAGATCCGTTACAACATCCCGCTGGAGATCCTCTACACGATCGTGCCGATCCTGATGGTCGCCGTGCTGTTCGGCAAGACCGTCGAGCTGCAGCACGAGATGGTGGACACCTCCGCGGAGCCCGACGTGACCGTCAACGCCATCGGCAAGAAGTGGTCCTGGGACTTCAACTACGTCGAGGCCGAGGCGCACATCATCGGCACGCAGGCCTCTGACCTGGGCAAGGGCGAGCCGGGGCTTCCCGAGACGCTGCCCACCCTCGTCCTGCCCGTGGACAGCCGCATCGAGTTCGTCCTGACCTCGCGCGATGTCATCCACTCCTTCTGGGTGCCGCAGTTCCTGACCAAGCTCGACATGATGCCCGGCCGGGTCAACACGTTCCAGGCCGTGACCACCGAGGAGGGCACCTTCCAGGGCAAGTGCGCCGAGCTGTGCGGCGCCTACCACTCGGAGATGCTGTTCCAGGTCCAGGTCGTGTCCCAGGAGGAGTACGACGCCTTCATCGAGGACCTCAAGGCCACCGGCGGCGACGGCCTCGTCGGCAACGAATACAACCTCTACGGTCTCCACGAGGGCGAGCCGGCCAAGCTGCCGCCGGCGCTCCTCGAGGACTATGACGCCTCGGTCGAGGAGGAGGAGAACTGATGGCCATCACCACGACGCGGCCCTCTGGCGAGATCGTCCCCGCCCGGGAGCCCGGGAGGCCCAACGAGAGCCTGGGCAGGATCCTCGTCAAGTGGATCACCACGACCGACCACAAGGTGATCGGCAACCTGTACTTCGTCACGACCGTGGCCTTCTTCATGCTCGGTGGTCTGCTCGCGCTGATCATCCGCGCCGAGCTGTGGGCCCCCGGCATGCAGGTCGTGGACAACCCCGAGCAGTTCAACCAGATGTTCACCATGCACGGCACGATCATGCTGCTGCTGTTCGCGACCCCGCTGTTCGCGGGCTTCGCGAACGCGCTGATGCCGCTGCAGATCGGTGCACCGGACGTCGCGTTCCCGCGGCTGAACATGTTCGCCTACTGGCTGTTCCTGTTCGGCGGCCTGATCACCGTCGGTGGGTTCATCACCCCCGGTGGCGCGGCGTCGTTCGGGTGGTTCGCCTACCAGCCGCTGGCCGGTCCCACCCACAGCCCCGGACTCGGTGGTGACCTGTGGGTGATGGGTCTGGCCCTGGCCGGCTTCGGCACCATCCTGGGTGCCGTCAACTTCGTCACCACGATCGTCTGCATGCGTGCTCCCGGCATGACCATGTTCCGGATGCCGATCTTCACCTGGACCGTGCTGATCACCTCGATCCTGGTCCTGATGGTCTTCCCGGTCCTGGCCGCGGCGTTCTTCGGCATGGCAGCGGACCGCATCGTCGGTGCGCACATCTACGACCCGGAGCACGGCGGAGCCATGCTGTGGCAGCACCTGTTCTGGTTCTTCGGCCACCCCGAGGTCTACATCATCGCGCTGCCGTTCTTCGGCCTGATCTCAGAGATCATCCCGGCCTTCAGCCGCAAGCCGATCTTCGGCTACAAGACGCTGGTCTTCGCCACCGTCGCGATCGCGGCCCTGTCGGTCAGCGTCTGGGCGCACCACATGTACGCCACCGGCGCGGTGCTGCTGGAGTTCTTCGCGATCATGACCATGCTCATCGCGGTTCCCACAGGTGTGAAGTTCTTCAACTGGGTCGGCACGATGTGGGGCGGTCACCTGACCTTCGAGACGCCGATGCTCTGGTCCATCGGCTTCCTGGTGACCTTCCTGTTCGGTGGTCTGACCGGCGTCATCCTGGCCAGCCCGGTGCTCGACTTCCACGTCACCGACTCCTACTTCGTCGTGGCGCACTTCCACTACGTGGTCTTCGGCACCGTGGTGTTCGCGATGTTCGCGGGCTTCTACTTCTGGTGGCCGAAGTTCACCGGCCACATGCTGGACGAGGCGCTGGGCAAGCTGCACTTCTGGATGCTGTTCGTCGGCTTCCACGGCACCTTCCTGATCCAGCACTGGCTCGGCGCCATGGGCATGCCCCGCCGCTACCCGGACTACATGCCGGAGGACGGGTTCACCTGGATGAACCAGCTGTCCACGGTCTCGGCCTTCCTGCTGGGCGCCTCGATGCTGCCCTTCCTGTATGCGGTGTGGAAGAGCTTCAAGACCGAGAAGGTCACCGTCGACGACCCGTGGGGCTGGGGCGCCTCGCTGGAGTGGGCCACCTCGTGCCCGCCGCCGCGGCACAACTTCAACTCGCTCCCGCGCATCCGCTCCGAGCGCCCGGCGTTCGACCTGCACCACGCGGACGTCGCCACCATGGAGTCCGCCGAGCCGGACAAGGGCGTCCTGGAGACGCTGCTGGGCGGTCCGGACACTGACTCGGCCGGTCGGCAGGGGACCGTCACGGGCGGTTCCAAGGGCCACGGAGGACACGACACGGAGGGAGACGCCCGATGAGGGTTGAGACAAAGCTTTTCTACTGGCTGCTGGCGTTCTTCGTGATCGTCGCGGCCGTCTACACCTACTTCACCGGCTTCACCGAGCCCGTCGGAGCCGTGGGACTGCTGCTGACCGCCATCATGTGCGCGATGATCGCGTGGTACCTCGGCAAGACGGGGCGCAAGCTCGACCTGCGTCCGGACGACAACGAGGACGGCGAGATCGCCGACCAGGCCGGTCCCTACGGCCACTTCAGCCCCCACTCCTGGTGGCCGCTGTGGCTGGGCCTCTCCGGCGCAGCAGTCTTCCTCGGGGTGGCTATCGGATGGTGGATGGTGCTGATCGCGGCCCCGTTCCTGGCCATCTCCACGGTCGGCTGGGTCTTCGAGTACTTCCGGGGTGAGCACGCCGTCTGAGGCGCTGCCGCACCAACGCACGGCCGTCGCATCCTCGTGGGTGTGGCGGCCGTCGTGTTGCCCGTCCTGCACCGGGTCGACTCAAGGTCGGATGACTAGTCAGCGGCGAGGGAGGTCGCAACGCGGTCGAGCTGATCCCTTGTGGCGCTCTGACCTGGCAACCTGATGGTGATGGCGTCCCCGGCATGCCGAGGAAGCACGTGCATATGGACATGCGGGACGTCCTGCTCGGCCTCAGCGCCATCGGAGAGATGGAGATTCACTGCTGGCGCGTGCTGTGCCCTGATCCGCCTGGCCATGATCTGGGTCATGCTCCACAAGGCAGTGCCTTCCTCCGCCGTGAGGTACTCCAACGACGGAACGTGTCGGCGGGGCACAACGAGCACGTGGCCCGGGGCAACGGGGAATGTGTCCATGAATGCAACGACAACCGCATCGCTGGCGGCGACGCTGAGCTCCCCGTGGCCGTCCAGGAGATCACAGAACAGGCAGGCCGTCGCGGGTGCGGTCTCGGGCATGGGATCACTCTACGAACGACGTGGCTCGTGGTGGAACCCTCCGTGCTCGGCAACGTCACCATCGATCGACGCGACGACGGTCGCCTCCGGCACATTCGCCCAGGGGGTGGCGAAGAAGAACTGGGCTACATGTTCCTACCAGCGACGCGGGCACGGAACTATGCGACGGAGGCCCGTACCGCTGCCCTCCACTGGTTCAGGGAGGCGTACCCCCAGGAACTGATGGTCCAGACCGAGCAGGTGGCCAACGTTTGTTTTCCGTCCGTGTCGCTGAGAGGTTGGGCTTCACCGAGGTCGAGCGGTTCGAGGAGTACGGCACCGAACAGTGGTTCGGCATGCTCTGCTCACCAACGTAGCGTGGCGGCGCCATGAAATGCGTAGGACATCGACCTGCCTGTAGGCCGGGCTCCTGATGCAGGACCGTCGCCGATATCCTGAGACACCACACCGCCGAGAGGCGAGTCGCCACTGTGCCAGAATGACCGGTGCACGAAGGTAGAGGGGGTAGTGGTGGTGGCTCCGAGGATTGCGCTCTCCGATCGGGAGCGAAGCGACCTGCGTCGCATCGCCGATTCGCCTGCATCTTCGACCCGGCTGGCGACCAGGGCCCGCATCGTGCTCGCGCTTGAGCAAAACTGGCGAACAAAGGATGTTGCCGAAGCGCTGGGTGTCTCGGCTCCAACGGTCGCGCTCTGGCGCAAGCGGTTTCTTGAGGGGGGCGTCGACGGGCTCTCGGATAAGCACGAGCCGTCAGGTTCGGAGGCCGAGCTGCAGCGCCTGCTCGATGCGGCTGAGCGCACCGTCAGCAAGCGGGGCTTCTGCGCCACCCGCATCTCCGACATCGCCTTCGAGGCCGGCGTCTCGCCATCGTCGATCATGTACTACTTCGATTCACGCCAGGAGACGCTCGTGCGGGCGATGCTGCACGCAAATCAGCGAGCCGCCGTCAACTTCGAGCAGCAGGTACTAGAGGGTGGATTGTCACCTGTTGAGCGCCTGGCGGCCTTCCTGAAGCGCGTGTTGCCGATTGAGGGGAGCCAGCGGGACGAGTACCTCCTTGAGCTCGATCTCCTCGCCCACGCCCGTCAGTACCCGGAGTTCATCGGCATATGGGACGAGTATCAGCGGCGATGGATCGCGGGGCTCGCCTCCATCATTGAGGAAGGGATCGCAGCGGGCGCCTTCAAGCCTTCCGAGTCGCCTCACGAGCTGCTGGCCGCCGCCGCACTCGCAATGATCGACGGCTTCGGCTACCAGCTCGCGGTCGGTGCCACCATCGTTCCCCGCGAGGCGATGCTCGATTCTGTCGCTGACTATCTCTCCCTGCAACTGGGCGTTCCCATAGAGATGCTGCGAGCATGACGCCGCGGAGCGATGGAGTGGGGACCAAGTTGGAAAGAAAGATATTGTCCACATGAACATGTAGACATTTTCTTCTCCTTCACTTACTGTGGGAGCGGTTGCGAGTGGTTCTGAGAGCCCTTCGGACATCGTTGTCGCCATCCACGAAGTGAGGATCAATGCCGATCTACACGGTTTTAGGCCCGATCGGGCGGGATCAGCTCGGGCCGACGAGCATGCATGAGCATGTCTTCATCGACGCGCGCGTCTGGCACACCGAGTCCCCCGAAGCCGGCCCCGAAGACGGGGTCGTCAGGCTCGAGAACTACGGGTTCCATCGCTGGAACCTCGTCGCCAACCCGAACAACCTGATCCTCGACAACCTCGAAGATGCGGTCGAGGAGCTCGCCTTCCTGACGGAGGTGGGAGGATCGGCGATCGTCGACCTCTCGAACATCGGCCTAGGGCGCGAGGTGGAGAAACTGCGCGAGGTCAGTCGGCGCACCGGACTGCACATCATCTCGGGTGCTGGCTGCTATATCAACGACTCTCACCCCGAATGGGTGGAGCGAATCTCGGAGGACGACCTCGCGCAGCTGTTCTTCGACGATCTCACGAAGGGCATGGACGGCACCGACATCCGCGCTGGCATCCTCGGCGAGATTGGCACGAGCTCGCCGGTGACCCCACGCGAGCGAAAGGTCCTCGCGGCGGCCGCCCAAGCCTCGCTTCGAACCGGCACTACGGTGTCGGTGCACCTCGATCCCGCCGGCCAGCGCGGTGTCGACGTGTTCGAATTCCTGACCGAACAAGGCATGACGCGCGACCGCATCGTGCTTGGGCACACCGACGAGCAGCTCGATGAGGGCTATCACCGCGAGATGCTCGCCACCGGCGCCACACTTGCGTACGACACGTTCGGCTCCGATTACTACTTCAACGGCCACTTCAAGGATCCGGGTGACGATGAGCGGCTGCGGCTGCTCATCCCACTGCTGCACGAGGGTTTCCACGAGCAGATCGTGCTCGGCTGCGATGTCTTCACGAAGATCCACATGAGGCGTTACGGCGGCTTCGGCTACGACCACCTGCTTCGGCGCATCGTCCCGCTCATGCGCCTGGACGGCATCTCGGACGAGGTGCTGCACACCGTGCTCGTCGAGAACCCGCGACGCGTGCTCGACCGCCCCTGATCCCCCTCCCCCTTCCAACCTTCTAACCGAAGGGCACAACCATGACTCAGACCCAATACAAGCAGGAGTTGCGCCGAGAACTCGGCGTGCTCGGCAACGTCACTCTCTGCGTGGCCGCGATTACCCCTGCTGTGGTCGTCTTCGCAATCGCGCCTGTTCTGCTGAACCTCACCGGCACAGGCGCGTTCTGGGTGCTCATGATCGGTGGCCTCCTCGGCGCCGCGATGGCCTTCAGCTGGGCGGAGCTCGGCTCCACCTACCCGATTGCCGGCGGCGACTACACGATCGTGTCACGCACGCTGGGGCGGGCCCTCGGCTTCATCTCCCTCGTGCTGACAGGGCCTGTGCAGGCCTTCCTCATTCCTGCCGTGGTCGCGCTGAGCATCGCTGGCTATTTGAGCAGCGTCGTCTCATTGGATGCGCGCATCGTCGGCGCGGTGGTCATAGGAGTCGGCGTGATCATCTCAATTGTCGGCGTCAAGTTCACCGCTAGAGCCGTCGGGGTCCTACTCACCTTCGAGATCGCCGTCGTAACTTTCATCGCGGCGCTCGGTTTCATCAGCACCCAGCGTGGCCCCGGGGTGCTGTTCGTGCCCACCATCTTCGACCCTGAAACGCAGGTGGCTGGCCCGCTGTCGTTCGGCACGCTCATAGCCGGTGTCGCCGTTGCAGCCTTCGCCTACAACGGTTTCCAGGGCGCTCTGTTGTTTTCGGAGGAGACCAAGGGCAACCCCCGCGCAGTGGCGAACTCGGTGTTCCTCGCGCTGGCAGTCGCCGTGATCACCGCCGTGATCCCAGTGGCGGCGGGCCTCATGGGCGCACTCGACCTCGCTGCGTTCACCAACTCGGCGAACCCTTGGAGCCTGCTGGTGGAGGGCTTTGGAAGCCCGGTCTTCGCCACGGTGGTGAACCTCGGCATCGCGCTGTCGATCATGAACGGTGTCGTCGCCCTCGTGCCGTATTTCTCGCGTGTGCTGTACAGCTCAGGCCGGGATCACGTGTGGCCGAAAGCCATTAGTAAGCCGCTCGCCTCGGTGCATCCGAAGCTGGAGACGCCGTGGGTCGCCTCCCTGCTCGTCGGCGTCGGCTCAATCATCCTGATCCTCGCATTTGACGTGGACGCGATGGCGACCATCATCGGCACCGTCGTCTCGGTGGAGTTCGTGCTCATCTCGGCCAGTGCGATCGTCAGCCGCGTGCGCCACAGGGACATCCGCCGCGTCTACAGAATGCCGCTCTGGCCGGTCATCCCGATCTTCTCGGGACTGTTCGCCATCTTAATCCTGACCCAGCAGACGGCGAACGACCTGCTCATCACCGGAGTCATCCTCGTGGTGGCGTTCCTCTACTGGTTGCTCTACCTGCGTCCGCGTAGCGAGACCCACCTGCGCATGCTCGCGCCGATTTTCGGCGACACCCCGGAAGGGCAAGGGTCGTCGAGTTCGTGAGGAGTGACGGATGCGACGCCGAGCACCGCAACGCAACTAAGGAGGACCTGGAGAAATGCCCGATACGTACGGGGCCACCCCCCACCCGCTAGATCCCTTGAATGGGGCAGAACTCGCGCGTGCCGTCGAACTGGTGCGCGCCTGCGAGGAGTCGGTTCCCTCGGATCTCTTCGTCAGCGTCGCGCTCGACGAGCCTGGCAAGGAAGAACTCGCCGCGGGCGCGCCCCATCGCCGGGCCCGCGCGGCGCTCTGGCGGCATGGCAGCCGGGAGCTCTACGAGGCGCGGGTTGACCTCTCGCAAGATGAACTGTGCGCGTGGAATTTGGTTCCGGGAGCGAGCGCCCCGATGCTCGTCGCCCAGGTCGACGCCGCACTCGACCTCGCGCGCTCCAGCCAGGTATTCGTGGAGGGACTGCGTGCGCGCGGCCTTGACGAGGGTAGCCAGATCCATCTCGAGGCCTGGCCGTTCGGCGGCCTGTTGCCTGATCGCTTCGCCGGTCGCCGCGTCGTTTACACGCCGTGCTGGGAGCGTAAGACGCCGACGGGTAACCCCTACGCCCATCCGATCCACGGGCTGTACGCGGTGATCGACCTTGACACCCTCGAACTGCTTGAGATCGAGGAGCACGAACGCATACCGGTGCCCCAGGAGGCGGGGGACTACCGCGCCTCGGTCATGCAGCCCGACCGTCATGTTGCGCCACTCGAGATTACGCAGCCGCAGGGGGCGGGCTTCACCGCCGAGGGCCACCTGCTCCGCTGGCAAAACTGGCAGATGCGGGTCGGCTTCTGCCCGCGTGAGGGCTTGCTCATCCACGACGTGAGATACAACGACGGGGGACTGGAACGCAAGATCGCGCACCGGCTCTCGATGGCAGAGCTCGTGATCCCCTACGCCGATCCCAGTCCGGGCTCCTATCGCAAGAACGCCTTCGATACAGGCGAGATATTCATGGGCATTAACACCAACTCACTTACCCTCGGTTGCGACTGCCTTGGCCAAATCCACTACATAGATGCCTGGTACGTCGACAACCTCGGAGGGGTGCGTACGATCGGCAACGCCATCTGCGTCCACGAAGAGGACACCGGAATTTTGTGGAAGCACACCGACACCGACGGCAGCGTTGAGGTGCGCCGCGGCCGTCGCTTCGTCGTCTCCTCGATCTACACCATCGACAATTACGAGTACGCCTATTACTGGTACTTCTACCAGGACGGTGGCATCGAGTTCGAGGTGAAATTCACAGGCATAGTGCTCACCCTTGCCCAGCACCCGGGACAGGAGGCGATCTTCGGAACCGCCGTGCAGCCAGGTCTAATCGCCCCGCACCATCAGCATGTCTTCTGCGCCAGACTCGACCTCGACCTCGACGGCACGCAGAACAGCGTTTTCGAGGTGGACGCGGTCGCTCCCGAGCGGGGCCCTCTGAATCCTTACGGAGGATCCTTCGTCGAGAAGATCGTGCAGGTGCGAGATGAGGGGGAGAGCCAGCGGTTTATCAATCCCGCTTCCGCCAGGTACTGGAAGGTCGTCAACCCGCAGAAGCTCAACAAGATGGGGCGGCCCGTCGCGTACAAGTTGATCCCGAAGAATCCGGTGACCCCCGTCGCGGAGCCGACATCGAGCATCGGCAAGCGGGCCGGGTTCATGTATGCGGATGTGTGGGTTACGGCCACCGACGCCGACGAGCGCTACCCCGCGGGCGACTATCCGTTCCAGAGCGGTGAGGGCAAGGGTCTGCCCGCCTGGACTGCTCAGGGTCGGCCACTCGACTCGACCGACGTCACCCTCTGGCACGTCTTCGGCATCACCCATGTGCCGAGACTCGAGGACTGGCCCATCATGCCGGTCGAGCGCGCGGGCTTCCTGCTCGCTCCCTTCGGCTTCTTCGACCACAACCCCTCGCTTGACGTGCCACCAGCGAAGGTGACCCACTGCGTGAGCAGCGGTGCGGAGGAGCGGAGCGGCACCCACGCATGCGCATGCGCATAGGAGAACCACGCACCGACCCCACCCATATGAGGCAACACCGTGCCTGCCCAGAAAGGTCGTGTTCGCTGACGCCTGAACCAAGCCGAGGCGGGTGCGAAGGATCGATGCACGTGCACAGGGGGAGGCGGACGGCCGCAGGCGCACCTCGACCTGCGCAGTGATCGTCTCGAGGAGGTGCACGCCGGTGTCGGCGGGGGATCGGGGCATCGGCGGGCTGGGTGGTGCGCGCTCAGCCCCAGCCCAGGGCGTGCAGCTTCTCGTCATCGATGCCGAAGTGGTGGGCGATCTCGTGCACGACGGTGACGGCGACCTCGTCGATCACGTCCTCGCGGTCCTCGCACATCCGCAGCGTCGGTCCCCGGAAGATCGTGATGCGGTCGGGCATGGCACCACCGAACATGTCGTCCCGCTCGGTCAGCGGCACACCGTCGTACACGCCGAGGAGATCCGGGTCATCGGCCGGGGGCTCGTCCTCGACGAAGAACACCACGTTGTCGAGAAGGTCCATGAGCTGCACAGGGACCTGGTCCAGCGCATCACCGACCGCCTCCTCGAACTCCTCGCGGCTCATCTCCACCGGATCCTGGGGGAGCGCCCCCTCATCGGCGTGCCGGTGCTCGTCGGGCCCATCGGCGTGCCGGTTCTCATCGAGCCCATCGGCGCGTCGGTGCTCGTCAGACGAGTCAGGTCCCGTCTCGGGGGTCGTCACGTCGTGCTCGTCCTCTCCCTGTCACCGGTGCACTCGGGCGAGCGTCCGGCATACCGTCTGAGAGCCTGATGGCCGTGGTGCCGACCGGCACCACGGCCATCAGGACCGTGCGTTGTGGGCAGCCGTCTCAGTGACGGTCGTCCGAGCGGAGGCTCAGGGTCTCCTCCGCCCGTGCCTCCTCGATCGCCTCGGCGTGTCCACCCGGCAGCGCCTCCGCCTCACCGTGGTGGTGGGCGGCGGCCAGCTCGGAGGGGGTGACCGGGTCGACGCGGTCCCGGAAGTAGAACTCCGACAGGGCACGGCGCACCTTGAAGGCCATGCCACGCGGCTTCGCCACGCCGTACTCGTCCGTGTCCGGGCCAGCGGTGAGCGACAGCGGGTGCTGTGCCTCGTGCTGCACCAGGTGCCAGCGGTCGTGGGCGTCGAGGTCCTCGTGGACCTCGTAGAAGCGGCCCTCCGGGGTGCGCTGGATGCGGCCGGTCTCGGTGCCGTGGAGCACCAGGTCCCGGTCGGCGCGCTGCAGGGACAGACACAACCGCTTGGTGACCATGAAGACGATGACCGGCAGCAGGAAGAACGCGATCCGCAGGGCGACCGTGATGTCGTTGATCGACAGGTGCAGCTTGATCGCGAGGATGTCGTTGATCGTGGCGATCGCGAGTACGAGGTAGATCGAGATCGCGGCGGCGCCGATGGCCGTGCGGACCGGGGCGTTGCGCGGACGGTCCAGCAGGTGGTGCTCCCGGTTGTCGCCGGTGACCCACTTCTCGATGAACGGGTAGACGCCCAGGATGATCCACACGAGCGGCAGCAGGAGCAACGACCCGAGGAAGATGTTGAAGCTCCAGGTGAAGCCCCACAGCTCGAACTCGAGCCAGCCCGGCAACAGCCGCAGCGCACCGTCGGAGAACCACATGTAGAAGTCCGGCTGTGAACCGGCGGTGACCTGCGAGGGATCGTAGGGACCGTAGGCCCACACCGCGTTGATCGTCACTGTGGCCGAGATCAGCGCGGTGATGCCGAACACGATGAAGAAGAAGCCACCGGCCTTGGCGGTGTAGACCGGCATGAGCGGGAAACCGACCACGTTGGTGTTGGTCCGGCCCGGTCCGGGGTACTGCGTGTGCTTGTGCCAGAAGACCAGGAAGATGTGGACCGCGAACAGCCCCACCAGCAGCGCCGGCAGCAGCAGCACGTGGGCGATGTAGAGGCGCGGGATGATCGCCTCGCCCGGGAACTCGCCGCCGAAGACGAAGAACGTCATGTAGGTGCCGATGACCGGGGCGGAGGACATGAAGCCGTTCATTGCCCGGATGCCGGTGCCGGAGAGCAGGTCGTCCGGCAGGGAGTAGCCGGCGAAGCCCTCGATGATGGCCAACAGCGACAGGACGGTGCCGATCACCCAGTTGAGCTCGCGCGGCTTGCGGAACGCCCCGGTGAAGAACACGCGTGCCACGTGCAGCGCGATGCCCACGATGAACAGCAGCGCCGCCCAGTGGTGCAGCTGGCGGATCAGCAGGCCACCCTTGATGTCGAAGGAGATGTCCAGGGTCGAGGCATAGGCCTCGCTCATCCCGACACCCTTCAGCGGCACGTAGGAGCCGTCGTAGATCACGTGGCCCATGCTCGGCACGAACCAGAAGGTCAGGAAGGTCCCCGTGATCAGGCAGATGATCATCGAGTACATCGCGATCTCGCCCAGGAGGAAGGACCAGTGGTCGGGGAAGACCTTCTTGAACAGGCCCATGCCCTTGGCGACCCCGAGGCGGTCGTCGGCCCACACCAGGGGCGGCGGCAGGCTGGGTCGTGCGTCGTCGCTGGAGGTCCCGGTCGGTGTCCGGTCCCGGACCGCTTCAGCGCCCTGCGGGATGGTCGTCATCAGCCACGCTCCCAGTAGCTCGGGCCGACCGGCTCGGCGAAGCCGTCGGCCGCAACGAGGTATCCATTCTCCACCATGATCGGCAGCTGGGGAAGCGGCCGCTTGGCGGGGCCGAAGATGACCTCGCAGTCGTTGGTCATGTCGAAGGTCGACTGGTGGCACGGGCAGAGCAGGTGATGCGTCTGCCGCTCGTAGAGCGCCACCGGGCAACCGACGTGGGTGCAGATCTTGGAGTAGGCGACGATGCCGTCGACACCCCAGTCGAGCTGCTTCTGGCTCTGGATGTCCTCCGGGTTCAACTTGACCAGGAGCACCGAGGCCGTGGCCTTGGCCTCCATGATCTCCAGTGCACTGGGTGCGTCCTCACCGTGCGTGTCACCCACGTAGCCCTCGGGCATCACGTGGATCACCGAGCCCTGGGTGACCTGCTCCGGGCGGATCGGGGCGCCAGAGGGGTCGATCATGAGCCGCATACCGCGCTTCCACACGGTCGACTCCAGCGTGTCGCCGGGCAGCGGGCCCAGGCCACCGGCGACCTGGAGGGCCATCGGCAGCGCGAACAGGCTCAGCGCACCTCCGGCGGTGAGCAGGAGGACGGGACGACGGTGCAGCTGGGCGCTGCGGTAGCCGTCGGAGAGGATGCCTGCCGCCTCGTCGCGGGACTCCTGGTCGGAGGCCTGCAGGTGCCGCTCCTCGACCACCTCGGTGTCGGGCATGAGGGTCTTGGCCCAGTGGACCGCGCCCAGGCCGATGAACAGCAGGGAGGCCGCCATGGTCAACCCGAGAATCAGGTGGTACAGGTTCATCTCACCGATCACCAGGAGCGAGCCGCGCAGCTCCGGGTCCACCACGAAGTAGCAGACCAGGAACCCGAGGGTGCCCAGGATGGAGAGGGTGAACATGGTGGCCACCTGGCGCTCGGCGCGCTTGGCGGCCTGCTCGTCCACGTCGGCGCGACGTGGACGGTGCGGGGGCAGTCCCGGGTTCTCGAACCGGTCGACGGCGTCAGCCTCGACGTAGGTCGCCGGCTTCGCGTGCGGGTCGTGCACCGCGATCTGGTCGTCACTCATCGTGCTCAGGCAGCCTTTCGTCCGAGCCAGACCGCCGCCGCGATCAACAGGCCGATACCGATGGTCCAGATGAAGAGGGCGTCACCGGCCGGGCCGAGCGAGCCGAGGCTGTGGCCGCCGTACTCGTTGCCGCCCTCCTCGATGTTCTTGATGAAGGCGATGACGTCTTCCTTCTCCTGCGGCTGGAGCGTGGCGTCGTTGAAGACCGGCATCGACTGCGGGCCGGTGAGCATGGCCTCGTAGATGTGCTTGGGCTCGACGTTCATCAGGCTCGGGGCGTACTTGCCCCGCGTCAGGGCGCCGCCCTGCGCGGAGGAGTTGTGGCACATCGCGCAGTTGGTGCGGAAGATCTTGCCGCCGTTGGCGATGTCCGCGTTGACCAGGTCGGTGTACTGGGCGTCGGGCACCGACGGGCCGGGGCCGAGGGAGTCGACGAAGGCGCCGAGCTGGTCGATCTGCTTGTCGGTGAACACCGTCGGCTTGTCCGCCGCCTGCACGCCGGGGGCGGCCATCGGCATACGACCGGTGCCGACCTGGAAGTCGACGGCTGCCGAGCCGACGCCCACGAGCGAGGGGCCAGCGGTGTTGACGCCGGTCTTGCCCTCGGCGTTGGTGCCGTGGCAACTGGCGCAGTTGGCGAGGAAGAGCTTGCGGCCCTCCTCGACGTCGTCGGCGGCGGCACCCGATGCGGCGTAGGTGTCAGACGGGGCGGTCGGCTGCAGGGCCGCGTAGGCGGTGCCGGTGAAGGCAAGGCCCAGGAAGAGCAGGACGATCAGGGCGATCGGGCTGCGTCGGTATGCGGCGAGCTTGCTCACGCGGCGCTCCTCGGTCGTAGGTCAGTCAGGGGACGGGACGGTCGGCGGTTCATTGGAGGATGTAGATGACGAAGAACAGGGCAACCCACACGACGTCGACGAAGTGCCAGTAGTAGGACACGACGTGGGCACCGACCTTCTGGGCATAGGTGTAGCGCTTGGCGGTGAAGCTCCGCCCGATGATGAGCAGGAACGCGAGCAGGCCGCCGGCGACGTGGATGCCGTGGAAGCCGGTCGTGATGTAGAACACGGAGCCGTACGGGTCGGAGTTGATCATCACGCCCTCGCTGATGAGCGTGGCGTACTCCCAGATCTGGCCGGCGACGAACGTGGCACCGAACAGGTAGGTGAGGACGAACCACTCACGCATGCCCCACCCGCGGACGTCCAGCAGGCTGCCGGAGCGGGAGACCTTGCTCTCCTCGGCCTTGAACACGCCGATCTGGCACCACACCGACGAGATCACCAGGATCAGGGTGTTGGTCAGCGCGAACGGCACGTTGAGCATCGCGGTCTTCTCGTCCCACAGCTCGGTGGAGACGGCGCGGATCGTGAAGTACATCGCGAAGAGACCCGCGAAGAACATGATCTCGCTGCCCAACCACACCATGGTGCCGACCTGGGTGAGGCTCGGGCGGGTCACCGGACCCTGGGTCGCCTCCAGGGGACGCCCTGGTGCGCCTGCTGTTGCTGCTGTTGTCATCGCCACGCGCGCCATTATTGCTCACCGGGTGGGCCGAGGGACAGTGACCCTCCCCTCGGGCGTGGCCCGCGTGCGAGAACCGACAGGAACGGGTATGCCGCAGCTCCCGTCGGAGCCGGACGGCACCTGCCTCCGGGGTGACACTGCGACCGGTTCCCCGGGGCTGCGTGCCGGGTGGGTACGATTCAGGTATGACCGTCCAGACCGAGGCCAGCTCCGCCGTCAGAGGCATCTCCGTCCTCCTCTTCAGCGACGACCGCGCCGTGCGCGACGCGGTGCGTATGGGGGTGGGGCGCCGGCCGGCCGAGGGTGTGGCCGTGGAGTCCTGGCACGAGTGCGCCACGGCGGACGGTGTCATGCTGGCCCTCCAGGAGGAGGAGTTCGACGTCCTCGTCCTCGACGGCGAGGCCCAGCCCTACGGCGGCCTCGGCGTGTGCCGCCAGATCAAGAACGAGATCCACGACTGCCCGCCGATCATGGTGCTCATCGGACGCCCCGGTGACGGCTGGCTCGCGGCGTGGTCACAGGCCGACGCCGTGGTCTCCCGCCCGCTGCGCCCGGCCGAGCTGGCCGAGGGCATCGCGGGTCTCGTCCGCCCGTGAGTGAGACGACCACCAGCTGGTCGGACCTGCTGACCAGGCTCTGCACCGGTGGCGACCTGACCACCGAGGAAGCAGCCTGGGCGATGGACCGGGTCATGCTCGGTGAGGCCTCTCCTGCGCGGCTGGCGGCGTTCCTGGCCGCGCTGCGCGCCAAGGGGGAGACCGCGGACGAGATGCAGGGGCTGGCGGACATGATGCTGTCCCACGCCCTCCGGTTCGAGGTGGACGGCCCGAGCCTGGACATCGTCGGCACCGGCGGTGACCGGGCCCACACAGTGAACATCTCCACCATGTCCTCTGTCGTGGCCGCCGGCGCGGGAGTGCCGGTCGTCAAGCACGGCAACCGGGCCGCTTCCTCCTCCTCGGGCTCGGCCGACGTGCTCGAGGCGCTCGGGATCCGGCTCGACGCGACCCCGGACGAGGTCGTCCGGATTTTCCACGAGGTCGGGATCACCTTCTGCTTCGCGCTGACCTTCCACCCCTCGTTCCGGCACTCGGCGGTGGTGCGCAAGGAGCTGGGGATCGCGACGGCGTTCAACTTCCTCGGGCCGCTGACCAACCCCGCCCAGCCGCGGTATGCCGCGGTCGGGGTCGCGGACGCCCGCATGGCGCCCCTCGTGGCCGGGGTCTTTGCCGGCCGCGGCAAGGACGCCGCCGTGTTCCGCGGCGACGACGGCCTGGACGAGCTGACCACCTCGGGCAGCTCTCGCGTGTGGTGGGTGCACGGCGCGCAGGTCCGCGAGTTCACCCTGTCACCCGAGATGGTCGGGCTGACGACGCACCCGGTGTCCGAGCTCCGCGGAGCCGACGCCGAGCACAACGCGGGCGTGGCGCGCCGCGTGTTCGAGGGCGAGGAGGGGGCGCCGCGCGTCGCCGTGCTGCTCAACGCCGGCACCGCCCTGGCGGTAGCCGCTGCCAGCGTCGCCCACCAGGAACCGACGACCCAGGAGGAGTTCGAGGCCCTCATCGCCGGAGGAGTCGCCCGGGCCGCCGTGTCGATCGACTCCGGCAGCGCCTCCTCGGTCATTGACCGCTGGGTCGCGGCAACCAGCCCCCACTGAGGGAGCGACAGACCCCGACCGGCTCGGACCTTCCCTACTCGACCGAGCGCGCCGTGGGGCGAGATTTCCGCCCACCGAGCGCTTGGAGACGCGACGTCTCGGTCCACCGAGCGCGTGGAAACCCTTGTCTTCGGGTGACCGGGGGCGCGGTGAGGCGACGAAGGCATACCTGACACGCTGTGAACCATGAGTTCGCGCACCCGAGTGACGATCGTCGGCGGCGGGATCGCCGGTCTAACCCTGGCCGCCGTGCTCGACCCCGTTCTATTCGCCGTGACCGTCCTCGAGGCCGAGCCCGAGCGAGCCCCGGTCGGTGGCGCGCTGACCCTGTGGCCGGCGGCCGCTCGTGCACTCCGAGGGTTGGGCGCGGGAGAGCTGGTGGACCGGCATACGGTCCGCCTCGCGGAGGGCACGGTCCGTGACCTGCAGACCGGGCGGCCGCTCCTGCCCCCGCGGCGTGCGCCGCTGACGATCGTGCCTCGCCCGGAACTGCTTGCCGCCCTCGACCTTGCGGTGCCCTCGACCGTGCGCCGCGAGCGCGTGCTCGTTGACGACCCCCGCCGGCTTGACGGCCACATCGTGGTCGGTGCGGATGGTGTCCGGAGCCGGGTGCGTGGCCTCGTCAGTCCCGGTGCCACGGAACGGAAGGCGACACCGTACCTCGCGTTACGCGGCCTCTCCGGGCAGCGGCCGGCGTCGGACTCGGTGGGTGAGTACTGGGGGAGCGGAGGACTTTTCGGGCTCGTGCCGCTCTATGGTGGCGCCTACTGGTTCACCGCCCACCGGAGCAGCCTCGGCCCGGAGCCGATTGACCCCGGTGTCGCACTGACGGAGGCGCGTCACCAGTTCGCGCGAGCGGCACCGGCAGTGACCCGGGTGCTCGCGGGGGCCGGGGGTGATCGCGTCATCGCCACGCGGGTCTGGGTCGCTCCGGCGATGGCGCGCTACGTGAGTGGGCGCTACGTCGTGATCGGGGACGCCGCCCACGCGATGACGCCGAACCTCGGTCGGGGGCGCCAACGACGCCATCATCGACGCCTTCTCCCTGGCGTCCGCCCTCGGCGCGAGGGGCGGGCTGGCACGCTGGCAGGCACGCCGTCTGCCGTTCACCCAGGCTGCGAGGGTGGCCTCGAGCGGGCTGATGCGCCTGGCGCTGAGCGGTCACCCGCAACGTCTCCTGCGTCGTGCCTAGCGACCGGGCGGCCCTTCGGCCCGGCGTCACGCTACCTTCCGAGTTCGAGGAGTCCGGGACGTCCCCGTGCCGGGTGCTCACTCCAGGCGAGACACCAGGGACCTGGCGTAGTCGGGCTCGACGACCCAGCAGGTGGCGATCTCCCAGGCCAGGGCGGCACGCGTGTGCAGCGGCTCATTCGGTGCGGCCAGGTCGAAGAGGGGATCGTCGACGCGGGCCTCGTCCCAGTCGAGGAGTGCGCAGCGACCGTCGGAAAGCACGAGCGCGTTGGCGCCGCCGGCGTCACCGTGCACGACACACCGGGCCTGCGGATCAACGACCGCCCAGGCCGCGCGGAGAGTCTCCCGCAGGGATGGTGGCACCGCGGAGAGGTCAATGTCCCCGCCCACCTCCGTGGTGAGCAGCTCCCGCGCGGACCGGGAGCCGGGTCGCTGTGGCCACCCCGATGTCCGGGCGTGGACGTCGCGGAGCGCCGCGAGCAGGGCCTGATCATCCGCTGGCGCCGGCTCCCGACCGTCGATGTGGAGCTGCACGTGCCAGCCGTCCCGGTGGCGCTGCCCGTCGGCCGTCGGGACCGTCTCCGGCACCACGACACCATCCGTGTGCAGGTGCTCGAGGAGGTCGAGCTCCCACGCGAGAGACTCCGCGGACCGGCGTGAGCGTCGGATCACGACCCTGTGCTCGCCCAGCCGACCCAGCAGGACGGTGTTGCGGTGTCCACCGGACAACGGGCCCATGACCTCCAGACCGCTCCAGGCGGTCAGCGGCACGAGCTCAGACACGGGACGTGTGGCGTGCGGCTACTCCAGGCCGATGGAGAACGCGGCCTCGAGGTCCTGGGAGGAGTAGGTGCGGAAGGCGATGTGGGTCTCGGTCTCCTGCACACCCTCGACCTTGTTGAGCCGGTCGGCGATGACGTCGGCGAAGTCCTCGTGCTTGGACACACGCGCGACCGCGATGAGGTCGACGTTGCCGGTCACTGAGTAGACCTCAGTGATCCCGTCGATCTCGGCGATGGCCTGGGCGGCCTCGGGGATATGGGCCACGTCGGCCTTGATCAACACGATGGCGGAAATCACGGTCCCACTCTAGTGCGTGACGCGCAGCGCACCCGGTGGACGCTCCAACGGCTTCCCGGCGGGCGGCTCACCCCAGGGCTCGGAGAACTCGCTCCAGCGGCGCGACATCGGCTCCAGCTCGGCACGGGCCGCGCCGGCACCGCCCACCGGACAGGTCCACTCGCCCTCCAGGGTGACCAGCCGGGTGCCGGGCGTCTCCAACCACTTGAGGACCAGCTCAGTCTCCTCCGGATGGGCTGCGGGGGCCGGGGCGGTCGGCTCGGTCACCACCTCGGCCGTGGCTCGCAGCGCGTCGATGTAGGGCATCGGGTCGGCGCCGCGGGGCGTCACCGTCGTGCCGGCGAGCCGCCCGTAGCGCACGCAGACGACCTCCCAGCCACCGGCATCCCTGCGCCGGGCAGCCACGATCTCCGGGGCCGACGACAGCGGCGCCAGCCGCTGGGCGCGGGCGGTGGCCCGCACGAGCGCCAGCATCCGGTCGCGCAGTGTCGTGGCGTCCTCGAACCGCTCCTGCTCGGCCAGGGAGTCCAGCTTGGCGCGCAGCGCCGCGAGCAGTCCCCGACCATCCCCGACCAGGGCGGTCGCCGCCTGACCGGCAACGTCGGCATACTCCTCGCTGGTCTGCTCGCCGATGCACGGACCGCCGCAGCGCCCCATGTCGAACAGGACGCAGGCGCTCTTGCGGGAGGTGAGGGACAGGGCCTGGGTGCACTGCCGCAACGGGACGACCTCGTGCACGGCCGTCACGGCCGCCTCGGCGCTCTTGCGGGAGCCGAACGGTCCGGCGTAGTGCGCCCCGTCGGCGCGCACCTGCCGGACGATCGACAGGCGGGGGAAGGGCTCCACGGTGAGCTTGACCCAGAGCGCCTTCTCCGGGTGGCGGGAACGCCGGTTGTAGCGCGGCTTGTGCTCGGCGATCAGTCGCAGCTCGCGCACCTGCGCCTCCAGCCGCGTGGCGCAGACGATCGGCGTGATGGACTCGGCGATCCCCACCATCTCGGCCATCCGGCGGCGGGTCTCCGAGGCCGTGAAATAGGTGCGGGTGCGGCGCCGCAGGTCGACCGCAGTGCCCACATAGAGGGGCTCGCCGCGGTGGTCACGGAAGACATAGACCCCCGGGGCGGAGGGCATCGCATCGGCCAGGAACCGCTTGCGACGCTGCGCCGGCGTCACCCGGCTGTGGTAGCTCTGCAGCTCCTCGAGGGTGTGGACCCCCAGGTTGCCCACCCGCTCGATCAGGCCGTGCAGCACGTCGACGGTGGCGCGGGCATCGTGCAGGGCGCGGTGGTCTGGAGTGGTCGTCGCGCCGAACAGGGTCGCCAGGCTGGACAGCTTGTGGTTGGGCGTCTCGTCGCGGTGCACCAGCTGCCGGGCCAGGCGCACGGTGTCGAGCACCGCGAATCCGGGCCACGCGTGTCCGGTCTGGTGGGCGGCAGCCTTGAGGAAACCGATGTCGAAGCCGGCGTTGTGGGCCACCAGGACCGACCCGCGGGCGAACTCGAGGAAGCCGGGCAGCGCGGACTCGATGCGCGGCGCGTCGGCCACCATGGCGTTGGTGATGCCGGTGAGGACGGTGATGAAGGCCGGGATCGCGGTGGACGGACGCACCAGGGTCTGGAACTCACCGATCACCTCCCCGCCGCGGACCTTGACGGCGCCGATCTCGGTGATGCCGCAGTCGGCGGGGGAGCCGCCAGTGGTCTCCAGGTCGACGACCACGAACGTGACATCCGACAGGGCGATCCCCAGGTCGTCGAATGTCTCCTGCACCATCTGCATGGAACGAACGTACGACCGCCCACCGACAGAGCCGCGCAGACATCCCGTGGGCGACAGGTTCGGGCCACTGAACAGTCGCATGCAGGTCACCGTCCCGGGGGAGATCAGGGCTTCGGCCGCCGGGCGTGTCGCACCCTCCGTGACGCACGAGCCGACCACGCCGCCGCTCCGCTCCCACAGGGTGTGTCAGACCCCGCCCCTAGCGTTTTTGAACATCAGTTGGAACCCAGACGGAGGTGAGAACGATGAGCGTGACGATCGACTGCGAGTCGTGCCCGGTCCGCGGACGGCACTGCGGAGACTGCTTCGTGCCTGTCCTGGCCAGGGCATGGTTGGAGGAGCCGACGACCAGGGCGCCCGAGCCGATGCCCGAGCGTCCGGCGATGATGCCGCTGGACTTCGAGGAGACCGAGGCCGTGGAGGCGTTCGTGCGGGCGGGGCTGGTCAGCCGCACCGAGGCACACACGGCCCGCGCGCAGAGCACCGTGCCGTCGGCGGCCGTCGGCTGAGCCGCCACCCGCTGGGGCAGGCACCAGTTGGGGAGGTATGCCGTGACGCACGTTGGCAGGGTCGGTGCCCCATCGGCTCTAGCCTGGTGCCGTGGGAACGGCACAGGGTTGGCTCAGCAGGGTAGGGGCTGCCGTGGTGGCCGTCCTGCTGCTCGCCGCCTGCGCCGAGGCCCAGACCGAGGTGCGAGGGACCGCCCCGCAGGAACGCGTCGAGGCCTACGAGGCGATGACCGTCACGGCGCTGGAGCGGGTCGAGGCCCTCTGGGGGGAGGAGTCGGTGGTCCGGCCCGTCGAAGTCGTGCTGCCCGGCACCGCCGAGGAGTTCGCCGAGCTGACCGGTGGGGCACCGGCGAGTCAGCAGGCCCCGGCCGTCACGGTGGGCACTGGGGACGACGCGCACGTGGTCGTGCACCCGGACTCGTGGGACCGGTTGACGACGGAGGGGCGACAGGCGGTGCTCACCCACGAGGTGACCCACCTGAGCATGCAGGGCGATGGTCCGGTGCCTGCGTGGTTGGGGGAGGGACTGGCCGAGTACACCGCTCACCGCACCTCTGAGCTTGCCCCGGCCGCGATCGCAGGGTCGGCGCTGGACGGTGTGCGGGCCGGCGACGTGCCGTCCGGCTGGCCCGAGCCGGGCGCGGCCACGCACGGGGGAGCGGCCACGCACGGGGGAGCGGCCACGCACGGGGGAGCGGGACCGGAGGAGTCCGGGGGCCCGAGCTGGCGTGGCTACGCCCTGTCGTGGCTCGCCTGCGCCTATCTCGCCGAGACGTGGTCGGAGGAACAGCTCCGTGAGCTCTATGACGTGGTCTCCGACGGCACCCCGCTCGACGAGGCCTTCCCGGCAGTCTTCGGCGTGGCGGAGTCCGAGGCGCTCCGCGGATGGGCCGACTGGTTGAGCACGCTGTGACTGCCCACGTGCCACGCTAGGTCCACCCGGTCACCGGCGAGCAGCTCGCCGACCCGCCGGTCGAGCACGAGGCCTACCGCCACCGCTCGGGCGCCGTCCCCCGGCCTGATTCACCTGGCCGGCACATGTCGTTCACATAACGCTTCCCGCAAGCTCTTCCCCACCGTCGGTCGGGCGCTCTAGGCTCGGCGAACATCCCGGACAGTCGGGGTTCACCCTGCCCAGAACGAAGGTGTTCGATCCATGACTACACGCGTGACACGACGGCGCACAGCAGCTGTCGGCGCGGCCTCGCTCGTCCTCTCCGGACTGTATGGCGCTGCCGCCCTGCCGACCCTGGCTGCTCCCGAGGACGCCAGCACAACCGCTGCTGCGGCATCAGACGGCCTCGTCATCAGTCAGTACATCGAGGGCTCCAGCTTCAACAAGGCCCTCGAGATCTACAACGGCACCGGAGCCGAGGTGGACCTGAGCGGCTACGCCATCCAGGGCTACCAGAACGGCAGCACGACGGTGGGCTACACCATCTCCCTGCAGGGCACCGTGGCCCCGGGTGAGGTGCACGTTCTCGCGCACACCGACTGGGCGCTCGCGTTCACACCGGACCAGACCGGCAACCTGCAGTTCAACGGTGACGACGCGGTCGTGCTCAGCCAGGACGGCGCGGTCGTGGACTCCCTCGGCCAGCGCGGCTCCGACCCCGGCAGCAGCTGGGGGACCCCGCCCACGGTCACCGCGGACGCGACCCTGGTCCGCAACGCCGACGTCTGCTCCGGTGACGTCAACCCGGACGACGCCTTCGACCCGGCCGCCGAGTGGACCGGCCTGCCGCAGAACGACATCACCGGTCTGGGGAGCCACACGGTGGACTGCGGGGCGGTCGAGCCGGCCGGGCCGGTCCTCAACGAGTTCTCCATCGACACCACGGGCACCGACTCAGAGTTCTACGAGGTCTACGGCGCGCCCGAGACCGACTACTCCGACCTGTCCATCCTCCAGGTCGAGGGCGACGGCAGCTCCAGCGCCCGCGGCTCGGTCATCACGGTCGACAGTGTCGGAACAACCGATGCGGCCGGCTTCTGGTCGGTCGACCTGCCGGCCAACCGCGTCCAGAACGGCACGCTGACGCTGCTGCTGGTCTCCGGCTTCACCGGTGGCCCCGGCACGGTCCTGGATGCCGACCTCGACGGTGTGATCGACAACGCCGCCTGGGCCGAGCTGGTGGACTCGGTTGCCGTCCTCGACGGCAACGACGGCGACCTCATCTACTCCGAGACCGCCCTGACCGACGGCTACGACGGTGCCGCCTTCACCCCCGGTGGTGCCTCCCGCATCCCGGACGGCACCGACACCGACACGACGGCCGACTGGGTGCGCAACGACTTCGACAAGGCCGGCTTCCCGGGCTTCGACGGGCCGCCGGCGCCGGGTCAGGCGTGGAACACGCCGGGGCTACCGAACGAGGTGTACGAGACCGAGGAGCCGCCGCCGGGCGGTGCCTGCGGCGACCCGGCGACCGCGGTCGGCGCCGTGCAGGGCTCCGGCGCGGCCTCGCCGGTCCAGGGCCAGTCCGTGGACATCGAGGGCACCGTGGTCGGCGACTTCCAGAACGGCGGCTTCGACGGCTACTACGTGCAGGACGCCGGGGACGGCGACGCCCTGACGTCGGACGGGATCTTCGTCTACGCCCCAGGCGGTGCGGACGTGGCGGCCGGGGACAGTGTCCGTGTCTCGGGCACGGTCAGCGAGTACTTCGGCATGACCCAGGTGACCGCGGCCTCTGTGGCGGTCTGCGCCACCGGTGGCGAACTGCCCGCTCCGGTCGAGCTCACCCTGCCGCTCGGTGACCCCGAGCCCTACGAGGGCATGCGCGTCACCTTCCCCCAGGACCTGACCATCCTGGAGTACTTCAACTACGGCCGGTTCGGCGAGATCGCCCTCGGCACGGAGCGCCAGTTCCAGCCGACCGCCGTGTTCGAGCCGGGCTCGCCGGAGGCCGAGGCACTGCTCGCCGAGAACCTGGCGAACCGGATCACCCTCGACGACGGCCGCGGCAACCAGAACCCGGACCCGGCAATCCACCCCAACGGGGAGGAGTTCACCCTGGACAACCTGTTCCGCGGCGGTGACCTGGTCACCAACGCGACCGGGGTGCTGGACTACCGCTTCGACCTGTGGCGCATCCAACCGACGCAGGGCGCGGACTACACGCCCGTGACACAGCGTCCGGAGGTGCCGGAGGTCGGCGGTGACCTCACGGTCGCCTCCTTCAACGTGCTGAACTACTTCACCACCCTGGGCAGCCGCGGGGCGGACACGCCGGAGGAGTTCGACCGGCAGGAGGCCAAGATCGTGGCCGCCCTGGCCCAGCTCGATGCCGACGTGGTCGGTCTGATCGAGATCGAGAACAACGACGACGTCGCCCTGGCCACGCTCACCGAGGCGCTGAACGCCGAGGTCGGCGCGGGCACGTACGCGTACCTCGCGACCGGCACCGTCGGCACGGACGAGATCACCACGGCGTTCATCTACAAGCCGTCGACGGTGACCCCCGTCGGTGACTTCGCGACGCTGACCTCGCAGGACGACCCGAGGTTCCTGGACGACTTCAACCGGCCGACCCTGGCACAGACGTTCCAGGAGAACGCCACCGGTGAGGGGGTCACCGTCGCGGTGAACCACCTGAAGTCCAAGGGGTCGGCCTGCGACGCCGTCGGTGACCCGGAGGACCCCAACGGTCAGGGCAACTGCAACGGCGTCCGCACCGACGCCGCGGAGGCGATGGTCGACTGGCTGGCCGGTGACCCGACCGGCACCGGTGTGGACAACACGCTGATCATCGGTGACCTGAACGCCTACGACAAGGAGGACCCGATCGACGCCCTGGTCGCGGGCGGCTACACCGACCTGCTGCTCGAGCACGTCGGTGAGCTCGCCTACTCCTACGTGTTCGACGGTCAGCTGGGCTACCTGGACCACGCCCTGGCCAACGACACACTGGCCGGCAAGGTGACCGGAGCCGTGCCCTGGACGATCAACGCCGACGAGGTGTCCCTGATCGACTACGACATGTCCTTCAAGCAGGACGCCCAGGACGCGCTGTACGCCCCGGACGCCTACCGCTCCAGCGACCACGACCCGGTCCTGGTCGGGCTCAACCTGTTCGACGAGCCCGAGGACACCACCCCGCCGGAGCTGACCGTCACCGTCGACAGCCCGCAGATCTGGCCGCCGAACAACGGGTGGCGGGATGTGGAGACGACGGTCGAGGCGACCGACGACTCGGGCGAGCCGGTGACGGTGACCCTGGTCGGTGCGACGGCTGAGGGGCAGGGCGCGGACATCGAGGTCGTCAGCGACACCGAGTTCCAGGTGCGCGCGGTGCGCACCGCCGTCTACACGATCACCTACGAGGCAACCGACGCGGCGGGCAACACCACGACCGCGTCAGTCACGGTCGAGGTGCCGCACAACCGTGGCACCAGCGGTGGGGTCGGCTGAGCGGAACCCGCTCGCGGGCTGACGGACGAAGGGGCGCAGGTGGATCCACCTGCGCCCCTTCGCGCTGCATGCGGAACGCGGCGCGGCGTCCCTGGTCAGGAGTAGAGCGTCTCGATCTGGTCGGCCAGGTCCTGGGTGACGAGGTTGCGCTTCAGCTTCATCGACGGCGTGAGGTAGCCGTTCTCCTCGGTGAAGTCGTGCTCGAGGATCTCGAACCTGCGGATGGACTCCGCCCGGCTGACCGACTCGTTGGCGGAGTCGACGGCCTGCTGGACCGCCTCCAGCAGCACGTCGTTGCGGCGCAGCTCCTCGAACGGGAGGCCGTCCAGCTCGTGCCGCTCCAGCCAGCCGGGCAGGGCCTCGGGGTCCAGGGTGATGAGCGCGGCGACGAACGGTCGGCCCTCACCCACCACGAGGGCCTGGGAGATCAGCGGGGTCGCGCGCAGCTGGTCCTCGAGCGGACCGGGGGAGACGTTCTTGCCCGTGGCCGTCACCAGGATCTCCTTGGCACGTCCGGTGATGGTGAGGAAGCCCTGCTCGTCGAGCTCGCCGAGATCACCGGTGCGGAACCAGCCGTCCTCGTCGAGCGCGGTCTCCGTGGCCTCGGGATCGTTGAGGTAGCCACGGAACACGTTGACGCCGCGCACCAGGACCTCACCGTCCTTGACCCGCACCCCCACGCCCGGCAGCGGCCGGCCGACCGTGCCGATCTTGATGAGCTCCGGGGTGTTCACCGAGACGGGCGCGGTCGTCTCCGTCAGGCCGTAGCCCTCCAGGATCGTCAGACCGATGCCGCGGTAGAAGTGGCCGAGCCGCTCCCCGAGCGCGGCACCGCCGCTGATCGCGTAGACGACCCGGCCGCCCATGGCCTCCCGCAGCCTGTGGTAGACCAACGCGTCGAACAGCCGGTGCTGGGCCCGCAGCAGCAGGCCCGGACCTCCGGTGTCCTGGGCGCGGCTCCAGCGCTGGGCGACGTCCGCGGCCCGCGCGAAGAGCGCGCCGCGACCTCCGTCGGTGGCCTTCTGGGCGGCGCCGTTGTAGACCTTCTCGAAGACGCGCGGGACCGCCAGCAGGAAGGTCGGCCGGTAGGCCGCCAGGTCCGGCAGCAGGTTCTTCACGTCGGGGGAGTGCCCGAGCTGTGCGCCGGCCTGGAGGACCAGGACCTGGATCAGCCGGGCGAAGACGTGGGCCAGCGGCAGGAACAGCAGTGTCCGGGCACCATCGCTGCGCACCACCTGCTCCAACCGCTCGATGGCGTTCTCGCCCAGGCTCAGGAAGTTGCTGTGCGTGAGCTCGGCACCCTTGGGTCGGCCCGTCGTGCCGGAGGTGTAGATGACGGTGGCGAGCGAGGAGCGGTCCAGCTGGCTACGGCGGGCCTCCACGTCCGCGTCGGCAACCTCGGCGCCGGCGGTGACCAGCTCGTCGAGCCCGCCGGCGTCGATCTGCCACACGTCGCGCAGCTGCGGCACCTCGTCTCGGATGCCGGCGACGAGCTGGCTGTGCTGGGGGGTCTCCACCACGACGGCGACGGCGCCGGAGTCCTGCAGGATCCACGCGGTCTGCGCAGCTGAGGAGGTCTCATAGACGGGCACCGGCACGGCTCCCGCGGTCCACAGGGCGAAGTCGGTCAGCGTCCACTCGTAGCGCGTCCGGCTCATCACCGCGACCCGGTCCCCGACCTCGATGCCCGCGGCGAGGAAGCCCTTGGCCAGCTCCCGCACCTCCCGGGAGAAGTCCGCGGCGGTGACATCGCGCCATACGCCCTCGTCCTGCCGGGACAACAGGGGCCGCTGCGGGTCCCGCTGCGCCCAGCCGTGCACGATGTCCGAGAGGTTGCCCTCCTCGCGGGGCGGGATCAACGGTGGGACCTCATACTCCTGCACTGGGCCTCCTGGCACACGGGGGTGTCGACGGGAAATCCCACTGTAGCCGCGCCGGTATACCCTGCCGTTCATGGCCGACCGCACCGAGTCCAGCATCCTGATCCCGGCACCGCCGCACCAGGTGATCGCTGTGATCTCCGACTTCGACAACTACCCCGAGTGGGCCGACTTCACCTCGGTGCAGGTCCTCTCGGAGAACGACGGCGGCTGGGCCCAGGAGGTGGAGTTCAGCCTCGAGGCGGGCCTGCTCAAGGACACCTACGTGCTCGACTACGACTGGCAGATCACCGAGAGCGGTGAGGGCAGGGTGTCGTGGGACCTGGTGCGGGCCGGCTCCCTGAAGGCGATGACCGGTTCCTACGAGCTGACGGCCGTCGACATGGATGGCGCACCGGACGGCGTGGGCACCGAGGTCGTCTACCAGCTGCAGGTCGACGTGAAGATCCCGATGCTGGGAGCGATGAGGCGCAAGGCGGAGAAGATGATCGTGGACACCGCGTTGAGGTCCCTGTCCGAGCGCGTGGTGCAGCATGCCTGAGGAGACCGGGGGGCAGGTCGAGCGCGAGGCCCGGCAGCTGGTCGAGGCGGCGGCGCGGTGGCTGTCCGCGGTGCCCGACGACACGGAGTATGCCGCTCGCTCCCGTCGCTCTGCGGCCGCGGCCGAGGAGTCGGTTCCGGAGGAGTCGCTCCCGGAGGAGTCGCAGGCGGGGGAGCGGGCCGCCGCGGAGCCGCGGCCCGGCGAGTCTGTGGCTGGGGAGTCTGTGGCTGGGGAGTCTGTGGCTGGGGAGTCTGTGGCCGGGGAGGACCATGTGTGCCGTGGCTGCCCGTGGTGCCGCGCGAAGGCGGCGGCCGGTCCGCTCGGTGCCGACACCATCGACTCGATCGCTCACCTGCTGAGCGCCGCGGCCGAGAGTCTCTCGCTGTTCGCCCAGTCCCGGCGCGACGCGGCGCAGGGACCGCACTCCGATGACGGCACCGACGACGTCGAGGTTCCCGGCCCCGACAGAGGTTCCCCCGCCGACGACGCCCTGATCGACTGGGACGACGAGGACGAGGACGAGTGCGAGGAGCGACACGGGCCCACCGCGGATCCTCGCCGGACCGGCCCGACCCGGACGCAGCAGAGGCCAGCGGGTCCGCCCCGGACGCAGGACACGCCAACGGGTTCCACCCCGGCGCGGGAGAGGGCGACCGGCTGATGATGAACCTGGGGATCGACGTCGGAGGCACGGGCATCAAGGGCTCCGCCGTGGCCGAGGACGGCACACTCCGCCACCGCAGCGAGCGGGTGACCCCCGCCCAGGACGTGGACGCCATCGCCGGTGCCATCGCCGACCTGGTGCGCGAGCTGGTCGACCTCTGCGAGCGTGGCGGTGAGCCGGTCGGGGCCGTGGGCGTGGCGTGTGCGGGGTTCGTCGACGCGGCAGGCGGGACCGTCCTGTTCGCGCCCAACCTGGCCTGGCGCGACGCGCCGCTCAAGGCACGCCTGGAGGAGGCGGTCGGTCGACCGATCTTCCTGGAGAACGACGCCAACGCGGCAGCCTGGGGCGAGTTCCGCTTCGGTGGTGCCCGGGAGGCGGACGACATGCTGCTGGTGACCGTCGGCACCGGCGTCGGGGGTGGGATCGTCAGCGACGGTGAGCTGTTGCGCGGGTCGGAGGGGGTCGCCGCCGAGATCGGCCACCTGCGGGTCCAGCCCGAGGGCCTCCGGTGCGGCTGCGGCAACCGGGGCTGCCTGGAGGCCTACGCCTCCGGGACCGCGCTCGTGCGTGAGGGACGCGAGCTGGTCGCCGGCGGCAGTCCGCACGCCGGCGCGCTGAGCGACCTGTGCGGGGGCGACCCGGAGCGGCTCACCGGTCACATGGTGACCCAGGCCGCGACCGCGGGCGACCCCGCGGCGATCGAGCTCTTCGCCGACCTGGGCCGCTGGCTGGGCGAGGGCGTGGCCAGCCTGGTGGCCGTGCTGGACCCGGAGCTCATCGTCATCGGCGGAGGTGTCAGCGAGGCAGGCGACCTGCTGCTCCAGCCCGCCCGGGTGGCGTTCGGCCGCCAGCTCACCGGGCGCGGGCACCGCCGGCAGGCCGAGATCGTCCCCGCGCTCCTCGGCAACGACGCGGGCATGATCGGTGCCGCCGACCTGGCCGCCCGCCGCGCAGGCGTGCCGACCGCCGCGGGCGTGGCCACCGGCGGGCCTGCCCACCCGACCACCGGCGGCAGCGGCGCCGGCACACCCGCCGGCGACTGACGGCATACGGCGTGGCACCCGACCTCCCACCCGGGGACGAGCTCACGATCGGCGTCGACGTCGGCGGCACCAAGGTCGTGGCCGGCCTGGTCGACGCCTCCGGTGCCGTGCTCGCCCACGCACGCCGCGACACCCCGGGGCGCACCACCCGGCCGTCGGTCGTGGAGGACGTCATCGTCGACGCGGTGGCCGAGATGCTCGCCGCGGCCGACCGTCCGGTCCTGGGGGTCGGGCTGGGCGCCGCCGGGTTCGTCTCCGCCGACCGGCGCACCGTCGTCTTCGCGCCCCACCTGGCCTGGCGGGACGAGCCGATCCGCGACCGTCTCGCCGAGCGGCTGGGCCTGCCGGTCGTCCTCGACAACGACGCGAAGGCCGCCGCCTGGGCCGAGTTCCGGTTCGGTGCCGGCCGTGGTGAGTCGCGGCTGCTCCTGGTCACCCTGGGCACCGGCATCGGTGGTGCCCTGGTGCTGGACGGGCGCGTGGAGCGCGGGCGGTACGGACTGGCGGGGGAGTACGGCCACATGCAGGTCGTGCCCGATGGTGAGCGCTGCGAGTGCGGCAACCGTGGCTGCTGGGAGCAGTACTCCTCCGGGCGGGCCATGCAGCGCGAGGCCCGGGAGATGCTCGCGCAGGACAGCCCGTATGCCGCGGGGCTGGCGGCGTACTGCGACGGCGACCCGGCGCGGGTCGAGGGGCACCACGTGACGCAGGCCGCGCGGGCCGGCGACGTCGCGGCGCTGGAGCTGATGGGTGACGTGGGGCGGTGGCTGGGCCTGGGGCTGGCGAACCTCGCGGCGGCCCTCGACCCGGGGCGGATCGTGGTCGGTGGCGGCGTGAGCGAGGCCGGCGACCTGCTCCTCGCGCCGGCACGGGAGATGTTCGGGCGTCGGCTGGCCGGGCGGGGGCACCGGCCAATCGCGCCGATCGTGGCCGCCGAGCTGGGGCCGTCCGCCGGGATGGTCGGTGCCGCCGATCTGGTGCGGGTCGAGGCTCATGGGGATGGCGCGGCCACAGAGGTGAGGACGGGAGAGTGATGGGCGCACGGATCCGGGTGGCCAGCTACAACCTGCGGGGGTTGAAGGACGACCCTGCCGCGGCGGCCGAGGTGGTGCGCCGCATCGATCCCGATGTGCTTCTCCTGCAGGAGGTGCCGCGGCACCCGCTGTCGGGCTTCCGGATCGCGATGTTCGCCCGGCGCTGCGGGCTGAGGTGGACCGGCCGCACCCGACGGCTGTCCGGCACGGGGATGATGACCAGCCGCCGCATCACGGCGACCGACTCGGTGGACCGCAAGCTCCCCGTGGCGCTGCGTGCGAACCCGCGCAGCTATACCGCCGCCCAGGTGCGGGTGCCGGGTGGCCAGGACATCACGGTGGTCTCACTGCACCTGTCGCTGCTCGAGGACGAGCGGATCCGGCACGCGACGCTCGTGCTCGAGGAGCTCGCCGCTGACCCGACCCTGGCCGACGGCCCGTTCGTCATCGGCGGCGACCTCAACGAGAGCTCCCAGGGTGGGGCGTGGCGGCTGCTGGGCGAGCGGCTCGCCCTGGCATCTCCCGACCGTCCGACGTTCCCTTCGGCGCAGCCCAGGAGCTGGATCGACGCGATCTTCGCCAGCGCCGAGCTCACCGTGCTGCCCCACGAGGACGTGGTGCTGGAGCCGGAGCTGCTGTCGGCCGCGACCGACCACCTACCGGTGTGGGTGGACGTCCTGACCTCTCCCGCGCAGTGAGGGCGGTGGTGCCCGGTCCCCACCGGCGTTGAGGGCGGTGGTGTCCGGTCCGCACGGGCGTTGTCCTCGTGGTTCTGCGGGGCCATTCCTGCTCGTGAGTGGATCTCGCCCCCTCCCAGGGGTGTGAATCTCACTCACGAGCCACTCCGGGCATGCCGCCGCGTGCCGGGGGGGGGCGACACGGGCATCCCGCGGTGCGGGGAGGGTGCGACAGGGGGCATGCCGCGGGGCCGGTGGTGCCCCTCCCCACCGGTATTGAGGGGGTGGTGTCCCGTCCCCACCGGCATTGAGGGGGTGGTGTCCCGTCCCCACCGGCATTGAGGGGGGTGGTGTCCCGTCCCTACCGGCGTTGAGGGCGTTGGTGCCCGGTCTCCACCGGCGTTGTCCTCGTGGTTCTGCGGGGCCATTCCTGCTCGTGAGTGGATCTCGCCCCCTCCTAGGGGTGTGAATCTCACTCACGAGCCACTCCGGGCATGCCGCCGCGTGCGGAGAGGGTGCGACGGGGCATGCCGCCGCGTGCGGAGAGGGTGCGACGGGGCATGCCGCCGCGTGCGGGGAGGGTGCGACACGGGCATGTCGCGGTGCGGGAGGCGTGTGACACCACCGCCGCCACCGTGCGGTCAGACCTGGGCGCCGCCGGAGGAGTCCGTGTAGTCGCGGTTCTTCGGCAGCCGCAGGAACAGGAGCACGACCCCGGCGACCGACAGGAAGATGCCCAACGGCGTCCACCACTCGCCGCGGAGCACGTGGAACACCTCGCTGAGGATGAGCAGGATCGGCCCGCCGAGCAGGCCGAGCACGATGGCCCACAGGTGGAGGTCGCCCGCGGGCAGGGACGGGGTCGGTGGGATGAAGTGCTCCTCCTCGCCCGACTCCTCCCAACCGCGCCAGGACTCAGCGGCGCCCTCCGGTGGCGGGGGTGACGTCGGCTCGGGACCGGAGGCCGGCTCCGAGCGGTAGGCAGGCTCCCTCGGTGCCGGCGGCAGCCGGTGCGCCCGCTCGTCGGGTCGTGGAGCGGCCGGGGGCATGTCTCCCGTCCGGTCAGGACCTGATGACCCTGACGCGTCGGGAGCATCGCGCCCGGGCTCCGAGCGGCGAGCACCGCGCCCGGGCTCCGAGCGGCCGGGTGCCTGGTCGCCAGTCGGGGGCTCGCCCGGCGCCGGGCCGCGCGCCGACTCCTCGGAGGGCGACTCGTCTCCGGCGCGCCCAGCCGGTCGCGGGGGCCACGGGTTGGGGCTGTCGAAGCCCTCCAGGGGGCGGTTGGGCGGGCGCCGGTCGCGCTGTTCCTGCGCGCGGCGGATTGCCTCCCGGCGTCGGTTCGCCGAGGCCGCCTGCTCAGCACGGAGCCCGGCGACGATCTCCTCGAACCGGGCGTCGATGTCGTCGGCGTCGTCGTGCCGGTCCTCGCGACCGGGTCCCTCAGCCACCATCAGGCACCATTCTGTCCACGAAGTCCAGCGTGGCAGAAATCAGCTCGTCGGCGTCGTGGTCGAGCGGCGCCACATGGGCCGACTCCTCGAGCCACCGGACGGTCACGTCGTCGCTGCCGACCGCGGCCAGGAAGGTTTCCGCCGAGACCGGCGGCACCACCCGGTCGTGCCGCGAGCGCACGAGCAGGATCGGCTGTCGGACACGCGGGAGCTCGCGGACCAGCCGGGGCCACTGCTCGACGAAGGAGTCGAAGGCCCGCAGCGGGGTCCAGCGGTAGGCCAGCTCCCGCGGGGGCCCCTGCCGCAGGATGTCGTCGGCGATGCCCTGGGCCGCTGGCACGAAGCGTTTGACGTGCGGGATGACACGCAGCCGCCAGTCCGTGGCCGCGAAGGCCGGGTTCACCAGCACCAGCCCGTCGACCAGCTCGGGCCGTCGTGCGGCGACATCCGTGAGCAGCGCCCCGCCCATGCTCACGCCGAACCCGACCACGGTCTCGTGGCCGGCACGCAGCGCCTCCAGGGACTCGACCACGGCAGCCAGCCAGTCGGCATACCTCGTGCGGGCCATGTCCTGCCAGGTCGTCCCGTGCCCGGGGAGGAGGGGCGCCGACACGGCATACCCCTGCTCGGCGAGCTGTTCGGCGACGGGCCGCACCATCTGCGGGGAGGAGGTGATGCCGTGCAGGAGCAGCACCGCGGTGCCGGCGTGCTCACCGGCTCCGGGTGAGTGGAACGGCTCGGCACCCTCGAGGATCTGCACAGCCCGATCTTGTCATGACACACTGCCTCTGCGGTCGGCCGAGTCCGCGGGCGGCGACCCCTGCGCTGACCTAGCATGAATCGTGAGGCGAGGAGGAGGTGCCGGGTGCTCTACTGGCTGATGAAGCACATCCTGATCGGCCCGGTCGTCAAGGTCCTCTTCAAGCCCTGGGTCGAGGGCGCGGAGCACATCCCCGAGCAGGGCGGCGCGATCTTCGCCAGCAACCACCTGAGCTTCTCCGACTCGATCTTCCTGCCCCTGATGGTGGACCGGCGGATGACCTTCCCGGCCAAGATGGAGTACTTCACCGGCCACGGCGTCAAGGGCTGGCTCACCAAGACCTTCTTCAAGAGCATGGGTCAGATCCCGATCGACCGGTCCGGCGGCAACGCCAGTATGTCGGCACTCACCTCCGGGCTGAAGGTCCTCAACCGCGGGGAGCTGTTCGGCATCTACCCGGAGGGCACGCGCAGCCCCGACGGCAAGCTCTACAAGGGCAAGACCGGGGTGGCGCGGATGGCGCTGGAGGCCGGGGTCCCGGTCATCCCGGTCGCGATGATCAACACCGACAAGGCGCAGCCGACCGGGCAGGTCATCCCCAACATCGAGCGCGGCCAGGTCGGTCTGCGGTTCGGCAAGCCGCTGGACTTCTCCCGCTACGAGGGCATGCAGGACGACCGGACCGTGCTTCGCTCGATCACCGACGAGATCATGTACGAGCTGATGCAGCTCTCGGGCCAGGAGTACGTCGACGACTACGCGGCCACCGTCAAGGAGCGCATCGCCGCCCGCGCCAAGGCGGCCGTCGAGGGTGCCCGCGTGGCGGTGGACCGGGCTGTCGACCAGACCAAGGTGACCGCCGAGCAGGTGCGCCACCAGGTGGAGGAGCGGGTGGAGACGGCCCGCACCCAGCTCGAGGGGCGCGTCGAAACGGCCCGCACCCAGATCGAGGGACAGCTGGAGACCGCCAGGACCCAGATCGAGCAGGTGGGCGAGCAGCTCAAGGCCCGGCAGGCCAAGAGCGCCGGGGCGCCGGAGGACGAGCCTGCCGACCAGCCGCAGGACGAGGCGGCCGACCAGCCCCAGGACGAGGCGGCCGCGGGCGAGGCGAGCCCGACCGCTGAGCCCGCGTCCGGCATACCGGAGGAGCCCGGTCCCGAGCACCGGTGAGAGGTCCGGGCGCCGGGGCTCCTACGATGTTGTGGTGACCACGGACGTGACCGGACCGCCCCCGATCGGGCACCACTTCGACTGGGACGACCTCCCCGCCCGGCAGCAGCCCACCTGGGGCGACGCCGAGGCGCTGGGTCGTGCCGTCGCGACGCTGAAGGGGTTCCCACCGCTCGTCTTCGCCGGCGAGTGCGACCTGCTCCGGGACAAGCTCGGCGCGGTGGCGCGCGGGGAGGCGTTCCTGCTCCAGGGCGGTGACTGCGCCGAGACCCTCGACGGCGTCACGGGACCCAACATCCGCAACCGGATCAAGACGATCCTGCAGATGGCGGTGGTGCTGACCTACGGCGCGGGGATGCCCGTGGTCAAGGTCGGCCGGCTCGCCGGACAGTTCGCCAAGCCCCGGTCCTCCGACAGCGAGACCCGCGACGGGGTGACCCTGCCGGCCTACCGCGGCGACATGGTCAACGGCTTCGAGTTCACCCCGGAGGCGCGCGCCCACGACCCGGCCCGGATGGTCAGCGTCTACCACGCCAGCGCCTCCACCCTGAACCTCGTGCGGGCGTTCACCACCGGTGGCTACGCCGACCTGCGCAGCGTCCACACCTGGAACAAGGGCTTCCTGTCCGGACCGGCGCAGGCGCGCTACGAGCAGATGGCCGGCGAGATCGACCGGGCGGTCCGCTTCCTGGAGGCCTCCGGCGTCGCCGAGGCCGAGGAGCTGCGGCGGGTCGACCTCTACTCCAGCCACGAGGCGCTGGTGCTCGACTACGAGCGCGCGCTCACCCGCCGGGACTCGCGCACCGGCCTGGCCTACAACACCTCCGGGCACTTCATCTGGGTCGGGGAGCGCACCCGCGACCTGGACGGGGCCCACATCGACTTCGTCTCCCGGGTGCACAACCCGATCGGCGTCAAGCTCGGGCCCACCGCGACCCGCGACGACGTGCTCCGGCTCGTGGAGAGGCTGGACCCGCACGGCATCCCCGGGCGGCTCACCTTCATCACCCGCATGGGCGCCGACCGGATCCGCGACCTGCTGCCCCCGCTCCTGGAGAGCGTCGGCGAGGTCGCCCACCGGGTCGCGTGGGTCTGTGACCCCATGCACGGCAACACCTTCACCTCACCCAGCGGGCACAAGACCCGCCGGTTCGAGGACGTCATCGACGAGGTCGCCGGCTTCTTCGAGGCGCACCGCGCGGCGGGCACCTGGCCCGGCGGCATCCACGTCGAGCTCACCGGCAACGACGTCACCGAGTGCGTCGGCGGCTCCGGCGCCCTCGACGTGGACGACCTCGGGCTGCGTTACGAGACGCTGTGCGACCCGCGGCTGAACCACCAGCAGAGCCTGGAGATGGCCTTCCAGGTCGCGGCCATGCTCGAGGGCGGCCGGTGAGCGCCGCGACCGGCGTCACGGCCGACCTGCGCTCGGACACGCTGACCAGGCCGACCGAGGCGATGCGCCGGGCGATGGCGGGGGCCCCCGTCGGCGACGACGTCTACGGCGAGGACCCCACCGTCCTGGCCCTGCAGCGGGAGGTCGCCGAGCTCCTCGGGCACGAGGACGCGCTGTTCACCCCGACCGGCTCGATGGCCAACCAGCTCGGTGTCCGGCTGCACGTGGGCCCCGGCCAGGAGCTCGTCACCGACGACCTGGCCCACGTCCTGCGCGCCGAGATGGGGGCCGCGGCGGTGCTGAGCGGCATCTCGGCCCGCAGCTACCGCGCCGAGGCGGGACTGCTGGACGTGGAGGCGGCGATGGCGCTCGCGGTCACCGACGGCGGTGCCTACCAGGTGGGCACGTCGTGCGTGGTGGTCGAGAACACCCACAACTTCGGTGGCGGCACGGTCCAGCCGATCGAGGCCATGCGTGAGCTGCGGGACCGGGCGGGCGCGCGGGGGATGGCGGTCCACCTCGACGGGGCGCGGCTCTGGAACGCGCACGTCGCGACCGGCGTCCCGCTCGCGGAGTATGCCGCGTGCGCCGACACCGTGTCCGTGTGCCTGAGCAAGGGGCTGGGTGCCCCGGTGGGCTCCCTGCTCGTCGGCTCGGCGGAGCGTATGCAGGAGGCGCGGGTCTGGCGGAAGAGGTTCGGCGGCGGCATGCGGCAGGTCGGCATCCTGGCGGCCGCCGGGCGGCACGCGCTGGAGCACCAGCTCGAGCGGCTGGCGGAGGACCACGACCGGTGCCAGCGGGTCGCCCGTGCGGTGGCCGCTGCGGTCCCTGACGTCGTCGACCCGGGCTCCGTGCACACCAATATCCTGATCCTGCACGTCGCGCCCGCCGGGTGGACGGCAGCGGCCTTCATCGCGGCGGCGGGGGAGCGGGGGGTGCTGGGCTACGCGACCGGCCCGGAGCACGTCCGGTTCGTCTGGCACCTGGACGTGGACGACGCCCAGACCGACCATGCGGCCGCCGTCCTCACCGAGCTGCTGACCTCCCGGGAGCCGGCCCGCGGCTGACCCGGCTGGCCCGGGGCGGCACGTGCACGACTCTTACCCCGGAAGTGCCGGCCGGGGTAGTTCCGGGGCACGTGCACGGCAACTACCCACGATTCGGCGCCGCGCAGGGTAGTTCCGGGGCACGTGTCAGGTTGCTGGGCCGCGGGAGGAGAGCCGGCCGAGCGGCACCGTCCCGGATGCTCAGACGATCTCCAGGACGATCTCGGTGCCGCGCGGCACCATCTCGCCGGCCTTGACGCTCTGCGTGCGCACCGTGCCGAAGTAGCCGCCCAGGACGTTCTTGCGGGACACCTCGAACCCGGCCCCGGTGAGGATCTGCTGGGCCTCGCCCCACTGCTTGCCGATGACCGAGGGCACCTCGATCAGCTCGGGCCCCTTGGAGATCGTCAGGGTCACCGTGTCGCCGCGGAAGCCCGTGCCCTCGGCAGGGGTCTGCGAGACCACGCGGCCCTCCTCGACGGAGTCGCTGAACACCCGCTCGGGGGCGACGGTGACCTCGAAGCCGGCCTCGGAGAGCACGTTCACGCCGTCGCTCTCCGGCTGTCCCGTGACGTCCACGATCTCGATCGGCTCGCGGCCCTGGCTGACGGTCAGGGTCACCTCGGACCCGGGCTTGAGCTGCTCGCCCTCCTCCGGCGCGACGGACATGACCTGGCCCTCGGGGATCTTCTCGTCATAGACCCGCTCCGGCTCGGCCACGGTCAGGTTGGCCTCCTCGATCATGGGGGTCGCCTGGTCGAGCGTCTTCCCCACAACGGGCGGCACGGCATACCGCTCCGGCCCCTGCGACACGGTGAGGGTGACGTCGGTGCCGTGGCGCAGCGAGGTGCCGGCGGGGTGGGAGGCGGCCATGACCTCCTCGACGGGCACGGTCTCGGAGTACTCCAGCTCCACGACCGTGTCCAGCTCCTCGGCGTCGAGCGCCTCGCGGGCCTCGGTCTCGGTGAGCCCGACCAGCGTGGGCACGGGGGAGTGCACGCCCGGACCCTCGGTGAAGTACCACGCCGCACCGGCGCCGGTGGCCCCGATCAGGACCAGGAGTATGCCGAGGAGCCAGCCCGCGACCTTCATCCGTCGGCGGGGGCGGCGGGGGGCGGCACTGGCGGGGGCCGGCGGGCGCGTCTGGCGCACCTTGCGTGGCTTGTTGCCGCTGGTCCTGGCGTAGTGCTCCGGTGCCTGCCGGGGGACCGCGAGGGTGTCCGTCGCGCGCAGCGGACGGGTGTGGTCGAAGGCCTGGGTCAGGTCGTTGTCGGCCGGCTGCTGCCCGGGCAGCGCGTCGAGCTCGCTCTCGGAGAGCTGACGGACCGAGTGGCGCAGCTCGGTGAGCGCCGCCGCCCCGTCCGTGGGACGGCGCTCGGGGTCGGTGGCCGCGGCCCACTGGATGAACGCGTCGATCTCGGCGGGGACGGTGGCGACGGTGTCCGCCGCCCGCGGCACCTCGCCGTGCACGTGGGCGTAGGCCACCTGCACGGGGCTGTCGCCGGGGAAGGCCTTGACGCCGGTGAGCAGCTCGTAGAGGAGCAGGCCGGCCGAGTAGATGTCGCTGCGCTCGTCGGTGCGGCCGCGCTCCACCTGCTCCGGTGCCAGGTAGGCCGCGGTGCCCCACACCAGCTCGTTGCTGTGGCTGGACGTGGCGGCGGTGACCGCCCGGGCCAGGCCGAAGTCGGCGACCTTGACCATGCCGTCGGGCCGGATCAGCACGTTCTCCGGCTTGACGTCGCGGTGGGCCAGCCCCGCCTCGTGGGCCGCGGCGAGCGCCTGCAGCACGGGGTCGAGGTAGGCGACGGCGTCCCGGACGCTGTGGGCGCCGTGGCCGGTGATCACCTCGCGCAGGGTGCGGCCCTCCACCAGCTCCATCGCGAGGAAGACGAGGTCGTCGTCCTCGCCCTGGTCGAACACCGAGACCACGTGCGGGTGGGAGAGCCGGGCCGCCGTGCGGGCCTCCTGCCGGAAGCGGGTGACGAACTCCTCGTCCCGGGCCAGGTGGGCGTGCATGATCTTCAGTGCCACCCGCCGGTCCAGCCGCAGATCGGTGGCCCGGTAGACGGCCGCCATGCCGCCCTCGGCAAGCAGGGACTCCACACGGTATCGACCGTCGAGGACACGGTCGATCACGGCGGAGGTCGCGGTGCTCACCCCTCGAGGATACGGAGCCTCAGCACGAAAACCGTGGAGGTGGGGCCGCCCGGGCCGGGATCGGGCGGTCAGACGGTGGTGCTGACCTGCGTCGATGGTGCGTGGGAGCGGACCGGGTCACACTTCTGTCGAGACCCCTGATCCAGCGGGAAGGGTCCTCGGTGCCGGCGGGGACCGATGACTTCGGCGCCCGGTAGAGGTCGGCACGGGTAAGGCGTCACCGGGACGCACCGACAGCTGTCAGGAGAACGCACCATGGGCGAGCTGCACGTCAACATCATCACCACGCTCGACGGCGTGATCCAGGCCAACGGTGGGCCGACCGAGCAGGCCGGGGACTTCCCCTACGCCGGCTGGGAGCGCCCCTTCGGCGATGCGGAGTCGGGTGCCCAGATCGAGGCGGACGTGCAGGCGTCCGACGCGCTGCTGCTGGGACGCGTCACCTACGACATCTTCCGCGGCTACTGGCCGAGCCAGTCGGACGGGATCGCGCTGGGCTTCAACGCGGTCCCCAAGTACGTCGCGTCCCGGGGGACGCCGGAGCTGACCTGGGAGCCCAGCACCCAGCTGCGAGACGTGGCGGCGACCGTCCGCGACCTGCGGGAGCGGCACCGCCAGATCCACACGTGGGGCAGCGCCAACCTGCTGCAGACCCTGTTCCGTGAGTCGCTGGTGGACCAGGTGAACCTCTGGCTGTGTCCGGTGGTGCTCGGGACGGGCAAGAAGCTCTTCCCCGACGGAACCGTGCCGGCCCGCTTCGAGCCGCTCGAGCCCGCCAGGTCGTTCCCTGCGGGACAGGTTCTCCTGCGCTACCGGCGTCTCGAGGGTCCGCCCAGGACGAGCGCGGACGAGGGGGACGGTAGCGCCGCGGGCCAGCCCTGACCGGCCGCGCGGCGCTGCCCGGCCCTCACATCCGGTCGCGCAGCTCCTGGATCACCTTCACGTAGTTCTTGGTGTCCGGGTACATGCCGTTGTTCTGCACGCCCGCGAGCCCCTGGTAGTAGCCGCCGATCGCCTGGTCCTCGTTGTCGGCCGAGCGCAGCAGCGCACGCATGACCACCACGCCGGCCGTGACGTTGTCGTGCGGGTCGAGCAGGTTCAGCTCCCGGCCGACCATGGAGGAGGCCCAGTCGCCGGTGGAGGGGATCACCTGCATGGCGCCGATGGCGTTGGCGGGGGACACCATCCGGTGGTTCCAGCCGGACTCCATGTAGCTCAGCGCGAGCATCAGGTCCGCGTCGACGCCGTGACGCCTGGCGGTCTCCCGGATCAGCTGCTTCATCTCCTCGCGTGAGGGGACGGGCGCGTCGGCCAGGTACTCGCGGTTGGCAGCGGCCGAGCCGGCCACCTCGTCGCTGTAGGTGTAGTGCAGGAAGGTGTTGGGGGCGCCCTTCTTGGCGCCCTCACCGTCCCGGTATGCCGAGGAGCGGGTTGCCGCGGCCGGCAGGTTGATCTTCTGGCCGACGTGCAGTCCGCGGGCGTCGACACCCGGGTTGGCGTTGAGCAGGGCACTGAGCGAGACGTCGTGGCGGGCCGAGATGTGCGACAGGGTGTCGCCCGACCGGACCGTGACGGTGCCGCCGGAGCGGCTGCTCGAGTCCGAGCCGCGCTCGGACGAGTCGGCAGCGGCCTTCGCCGAGCCCGGGACGGTGAGCCGCTGGCCCGGGTAGATCATCGCGGACGGCAGGTTGTTGGCCTTGATGATGGCCGACACCGAGACGTCGTGGCGCGCCGAGATGTGCGAGAGCGTGTCTCCGGCCCGGACCGTGACGGTGGCCGACGGCTTGGACTTCGATGCCGACCGGCTCTCCTTCTCGGCCTTGCGCGGCACCTCGATCACCTCTCCGGCGCGGAGGTAGCCGGTGATCTCGTTGCGCTTGGCGAGCGCGGAGACCGTGGTGTTGTACTCGATCGCGAGGTCGTAGAGCGTGTCGCCGGACTTCACGCGGTAGTCGCGCCAGTCCTTCTTCGACGTGGCCAGGTACCCCAGCGGGGCGCGGTTGGCGAGATCGACGACGGGAGTCTCGACGTGCAGGACCGGAGGCATGTCTGCAACGGGGCTCATCTCTGAGGCCTTTCAGGTGGGGCCGGGGGCAATGGGTGTGGCCTGTGGTGTCGCTGTGTTGGCTGGTGTTGCTGTGCTGTGTGTTGTGCATGGTTGTGCTGTGACCCGAGTGAAAGTACCTGAGTTTCGCGCAACCCGCCAGATTTACGGCGTGTCGTTCCATGTGACAGACTGGAATGTGTGGTAAACGACAGCGATGTAATTCTCGGTTCCGACGACAACGACCTGACCGGCTGGCTGGCCGTGCCCGACATCATGGAGCTGACCGGCGTCTCGTTGGCGCAGGTCAAGACCTGGCTCCAGGAGCGGGAGATCATCGGTGTCCGCCGCGGGCCCAACCGGGCGGTCTACGTGCCCGCCTCGTTCCTCACCGAGGAGGGGCCGTTGGTGCCGTTGCGCGGCACCCTCACGGTGCTGGCCGACGGTGGGTATGACGACGAGGAGATCATTGCCTGGCTGCACGAGAGCGACGACTCGCTCGAGGGCGGGAGTGCCATCGCCTCGCTGCGGCTGGGCAACAAGACCGAGGTGCGCCGCCGCGCCCAGGAGACGGCCCTGTAGCTGTTCCCGGGAGGAGGAGCCCTCAGGGGCGCTCCCCGGGTGGGGCCGGACGTAGGCTCGGCCCATGGTGCCGGTGAGAGGGGTCGACCACGTCGTCATCGCGGTCTCGGACTGGGACGTCTCCGCACGCTTCTACCGGGACGTCGTGGGCGCGGAGGTCGTCACGGCCAGTGACGGGCGCCTGGCCTTCCGGGTCGGGGCCACGCAGCTGAATGTCCACGGGCCGGGCGTGGACCTCGGCGCCAACGTCGCCCGCCTGCCGGTGAGGCCCGGCAACAGTGACCTCTGCCTCGCGTGGGACGGCCCGATCGAGGAGGCCGCCGCCCATCTCGGGCAGCACGGCGTCGAGGTGGAGACCGGGCCGGTGCCGCGGTTCGGGGCGCAGGGTGCCGGCACCAGCGTCTACTTCCGGGACCCCGACGGCAGCCTGCTGGAGTTCATCTCCTACCAGGAGGTGTGAGCCGGGGCGGCATCCCCCGGACGGCACCAGGACTACCGGCCGGCCTCACGCTGCACGTCCTGCCGCGCCCGGCGACGGCGCAGCGCGTAACCGGTCCAGGACGCGCCCACGCTGGCTGCCACCAGGGTCCGCACCAGGCCCAGGGCACGCTCGGGATAGACGACGCCCGTGAGGTAGTGGTCGATGAACCCGGCGGCGGGTAGCCCCTCCTGGCCGGCGGAGCGCCTGGCCCAGTCCTCCACATGGGTCAGCGGGCACTCGAGCCCGAACAGGATCGTGCTGGCCCCCCACGCGACCAGGCCGACGTGCAGCCAGATCGTCCGGGGCCAGCGCCACGCGAGGAAGCCTCCGGCGACGACATACACCAGGAAGGCGAGGTGCACGACCATCGCGGCGTCGGCGAGGATCCGGTAGCCCATGGTGCTCCTGCCCCCAGCGTAGGTGAGGGCGAGGGGGTCGAGGTGAGCGAGCCCTCTGCGCTCAGGTGGAGCGGGCCGTGCTGATCGCGACCAGCTCGACGAGCGCGCTGCGCCCCTCGTCGGTGAGCCCGGTCGTCTGATCCAGTGCCGCCAGCGCCTGCTGGGCGGCGGCGGTGATCATCTCCTCCGTCGCCCTGACCGCACCGACCCGCTCGAGGAGGTCTCGGCAGACGGCCACCTGCTCGTCGTCCAGGTCGGGGCGACCGAGCAGACCCAGCAGGGTGGCCGTGTCCTCCGCGCTGCCCAGACCGAGGGCGTGGGCGACCAGCACGGTGCGCTTGCCCTCGCGCAGGTCGTCGCCGGCGGGCTTGCCGGTGGTCTGCGGGTCGCCGTAGACGCCCAGGACGTCATCACGGATCTGGAAGGCCTCGCCCAGGGCCAGGCCGTATGCCGACAGCCCGGTGAGCGTGTCGGGTCCGGCCCCCGCGGCGCGGGCACCGATGAGGAGTGGCTGCTCGACGCTGTACTTCCCGCTCTTGTAACGGATCACGGACCGGCAGCGGTCGAGGCGCTCGTCGTAGCTCAGGCCCTCCCAGCCCTGGGCGGCATCGAGGACGTCGAGGTACTGGCCGCCCATGAGCTGGGTCCGCATGTTGTCGAACTCGACCCTGGCGGAAGCGATCTCGTGAGGTGGGAGGCCTGAGGTGGAGAAGGTGCTGTCGCACCAGGTGAGGCACAGGTTGCCGGCCAGGATCGCGGCGGCGTGCCCGAACCGGTCCGACTCGCCGGCCCAGGCGTGCTGGTGGTGGCTCGCGGCGAAGGTCCGGTGCGCGGTCGGGCGGCCACGACGCAGGTCGGAGTCGTCCATGACGTCGTCGTGCAGCAGTGCGGCGGCCTGGAACAGCTCCATCGAGCTCGCGGCGCGGATCAGCGCGGGGGAGTCGGTCCCGCCGAGGGCGCGGTAGCCCCAGTACAGGAAGGCCGCCCGCAGCCGCTTGCCGCCGGTCAGCAGCGCGGCGACCTCGTCGACGAGGTGGGCAACCTGCTCGCCGAGCTCGTCCAGGACCTCACGCTGGTGGGCGAGGTCCTCATCGAGCGCGGTCTGCACGCGCTCGCGCAGCCGCGGGGTGTCGATGGGGTGGGGAGTGGGCACGGGATGAGCCTACGGCGTTGTCCACAGCGGCCGGTCGTGGGTTGACACACTGTCGGTGGGGTGTCGTACATTTGTCCTATCGAACACAGTTTCGATCTGTGGGGTGTGATCGCCTCGCGAACTGCCCTGAGGGGAGGTTCGCGGAGCAGTCAACCACCACGGTCCGACAAGCGCGGTGCCCGAGGAGGCGTGATGAGCCGGCGGTACTCAGACCCGGTCGAGGTGCGGGTCGGTGAGCAGCAGACGGGGTGGCAGCCGGTGCTTCCGGCCGGGTTGGACGCCGCCTCCGCGCCGACCGCGTTCATCTGGCGTGGGCGGTTGCACGTGGTGCGGGCCGTGCTCGACCACTGGACCCAACGGCTGCCCTGGTGGCGCAGGCCGGGAGGCCAGGAGGACACCGAGCTCCTGGTGAGCACCTCGGAGCTGGAGCGCGAGGTCTGGCGGGTGGAGGCCAGCGCCGGGCGGCTGATGCAGACAGGGGTCTACGACCTGACCAAGGACGACCGGTGGCGCCTGGTGCGCGTCGCCGACTGAGGAGGAGCGATGACCACCATGAGCACGCACAGGGTCGGCAGCAGCGGCGGCCGGTCCGCCCATGCTCCGACCCCGGTGCCGTCGGCGGGCACGGTGCTGGACCTGCTCGACCGCTCGCGCGCCGGGCTGGTCCAGGCCTGTCAGAGCCAGAGCGCGGCCCAGCGCTACACCGAGGCGCACCTCGCTGCGCTCCGGGCAGCCGCGGCCCTGGTCGCGGCGCGCACCGTCACCGCTGGCCGGTCCCGGCCGCGCAGCGTGTGGGAGGTGCTGCCCCGGCTCGCGCCGGAGCTGGGCGAGTGGGCGGTCTTCTTCGCCGCGAGCGGTCGGCGCCGGCTGGCGCTGGAGCGGGGCTCCGGCGGGGTCAGCGCCAGGGAGGCCGACGACCTGGTGCGTCAGAGTGAGACCTTCCTGGAGCTGGTCCGCCGCACCCTGCACCTGCCGTTCGCCGAGCCGCTGCCCGGCGAGCTCGCGCCGACCACTCCCTGGTGAGCCCCATGGAGTTCACCCACCTGCACGTCGCCTCCAGCTTCTCGATGCGTTACGGCGCCTCGACGCCCGAGGCGCTGGTGGAGCGTGCCGTCGAGCTGGGGCAGCCGGCACTCGCGCTGACCGACCGGGACGGCGCCTACGGGGCGGTGCGGTTCGTGCAGGCGTGTGCCCGGGCCGAGATCTCCCCGGTGCTCGGCGTCGACCTGGCCGTCGTCGAGCCGCCGCCCGGGCAGGGGACCGGATGGACGACAGGGCGTCACCAGGGCGCCCGGGCCACCTGGCAGGGGGAGCCCGCCACGCGGCGGGGGGAGCAGCCCGGGTTTCCGGCGCGGCCCCCGTCCGCGCGGGTGCAGCAGGCCGGGATCCGGTGGACCGGGGCCGACGCGCTCGGTGGGGGTGGTCAGGGGTGGGGCCGCCCCACCAGGGCACAGCCGGTCAAGGGCGGGGCGCTGGTCGACGACCAGCACCCGCGGGTCACCGTGCTCGCCCGGGGCCAGGCCTCCGGGCTGGAGCCCGGGACCGGTTGGTCCCGACTCTGCCGGTTGATCACGCAGACGCACCTGGCCGGTGAGCGAGGCAGCCCGCGGACCCACCGCGAGCTGCTGGCGCGCGCGGCCGCGCCCGTGGGCGACCGGGGCGAGCAGGTCCCGCCCGTCGTGGTGCTGCTCGGGCCCGACTCCGATGTCGGTCGGGCCCTGCTGCGTCGTCGGGTCGGCCTGGCCCGTGAGCTGCTGCGTGACTGGCAGCAGGCGCTCCCGGCCGGGGCACTGGTGATCGAGGTGGTCTGTCACGGCGGCCCGGAGGACAGCCCGGCGAGCCTGCAGCATGCCGCCCGGTTGTGGTCGCTGGCGCTGGAGGCAGGGCTGCCCGCGGTGCTCACCGCCGCGGTGCGCCATGCCGAGCCGGAGCAGGCGCGGGTCGTCGACATCCTGGACGCGGCCCGCCGCATGGTCGCCCTGGACGAGCGGCACCTGGACCGCGTCAGCACCGCCGGGCACCTGGCGGGCACCGGCGCGATGCGCGCGGTGGCCGAGCGGGTCGCCGACGCCGTCGGTCCGTCGGTCCGGGCCGCCGACCTGCTCGCCGCGACCGACGCGCTGGCCCGGGCCTGCGTGCAGAGCCCACGCAGCGACCTGGGCATCGGGCAGGTCCACCTGCCCGAGCCCGAGGTCGTCGGGGTGAGCGGCACCGGCCAGGCCCAGCAGGTCCTCACCGAGCGGGTCCGGGCGGCGGTCACCGACCGTTACACCGGCCACCCGGAGGCCTACCTGCGGCGGGTGCACGACCGGCTCGACGACGAGCTGAGGGTCATCGCGGGCCTGGGTTACCCGACCTACTTCCTGACCGTCTCCACCGTCTGTGACCTGATCCGGGAGATGGGGGTGCGGGTGGCCGCGCGCGGGTCGGGGGCGGGCAGCCTGGTCAACTACCTGCTCGGGATCAGCGGTGTCGACCCGATCCGGCACGACCTGCTGATGGAGCGGTTCTGCTCCCCGCTGCGTGCCGAGCTGCCGGACATCGACATCGACGTGGAGTCCGCCCGGCGCACCGAGATCTATGAGCGGATCCTGGAGCGGTTCGGCTCCGAGCGGGTGACCTGTGTGTCGATGATGGAGACCTATCGCGTGCGGCACGCCATCCGCGACGTCGCCGCGACCATGGGCATGCCGCCGGGGGAGATCGACGTGATCGCCAAGGCGTTTCCCCACATCCGGGCCAGGGACGCACGCGCCGCCGTCCGTGACCTGCCCGAGCTGCGGCGCCACGGCTTCGACGCGCCACGGATGCAGACGCTGTTCGAGATGGTCGAGAGCCTGGACGGGCTGCCCCGGCACATCGCGCTGCACCCGTGCGGGGTGATCCTGTCCAACACCGGCCTGCTGGACCGGACCCCGGTGGAGGCCAGCTGGCTGGGGTTCCCGATGAGCCAGTTCGACAAGGACGACGTGGAGGACCTCGGGCTGCTCAAGCTCGATGTGCTGGGCATCCGGATGCAGTCGGCGATGGCGCACGCGGTCGCGGAGGTGGAGCGGGTCGACGGGGTCCAGATCGACCTGGATGACCAGCAGCAGGTGCCCTACGACGACACCGAGACGTTCTCGCTGATCAAGTCGGCCCGCACCCTGGGCTGCTTCCAGATCGAGTCACCCGGGCAGCGCGAGCTGATCGGCAAGTTCGGCCCGGAGACCTTCGGCGACATCATCATCGACATCTCGCTGTTCCGACCCGGCCCGGTCAAGTCCGACATGGTGCGACCCTTCCTCAACGCCCGGCAGGGGTGGGCCGAGCCGGAGTACCTCCACCCCTCGTTGGTGCCCTACCTGGAGGACACCGGTGGTGTCGTGGTCTTCCACGAGCAGGTGCTGCAGCTGGTCGCCGAGACCACCGGGGTCACCCTCGCCCAGGCCGATGAGGTGCGCCGCGCGCTCGGCACCCCACAGGGGCAGGCCGAGGTCGAGTCCTGGTGGCGACCCGCTGCCGCGGCCCGGGGCTACGCGCCCCGGGACGTCGACGCGATCTGGGACGTGCTCGCCGCCTTCGCCTCGTTCGGGTTCTGCAAGGCGCACGCCGCAGCCTTCGCGGTGCCGACGTTCCACTCCGCGTGGCTCAAGACCCACCACACCGCGGCGTTCCTGGCCGGTGTGCTCACCCATGACCCGGGGATGTATCCCAAGCGGCTGATCCTCGAGGAGGCCCGCGCGATGGGCGTGCACGTCCTCGGGCTGGACGTCAACGCCTCGGGGGAGACCTACCGCGTGGAGCGGGTCACCCACGAGGCCCGGGGCTGGGACGGGCCGGAGTGGAGCAGGCCCGAGGGCCGACCCGCCCGCGCCGGCCGCGGCGACCTCGTCGACGAGCACCTGGCGCGGGTGGAGGAGCGCGCCTCCGGCTACGGCATCAGGCTGTCGCTGGCCGAGGTCAGGGGCATCAGCGACGACGAGGTCTCCCGGCTCGTCGCCGGGCAGCCCTACCACTCCCTGGGCGACCTGTGGCAGCGGGCCAGGATCAGCCGCCCGGTCGTGGAGCGTCTGGTGCTGGCCGGCGGGTTCGACCAGCTGCACGGCGTGGGCACCGCCCGGTCCAGCACCCTGCGGCAGGGGCCGACCCGTCGGGACCTGTTGCTGCACGTCGCCGAGCTCGAGCGGTGGAGTGCACCGACCGTGTCCCGGAGCCGTTCCCGGGCCCGGAAGGTCGCGCCCACGCTGCCCGCGGCAGGGGAGGTCGCTGCCCGCGCCGGTGCCCAGGCCAAGGGGCACCGGACCTGGCACCCGCGGCAGGCCGACCCGACCCAGCTGACCCTCGACCTCGGGGACGAGCCGGTGCTGCAGGGCGGGAGCGGACTGCCCGAGATGACCCCGCAGGAGCAGATGCTGGCCGAGCTGGAGGTGCTCGGCATGGACGTCAGCTCCCACGTGACCACGACCTACCAACCGATGCTGCAGGCGCTCGGTGTCGTCCCGGCCAACCAGCTGCTCGCCCAGCGCAACCACAGCGAGGTGCTGGTCGCCGGGGCGAAGGTCGCGACGCAGACGCCACCGATCCGTTCCGGTCGCAGGGTCGTCTTCCTGACCCTGGAGGACGGCACGGGCCCGAGCGACGCGACGTTCTTCGAGGACGTGCAGGGGCCGTTCGCCGAGACGGTCTTCCACTCCTTCCTGCTGGTCGTGCGCGGCATCACCCGGCGCACGGGGCCGCGCGGCATCTCGCTGCGTGCCACCGGCGCGTGGGAGATGACGGCCCTGGGCCGTGCCTTCGACACGGGAGGCATCGAGGGGGTCCGGGCACTGATGGACTCCGTCGAGCACGACGCGGTGACCGGTGCCGAGCGGGCCGAGGACGAGGCGCACCGGACCGACCAGCAGCAGGGCCGCCGGGTGCTGCTGCACGCCTCCGGCTTCAAGCAGTCGCCGTATGCCGACACCAAGCCGGCCGGTCCGAGCAGCAAGCTGTGGCACTCCAGCCCGGGGAGCCCAGGATGGTGAACGGGACGGCCGGGCGTCAGGTGCTCGCCGCGGAGCCCGACGCCGCGCTGGTGGGGCCGCACGAGATGGCGGGTGTCCCCGCGGCCGGCGTGGACGACCAGGGCTGCACGATCCTGCACGTCGACATGGACGCCTTCTACGCCGCCGCGTCGCTGATCGACCGGCCCGAGCTGGCCGGCAGACCGGTCGTCATCGGAGGCGGCATGCGCAGCGTGGTGCTGTCGGCCACCTACGAGGCCCGGGCCTACGGCATACGGTCCGGCATCCCGATGGCCAGGGCGCGTCGCCTGTGTCCGCAGGCCGAGATCGTGCGGCCCGACTACGAGCGCTACAGCGCGATCTCCTCGGCGGTGATGGCCGTCTTCTCCGAGGTGACCCACCAGGTCGAGCCGGTCTCCATGGAGGAGGCGTTCCTGGACGTCTCCGCCGCGCGTCGGCGGCTCGGCAGCCCCGCGCAGATCGGTCAGTGGATCCGCGACACCATCGCCGACGAGCAGCGGATCACCTGCTCGGTCGGCGGGGCCCCCACCAAGGTGGTCGCCAAGATGGCCTCGCGCGCCGCCAAACCGGACGGGATGCTCATGGTGCCGCCGCACCGGGTCGTGGAGTTCCTGCACCCGCTGCCGGTCAGTGCGCTCTGGGGGGTGGGGGAGAGCACCGAGGCCGCGCTGCACCGACTCGGGCTGCGCACCGTCGCCGACATCGCGCACCTGCCGCTGGCCACGCTGAGCCGGGCCATGGGGCCGGGCGGCGCAGCCCACCTGCACGCGCTGGCCTGGGGGCACGACGCCGGACGGGTCACCCCGGCCCGGGTCGAGCGCAGTGTCGGGTCCTCCGAGACCTTCCACCAGGACGTCGATGACCCGGCGGTCATCCGGCGCCAGCTGCTGCGGCTCAGCGACCGCAGCGCCACCCGGATGCGTCACTCCGGCCTGTTGGCGCGCACCGTGGTGCTGACCGTCCGGTTCTCCGACTTCACCACCATCACCCGGTCCCGCACGATGCGGCAGAGCACCGACGTCACCCGTGACATCTTCGGCACCGCCACCGCGTTGTATGCCGCGCTCGGCCTCCAGCGTGCCCGTATCCGGTTGCTCGGGGTGCGGCTCGAGGGTCTCACCGACGCGGCGCAGACCCCGGTGCAGGGACGGTTGGACGAGCCGGAGCGCGGGTGGCGCGACGCCGAGCGGGCCATGGACCGCGCCGCCGAACGGTTCGGCAGTGGGATCGTGCGCCCCGCGAGCCTGGTCGTCCGGGACGAGGCACGCGGGGACTACGACGGGCGCCCACCGAGGCGGGAACGGCCACCGGGAGAGGTTCCCCGCCCGTGGGGTGCGGCGGCCTGGTCACCACGCGGATCCACCGGGACCAGCGGGGTGCGATGAGGATCACCATCCCCAGCGGAAACCTTTTTGACCTGCGGTGCGTCTTCACGGTAAAGGCCCGGCTACCGCTCGCGCGGTTCCCGGCATATCCTAGAAGGACGACGTCGCCGTCACCCCCGGCGGGGGCGTCACACCGCCACCTGGTGGTGGTGCACAGAAGTCGAAGGTCAGGGAGGTCACCGTGCCGCTCTCCGAGCACGAGCAGCGAGTTCTTGAGCAGATGGAGCAAGCGCTCTACGCCGAGGACCCACGCTTCGCCACGTCCCTGGTCGGCAAGAGCGAGGCCCGCGCCAAACGGCGTCGAGCGGCCCTCGGGCTCCTCATCGCCCTCGCCGGTCTCGGACTGGTCGTCCTCGCGGTCACCATGCACCAGATCTGGATCGGCGGCCTCGGGTTCGCTGCCATGGTCTTCGGCGGTGTGTGGGCGATGACCTCTCCGCGGACCAAGGGCGCGACCCTGGGCACCGTGGACGCCCACGGCAACGTCACGCTCCACGCCAAGCCCGGCGGCAACGCTCGCCACGGCAAGCAGGCCAGCGGCAAGGGCCACAAGAGCTCCGGGCTGCTCAACCGCTTCGAGGAGCGCTGGGACAAGCGGCGCGAAGAGGGCCCGTTCTGACCTGAGGAGCTCACCCTCCGATCACACCGTTCGCACGCCCCACAACTCGCACGAGTTGTGGGGCGTGACGCTTTTCCGGGGACGCGATGGCCACTTTCTGGGGGCGCTGTGGCCACTCGTCCGGGGGACGCGATGGCCACTATCTCGGGGCGCTGTGGCCACTCGTCCGGGGGACGCGATGGCCACCTTTCTGGCGGACGCCATGGCCATCTCGCCCTGAACCGCGTATCGTGCGCACGAACGATTAGTTCGGAGGCGAACCCTTGACCCTCACCATCGACCGCAGACACTTCCTGGGTGGCCTGCTGGGCGGCGCGGCGGCCATCGGCCTGTCGGCCTGTGGTGCACCGGCCCTGAGGCTGCCCGAGAAGGCGGCGACGGGGGTGGCCAGAGCCGGCGCCACGATGCGGATCGCCCGCCCGGCCGCGAACGCAGCCGAGACCCTCGACCCAGCCAGCTCGCTGTCGGCCTACGAATATCTTGGCGCGGTCTACAACCGGCTGGTGAAGCTGGATCGGGACGGCGAGACGGTGCCGGACCTGGCCACCGAGTGGTCATCCAACGCGGACGCCACGACCTGGGACTTCGCGCTGCAGCCGGGGGTTCGCTTCCACGACGGGAGGGTTCTCACGGCGCGGGACGTGCGCTACACCTACGGGCACATCCTGGACCCAGACACGGCGTCCCCGCAGGCCGGAGCGCTGGACCAGATCGATGAGATCGAGGCGGTCGACACGACGACTGTCCGGTTCCGGCTCACGACCCCCAACGCGGAGTTCCCCTCGCTGCTCACGGCCTACCAGTGCTACATCATCCCGGAGGACTCCGCCGCGGAGATCGGGCGGACCGGGGTCGGCACCGGGCCGTTCGTGCTGGAGAGCTTCACACCGGCCGGGGCAGGAGCGGTGCGTGCCAACGAGGACTACTTCGGGGGCCGGGCGACGCTGGACCGGATCGAGTTCTACTCCATCCAGGACACCTCCGCGCGGGTGAACGCGCTGTTGGCCCGTCAGGTCGACCTGCTGTCCCAGACCAACCTGGACAACCCGACCGCACGGGTCGTGGCGAACTCCCCGGGCACGACGGTCGCCCGGGTCGAGAACGCTCAGTGGTACACGATTCCGATGCTCGCCACCAGCGACGAGTTCGCCGACCCGACGATGCGGCAGGCGATGAAACTCGCCTACGACCCGCGCGCCATCCTCTCCACCGCGCTGCAGGGGACCGGCACGCCGGGATGGGACAACCCGGTGCCCCCGCAGCTCAAGGCCTGGATGGACGAGGAGAGGGAGCACGACCCGGAGAAGGCCAGGGGCCTGCTGAAGACCATCGGTCGGGAGGACTTCTCCACCCGGATCTACACCTCGGCCTACGAGCCCAACTTCACGGCCATCGCGACGGCCTTCGCCAGCCAGGTCAGCCGGGCGGGGATCGACCTGCAGATCACCAACACCTCGGCGGACTCCTACTACACCCAGATCTGGATGGCCGAGCCGCTGATGGTCAGCTACTGGTTCACCGGTCGGCCCATCGACCAGCTGCTCAACCAGATCTTCCGCACCGGGTCGTCCTACAACGAGTCCGCCTGGTCCAACGCGCAGTTCGACCAGCTGTTGGACTCCGCCCGTGCCGACACCAATGACGGCAGTCGTCTGCAGAAGTACCAGGACGCGCAGCGGCTCATCGTGGAGGACTCCGCCGACCTGACGCCCGTCTTCGGTGACCGCCTGGTGGGTCTGTCGGAGGACGTCGTCAACTACGACGAGTACGGCTTCGAGTTCGACTACCTGGCCCTCGGCCTGAGGGAGGACTGAGCCATGGTGCGACTCATCGGCATCCGCCTGGGCACGGGTCTGATCACCCTCTTTCTCGCCGCGTTCTTCGTCTTCTTCGCGGTGCAGGCGTTACCCGGTGACGTGGCCGAGCAGCTGCTGGGACAGAACGCGACTCCGGAGGCGGTCGAGACGCTGCGCGAGCAGCTCGGACTGGACAGCAACGTGTGGGCCCGGTTCGTGGAGTGGCTCGGCAACGCTGTCACCGGCGACTTCGGGGACTCGCTGGTCACCGGGGAGCCGGTCTCCTCGACGATCTGGGCCTCGTTTGCACGCACCCTGCTGATCGCGATCCCCGCGATGGTCGTCGGGATCGCCCTGGCACTGCTGCTCGGCGTCTGGGCCGCCGCCCGCCGGGGCAGTCGGACCGACTCGACGGTCTCGGTGCTCGCCCTGGTCGCGATGAGCATCCCCGAGTTCGTCGTCGCGACGGTCCTGGTGCTGTTGCTGGCCATCCTGGTGCCGGTGTTCCCGGCAACGGTCCTGTCCGGGCCCGACGCGAGTCTCGGGGAGCTGTTGCCCGCTGCCGTGTTGCCTGCCCTGACTCTCGTCATCTCGATGACGGCCTACATCCTGCGGGCGATGCGTTCCTCGACCATCGACGGGCTCGCCACCGAATACGCCACGACGGCAGCCCTGAAGGGCGTCCCGCGGCGCGCCGTTCTCTGGCGACACGTGGCCCCGACCGCGGTGCTGCCGGTCCTTCCGGTCATCTCGATCAATGTGGCCTGGCTGCTCGGCGGCGTGGTCGTCGTGGAGTCGGTGTTCAACTATCCCGGGCTGGGGAAGCTGATGATCGACTCGGTCTCCACCCGGGACCTGCCGGTGCTGCAGGCCATCGCAGTGCTCAGCGCGCTCGTCTATGTCACGGCCAACCTGGTGGCCGACCTGCTGGCCCTGGCCGCCGATCCCAGGCAGCGAACCCTGCACCAACCCAGGGGGCGCCGCCGGACCGCGGAGGTGGTGCGATGACCCGCCTGCGCGAGCTCAGCACCGGCACCAGGGTCGGCCTGGTCATGGTGGGCCTGACGGTCCTGCTGGCGGTCATCGCCCCCTGGATCTCGCCCTACGACCCGATCAGCACCAACGCCGACAACGCCCTCGTCGGGGCCAGCCGGAGCCACTGGCTCGGCACCGACCAGTACGGCCGCGACGTGCTGTCCCGGACCCTCGAGGGCGGGCGCTTCGCCCTGCTCGTCTCGCTCCTGGCCACCACGCTGGCGGTGCTCGTCGGCACCCTGGTCGGGACGCTCGCCGCCTACCACGGGCGCTGGGTCGACGCGGGGATCACGCGGGTGCTGGACGCCGTGCTCGCCGTGCCCGCGGTGCTCGCCCTCCTGCTCATCGTCTCGGTCTTTGGCAACAACCTGTGGGTGCTGGTGCTCGCGATCTCGGTCGTCTACATCCCGGCCGTCGCCCGGGTGGTGCGAGGAGCCACCTTTCCGGTGCTCTCGACCGACTTTGTGACGGCGGCCCGGGCACGCGGCGAGCGTTCTCTCGCCATCATTCGCCGAGAGGTGCTGCCCAACATCCTTGACACGGTGCTGGTGGAGTTCGCGATGCGCGCCTCCTGGGTGGTGCTGCTCGTCTCGACGCTGTCCTTCCTCGGGTTCGGCGTGAACCCACCGACACCGGACTGGGGACTGATGATCCAGGAGAACCGCACCGCGCTGACCGTGGCACCCGCCGGGACACTCGCGCCGATCGTCACCCTGTCGGTGCTCGTCGTCGGCCTCAACCTCGCGGCCGACGGGCTCGGCAAGTACCTCGGCGTGGACCGCGCACGGCGGGGGGTGCTCCGATGAGGACGACGCCCGTGGCCGAGCTCGACGGCCTCACCGTGTCCTACCGGTCCGGCGCCGGCCGGGTCACCGTGGCTCAGGACATCGGCTTCAGCCTGTATGCCGGACGCACCCTCGGACTCGTGGGCGAGTCCGGCAGCGGCAAGTCCACGGTTGCGCGCACCCTGCTCGGACACCTCCGGGACGGTTCACGCATCGACGCCGGGCAGGTGACGGTGCGCGGAGAGGACGTCTTCGCGCTGTCCGGGTCGGCCCTGCGGCAGCTGCGGGGCGGCGTGGTCGCGGTCGTCGCGCAGAACGCCGGGCAGGCACTCACACCCTCACTGCGGGTCGGCGCACAGATCCGGGAGGCGCTCCGGGTCCACGGTCTGCCGGCCGACGATGACCGGGTGACCGAGCTGCTCCGGCTGGTCCGGCTGCCTGCCCCGGAGACCATCGGGCGACGCTATCCGCACGAGCTGTCGGGCGGGCAGCAGCAACGGGTGGCGATCGCGATGGCCGTCGCGACCGAACCCACGGTGCTCGTGCTGGACGAGCCGACCACGGCGCTGGATGTGATCACACAGGCGGCGGTGCTCGCTCTGGTCAACGACCTGCGCGAGGAGCTGGGCATGGCCGTGCTCATCGTCAGCCACGACCTCGGAGTGGTGTCCGTGGTGGCCGACGACGTGCTGGTGCTGCAGTCCGGCCGCGCCGTGGAGCACGGGCCCACCCCCAAGGTGCTGGGAGACCCTCGCGAGGACTACACCCGCGAGCTGCTCGACGCGGCGCCGCGGATCGAGGGGGTGCCGGCCCCAGAGGTGCGCGAGGCGCACCAGGAGCTCACGCTGGAGTGCCAGGACCTCGATGTGCGGTATCCCCGCGCCCCACGCCTGGCGGTCAGCGACTTTAACCTGCAGGTGCGACGCGGCGAGACCGTCGCCGTCGTGGGGGAGTCCGGCAGCGGCAAGTCCACCGTGGCCACAGCTCTGGCCGGCCTCGCCCCGGTGGAGCGCGGCAGGGCCGTCCTGCGGACCGGTGACGACGATCTGCACGACCTGCTGGCACCGGCCCGGGCGCGACCTGCGGCGGTGCGCAGCGCGGTCCAGATGATCTTCCAGAACGCCGACCTCGCCCTCAACCCGCGGCGCAGCATCGCCGACGCCATCGCCCGGCCACTGAAGGTGTTCGGTCGCGTGTCCGGGCGGGCCGAGACCCGGTCCACGGTGCTCCGTCTGCTGGACGAGGTCGGACTCGGTCCCGAGTTCGCCGACCGCGTGCCCGCCCAGCTCTCCGGCGGACAGCGGCAGCGAGTGGGCATCGCCCGCGCGCTCGCCGCCGAGCCGACCCTCCTCATCGCCGACGAGATCACGACCGCCCTGGACGTGTCGGTGCAGGCCTCCGTGCTCGATCTGCTCGCCGAGCTGCGGGACCGACGGGCGCTGTCCTGCCTCTTCATCAGCCACGACCTCGCCGTGGTGCGCAACGTGGCCGACCGGATCGTCGTGATGAAGGACGGCCGGACGGTGGAGACGGCAGCCACCGCAGCCATCTTCGACACCCCGCGCCACCCCTACACCCGGTCGTTGCTCGACGCGGTCGTCGAGCCCGGCAGCACCCACCTGCCCAGCAGTGACGCCGACGCCAGGGTGGTGCGGCTGGACCCCGCAGCGAGCCTGGTCGAGGCGAGCGAGGGGCACTGGGTCCGAGACGACGAAGGAGCTGTGACCACGTGACACGACGTGTGGACCTCGACCCCTCGGCGGTCGAGGTGCGCGACCTCTGGATCCCCATGGCGGACGGGGTGCGGCTGCGGGCCCGTGCCTGGCTGCCCAGCACCGCCGACCGGGAACCCGTGCCGGTGCTGCTGGAGTACCTGCCCTACCGGCTGGACGACTGGACGTCCGTGCGGGACTCCGAGCGGCACCCCTACTACGCGGCGCACGGCTACGCGTCGGTGCGGGTCGACATCCGCGGCAGCGGCAACTCCGACGGCCTGTTCGAGGACGAGTACTCCGCGGTCGAGCTCGACGACGGGGTCGCCGTGGTCGAGTGGCTGGCCGCCCAACCGTGGTCCACCGGCGCGGTCGGGATGTTCGGCATCTCCTGGGGCGGGTTCAACTCCCTGCAGATCGCGGAGCGCGCACCGGAGGCGCTCAAGGCGATCGTCACGGTCTGCTCGACCGATGACCGCTACGACAACGACGTGCACTACATGGGCGGCGCGGTGTTGGCCGTCGACATGGCGGGCTGGGCCGGGACCATGCTGGCCTTCGCCTCCCGCCCACCGCGCCCCGAGGTCGTCGGTGCCGGCTGGGTGGAGCGCTGGCGCGAGCGGCTGGAGCACCAGCGCCCGCTGGGGCCGGCGTGGTTGGCGCACCAGGAGCGCGACGACTACTGGCGGCGCGGCAGTGTCTGCGAGAACTACCCGGGCATCCGGGCGGCCGTCCTGGCGGTCGGCGGCTGGGCCGACCCCTACCGGGACGCCGTCCTGCGGCTGGTGCGCAACCTCGAGTCGCCGGTCAGGGGGATCATCGGGCCCTGGTCGCACCAGTACCCGGACCGCGGTCTGGCGCCCGGTCCGGGGATCGACTTCCTCGGTGAGACGCTGCGCTGGTGGGACCGCTGGCTCAAGGGCGTCGACACCGGCGTGGAGGACGACCCAGAGCTGCGGGCCTGGGTCAGTGACCCGGTGGCGCCCACCCCGTACGTCGAGGAGCAGCCCGGACGCTGGGTCGGCGTGCCCTGGCCGGGGGACGCTCCCACGCACCGGATGCCGCTCGGCACCGACCGGGTGCAGGTGCGCTCTCCGTGGGCGACGGGACAGGACGCCGGCCGCTACTTCCCGTTCGGCAACGCGGCAGACCTGCCCCCGGACCAGCGCGCCGAGGACGGCCGCTCGGTCTGCGTCGACATCCCGGTCGGCGAGGTGCCGCTCGACCTGCTCGGGCGGGCGGTCGCCCGGCTGCGGGTGAACTCCACGCACGACCGGGGACACGTGATCGTCCGGTTGTGCGACGTCGCGCCCGACGGCTCCTCCACGCTGGTCAGCCGGGGAGTCCTGAACCTGCTCAAGCGGGACGGGATGGACACCGCCGTGCCGATGGTGCCCGGGGAGGACGTCGACGTCGAGGTGCCCCTCGTGGCCGCCGGCTACCGCTTCCCACCGGGCCACAGGATCCGGGTGGCGCTGAGCAACCACTACTGGCCCTGGGTGTGGCCACACGCGGTCGAGGACACCCTGGAGGTCGACCTGGCCGCGAGCTCGGTCGTCCTGCCACTTCTCGCCCCCGGTGCGGTCCCGGTCGAGTTCGGCCCCGCGGTCCACGCCCGGCCGATCACGATCACCGTGCCCGGCGGTGCGGAGGACCCGGTCCCGCCACGGGTCGTCCGCCACGACGTGGCACGCGGCGAGACGGTCCTGGAGGTGGATCCCGGCTACGGCGGGACGCGCCGCTACCCCGACGGCCTGCAGTTCCTGGAGTCGGCTCGCGAGGAGTGCCGGGTGCGGGAGGGAGACCCGACCTCCCCCCGCACGGAGTCGCACTGGCGGCTGCAGCTGTCCAATGACGGCTGGGCCGCCCACGTGGAGACCCGGTCGGTGATCACCTGCGACGCCGACACCTTCCTCGTGGAGAACTCCGTCCGGGCGACGGCCGAGCGGGACGGTGTGGAGGAGACGGTCTTCGAGCGCACCTTCCACGACCGGGTGCCCAGGACGTCCGCGTGACCCAGCGGCGGCTCCCGCCGGCCCAGCGGCGGGAGCAGATTGTCGGGGCCGCCCGGTCGCTCATCGTGCACCGGGGGCTGCCGGCCGTCTCGCTCCGGGACATCGCCGCGGCCGCGGGCGTCTCGATGGGCACGGTGACCTACCACTTCTCCGGGATCGACGAGATCCTCGGTGAGGTGGTCGTCGCGGAGTCGGAGCGGTTCTATGCCGAGGTGGTGGCGGCCGCGGACGCCGAGCCCGACGCGCGCGCCGCCCTCAGGATCCTGATCGACCCGATGTTCGAGGAGACCCCGGACGTTGAGGCGCACTGGCGGATCTGGTCCGACTACTGGGCTGCGGTGGTGCGTCGGCCCGGGATGACCCAGCCGTATGCCGAGCGGGTCCGGTACTGGGAGGCGTGCTGCACCCGGGTGATCGAGCGCGGGGTGCGGGACGGCTCGCTGCGCCCCGTTGACCCCGCGGCGGCCGCCCTCAAGCTCTCCGCCTACGCCGACGGGCTCTGGGCCCAGCGCGGCCAGGAGGCCCCCGGCCTGACGGCGGCCCTCGCGCACACCTGGATGAACGAGTTCGCCGCGCTCCTGCTGTTCGACCTCCCGGCGTGAGGCCCACCACACTTCTGCCACAACCCTCCGAGATCGGTCTTTCCTGCGCTTGACTGAGCGAATGACCGCACCGCCGCAGTCGGCGCCCAACGCCCACCGGACCCGTCCCGAACGACTCGACACCCTCCCGTTCACCCGCAGGCACGGCCGGTTGCTCACCGGCTCGGGCATCGGTTGGGCACTGGATGCCATGGACGTCGGCCTCATCTCCTTCATCATGGCCGCGCTGGCCCAGCAGTGGGCCCTGACCCAGACCGAGCTGGGCTGGTTGGGCTCCATCGGCTTCGTCGGCATGGCGCTCGGGGCCTCGCTCGGCGGTCTGCTCGCCGACAAGATCGGCCGTCGGTCCGTCTTCGCGCTCACCCTGCTCGTCTACGGCCTGGCCACGGGCGCCTCGGCGCTGGCCGGTGGACTCGCCGTCCTCCTGGTGCTGCGGTTCATCGTCGGGCTGGGCCTGGGTGCCGAGCTGCCGGTGGCCTCGACCCTGGTCAGCGAGTTCGCGCCGTCCCGGATCCGCGGCCGCGTGGTCGTCATCCTGGAGGCGTTCTGGGCGGTGGGCTGGTTGCTGGCCGCGCTGGTCGCCTACTTCATCGTCCCGCTGTCCGACAACGGGTGGCGCTGGGCGTTCGCGATCGGCCTGGTCCCCGCCCTCTACGCGATCTACGTGCGCCGCGGACTGCCGGAGTCGGTCCGCTTCCTGGAGGCCAAGGGCCGCCACGCGGAGGCCGAGCGGGTGGTCCGAGAGTTCGAGGCGGCGGCCGGCGTGCCGGCGCCACCGACCCAGGTCCCTGGCCAGACCCCCGGTGCGGACCGACAGGTGACCGGCCCCGACCAGCCCAGCCACGCAGCATACGAGGGGCCGGTCGGCGAGGCTGAGGCCACCCGGGCCGCCCGGCTGGCAGACCTGTTCGGTCCCGTGCTGCGGCGGCGGACCGTTGCCCTCTGGCTCACCTGGTTCGGTGTGAACTTCGCCTACTACGGTGCCTTCATCTGGATCCCGTCGCTGCTGTATGCCGATGGGTTCACCCTGGTCAGGTCCTTCCAGTTCACGCTGATCATCACTCTCGCCCAGCTGCCCGGGTATGCCCTGTCGGCGCTGCTCATCGAGGTGTGGGGCCGCCGCGCCACGCTGGCCGCCTTCCTGGCTGCCTCGGCCGTGTCGGCGGTGCTGTTCGGGCAGGCACAGTCCGCGACGATGCTGCTGGTCACCGGGTGTGCGCTGTCGATGGCCAACCTCGGCGCCTGGGGTGCGCTGTATGCCGTGACGCCCGAGGCCTACCCCACCCAGGTCCGGGCGACCGGGGCCGGCTCAGCCGCCGCGTTCGGGAGGATCGCCTCGATCATCGCGCCCCTGCTCGTGCCGGTGCTGTTCCGCGGCGGGGGGCTGGGTCTGGTGTTCGCGGTGCTCGGTGCGGCCTTCCTGCTGGCGATGGTCGCCGCGCTCTTCCTGCCGGAGATGGCGGGGGAGGAGCTGACCGAGTAGCCGCTCAGGTCCAGAAGACGACGGCCGCGACCCACAGGCCGATGACGATCACCGCGGTGACGAACTCGATCAGGATGTTGAGGCCGACCGCCTTGAGCGCGTGCTTGGTCGCGGCCCAGGCCTGGCCCCGGCCACCGCGGCGGGAGAGCTCGACCAGGAAGATCCCCAGCGGGAACCCGATGAAGGCGCCGACCACCGGGATCACGATCGCGCACGGGATCGCCACCAGGACCCCGATCAGCAGGGTCGAGGTCCGCACGCCGGCGGCGCGCATCCGCTTGCCCGGGACCAGGAACTCCAGGACCAGGCAGGCCACGTAGAGCGCGATGGTCAGGCCCAGCACCCACCACCCTGTCGTGGCCTGCAGCTCGCTCGCCCAGAGGACCACGCCGAGCACGATGAGGAACAGACCGGGGAGCACCGGGATGACGATGCCGAGCAGGCCGATCACCATCAGGCCGGCGACGATCCATTCCACGACTGACATGCGGGTCCTTGCTGTGTGACGTTGCGGGACACAAACGACCGGTGGCCAGCAGGCCACCGGTCGTCAGTGTGTCAGGTGCGGGTCAGGCCCGCTCACCCCACGGCGCACTGCCGTGTGTTCACTCGGCGCCCATGGGCTCCGGGGTCGCTTCGCTCGCGTGGAGCCGGTGGGTCTCGTCCTGGATCTTCACGTGGTCCAGGTCGCGTAGCTTGTCGTCGTACTTGCGCCCGTGGTGGGCGCAGAACAGGAGCTCGAGACCCTCGCCAAGCGTCACTCGGACGTACGCCTGCGCGCCGCAGCGGTCACAGCGGTCAGCCGTAGTCAGTTCTGGTGCAAGGGTGGTGTTCACGTCGATCTCCCAACTGTCGTCGCAACGCCTCTGTCTGTCACTACGCATAACAGTCAAGCACGTCCTCCTGTTCCTCTGACGCCCAAACGCCGTCGTCCGTTGCATTTCCGCTCTCGGCACAACGAGAACGTGGCTGGTCACGCTGCGCCTTCCCGCTGTGGTCCGGCCGCGGGGTTAACCTGCTGGCGACCAACCCGCAGCAGAAGGAGCACCACCCGTGGCGCAGGACTACTCGGCCAGACACCTGCAGGTCCTCGAGGGCCTGGAGGCCGTCCGCAAGCGCCCGGGGATGTACGTCGGCTCGACCGACGCACGGGGTCTGATGCACTGCCTGTGGGAGATCATCGACAACTCCGTGGACGAGGCGCTCGGCGGTTTCGGCGACCGGATCGAGGTCATCCTGATGGCCGACGGGTCCGTCGAGGTGCGGGACAACGGCCGTGGCATCCCCATCGACGTCGAGCCCCGGACCGGGCTGACAGGTGTCGAGGTGGTCTTCACCAAGCTGCACGCGGGCGGCAAGTTCGGCGGCGGCTCCTACACCGCCTCGGGCGGGCTGCACGGCGTCGGCGCCTCCGTGGTCAACGCCCTCTCGGCCCGGCTGGACGTCGAGGTCGACCGGGGCGGCAAGACCCACCTGATGAGCTTCCGGCGCGGTGAGCCGGGCGTCTTCACCGACAAGGGCGAGCCGAGTCCGGACGCGCCGTTCGAGGCGTTCGAGCGGACCTCCGAGCTGCGCACCAAGGGACGCCTCAAGCGGGGCGTGAGCGGTTCGCGCATCCGCTACTGGGCCGACCCGCAGATCTTCCTGAAGTCCGCTCAGTTCTCCTACGAGGACCTGGTCGCCCGCGCCCGGCAGACCGCCTTCCTCGTGCCTGGCCTGACGATGGTGATCCGCGACGAGCGTGGTGAGGAGCCCTCCGAGGAGGCGTTCACCTACGACGGCGGGATCACCGAGTTCGCGGAGTTCATGGCGGCCGACCCGGCGCTCACGGACACCTGGCGGCTGCAGGGCAGTGGCACGTTCACCGAGACCGTGCCGGTGCTGGACTCCAAGGGGCACATGAGCCCCAAGGACGTCGAGCGCGAGTGCCAGGTCGACATCGCCGTGCGCTGGGGGACGGGCTACGACACGATCACCCGGAGCTTCGTCAACATCATCGCGACGCCCAAGGGCGGCACCCACGTCAGCGGCTTCGAGCAGGCCGTGCTCAAGGTGTTCAAGAAGCAGCTGGAGACCAACTCGCGCCGACTCAAGGTGGGCAACGACAAGGTCGAGAAGGACGACATCCTGGCTGGTCTCACCGCGGTCGTCACCGTGCGGCTCGCGGAGCCCCAGTTCGAGGGACAGACCAAGGAGGTGCTGGGCACCAGCGCGGTCCGCTCGATCGTGGGGCGGGTCGTGGAGAAGGAGCTCACCGCGATCCTCACCTCGACCAAGCGGGACCAGAAGGCCCAGTCCAGCCAGCTGCTGGAGAAGGTCGTCGCGGAGATGAAGACACGTATCTCCGCCCGGGTGCACAAGGAGACCCAGCGCCGCAAGAACGCCCTGGAGTCCTCCTCGTTGCCGGCCAAGCTGGCCGACTGCCGCTCGACGGACCAGGACAAGACCGAGCTGTTCATCGTCGAGGGGGACAGCGCGCTGGGCACCGCCAAGCTGGCACGCACCTCGGACTACCAGGCCCTGCTCCCGATCCGGGGCAAGATCCTCAACGTCCAGAAGGCCTCGATCTCGGACATGCTCAACAACGCCGAGTGCGGGGCGATCATCCAGGTGATCGGGGCCGGCTCCGGCCGGACCTTCGACCTCGACCTGGCGCGCTACGGCAAGGTCATCATCATGACCGACGCCGACGTCGACGGCGCCCACATCCGCACCCTGCTGCTCACCCTGTTCTTCCGCTACATGCGCCCGCTCGTCGAGGCCGGCCGGGTCTTCGCCGCGATGCCACCGCTGCACCGCATCGAGGTCAGCGCCAACGGCCGACGACCGGGCGAGATGATCTACACCTACTCCGAGCAGGAGATGCGCACGAAGGTGGCGGCGCTCACCAAGGCGGGCCGCAGCATCAAGCAGCCCATGCAGCGCTACAAGGGCCTCGGGGAGATGGACGCCGACCAGCTGGCCGAGACCACGATGGACCCCCGCCACCGGACGCTGCGACGGGTCACCCTGGACGACGCGGCCGTCGCCGAGCAGATCTTTGACCTCCTGATGGGCTCGGACGTCGCACCCCGCAAGGACTTCATCATCGCCTCCGCCGACGAGCTGGACCGGGAGCGGATCGACGCCTGAGGCGTCCCTCGTGAGGGCGGCCGGTGGCCGATCAGGGGCCGGGCGACGGCGTCGCGATAGCGACGGCGTCCCGGAGCGACCAGACCCGCGGATCGTGGTCACCCTCGAGCGCATTCCCGGCGGCGCCAGGTCTGCGGACGAGGGGCGGGCGCCGGTAGGCAGAGAGTCCTAGGGACGACTGCGCGCGAGCGCCAGGGGGAGCGTCGCCAGACACGTGCCGGCCACGACGAGCATCGCCGTGCTGAACGAGCTGCCGGCAGCCACCAGCCCCACGACGACTGAGCCGAGCCCGGTGCCCGCGTCGAAGCCGACGTTCCACACCGCACTCGCCTGGCTGAAGTGGCGACGGGTCACCGAGGCGAAGGTGATGAGCATCGTGAGGTTCTGCAACCCGCCGTAGCAGACACCCACGGCGGCCATCCCGACGAGCAGGGCAACCGCGACGGTGGCGCCCCGGTCACGGACGGACCACGCGATCACGACCATCGCCACGGCGCTCAGGACCACGAGCGGCCAGACGAACCGTTGCGGCCCCGAGCGGTCGGCCAGGGCACCGACCCGCCAGCGGGACAGCGCCGCCGTCACGGAGAACAGCAGCAGTGCCACCACGGTGAGCGTGGAGCTGCTGCTCATCTGGGCGGTGAACGTGATCAGGGCTCCTCCCGCCAGGGTGACGGCAAGCAGCAGGAGCATGGGGCGGATCAACTGCCGGTATGGCGCTCGGTCGCCGGTGTCCTCGGGTGCGGGTCGGGCGTGCAGGACCCTGGCGAGGGCGAGTGCGGCCGGGGCACCGAGGAGGGGCAGTGCCCCGAGCCCGAAGACCACTCCGTAGCCGATGGTGTCGGCGAGCCAGGGCGCCGCCGGCAGGAGCACCACCTGGGTGGAGGCGATCGCCAGGCCGTAGGCCCCCACGGCCCGGCCCCGCTGGGTGGATGGCACCAGGTCGGCGATCACTGCGCTGCCGGTCACGGTCAGGACACCGAAGCCCATCCCGCGCACCGCCGAGAGGACAAGCACAACCCAGAGGTCGTCACTGATCAGGTGCAGCAGCGAGGGCAGGCCGAGCAGCACCATCCCGGCCGCCATGACGGGACCCCAGCCGAGCCGGCGCAGCCCGGTCGGGACCAGCAGCTGGGTCAGCACGGTGAGCGCCATGAAGACGCCGTTGACCAGGCCGGATCCTGCCTCGTCCGCCCCGCCGTGGACGGCCCAGAGGGGTGCGGCGGGCAGCAGGGCGGCATATCCGCAGAAGCCCAGGAAGCTCATGCTCAACAACGGGCGCATCCCGGGCGCCCGCCAGACAGTGGTGCTCACACTGCGGACCCTACGTGCCGGCCGGGCCTGCGCCCGCGCCCACCTACCGGCCGATGGCGTCCACATCATCACCCGTCCGGACGTGGCAGGGAGAGGGCGATGAGTTCGGCCCGCGGCAGGAGTCAGCCAACAGTGAGACCAAGGAGACACCATGGCCGCGCTGCTCTACTCCGCCACCATGTCGCTCGACGGCTTCATCGCCGGACCCGGTGGTGACATGTCGTGGCTCAACAGACACCCCGGCGAGTGGGGCGCCACGGCTGCGTCCCTGCACACCCGGATCGGTTGCCTCCTGGTCGGTGGGCGCACCTTCCGTGGTGACGACCCCAACGCGGGCACCGACTCCGAGGGCGCCTTCGGTGGGCAGTACACCGGCATGACCGTCGTGCTCACCAGCACCCCGCCGCCCGATCCGATTCCGGGCGTCGAGTTCGAGGACGACCTCCTGCGAGCGGTCGAGCGATCTCGGGAGCTGGCCGGTGGGCGCTATGTGAACGTCCTGGGAGCCGCAACCGCCCAGGCCTGTCTGCGTGCCGGGTTGTTGGACGAGATCCTCTTGTTCGTGGCCCCGGTCCTGCTCGGTGGCGGGACCAGGGCCTTCGCGGACACCGGTGATCCGGAGGTGCGGCTCGAGAAGATCTCGGACACCGAGGAGCTGTGGTTCCGCGTGGTGCGCTGACCGTCGGGGCCGGGGCGCCGACCGGGGCTGACCCGGCTGTCGGCACACCAGCCGGCTCCAGCGGTCGGTGACCGCTGGAGCCGGGCACCAGCTGCGGGCCAGCGTCGTGACTACTGCAGCGAGACCGTGACGCCACCGGAGAACATCGAGTCGTGCAGCTCCAGTGAGGTCGGGACAGCATCGGCCGGGATGTCATAGAGCAGGACCCCGCTCATCGAGTTGCCCGGGTTGATCTCGTCGAGCCAGAGCCCCTCGTCCAGCCATATGCTCGCGCTCGAGGTGTTGTGCTGGCGGCCCTGCTCGTCGATGAGCACCTGGTTGCTGTCGAAAAGCGTGGTGCCCTTGTCGCCGATGTTGGTCACGGTGATGTCGATCAGGACGAACTGTCCCTGGGGCGACTCCTCGGTGAAGCCCTCACCGATGGTGGTCAGGCCGGTCTCCACACCGGTGACGACGAACTCGAAGCTGCCGTCTCGGACGGCGTCCTCCAGACCCGGAGCCTCGGCGGCCTCTTCTTCGGCGGCCTCTTCTTCGGCGGCCTTCTCTTCGGCGGCCTTCTCTTCGGCGGCCTTCTCTTCGGCGGCCTTCTCTTCGGCGGCCTTCTCTTCGGCGGCCTCCTTCTCCGCCGCGTCGGGTGCGTCGTTCCCTGCCGGTGCCTGCTCCACGACGGTCGCGGGCTCGTCGGCTGCGGTGGGACTGTCGTTCCCGCCGCCGCTGGCGAGGTTGACCACCGTGATCAGCGCGACGAGGGCCAGCAGCCCCGTCATGATCTTGTGCCGGCGGAACCAGGACTTCTTCGCCTCGGGCTGGGGAGGGACGGGGGGAGCGGGCGGATGGCCGGGCCCCCAGTTCTGCTGGCCGGGCGGGTACGGCTGGCCCTGGCCATAGGGCTGGTCTGGGTGCGGGTCCTGCCATTCGCGGCCGTACTGCGGCTGTCCGTGGGGCTGGCCGGGCGGGGGTGGCGGGGGAGTGTTGGTCACGGTGACTCCTAGGTTCTCGGATTGGTGTGACCAGCACACCGCGCACGAGCACCAGCCCACATCGCCCGAACGGGCAGCGTCGACTAGCCGATCGGCTACCGGTCCCTGGGGTGGCTGTGCCCGATCGGTGGTGCCGCTCTGTCGGTGGTCCCTCCTACTGTCGTCGGCATGTCCACGATGTCGCCGAGTGCCGGGCCCCTCTCGCCCGCACTGCGGGTGTCCGAGAGCGGTTCGCCCCGCCTGCGCCTGATGGGGCGCGGTGCCCGGTTCGCTCTCATGGTCATGGCCTGCCTGTCCGGTTCGCTGCTCGCGCTGGGCGCGGCCCTGGCCAGGTTCGCCGAGTCCTCCACGACGGGAGAGTTGAGCAACATACAGAACACCGCGATCCTGCTGGCCCTGCTCGGGGCCTTTGTCGCCGTCGGCGCGCTGTGGCACCGGCATACCGCGCCGTATGCCGCCACACTGGTGGCCGCCGCACTGCCCCTGGTCCTGCCGCTGGACGCCACCGCGGCCCTGTTTGCCCTGGCGGCACTGGTGCGGTCCCGCGCCGGCCGCTGGGTCTGGGCGTGTGTCGGCCTGGTCGGAGCGTCGACGGCAACAGCCCTGTTCCGTGACGCCTCCGGCGCGACCACCGAGTCCTCGATGCTCAAGTCGATGACGTCCTCACACGCCCCGGGGCAGGCTGTCGAGGTGGACCTGGCTGTCTGGGTCCCGTTGATCGTGGCCCTGTCCCTGCTCGGCAGCTCGGTTGCCGCGGGGCTCTTCATGCGCAACAGACAGGCGCTGGTCGTCACCCTCGGACGCGCACAGGCTGCCCAACACAGCCGCGACCTGCTGAGTGACCGTCTCGGGCGGCAGGCCGAGCGTGACCTCATCGCGCGGGAGGTCCACGACGTGATCGGGCACCGCCTCTCGCTGCTGTCCCTGCACGCCGGCGGTCTACAGGTGGCTGCCGTGGCTGATCCGAGGCTGTCGCACAGCGCCGCCCTGATCCGGGAGAGCGCCCAGCAGGCCATGGATGACCTGCGCTCGCTGCTACGGGTTCTGCGCGAGCCCGAGGCGACCGCCTTCAACCGGACGGCGATGCCGTCGCTCACCGACCTGCCGACGGTCATCGACGAGACAGTCGACGGCGGCATGCCGGTCATCTCGACCGTCTACCTCTCCCAGGCCGAGGACGCCGATCCGGCCCTGGCTCGCGCGGTCTACCGGATCGTCCAGGAGCTGCTGACCAATGCCCGCCGGCACGCCCCCGGAGCACCCGTGCGGCTCCTGGTCCAGGGCGGTCCCACCGACGGGATTCGGATCGAGACGGCCAACCGCCTGACGACGCAGGCGCCCGGACCGGCGGGCAACGGGTTGACCGGGATCTCCGAGCGCGTTGCCCTGTGGAACGGCACGATGCGCCACGGGCTCGACGACAGTCAGACCTTCCGGGTTGCCGTGCACCTTCCCTGGGCCACCGCGACGGAGGCCGTTCGGTGAGCCGCGAGACGCAGGTGGTGAGCGGCGAGACCCAGGTGGTGAGCGGCGAGACCCAGGTGGTGAGTGGTGAGTCGCCGCCGGTGCGCGGTCAGAGTCAGCCGGTGCGCGTGCTGCTCGTGGACGACGATCCTCTGGTCTGCTCTGGTCTGGAGCTCATGCTGTCCTCCGCTGTGGACATCTCCGTCGTGGGCAGTGTCGGCGACGGAGACCAGGTCGTCGGCGCCGTGCAGCGGCACCACCCCGACGTCGTGCTCATGGACGTCCGCATGGCCCGCGTCGACGGCATCACGGCGACCCGCGAGCTGGTCGGACAGCCCAACCCTCCGAGGGTGATCGTGCTGACGACCTTTGCCGAGGACTCGGCGGTGATGAGAGCGGTGGAGGCGGGCGCACACGGATTCCTGCTGAAGACCGCCGGACCCTCCGACATCATCGACGCGGTCAGGAGGGTCGCCGCGGGGGAGGGCGTCCTCTCACCGGCCAGTGTCCCCGAGCTCTTCCAGCACGTCGCCAGGCATCCGGTGGTCACCGGGCGACAGGAGACCGCCGGCCGTCTTGCGAAGCTCACCGAGAGGGAGCGCCAGATCGTGATCCGTGTCGCCCAGGGCCTGTCCAACGCCGACGTGGCACGCGCGCTCTACGTCAGTGAGGCCACGGTCAAGAGCCACCTCGGCGCGGTCCTCACCCGCCTCGGTTGCACGAGTCGGGTCGAGGTCGCGGTGCTCGCTGAGCGCGCAGGTTGGCTGCAGGAGAGCGCCACCGGGGTCCGCTGAGGCGTCAACATCGGGGGAGGCCGGTACCAGTCACACCCTGGTGCCCGGGCCGCGGCCGAGGGCGAGAACCGGGCTCGGGCCGAAGGTGAGAACCGCCACAACGGTGCATGAGTATGCGTAACTCCGTATATTCTGGCCCCTCCGCCCACCCTTAGTGAACGGGAGTTGTCCGCATGCACCACCTGGATCCGGCCCTGCAACCACTCTACGAGCAGGTCCTTCAGCGCAACCCCGGCGAGACCGAGTTCCACCAGGCGGTGCTCGAGGTGCTGGACAGTCTCGGCACTGTGGTGCGCAAGCACCCCGGCTACGCCGACGCCAGGGTGATCGCGCGGGTGTGCGAGCCGGAGCGGCAGATCATCTTCCGGGTGCCGTGGGTCGACGACCAGGGGCGGATCGAGATCAACCGCGGGTTCCGGGTCGAGTTCAACTCCGCCCTCGGCCCCTACAAGGGCGGCCTGCGGTTCCACCCGTCGGTGCTGCTGGGCACGGTGAAGTTCCTCGGCTTCGAGCAGATCTTCAAGAACGCACTGACCGGACTCCCGATCGGCGGCGGCAAGGGCGGCTCTGACTTCGACCCCAAGGGGCGCTCGGAGATGGAGGTCATGCGCTTCTGCCAGTCGTTCATGACGGAGCTCTACCGCCACATCGGGGAGTACACCGACGTCCCGGCAGGCGATATCGGGGTCGGCGGCCGGGAGATCGGCTACCTGTTCGGTCAGTACAAGCGGATCACCAACCGCTACGAGTCGGCGGTCCTGACCGGCAAGGGTCTGGGCTGGGGCGGGTCCCAGGTCCGACGCGAGGCGACGGGCTACGGGCTCGTCTACTTCGTCGAGGAGATGCTCCACAGCAAGGGCGGGTCGTTCGACGGTCAACGGGTCGTCGTCTCCGGCTCAGGGAATGTGGCGATCTACGCGATCGAGAAGGTGCACCAGCTCGGTGGCACGGTCGTGGCCTGCTCGGACTCCAGCGGCTATGTGGTCGACGAGCGGGGCATCGACCTCGAGCTGCTCAAGGACGTCAAGGAGGTCCGGCGGGCCCGGATCTCCGAGTATGCCCAGGAGCGGGGCGCCCAGTACGTTGCCGGCGGCTCCATCTGGGACGTGCCGTGCAAGGTCGCGCTCCCGTGCGCCACGCAGAACGAGCTGGACGACGACGGTGCGCTCGCCCTGGTCAAGAACGGTTGTGTCGCTGTCGGTGAGGGTGCCAACATGCCCGCCACGCCCGAGGCTGTCCGGATCCTCCGCGAGGCCGGTGTCCTGTTCGCGCCGGGCAAGGCCGCCAACGCCGGCGGCGTCGCGACGAGCGCGCTGGAGATGCAGCAGAACGCCTCCCGTGACTCGTGGACGTTCGAGCACACCGAGGAGCGCCTCGCCGAGATCATGCGTGGCATCCACGAGCGCTGCGCGGCGACCGCCGAGGAGTACGACGTCCCGGGCAACTACGTCCTCGGCGCGAACGCCTCGGCCTTCGTGCAGGTTGCGGACGCGATGATCGCCCAGGGCGTGATCTGACCGAGGGCACGCCCAGAGCTGGTGGGCCGGCTCGGTGCGGGGTCTACGCCACGCGTGCGAGGCGCAGCCGCCGCCACCGCAGCCCCAGGTCGGCGCAGGTCCCGAGCGCCAGGGAGAGCAGGATGCCCACGAGGGCTCCGAGCAGCGGGTTGCCGTCCACCAGCGCCCCGGCGAGCAGACCGAGCCCCAGCATGTAGACCGACCAGACCGCTCCACCGAGCACGCTGATCGGCAGGAACCGCCGGTGCGGGAAGCCACTGGCACCCGCGGTCAGGTACACCGCGACCCGCCCGACCGGCACGAACCGGCCGGTCAGGATGACGGTGGCCGGCCGACGGTCGAGGTGCTGCCGCGCGCCCGCCAGGGCTGCCGTCATACGAGGGCCGCGCCACCACCGGAACCGCGTGGGGCCCAGGGTCCGGCCGATCACGAAGGCCAGGTTGTCCCCGGCCACGGCGGCGAGGGCGGCCACCGTGCCGAGCGCGAACAGGTCGGGCCGGGCGGTCGGGGCCAGGGCCGCCAGACCCATCACCAATGCCTCGCTCGGCACGGCGGGGAAGACGCCGTCCAGCACGATGAGCAGGAAGGTCACGGGCAGCAGCCACCAGGAGTCCGTGGCAGCCACGAGCGCGGTGTTGACCATCTCGAAGAAGTCGGACATCGCTGGCCCCTTGCTCGTGCCGTGGAGGTACGCCGTGCGTGGCACCCCTCCTGGTAGCGGGGCCAACCGAAGACTACGGCCAACGGATCGTCTGGTCACCCACCCGTCTGCATTCGGCAAAGAATGCCGGCGGTGCTTGCCATCGAACGTGGCCTGCGTCACTCTGACCGAATAGCCCAATGTCCGGTTGGGACGGTTGTCTGTGAGGAGACGACATGAGTGACGTGACGCTGGACAAGGCCGGCGGCGAGGAGGAGACCGAGCTCAAGCGGGTGCTCGGGCCCAAGCTGCTGCTGCTCTTCATCGTGGGGGACATCCTCGGCACAGGCATCTACGCCCTGACCGGGAAGGTCGCCGGCGAGGTCGGTGGTGCCGTCTGGCTGCCGTTCATCGTGGCCTTCGCGATCGCCATCATCACCGCGTTCAGCTACCTGGAGCTGGTCACCAAGTACCCGCGCGCCGGTGGGGCCGCCTCCTTCGTCCACCGCGCGTTCGAGGTGCACTTCCTCACGTTCCTGGTCACCTTCACGGTGATGGCCAGCGGCATCACCTCCGCCTCGACGGCTTCCCGGGCGTTCGCCGAGAACATGTTCAAGGGCTTCAGCTGGTTCGTCGAGACCGACCCAGAGGGTCAGGCGGTGGTCAACGGCGCGGCGATCACCGTGGGGGCGGTCTGCTTCATCCTGCTGGTGATGGCGATCAACTTCCGTGGCGTCGCCGAGTCGGTCAAGGCCAACGTGGTCCTGACGCTGATCGAGCTGTCCGGTCTGCTCCTGGTGATCTTCGTCGGGTTGTGGGCCGTCGCAGGGTTCTCCGGGGCCGAGGTCGACTTCTCCCGCATCACGGTGTTCGAGAGCCCGAGCGGCAAGAACGCGTTCATGGCCGTGACGGCGGCGACCGGGCTGGCGTTCTTCGCCATGGTCGGCTTCGAGGACTCGGTCAACATGGCGGAGGAGACGAAGGAGCCGAGCCGGATCTTCCCCAAGGTGATGCTCACCGGCCTGGTGCTCACCGGGCTGATCTACGTGCTCGTCTCGGTGACGGCCGTGGCGCTGGTGCCCGTCGGGGAGCTCTCCCAGGGCGGCACACCCCTGCTGACGGTGGTGGAGCGCGGGGCCCCGAACCTGCCGATCGACACGATCTACCCGTTCATCGCGATGTTCGCCGTGGCGAACTCTGCCCTGATCAACATGATGATGGCCTCGCGCCTGCTCTACGGCATGGCCCACCAGGGAGTGCTGCCCAGGCCGCTCGGCCTGGTGCACCCGGGCCGCCGCACCCCGTGGGCCGCGATCGTCTTCACCACCGCTCTGGCGATCACGCTGATCCTGCTGGTCACCTCGGTGTCGAACCTCGGTGACGTCACGGCCCTGCTGCTGCTCGGGGTCTTCTGTGTCGTCAATGTCGCGTGCCTGGTCGTCCGCAAGGACACGGTCGACCACGAGCACTTCACCGCGCCCACCGTGCTTCCGGTGGTCGGTGCCCTCGCGTGCGCCTACATGGTCGGCCCCTGGACCGGCCGGGACGGTTCCGTCTATGCCATCGCCGGTTGGCTGCTGGTCATCGGTGTCGCCCTGTGGGCCCTCACCTGGTTCCTGAACCGCGCCCTGTACGCCAGGCCGACCAGGATCAAGGAGCCCGAGGACCTGACCAAGGACGGTCCTCAGGTCTGAGGGCCACCCGCACGCGCGAGGACCGCGGTCGCGACCGCGTCCGGCTCGCGCTCGGGCAACCAGTGCCCGGCGTCGAGCTCGACGAAGCGGTAGTCCGCCTCGACATGGCGTGCCGTCCGCTCCACCGCGTCCCGGCCCAGGTAGGGGTCGCGACGGCCCCACACCAGGGTGGTGGGCACCCGCACGGGCTCCGCACTGAGCACACCGGGCTCGTCGAGCTCGTGCCACGGGTCGCGCCAGCCCCCGGGCCGCAGTGCCGCGCGATACCAGTTCAACGGGCCCCGCAAGGCAGCAGGGGAACCCAGCCGAGCGGCATACCGCTGCTGGTGGTCGTCCGGCACGCCCTGCCGGAGCAGGGCGCCGTCACCGAGCTGGCGGGCCAGGATCCGCTCGGGTGCCACCGGTGCCAGGAAGGCGAGCAGGTACCAGCTGCGCCGCCACTGGTCCCCGTGCCGTGTCGCCCAGGCCAGCGCCCTGGGCAGCGGGGTCGAGAGCACGGTCAGGCTTGCCACCCGCTCCGGGCGGTGCTGGGCGAGGGACCACGCGACCGCGCCGCCCCAGTCGTGCCCGACGACGTGGGCCTGCTCGAGCCCCGCGGCGTCCAGGAGGGCGAGCACGTCGCCGACCAGGTGCTTCATCCGGTATGCCGACACTCGCCCCGGGCGGGCACCGGGGGAGTAGCCGCGCTGGTGTGGCGCGAGGGTCCGCAGACCGTGCGCGTGCAGCCGGCTCGCCACCTGGTCCCAGGCCGTCGCGTCCTGCGGGAAGCCGTGCAGGAGCACGACCGCGCTGCCCGCTGGCGGGCCGGCGTCGAGGACGTCGAAGGTCAGGCCTTCGTGGGTGAAACGCTCCACGCAGGTCACGTTAGCGGGCGACGGGACCATGGGCTCGGTGGTGGCGCCTGCCCCACAGACCACTCGGCCTGGCGCTGTCCGACCGGGGTGACGAGCGCCATACTCTGCGAGTTCGCGTGCGGAGGTGGTTGTCCGCTAAACTAGACATCTGCCCGCGTGGTGCGTTGTCGCACCGTCCAGACGGGCTCGCCGGAGGACAAACCGTTCCTCGCGGCCCATCGGGTGCCATGGAGCACCTGGAGGTAGGTCGGTCACGCTCACGAGGAGCGATGAGGCGTCCAACCTCGTCGAGATCCAGAATTGAGCGATACGCCATGGCCAAGGCCATCGGGCGCGCTTCCGCGCCTGCCCACAAGAAGAAGCCCCGCCACACCGCTGCCCAGAAGAAGGTCGCTCGGAAGGCTCGTGAGCTGTCCCCGCGCTCCTCGCGCAGGGACGACCGTGAGTCGTATGCCGAGCGTCCGGTCCGCGAGGAGCGGCCCCGTCGCGACGACCGTCAGGGTGACGGCAAGCGTTACGGCGACCGTCCCCAGGGGCGTGACTGGAAGGACCGGGACGACCGCGGCCCCCGCCGTCCGTCCGACCGTGATGACCGTGGTCCCCGTCGTTTTGACCGGGACGACCGGCCGCAGCGTGGCTACAGCCGTGACGACCGTGGTCCCCGTCGCTTTGACCGGGACGACCGTCCGCAGCGCCCCTTCGACCGCACTGACGACCGGGGTCCGCGTCGCTCGTTCGACCGTGATGACCGTCCGCAGCGTTCGTTCAACCGCGATGACCGGCCGCAGCGTGGCTACAGCCGTGATGACCGTGGTCCCCGTCGTTTCGACCGGGACGACCGTCCGCAGCGTTCCTTCGACCGCACTGACGACCGTGGTCCCCGCCGTTTTGAGCGGGATGACCGTCCGCAGCGCTCGTTCAGTCGTGATGACCGGCCGCAGCGCTCCTTCAGCCGTGACGACCGTGGTCCCCGTCGCTTTGACAGGGACGACCGTCCGCAGCGTTCCTTTGAGCGCGATGACCGCGGCCCTCGTCGTCACTGGGACCGTGAGGACCGTCCGGCGCACCGTGACTCCTCGGACGAGGCGCGTCAGCACCACACCTGGGAGCGCCGGGAGCGCCGCGACAACCGGCACTTCTCCGAGGACCGGCCGCGCCCGGTGCAAGAGCGTGTCGAGCAGGCGCCGAGGCAGGCCAAGCCCGTGCACGAGGGACCGAACGAGTTCGGCACCCTCGGCCTGAACGACCAGCTGGTCGATCGGCTGACCGAGCTCGGACTGGTCAAGCCCTTCCCGATCCAGTCCGCGACCATCCCGGACGCCCTGGCGGGTCGTGACCTGCTCGGTCGTGGCCAGACGGGCTCGGGCAAGACCCTGGCCTTCGGCCTGCCGACGATTCACCGGCTCGCCGAGGGGGAGCGCGCCAGGCCGCACAAGCCCCACGCGCTGATCCTGACGCCCACCCGTGAGCTGGCGATGCAGATCGTGGACGCGCTGCGTCCGCTGCTGTCCACCATGCGTCTGCGCCACCAGCTGGTGGCGGGCGGCATGTCCTACACCCCGCAGCTGCGCAGTCTCGAGCAGGGCGTCGACCTGCTCGTCGCGACGCCCGGACGGCTGGCTGACCTGCTCGAGCGTGGTGCCGCAGACCTCTCCGAGGTCAAGATCACGGTGCTCGACGAGGCCGACCACATGGCCGAGATGGGCTTCGTCGAGGCGATCTCCGAGATCCTCGACCTCACGCCTGCGGACGGTCAGCGGCTGCTCTTCTCGGCGACGCTCGACCACGGTGTCGACCAGGTCGCCAAGAAGTACCTGACCGACCCGGTGACCCACCAGACGGACAGCGCGACCGCGAGCGTCTCGACCATGGAGCACCACGTGTTCCTCATCGACCCGCAGCACAAGAAGCCGATCACCGCGACGATCGCCAACCGCACCGGCCGGACCGTCGTCTTCGTGCGCACCAAGCTCGGTGCCGACCGGGTGGCTCTGCAGCTGCGGGAGTGCGGCGTGTTCGCGGCCGCCCTGCACGGTGGGCTCAACCAGGCCCAGCGCACGCGCGTCCTGGAGGCCTTCAAGTCCGGCGAGTTGCCGGTCCTGGTGGCCACCGACGTCGCGGCGCGAGGTATTCACGTCGATGACGTGTCACTGGTGCTGCAGGCCGACCCGCCCGCGGACCACAAGGACTACCTGCACCGGGCAGGACGCACGGCCCGCGCCGGGGAGAACGGTCGTGTCGTGACCCTGGCACTCCCGCACCAGAAGAAGACGGTGCAGCGGATGCTCGACAGCGCGGGCGTCGACGCCACGCCGACCCGGGTGACGCCGCAGGACGCCGAGGTGCTGGAGACCGCCGGCGGCCGGGAGCCGTCGTTCGACGCGATCCCGCAGTCGCAGCTGGACAACCTGCTGCGCCCGAAGCGGCCGGCAGGGCGTGGCAACTACCGCGGTCGCCCGCAGCGGCGCAACGGTGGCTTCAACCGTGAGCGTTCGTCCCGCGTGGGCGGCTACCGCGGCGATCGCTGACTGATCCCAGCCTGAGCGGCAGACTGTCGCGTCACGATGAACCGGTCTCACGAGCACGTGCTCGTGGGGCCGGTTTCTTCGTCTCAGTCGTAGAGGCGGTTCGTGGAGGTCAGGACCTCAAGGGGGTTCACCGGCCCGTCAACGGTCACGGTGCCAGGAATCGTGGCCCAGGCGCTCCCGTCGACGCTGACCTCACCGCCGTAGACCACGGTGACGTGGGGCTCGACCGTGGTTGCGTGGGAGTACTCGTGCGTGACGTCGCCGTCCGGGTGGGGCCCACCGAGAGACTCGGTGGGACCGAACGACTCCCCGTCGCCGAAGTGATAGGTCGCCGACTCAAGAGTGGGCCGGATGCGGACCTCGTGCCCGATGATCTCTGTCGTATCGACCTCGTCCGGCTCGTAGCCGTCCTGCGGCCACACGAGCTCATAGAACACGGGCAGGTTGACCAGGGTGCGGCCATCGGGCGGCTCGATCGATACGGTCGGCAGCGCGAAGTCGGTCTGGTGGAACTGCTCGAGGATCATCTCCTCGGTCAGTCCCTCGGACCGCTCTCCCGAGCGGGCGGGCACATCCGAGCGGTAACAGGTTGGGCCGACCAGCGTGAAGGTGCCGACCTCGCCGTCACTATCGACAATGCGTCGGTAGATATTCGAGTACGGACCTGAGCTGTCGGGCCGATGCAGTTCACAGTAGGTTGCCGCCCATTCGCAGTGCACCAGATCAGGGTTGAGTGGGTCATTTCCCGCGCACATAATAACGGCTGAATATTCAAACCAGCGTTCTGGGTTCTCTGGGCCGTTCCCAGGAGGATAGACCCCAACGAGGTCTCTAGTTGCTTTTCTGCTCAGGCCAACGTATGAACCTCCACCGCCAACCTCACAAACCACCAAGCGACAAGGTGGCTCTTCCGGTGGCGGTTCCGACGGTTCGGGTGAAGTCAGTAGGAGCAGTGTCGAGAGAGCGACAACTGCAATCATTGCTTGCCCATATCGATGGTTATTTCTCGAATTATCCAGTGGTCTTGTTGCCACTCAAGATCGAACACCATTGTTGCGTCGATTTTATCGATTTCGTCTGTAATCTCCTGTTCTGGGCCCAGAACAGGTTGTGGCACTTGGGTAATCGGCACTCGCACCAAGGCTTCGCTATCGGCGGGCTGGTGGAGGGACACGCTGGTCCCTACATCAAGACCATCCTTTTCCATGGTCTCTCCATGCTCAACCATATAAGCAACCGAATCTTCATGGTTTGCGCAAGATTTGCAAGTCTCGGATGCGAAGGGTTCAAGGAGTCCAACTTCAGGGTAGCGGCCTGTGTAGTTGATCATCTCGATGTAGTGCAGCGCGAAGGCTTCGGCCCCGGCCTCGGAGTCCTCCTTCGCCTCCTCTGGCAGCTCCGGCGGCCCCTCCGCTTCCGTCTCGGGAGGCGCGGACGTGTCCTCGACGTCATCGGGCGGCCCGCCGGTGCTCGGCTCCGCGTCAGCCGTTGTCGGCTCGGTGTCTGTCGTGAGCGCGTCCTGGCTGGCGGGCGGATCTGCGGGAGCGGCACTTCCCTGGCACCCGGCCAACAGTCCGGTCAGAGCCGCGAGCGCGAGCAGTGTCTTCTTCACGGATTCCCTCCGGGTCGAGGTGCCCGCAGGTCCCCCACGAGCCGGTCACGCAAGACAGTCTCGCCCGCGGCATCGCTACAGAGCGTTGTCCACAGGTAAAGATTCCGTAAGAACCGCCTCAGACGAACCGGTTGTTCACCCGTGCCCGGCGCAGTTCCTGGAGCTGCCGCACGACCTCGTCGGTAGGTCCCGGCCGGTCGCTGTCGACGAAGTCACCATGGGTCTGCACGTGCAGCCGCTCCATGCGGTCGTCCAGATCGGCCGCGGTGCGGGCCGCGTCCTGCAGCTGCGCCAGCAGATCCTCGGGCACGGCCTCGCGGTACTTGTAGTAGATCTTGTGCTCGAGGCTGGCCCAGAAGTCCATTGCGACGGTCCGCAGCTGCAGCTCGACGGTGACCGGCACGATCCGGTCCGACAGGTGCACGGGGATCCGGACGAGCCCGTGGAGGCTGCGATAGCCGTTGGGCTTCGGGTGCTCGATGTAGTCCTTGACCGCGAGGACCTCGATGTCCGGCTGCGAGGAGAGCATGTCGTAGACCTGGTAGACGTCCCGGACGAAGCTGCAGGTCACCCGGACCCCCGCGATGTCGGTGATGTTGTCGCGGATGGCCTCGAAGGACGGGTCCAGACCGCGGCGCCGGACCTTCTCCAGGATCGACTCGGGAGTCTTCAGCCGGGTCAGCACGTGCTCGATCGGGTTGTAGTCGTGCAGGTGGGTGAACTCCTCCTGCAGGATCGAGATCTTGGTCTCGATCTCGTCCATGCCGAACTTGTACTCCATCATGAAGCGGGTGAAGTCGGCACGGACCCGGGCAAGGTCCCCGGACGTGGCGAGCTGGGTCAGCTGGTGACTGGCGGGCGTCGTCGCGGGGTCCACGTCCCTGAGGGTATGCCGTATGGCTGAGCGGACCCTGTGCGTCACCTGGGTCCGTCACCGTTGCTGGAGGTCGACACCTACCCGTCGACCATCGGGGCGAACCCGTTCCCGAACCGGGGCGTGCCGTCGATGGTCGGGATCTCCACGGTGGCCTACAGCGAGCGCGCCAGGCTTCGCCGTAGCAGCCAGGTGCCCAGGAGCAGCACCCCGAGACCCATGGCGACGAGCACGCCCAGCTGCGGGAGGATGTCGGTGATCCCGCCCCCGTGGCGCTGGATCTCGGCGAAGGCGTCGTAACCCCAGGCGTGCGGGGTGACGTGCGCGACCTGCCGCATCGTGTCGGAGAAGATCTCCAGCGGCGCCATCCCGCCACCGATGGCGGCCAGCACCAGGCCCAGGCCCACACCCGCGCCCACGGCGGCGCCCTCGTTGTCCAGCACCGAGCCCAGCACCATGGCGGCACCGGCTGCGACCAGGGCGAACACGGCCAGCACCAGCAGGGACAGCCCCACGTTGCCCCAGTCCACATCGAACAGCAGCCAGGTCGCGAGCATGATGTAGCCACCCTGGAAGAACGCGATCACCCAGCGCCCGAAGGACTGCCCGACGATGGCCTGCAGCGTGCTGACCGGTGCGGCCAGGGTCCTGCCCATCACGCCCTGCCGTCGGGCGTTGATGAGCGTCGAGGACCCGGCCAGCGACGTCAGGAAGGTGAACAGCAGCAGCTGTGAGGACGCCCCCAGGTCGAACTGCCCGAGCCCCTGGAACTCCTGGGACAACCGGTCGACGCTCACCACCTCGAGGGTCGGTTCACTGACCTGGCCGGCGGCAGTGTCGAGCGCCTCGGAGGCCTCCGTCGTCGGGACCCCGGCCTCCTCGAGCGCCCGGAGCTGCAGCTGCTGGAGGTCCAGGTTGCTGACGGCGACTCGCACGTGCTGCTGCGCCGCGGAGCTCGTGGAGGAGCTGCTGGCGATCATCTCCAGCTCGGCGGAACCGCCGTCGGAGTATGCCGTGACGGCCTCCTCGTCGATGATCAGACCGACGTCCGTGCGCCCCCGGGCAACCTGCTCGAGCATGTCGTCGTGACTCGCGAGCTGCACGGTCACGTCGTTGTCCTCCAGCTGCTCGGAGACCGCGGTGCGCAGGTCGCTGGCAGGTCCGGTGATCGTGACGGTGCCTGAGGAGGCGGAGCCACCGAACTGGGAGCCCAGCACGAAGACGAGGACCAGCGGGAAGATGAAGGTGAAGAAGACGTTGCCCTTGTCCTTGACGAAGCGACGCAGCTCCACGCCGGCGATCGCGAGTGCGGCCCTCATGCCATCGCCCCCCGGTCGGGCACGACCCGGGCGATCAGCAGCGCCACCGCCGCGAAGCCGAGCATGATCAGCACCGGCGTCACGATGTCGCCCAGGCCACCGCCACCGCTGGTGATGCCGAGACCACGGATCATCGCGGCCACCGGGTTCAGGTCGAGGATGGTGCCGAGCAGTCCGCCCCCGCTCATCGGGAAGAACGCCCCGCCCGCGATGCCGAGCACCATCGCCAGGATCGTCTGGATGATGCTGGCCTGCTCGGAGGTCTTGGCGAGCTTGATCACGATGAACGTCAGCGAGGTGGTCGCGATCACCGCACAGACGATCAGGGCGGCGACGGGCACCGGTGAGCCGAAGTCCACGCCGAAGAGCAGGCCTCCCGCCGTGAGCAGGATGCTGGTGGCCACCACGCCCAGGACGAAGCTGCTCAGCACCTTGGACAGGACCACCAGCACCGGGTTCATCGGCATGGAGCGCAGCCGGGACAGCGTGCCGAGCTCCCGCTCGGCCAGCAGCCCCAGGACACCGAAGCTGACCGTGAACATGAGGAACAGTCCCGCCTGACCGGCGACCAGGGCCCCCTTGGGGTCCAACTGCTCGTCCGAGGTCTCTCCGGAGACCAGGGTGATGGCGGAGTCTCCGGTGGCGACCTGCTGGGCGAGCCCGCCCAGCTGGGCCGGCGGCAGCCCGAGCGCCGCACCTGCCGCGGTGGCGACGGCGCTGGCGCCGGCCCGGTCCAGGAAGCCCTGGACCACAGCGAGCACGACGCTCGACTCCAGCCCCGCACCATCACCCCGGATCGCGGTGACCTCGACCGGTTCGCCGGCCATCAGCGCCGCCGAGAAGCCGTCGGGGATCACGAGGGCCAGCCTGGCGTCACCGGACTCGGCGCGGGCCTGCACGTCCTTCGCGCCGGTCTCGGTGACCTCAACGTCCAGGCCGATCTCCGGGAGTGACTGAACCAGGGCGGCCGCGAGCTGATCACCCTCGGGCGCCGAGACCGCGACGGTCGCCGTCTCCAGCTCCATGTCCATGGCGTCTCCCATGACCAGATTCATGGCTCCCATCAGAGCCATCGGCACGATGACCGCGAAGATGATGACGGATTTGTCCCTGAGCCGCTGGACGAGGTCGGTCCGCAGCAGCGTGATGAGCTGGCCCATGTCAGTCCCGCAGTGCCTTGCCGGTGAGGTGCAGGAAGACCGACTCAAGGTTGGGACGGCTGATCTGCACATCGCTGAGCTGGAGCCCCGAGGCCGTGGCCGTCGTGACGATCTGGGCCACCGCGGTCGGCGCGTCGTGGACGGTCAGCTGCAGGCGTCCGCGGTCCGCGTCGACCCGCGCGACCGGGGGCAGGGCGCGGAGCGCCTCGGCGGCCGCCTCGGTGTCGCCGGCCGCGGTGAGCTGGATGTTGTCGACCCCTCCGATGAGACGGATCAGCTCATCACGGGTGCCCTCCGCCTGGAGCGTGCCGGAGTCGATGATACCGATCCGGTCACAGAGCCGCTCGGCCTCCTCCATGTAGTGCGTGGTGTAGAGCACGGCCATGCCCTCACCGGACAGGTTCTCCACCGACTCCAGGATCGCGTTGCGCGACTGCGGGTCCACGCCCACGGTGGGCTCGTCGAGGATGAGCAGGGTCGGCTGGTGCAGGAGCCCGATGCCGATATTCAGCCGGCGCTTCATGCCACCGGAGAACTCCTTGGTCGGGCCCTTCGCCCGGTCCGTGAGCCCGGTCAGCTCGAGCACCTCGGCGACCCGGGCCCTCAGGCCACCCCCGCTCAGCCCCTGCAGCCTGCCGAAGAAGGTGAGGTTCTCCCGGGCGCTCAGGTCCGGATAGATGGCCAGGTCCTGGGGGACCAGCCCGAGGTGCCGCTTGGGCGCGACCTTCGTGGGCCCCATCGGCTGCCCGACGACGGTGACCGAGCCCTCGTCGGCCTCGAGCAGCCCAGCGATCATCGAGATCGTGGTCGTCTTGCCGGCGCCGTTCGGGCCGAGCAGACCGTAGGTCTCCCCGGGCGCGATCCGGAACGACACGTCGGCGACCGCGGTCAGGTCCCCGAAGCGGCGCACCAGCCCGTCGACGACCAGGACATCCTGCCCGGTGCTGGTGTGTTTCTGCTGTTCTGCCGTCTGCGTCACGACCCGCCCTCTGCCTCAGTGTGGTCCCTACGGACACCAGCCTAAGGACGCGATCGGCGCCCGACAGGGACATCCGTCACCTGTCCACCACCCGATGTGTCACACGCTCCAGCGGAGCGGCCGTGACGATGGCACCCGTTGGGAGCTGACGGGGGTGACAGGATGCCGTGGTGGAGGGAACGAGGGCGCAGCGGATCATGGTCTACGGCGTGACCGGGTCGGGCAAGACGTCCCTGGCCAGGCAGATCGGGGAGTCGACCGGATTGCCCTGGCACTCGGTCGACGACGAGATCGGCTGGTTGCCCGGGTGGACCCTGCGTCCTCCGGAGGAACAGCGCCAGCGTGCCGAGGAGCTCTGCGCGGGGGAGACGTGGGTGCTCGACACGGCCTACGGCGCGTGGCTCGACGTGCCGCTGGCGCGGGTGGACCTCATCGTGGCCCTCGACTACCCGCGGTGGTTCTCCCTGCAGCGCTTGATCCGGCGCACCGTCTCGCGAGCCGTGACGCAGCAGGAGATGTGCAACGGCAACACCGAGACGTGGCGGCAGGTCCTCTCCCGCGAGTCGATCATCATCTGGCACTTCCGCAGCTGGGCCCGCAAGCGGGACCGGATCCGGAGCTGGGCCGCCGACCCGCAGAGCGTGGTGCAGCGGGCCACTGCCGGCGGGTCGCTGCCCCACCGCGAGCCGCCTGACGTGGTGCACCTGCGCAGTGCGCGACAGACCAGGCAGTGGCTCCGCACCCTGGCGCCGGTGCGTGGATGACCCGACCCGAGCGGCACCGATCGCACGGAACCAGCGGGCGGTCGTTCCCGTCGACAGTGGGACAGGACACGATCACAGGACGAGAGGCAACCAGGTGAGCCAGCAGGACGGTCAGGAACTGACGCCGGCGCAACGTCGCCGCGCCGCGCGACGGCTACGGCGCTGGCTGGGGACCGGGCCGATGGACACCCTCCTGGGGGTCCGGGGCGCTGAAGCGGTGGACCGGTTGCTGGCCAACCACCCCGTCGTGACCGGCGAGAGCGTCCAGGACGGGCTGGACCTGCTCGCGGACCGGCGCCGGACGCACCCCGAGGGGCTGGCTGTCGAGCGGTGGGGGCGCCGCCTGTCGCGGCTGTTCGGCGTCGTCCTCGTGCTCCTGGGGGTGGCCGGGGCGCTCCTCGTCGTGGCCGTGATCTGGGCGGACAGCCAGGACGTGCAGTTCGAGGAGTTCGCCGCCCGGATCGGGGTGAGCGGTGCGGCGCTGGTCGTGCCGGCGCTGGTCCTCCTGGCGCTCGCGGTCGTCCTGACGTGGGTGAGCACCACCTGGCGGCACGTCATCGCGCTCGGTGAGGCACGGCATACGGTCCGGTGGGCGGCCGACCGACCCGGCCAGCTGGGCCGCGGGCTGCCGGTCGTTGAGCCGTTCAGCGGGTTCACGCCCTGGTGCGTCGGCCCAGCCGTGATCCTGTGGGTCCTGGCAGCTCTCACGCTGATCTTCACGGCCTGGCTCGCCGGCGAGGGCGACTTCGGTCTGCTCGATCCACTCCTGGTCGGTGTGGGGCTGGGGCTGGCCGGCTGGCTCTGTCTGCGCGGTGCCCGGGCGCTGCGCCACACGGCCACCGTCGCCTCCGAGCACCTGCTCCTGCTGCGGCCGCGGGAGCGCGGGCTGCGGATGACCCCGGCGACGGCCCTGCGCGAACGGTTCCTGGACCTGCGCGAGGGAGGCACCCTGCTCGGCCGGACGTTCACCTATGCCGCGGAGTGGACCGTCTATCCGCTCACCACGCAGCTGACCGTGCAGGAGCTCACGCGTCTGCGCGAGCAGTCCGACCACGACCTCGAGACGGAGCGCGAACTCGTCGGGTCGCCCGAGCAGGCCCCGGTGGTGACGGTGGAGAAGCCGGGTGAGGAGTCGACCCTGGTCGGCTCCTTCGAGAGGGAGTATGCCGGGGGCTGGCTCGTCGCGGAGGCGCGCAGCCGGGAGCGTGAGCACGTCTGGGTGGTGGTGCGGGACAGGCCGGAGCGCTTCGCGGCCGAGGTGCTGCCGCTGTTCGGCGACCGGCACGGGCTGGAGCCCGGCAGCATCAGGCTGCTGGACGAGCCGCAGCAGGTGCCGACCGACGGTGCGTGGGTCGATGAGTGGGCCGAGACCCGATCCGCTGGACGCTAGCCGCTCGCGGGCGTCGGCCGTGGCCTCCCGCTGACGAGGTCCTGACGCCGGTCTCAGTGGATGGCGGTGATGGGCGCGCCCGCCTGGGTGCCCGACCCGTCCCGCTTGCCAGTGGCCTCGGGCAGCTCGACCGGCACGCCGTTGCCGGAGGCGGCCATCGCGGGAGCAGCGCCGACCCAGCCGAGCAGCAGCGTGTCCTCGCCGCGCAGGAAGCGGTGGCACCGGACGCCGCCGGTCGCGCGACCCTTGGCCGGGTACTCGGCATACGGCGTCACCTTGACCGAGCCGGTCTGTGTGCCCGGCAGCGAGCCGCTGCTCCCCGAGACCGTGACCACGACGTTGTCCCCGGACGGGTCCACCGCCCAGAACCCGACGACCGAGGCACCGGCCGAGAGCTTGACGCCGGCGATGCCACCCCCGCTGCGGCCCTGGGGCCGCACGCCGGAGGCACTGAAGTGGAGCAGCTGCGCGTCGTCGGTGACGAACACCAGGTCCTCCTCGCCGGTGGTCAGCTCCACCGCGCCGACGACCTGGTCGCCGTCCTTGAGCGAGATGACCTCGAACTCGTCCTTGTTGCCGGGGTAGTCCGGGTTGACCCGCTTGACCACGCCCTGCCTGGTCCCTAGCGCCAGCCCCGGTCCCTCGTCCGCGAGCGAGCACAGCGCCAGGGGGAGGGCGCCGGCGGGCAGGTCGACGAACGCCGCGAGCGGGGCCCCGCCGGAGAGGGTGGGGGCGCCGTTGGTCGGTGGCAGGGTGGGCAGCTCGAGCGCGGACAGGCGCACGACCGTGCCGGCCGAGGTCACGACCCCCACCGAGCCGCGGGCCGTGGTGCGCACCGCGGAGACGATGACGTCGTGCTTGCGCCGTGAGCCGCCGGTGCCCAGCGGCTCGTCGGTGGAGGTGCGGGCGAGCAAGCCGGTGGAGCTGAGCAGCACCCAGCACGGGTCGTCGGCGACCTCCAGGGGGGTGCTCGCGGCCGCGGTGGCGGACATGCCGTCCGACTCCAGCAGCACCGTGCGGCGAGGCGTCCCGTGGGTCTTGGCGACCTCGGCGAGCTCGTCGGACACGACCTTGAGCAGGAGCGCACGGTCCTCGAGGATCGCCGAGAGCCGCTCGATCTCGCGGAGCAGCTCGTCGCGCTCGGTCTCCAGCTCGATGCGGGAGAACTTGGTGAGCCGGCGCAGCTGCAGCTCCAGGATGTAGTTGGCCTGCAGCTCGGAGAGGTCGAAAACCTGCATCAGCCTGGCACGGGCCGCCGCGGCGTCGTCGCTGCCGCGGATGAGCTGGATGACCTCGTCGATGTCCAGGATCGCGACGAGCAGGCCCTCGACCAGGTGCAGGCGCTCCTGCTTGCGCCGGAGGCGGTACTCCGTGCGGCGCCGCACCACGTCGGTGCGGAACTCGACATAGACCCGGAGGAGCTCCTTGAGCCCGAGGGTGCGCGGCTGGCCCTCCACGAGCGCCACGTTGTTGATCCCGAAGCTCTCCTCCATCGGGGTCAGCTTGTAGAGCTGGGCCAGGACCGCCTCGGGGTTGAAGCCGTTCTTGATCTCGATGACCAGGTGGAGGCCCTTGGTCCGGTCGGTGAGGTCGGTGATGTTGGAGATGCCCTGCAGCTTCTTGCCCTGCACCAGGGTGCGGACCTTCTCGATGACCTTCTCCGGGCCCACCAGATAGGGCAGCTCGGTGACCACGATGCCCTTGCGACGCGCGGTGATGTTCTCGATGCGTGCGCTCGCGCGCGTCTTGAAGGACCCCCGCCCGGTCTCGTAGGCGTCGCGGATGCCGTCCAGGCCCACGATCCGGCCGCCGAGCGGCAGGTCCGGTCCGGGCACGAAGCGCATCAGGTCATCCAGCGTGGCGTCGGGCTGGGCGATCAGGTGCCGGCACGCGGCGATGACCTCGACCAGGTTGTGCGGAGCCATGTTGGTCGCCATGCCGACCGCGATGCCGGAGGCGCCGTTGACCAGCAGGTTCGGGAAGGCGGCGGGCAGCACCTCGGGCTGCATCAGCTGGTCGTCGTAGTTCGGGACGAAGCCGACCGTCTCCTCGTCCAGGCTGCTGGTCATCAGCAGCGCGGCCGGTGCCGGACGGGCCTCGGTATAGCGGCTGGCGGCGGGACCGTCGTCGAGCGACCCGAAGTTGCCGTGCCCGTCAACGAGCGGCAGCCGCATCGTGAACGGCTGTGCCATGCGCACCAGCGCGTCATAGATCGCCGTGTCGCCGTGGGGGTGGTACTTACCCATCACGTCACCGACGACCCGCGAGCTCTTGACGTGTCCCTTGTCCGGCCGCAGCCCCATCTCGTGCATGCCGAACAGGATCCGGCGCTGCACCGGCTTCAGGCCGTCACGGGCGTCGGGCAGCGCCCGGGAGTAGATGACCGAGTAGGCGTACTCCAGGAACGCTCCCTGCATCTCGTCCCGGACGTCGATGTCGATGATCTTCTGCTCGACGTCGAACAGGTCCGGGCCGGGTGGGGTGCGGCGCGCCATACTTCGAGGGCCTCCGTGGGGTCGGGTGGGTGCGTGGAACGCCCCTGATCGTATGTCGTCCGTCGCGTCATCCCGGGGAGGCGCCGCTCGCGGGCCTACAGTGCTGCGCGTGAACAGGGTGATCCACACCGGTCAGGCCCTCGTCGACCTCGTGGTGGAGGTCGGGACGATCCCGAGGCGCGGCGGCAACGTGATGGCACAGTCCTTCACCCGGTATGCGGGGGGCTCGGTGAGCGTGCTCGCGGCGGCCGCCCGCTCGGGAGCCCGGGCCGTCCATGCCGGGGCGCACGGGACCGGGCCCAACGGCGACCTGGTCCGGGCGGCGCTGGCCGCGGAGGGCGTCGGGTTGTCGGCTCCTCCGGTCGGGGACGCCGACACGGCCGTGTGTGTGGTGCTGGTCGAGCCGAGCGCCGAGCGCACCTTCGTCACGACGCTGGGGGCCGAGCGGCAGATCACCGTGGAGGGCCTGGGCCTGTCGGCGCCCGTCGCGGGGGACCTGGTGTGCGTGACCGGCTACAGCCTGCTGGAGCCGACCCGCGACCCGCTGCTGCAGTGGCTGGAGTCGCTCGTGCCCGGGGTGGCGGTCGTGCTCGACCCGGGCGCGGCGTTCGCATCGCTGGAGGCACCGGTGCGCGACCGGATGCTGGCTCTCACCGACGTGTGGACCAGCAACGCCGAGGAGGCCCACGAGCTGACCGGGTTGGCGGAGCTGACCTCCACGCTGCCGCGGATCGCGGAGTCGCTGCCCGCCGGTGCGCTGGTGATCGTGCGGGACGGGCCCGAGGGCTGCCACCTCCTCGCCGACGGGCGGGTGGAGCACCTGCCCGGGTACCCGCAGGAACCGGTCGACACCAACGGTGCCGGCGACGCGCACACCGGAGTGCTGGTGGCCGAGCTCGCGGCGGGGACCGACCCGCAGACGGCCTGCACACGGGCCAACGCGGCAGGGGCGATCAAGGTGACCCGCCGCGGTCCCGCCACGGCGCCGACCGCGGCCGAGATCGACGCCTTCCTCGCCGCCGCCCACTCCTGACCGAGCGCACGGCGTGGAGCGCTCGCGGCCGCTCAGTGCCGCAGCGCCGCGTAGCCTGCCGCGTAGTCCTCCGGGGTGACGTCCTGGGTGACCAGGCGCTGCAGCACGAAGCCCGGCATCACGCCGAACAGTGACCTGGCGACGACCTCCGGGTCAGCGTCCGGGTCGATCAGTCCGGCGGCCTGCTGCGCGACCACCACCTCGGCATACGCGCCCCTGATCTGACGGATCCGGCCGGCCACGGCTGCCCGGACCGACTCGTCGCGGACGGCCTCGGCCCACGCCGCCACCGCCACGCGCGTGAGGTCGACCGGCCCCGCCTCCGCCCGCTCGACGATCGTGGTCGTCAGCAGGCGGGTCACCTCGACGGGGGAGGGGACCGGGTCCATCGCCTGGATCTGACCGATGGCCTGGTTCAGGTAGCCGAGGGCGTGGTCGGCGATGGCCAGGATCAGCTCCTCCTTGCTGCGGAAGTAGCCATACACCGCCCCAGCGGACAGCCCCGAGGCCTTGATCACATGAGCCATCGTCGTCTTGTGGAAGCCCTCCTCGGCGACACACGTGATGGCGGCGAGCAGGATCTGCTCGCGGCGGGCCTGGCGGTGCTCGTCGGTGACCTTGGGCATGCCTGACCCTAAAACCGAACAATCGTTCTTGACAAGTGCCGGAGGCAGGAGGACAGTGGATTAAACAGAAGGAACGTTCGTTTACGAGGAGGAATCATGGCACTGCAGCTTCAGGAGCAGGACCGCCACGACGGTGGGGGACGGGAGGTCGCAACCGCTGCGGGAGGTGGGGAGCCGACGCAGTGGTCCCGGATCGCGGCGCTCGCCGTCGGGGTCGCGACCCTGCTGTTCGTGATCGGGACGGCCTTCGCGTGGCCCGCCGTGAACGCCGGTCCGCGGGATCTGCCGGTCGCGGTCGTGGCACCACCGGCGGTCGCCGAGCAGATCGGTGGCGCGCTGGCCCAGGGTGCGGGCGAGGGCGCCTTCGACCTGCGCCCGGTCGCGGACCGGGCGGCAGCCGAACAGGCGATCGCCGACCGTGAGGTCTACGGGGCGATCGTCCTCGGCCCCGGCGGTGGGGAGCTGCTGACGGCCACGGCAGCCAGCCCGGCCGTCGCCCAGCTGCTCGGGCAGTTCGCCGCGAACGTGCCACCCCAGGTCGGCGGCCCGCTGCCGGTGACCGATCTCGTGCCCCTTCCTGCAGACGACCAGCGGGGGGCCGGCCTGGCCTCAGCCGTGCTGCCGCTCGTCATCGCCGGGATCATCTCGGGGGCGGCCAGTGCCCTCGCCGTACGCGGCCGTGGTCGACAGCTCTCGACCCTGGCCGTGCTGGCGGTGGCCGGAGGCCTCGTGCTCGGCGCCGTGAGCCAGCTGTGGCTGGGCGCCCTGGGCGGGTCCTACTGGGCCAACGCGGGCGTGCTGGCCCTCGGGATCGCGTCGGTCGGGGCAGTGGTCCTCGGGCTGGTGCGGCTGATCGGCTACGCCGGGATCGGGCTCACGGCGCTGGTGATGGTGCTGCTCGGCAGCCCGCTGTCCGGTGCCCAGTCGGCCCCGGAGATGCTGCCGGCGGGTTGGGGTACGCTGGGGCAGCTCCTGCCTCCCGGAGCCACCGGCACCGCCCTGCGCTCGGTGGCGTGGTTCGACGGCGCAGCGTCCGGGCCGGCGTTCCTGGTGCTGTCCTGCTGGCTGACCGCTGGTCTGCTGCTGCTCCTGCTGCCGGCCCGTTCGAGGGCGTGACCGGAGGCGGTCGTTCGAGGCGTGACCGGGGGATCACCAACCGAGCGACCGCCTGCGGCGTCCCACGGGTATGAAGACCTTTCGCTCACTGGCGACCGGCGCGTTCGCGACGGTGCTCGTGCTGGCCTGCAGCCTGACCCAGGGGTCGGCCGCAGACTCGTCCTCGGCGGCTGGAGCCGCACCCACGGCAGGGGACCTGGGGTTCTCGGTCGAACGTCTGGCCGGCTCCGACCGCTACGCCACCGCGGCCGACATCAGCCGCGAGTTCTTCGACCCGGGGGTCCCCGTGGCCGTCGTCGCCACGGGCGCCAACTTCCCCGACGGGCTCGCCGCGGGACCGGTGGCCGACGAGCTCGGCGGTCCGGTGCTGTTCGTCACCCGGGACTCCGTCCCGGCTGCCACCCGTGCGGAGCTGGTCCGGCTCAGGCCCCAGGAGATCGTGGTGGTCGGCGGCCTGGAGGTCATCTCCTCACCGGTGCGCTCGACCCTCGACGGCCTGACCGACGGCACCGCCCGTCGTCTCGCCGGGCCCTCGCGCTACGACACGGCTGCCCGGCTGTCGGCGCACGCCTTCCCTGGTGGGGCGGACATCGCCTACCTCGCCACCGGCACCGCCTTCCCGGACGCCCTCACGGGCGGCGCGGCCGCCGGCATCCAGGGCGCACCCATGCTGCTCACCTCGCCGACGTCGCTGCACCCGGCGGCCCGTGCCGAGCTGGAGCGGCTCGCCCCGGACCGGATCATGCTGCTGGGCGGCACCGCGTCGCTCTCAACCACCGTGGCGCAACAGGCCGCCGAGATCGCCACCGTCGAACGGGTCGCGGGTGACGACCGCTACAGCACGGCCCTCGCGGTGTCCCAGCGGGTGTTCGGGACCGACCGCCCCGCGGTCATGCTCGCCACCGGTCGGGGCTGGCCCGACGCGCTGGCTGCCGGCGCGACCGCCCGGCACACCCGCGGTCCGATCCTGCTCACGACGGGGTCGCGCCTGTCGGCCGGCACCAACGCCGAGCTGACCCGCCTGAGCCCGAACACGGCATACGTCCTGGGTGGCCGGTCCGCCCAGAGCAACGAGGTGCCCCGCCTGGTCCAGAAGAGACTGGGAGTGTGCTGGTCCGGGACCCGGCCGTCCACCGGCAGCCAGGAGACGATCACCAGCGTCCCCGGCGCCACCCGGCAGATCGCGTTCACCCTCGACATGGGCGGCCGGCTGACGGGCGCCGACGAGATCGTCGACTTCCTGGTCGAGCACCAGGTGTGCACGACGTTCTTCCCGACGAGCATCATGGCCAACAGTCCCGAGGGACGACCCATCATGGCCAGGATCGCGGCGCACCCCGAGCTGTTCGAGCTCGGCAACCACACCGTGCACCACTGCGACCTGGTCAACGGCGGTGGCGGGTCGCCGACGACGGCCCCCTGCCAGGTGGCGATGACCAGGTCCTTCGTGCAGCACGAGCTGACCGACGCCGAGCCCGTCCTCGAGAACCTCAGCGGGATGCCGACCAACCCCTACTGGCGGCCGCCGTTCGGCTCGCACAACTCCACCGTGCGCGGCTGGCTCGCGGACGTGGGCTACACCAAGACCGTGATGTGGTCGCGCGACACGATCGACTGGCACCCGGACACGACGACCCAGCAGATCGTCAACCGCACCACGGTGCCGGCGCCGCCCGCGGGCACGATCGTGCTGGCCCACCTCGGTGGCTACCGGACCCCGGACGCGCTGCCGGTGATCGTGGACACGCTGCGGTCGCAGGGCTACACGTTCACCACGGTGTCAGACCTGCGGGACTGACCGCTCCTCCCGCCGCACCCGCCGGGTCACCCGGTCGGTGCGGCGGGGGAGTATGCCGCTCGGTCGAGGTGGAGCGGCGTGCCGAACGTCCCGGCGTGGGCCACCTGCGACACCTCGCGCCGGCCCCGCTTCAGGCTCGGACTCTTGCGGTCGGGAGCCGGGTAGCCCAGGGAGACGACCCCCACCAGGTTGCGGTCGGGCGGGATCTGCAGCGCCGCGCGCACGGCGTCGAGGCGCTCCACCGGAACGCCGAAGAACAGCCCGCCGAGCTCCTCGTCGACCGCGGTCAGCAGCATGAGCAGCGCGGCCATGCCGGTGTCGACGTCCCAGTAGGGGACCGGCCAGCGTGCGGCGTCCCGGTCGGCCCAGCCCTTGTCCGGCTCGGCATAGCGGTCCAGGTAGGCGTCGGGGCTCGAGCAGCAGACGATCAGGCACGGCGCCCTCCGTATGCCGCGCAGCCAGTTGTCCGGCTCCCTCGCCGGGTCGGTTGTCGCCTCCCAGAACGTGTCCCGCTCGGCCTCCGTGCGGAGCACGACGAAGTCCCAACCCTGGGAGAACCCTGCGCTCGGCGCGCGGACCGCGTGGTCCAGCACCCGGGCCAGGACCTCCTCGGGCACCGGTCGCTCGGGGTCGTAGTTGCGGACCATCCGGCGGGACCGGACCACCTCGGAGAACTCCATGGGTCCATGCAATCATCCGGTGGCGTGGCGCGTTACAGCCCGCCGATGTGTCGGCTGACCGCGGAGGCGCCGATCTCCACGGCCAGGCCGCGTCCGGCGCTGCCCAAGTACGCCGCCGTCTTCTTGAGCCAGCCGCTTCGCTCGGGAGCCTCTGCCCTCGTCGCCGCGTGCTTAAGGGCTTGCACGAGGCGATAGGCCATCGATTCCGCGCTCGGCCACGCCCCGAGTGTTCGGCGAGCTCGCTCTGTGGGTGCGCCTTCCGCGGCATTGAGAACCACCACCGGTATCTCGTCGCTCATCAAGGGCCGTCCCGGCGCGTCGTCACCCGAGCCCGATCACACGCTGTCGAGCCACAAAGCTCCATCACCTATGCAGGGACGACGGGCCCCGGGCACCGGCCCCACTCGACGTACAACACGTCCCGCTGATGTGCGGGCATACCGGATTTAGTCGTTCCGGCCGAGCCCCTGAAGGATTCTGCTGGCCTCGGTCGCGAGCTGCGGGTCGTTCGCGTAACGCTCGATGACCTTCCGCCCTGCGCTCGCGCCCATACGGTTACCAATGCGGTTCACGGGCCGGAGGAAGTAGATCCGCGTCTCGCCCAGTGCCTCGTTTTCGAGGATCGCGATCAGGTCCGCGTAAGGGGTTCGACGGCGCAGCCGCCCAATGTCGCGGCTAGACCGTCGCGCGCCTCTGCACGCTCCTCTACGAGATAGAGGCTGAGTAGTTCTTGCCAATGCCTACGCGCGGCGGTCTTGGTGAACCCTCGTGCAATGCCGTTGAGTATTCTGTCGGGGTAGTCCAACTGGAGGTGTTTCACCAGAAGCGGATACGCCGTCTCGCCTAGTTCAGGGTGTTGGTGCAACTCCCAGATCGAGCCCACCGAGATCCCAGCGGCCCGAAGGTCGTCTACCAACGGCCGTTCGGCGCGCTCAAGTTCTCCACGCCGGGCCCGACGCTCCGCTTCGTGACGATCAACGCTGGCCCGGTACTCCGGATCGGTGCGATACCGACCTTCGAGCTCCTGCCTGAGATCGGCTGCGCTGACCGCTCCGCGGCGTGGCGACGACATGCCTGAAGTCTCCCACCACGGTGGCTGACGATCTACCGCCAATTTCCGCACAACTCTCGGCACGACAGCGCGGAACGCGGCAGATCCGGTTGTTAGCCCCCGGTTAGGTCTCCTCATATCAGGAGACTGTGCCGTGCCCTTCCAATCGGCGCGGGCGGCTGTGAGACTTAGGGCTCTGAGGCTGTTCGGTCGCTGAGGGTGAATTGGCCACAGATCGTGTTCGGGAAGTCCTCGGTGACCAGGCATGCGAGGTATTGACCCTCCGGGATATGAGTGGGCAGGCCTACTGCTATCGCTCTCGCGTGTTCCATCGCTGCTGGTTCGGTGGAGTCGTTGCCCAGGCTGTTCCCGGTGAGTGCATCCGCCTGCGCCGCGGATGGCACGAGTCGAGCCACGTGGTCGTAGCCTTCGTCGCGAGAGAATCTTGAGTAGATGTCGATGCCGGGTGACTCCTCAGGGAGCTTGCTGCTGGGCAGTTGCATATGGAGGGTTCGGCTCTGCGTAGGCTCGGCTATGCGAAGGGAGAGAAAACGCTCTCGCTCGGAGGCACCCGGTTCTAGGTCGAAGATGGTGCACGGTTTGGGGACGCCGTAGGAATCAACTGACCACAACCCCTCGCCCCAGGTGTAGGCAGTCAGTGAAGTGCCGCCAGGTCCAGGCGCGAACCGGACGGCCTTGGCGCCCTCAAGGCCGACGTCCACGGTCTCTTCGGGGTCAGAGCTCTCAAGGTGCTCAATGAGTGCTGGGCGATAGTCAGCCCATTGAGAACCGGGCAGGAGGCGCGTGACCATGTCCGAGAGCGATGTGTATACCCCCGGTCGTCCCGCGAGCAGGCCGATCATCTCGGTGCCCTCCTCCTGGACTCCATGGCCGCAGCGCGGCTCCTGTTCCCACCAGGGCCGTGCGGGGTCACGGTAAGGCAGGTCTATGACTGGCGGAGCCGACGAGGCGGCGAGGTCGCTTTCCGGGCTGACCCTCGTGTGAGTGGCCGAGCCACAGCCGTTCAACAGCGCTACCGCACACACGGCAAGCGTGGCCAGGAAGGGGCACGTCACCCATGACCTCATGGCAGTCTGACGCCCATAAGGTCGCTGCGGTTCCGACAGTGCTCCCCCATCCAGGGGTCCCTCGAAAGCGCCTTCGAGACGAATAGGACGCTACGAGCACAAGGATCAATGACCTGGCGCAGAGCGGTAGTTGCATGCCCTGGATCAGGGCAGAAGTTCCCAGAACTGCCGTCGGGCTGGCATCGCGTGGATGACCATCTCGTCGCCGCTCTTGAAGATCAGGACAACGGTCTCTAGCAACCGTGCCTGAGTGTCGAAGCCGAGCCGCAGCTCGCGGTGCGGCCACTCCTCTTCCTCCAGGGGCTCGATCCATAACGATAGGTCGGCAGCCTGGACCGCGTCCTCGGGGAGCACGCAGTGCTTGAGCGCGCTGCGGTGGACCTTCACGCGGCGTAGCCGGCCAGGGCCCGTCGGATCGCTTCGGAACGGGACAGGTGCTCCCGTTGGGCGTAGGCGTCCAGTGCCGCGATCTCTTCGGCTGTGAGTCGCACAGCGATCACCTGCATGGGCCCAGCTCCCCGGCCGGGACGTCCTCGCCCGCGACGCTTCAGCTCCTCGACGTCGTACCCAGCCTCGGCCTCATCCGCCCACTGCTGGATCTGCTCGTCAGTTACCTGCTCGTCACCCACCATGACAAAATCGTATAACGAAAAGCCGAGGAGGGGAAGAAGTAACGTCCGACTCTCGGCGAGACCGATCCCCAGCATGGTCGGACGCTACGCGCCCACAGCGGCAGAGTCGGATACGACCGTGTCGGCGGCGTAGATGTCGTCTTGGAGCCCCGCATCGTTCTCAGAGCGTGAAATAGCCGGCTCGAAGAACGCTTGGCGGCTCCAAGACCACATCCGGAGGCCGAGGGAGCACGTCCGACACTCGGCATGTCAGTGAAATCACGACCATCAGCAACCGGTTTCACGCGCAGCCCCTCCACGTCGGATACCCGGATTCCGGGCAGACGTTCGGGGCAGGTAGCACCTCGATATTCCGGGCAGATCAAGCGCCTGGGCGTCTGACCGTTCGCTCCAGAGCCAGGTGGGCTGGGCGGGTGTGACCCGCGCGTGTCGTGACCGACGGGCTCCGGTTCCAACCACGGGGGTCGGTGCGGCGTCATACTCAACATGACAGCAGTCCTGACCGCCGCCCGGGTGATCGGAGGCCACGTGCCAGGCACCGCCGACCCCGTCGCGGGAGCAGTCCGCGAGGTCTTCGTGGCGCACTACGGGCAGCTGGCCGGCTGGGCGGGGCACCTGGTGGGGGACCGGGACCTGGGGCATGACCTGGCCACGGAGGCCTTCACGCGGCTGCTGTCGCACTGGCACCGGGTGGACGACCCCCGCCCGTGGCTCTATGCCACCACCAGCAACCTGGTGCGCGACCACTGGCGCAAACGCGGCCGCGAGGCCAGCGCCTACGAGCGCTTCCAGGGCGGCCGACCGGCGCCGGACGAGACCGCACCGGGCCCGGACCACGCGCAGCGGCTGAGCGTCCGCGAGGCGGTCGAGGCCCTGCCGGACAGGCTGCGGCTGCCGGTGCTGCTGTTCTACTTCGCCGACCTGTCGGTGGCCGAGGTGGCCCGGCAGGTGGGCCGGTCCGAGGGGGCCGTCAAACGGGACCTGTATGACGCGCGGTCCCGTCTCGCGACGACGCTGGAGGAGGCGCGATGACCGGCAGGCAGCCCGGGACGGGCGGGAACGGGCGCGACCCCGTGGAGGAGTTCTTCGCCGCCCACCGGGCACAGGTCCGGGAGGAGCCGGCCGACGAGGTCGCCTGGCGGCGGATCCGCGACGGGCGGCAGGGGGCCAGGTCGGCACGCCGTGGTGCGTGGACCGGAGCGCTGGTGGCCGCCGCCGCGGCCCTGGGGCTCGTGTTCGGTCCCAGCCTGCTGCCGGACACCGAGGAGCCGAATCTGGCCGGGCCGGGCCCCTCGGCCACGGATCCGAGCGGTGGGTCCTCCACCGCGTCAGAGGACCCGACGGGTGAGGACACCCAGGCCCCGACGGACGAACTGATCCCCGACCCGGTGGTGGTCACGACACCGGTGCCCGAAGGCGGACTTCCGGCCGACGGCAGGTTCACCGACGTGACCACCGCCGACCCGGAGCCCGCGACGGACAGCGGCCAGCGGTACGCGATCGTCATGCACCCGTGCAGCACGAGGGGGTGGTGCTCCGTGCTGGCTGACTCCGCCGACGGTGGCACCACCTGGGCACCCCGGGCGGACCTGGCGGAGCTGGGGATGGTGCACCGGGTGCTCTTCGCCGACCACGGCCGCGGGTGGGTCTGGGGCGACAAGGCGCCGGTGTGGACGACGACCGACGGGGGTCGGACCTGGAGCGGCATCGACACCGGTGCCGGCTCCGTGACGGACCTGGCGCTGCAGGGTGACGAGCTGATCGTCGCGACGAGCACCTACGACGACTGCGCCCGCACCACGTGCCTGCTGCCGAGTGGCTCGGTGCTGCTCACCGACCCCACCGGCATCCTGTGGGCGCAGGACGTCGTGCGCGACCTGGGCCCGGTGGAGAGCGCGGAGATCATCGGCGCCGCCGGCGGGCGCTACGTCGTGGCGCTCGGCGAGGAGGGGCGGGTGAGTGAGGTGCTGCGGCTCCAGGAGGGACGGCTCGAGTCCACCGCCGAGCTGGGCTCGTGCGAGGACGGGCCGGTCGCGGTCACGGCCTCGGTCGACAGCCCCGACCACCTGTGGGCGCTGTGCGAGGACCAGCGCGGCCTTGCCCTGCACGAGACCGACAACGGCGGGCGGACCTGGACTCCGGCGAATCTGACGGTGCCCTCGTTCGTGCTGGGGGAGCAGCCGCCGCTGCTGGCCTCCACCGGAGCCGGTCACCTGCTGCTCGTCGGGGAGGGCAACTACGCCGTCACGACCGACGGTGGTCAGACGTGGAGTGCAGAGGCCTTCCTGCCCGGGGCGGACGCCCGTCCCGAGCAGCTCGAGGCGACGATGTTCGGCGAGCTCATCGCCTACCCGACCCAGGACCAGGTGAGCGAGGAGCTGGCCTACTGGAGCTCGGTCGACGGTGGCCTGATCTGGGAGGTCGTCCGGCCGGGCGGCTGACCCCGCCCGGGTGACCGCCGCCGACCGGACGCCTCCCGGCACGCCCAGCCACACGGCATACGACCACTCGTCGCACGGCGGAGGGGCGGGATCGGGCATGCTGGGCCCATGACCGACGTGCCCCCCGGCTACCCGAGTGAGTGGGAGGCCGACGTCGTCCTGACCGACGGCTCGGTGGCACACGTCCGGCCGATCCGGCCCAGTGACGCCGAGCTGATCCACCAGTTCCACGCCCAGCAGTCCGAGGAGTCCATCTACCTACGGTTCTTCGCGCCGATCCGTCGCCTGTCAGACCGGGACGTGCACCGCTTCACGCACGTCGACTACGACAAGCGTGTCGCCCTGGTGCTGATCATCGCCGACGAGATCGCAGGCATCGGGCGCTACGACCGCTTCCGCGAGACCGACTGGACCTCCGCGGAGATCGCCTTCAATGTCGCCGACAAGCACCAGGGCAGGGGCATCGGGTCGGTGCTGCTGGAGCACCTGGCGGCGATCGGCCGGGAGACGGGAGTGCGCCTGTTCACCGCCGACGTGCTCCCGCAGAACCGCAAGATGATCAACGTCTTCCAGGACGCGGGCTACGAGGTGACCCACGAGTTCGACGACGGCGTGATCGCCGTGAGCTTCGCGATCGAGCCCACGGAGGCGTCCCGGGCGGTCGCCCTGGCCCGCGAGCACCGGTCCGAGGCCGTGAGTATGCGGCGGGTCCTGCACCCGTCGTCGGTCGTGGTGATCGGTGCGAGCCGACGGCCCGGTTCAGTTGGTGGAGCCCTCGTCCGGCACATGCAGGAGGGCGGGTTCTCCGGTGAGCTGTTCGTGGTGAACCATGCCGCGGAGGAGGTCGCGGGGCGTCGCGCCTGGGCCCGGGTCTCCGAGATCGGGCAGTCGATCGACCTCGCCGTGATCGCGGTCCCCGCCCCGGAGGTGCCCGACATCGTGCGGGAGTGCGCGTTCGCCGGCGTCGCGTCGGTGGTCGTGGTGAGCAGCGGGTTCGCCGAGTCGGGGGAGCAGGGGGCGGTCCTGCAGCGGCAGCTGCTGGAGACGGCGCGGGTGCACGGCCTGCGGGTCCTCGGACCCAACTCCTTCGGGCTGATCAACACCGGGCTCGGCTACAGCCTCAACGCCTCCCTCTCGCCGCGCATGCCGACGATGGGGTCCCTCGGGCTGTTCGCCCAGTCCGGTGCCCTGGCCATCGCCGTCCTCGCCTCGGCCGAGCGGCGCGGCCTGGGCATCTCCACCTTCGCCTCCGCCGGCAACCGGGTCGACATCTCCGGCAACGACCTGATGCAGTACTGGATCGACGACGAGGCCACCGCGGCCGTCGGCCTCTACCTGGAGTCGATGGGCAACCCCCGCAAGTTCACCCGCATCTCCCGGCAGCTCTCGAAGGTCAAGCCGGTGATCGTCGTCAAGAGCGGCACGGGCCAGCACGTGGTGCCCGGCCACACCGTCCGGGCGACCCGCGAGCGGCCCGAGGCCTTCGCCGAGATGCTCCGCCAGAGCGGCGTCATCCGGGTGGAGAACACCCACCAGCTCTTCGACGTGGCGCAGCTGGTCGTCCACCAGCCGCTGCCGGCGGGACGGTCGGTGGCGATCGTCACCAACTCCGACGCGCTGGGCACCCTGGCCGCGGACGCCGCGGAGTCCTGGGACCTGACGATCGGGCACGGGCCGGTCTCCCTCCCGACCACGGCCACGGTGCCGGAGTTCACCCGCGCGCTGGAGCAGGCCCTGGACGACCCGGCGGTGGACAGCCTGATCGCCTGCTTCATCCCGCCGATCGTCACCGCCGACACCGACGTGGTCTCCGCGGTCGAGGAGGCCGTCGCCGAGCGCGACAAGCCCTGTGTCGCCACGTTCCTCGGCATGCGCGGTGTCGCACCCGGCGGCTCGCTGCCGACCTACCCGATGCCCGAGGACGCCATCCGGGCGCTGGCCGCGGCCACCAACTACGCTGCGTGGCGCAACCGCGACCACGGCGAGCGGGTGCGCCCCGGCGGCGTCAACCGCCGTCGTGCGCACGACGTCATCGAGAGCGTGCTGGCCTCCGCGGGTGAGGGACGGGTGATGACCGACGAGGAGGTCAGCGCCCTGCTGCAGGCCTACGGGATCCCCGTGTGGCCCAGCATCCCGGTCGGGGACGCGCAGGAGGCCGCGCGCGTCGCCCAGGACCTGGGTCTGCCGGCCGTGGTCAAGGCGACGGACCCGGCCCTCCGACACGGCACCTTCCACCACTGGATCCGCACGGACCTGCAGACCGCGGAGTCCGTCGCCTCGGCCTACACGGCCCTGTCCCGGGTGCTCGCCCCCCGCGGGGCACAGGGCATTGCGGTCCAGTCGATGGCACCCACCGGGGTGGTCGTGGAGATCACCTCGGCCGAGGACCCGCTGTTCGGCCCGGTCGTGGGGTTCGGTGTGGCAGGCGTCCCCGCCGACCTGCTCGGCGACGTCGCGCACCGCTTCCCGCCGCTGACCGACACGGACGTGGCCGACATGGTCTCCGGGGTGCGGGCCGCTCCGCTGCTGGCCGGCTACCGCGGCACCGATCCTGTCGACCAGGTCGCCCTGCACGACCTGCTGGCCCGGGTGTCCGTGCTCGCCGACGACCTGCCCGAGGTGCAGCTGCTGCGGCTCAACCCCGTGGTGGCGCACTCCAGCGGCGTGGCGGTGCTGGGGGCCAGTGTCACGGTGGCGCGGGACACGGGCCGGGCCGACGCCGGTCGGCGCGCCCTCACCCGCTGAGCGAGCGGGGCCCCTGCGGGGGACGCGTTCGCGTGCGTCGGGGTGAGCGACGAGACCGCTGCGAAGGCCGGGTGCCTGCGAAGCGGCTACGCAGGGCGCCGGACGCCTCCGACGCCGCTTCGAGGCGGCGTCAGGGCAGGTAGAGCGTGAAGTAGGCCGAGCCGTCGGGGCCGTAGCAGGACCCGGCGGCCTCGGAGGTCGGGTCGTGCGGCGTGACGTAGCACTCCCACCCGCCCGGGGTGATGAACGGGAACTTCCAGGACGGCTCCGCGTTGGCCTCGGCGACCTCCCACTCGGCGGTGGCCTCGGCACAACCGACACCGACCAGCTCGGCATACGTCTGCCCGTAGAGGTCGGTGCTCACCAGGCACGTCCCGGGGTCGGTCGGGCTCGGGTCGACCGTCGGCGCGGCGGTCGGCGCCAGCTCGTCGCACGACGGCACGAGCTTGGCGATCGAGGCTGGTGCTCCCCGGGCGGTCAGGTCGTCCTGGCAGACCGGGTCCCCGAGGGTGACGGCGTGGAGCCAGCGGTCGTCCACCAGCTCGGCGAGGAGCTCCGGCTCCTCCGGTGCGCTCAGGTTGACCGCGTAGGCCCAGCCGGCCTCGCAGAAGTGGAGCCGGATGCTGCCGGGGAAGCCGAGCAGGTCGGTGCTGAGCCGGTCGGCCGTGCACGCGTCCTCGCCCGTCACGACCGGTGGCTCGCTGCTCGGCTGTGCGACCGGCTCGGAGGTCGCACCCTGGTCGGTCGGGGGCGGTGCGGCGGTCTCGGACGGGTTCGGGGTGCCGGTGGCGTCCGGGGCCGTGGAGTCCGCCCCGTCGTCGCCGGTCGGGTCTTCGGTCGCGTCCGTGGTCGTCGGCCTCACCGGGGAGGTGGCCGACGGGGACGGGCCGGAGGGTGCAGGGTTGGTGTCGGTGCCGTCGCCGCAACCGCTCAGCAGCAGGGCCAGCAGAGCTACCGCTCCGACAAGTTGCGGGCGCAGGCGGCGCACGGTGAACCCCTCCCAGGATCGGACAGTCAGGTCGGCGTGTGGCCAGCAGACCACGGTTCCAGCACTTCACGGCAGAGGTGGGAGGATGACCCCATGCCCCAGCCAGACAGCATGACCCTCCCACAGGCACTGCGCGAGGACATCGAGCATGCAGGTTACCTGCCCGCCCTCGTCTCTGACGTCGTCGCCACGGCTGTTGCCGGAGACGAGATCGTCGGTCACCTCGTGCACCAGGAGACCACGCTCGACGAGAACGCCGTCCGGCGCCATGTCACCGTCCTGGTCCTGACGCCGCACCGTCTGGTCATCGGGCACGCCGACGACCACGAGTCCGAGGAGCCGAACAGTCACTTCGCCACCGCGACCACCGAGACCGTGCCGCTGCGCGCCGTCCGGGGCGTGATGATGACGCACGTCCTGCCCGACCCCGCGGCCTACTCCGGCGGCATGGCCGGGCGCGCCCTGACCCTCACCCTCGGGTGGGGCACTGTCTCCCGGCTCGACCTCGTGCCGGCGGTCTGCGCGGACCCGACCTGCGAGGGTGACCACGGCTACGAGGGGACCGTCGCCAGCGACGACATCTCGCTGCGGATCACCACCGAGGCGGACGGCTCCGAGGCGGTCAGCCGGGCGCTCGACTTCGCACAGCAGCTCTCGGCCCGCCTGGGCCGGTGACCCGGCGGTGGTCAGCCTTCCGCCGGAGTTCATCGAGCTGGAGTATGCGGGATCGCTGGCCACCGTGCTCCCCGCGGTCGCGCGGAGCCTGGGAGCGGGTTCCACGCCGGGGGAGGCGCTCGGGCTCGCGCCGTTGTTCGAGCTGCCGCCCGCCCAGCGGGCCGTCGTGGTGCTCATCGACGGGCTGGGCGCCGAGCAGCTGCGGCGCTGGAGCGGGCACGCACCGTTCCTCCGGACCCTCGACAGTCCGGCCCCGGCACTGACCTGCGGCTTCCCGGCCACCACGGCGACCAGTCTGGGCAGTCTGGGCACCGGCCTGCCGCCGGGTGCCCACGGCATCGTCGGGTGGCAGGTGCTCATGCCCGAGCACGACCGGTTGCTCAACCACCTGTCCTGGGACGACGGCCCGGACCCGGAGCGCTGGCAGCCACACCCCACGGTGTTCCAGGAGCTGGAGGCCGCTGGGGTCGCGGTGACCCGGATCGGGCCGGCCTACTTCGACGGCTCGGGCATGACCCGGGCCGCCCAGCGCGGCGGTGCCTTCGCCGCCGCGTCCGCGCTGCCGGCCCGGGTGGACGCGGCCGTCGCCGCGCTCGAGTCGTCCCCGAGGTCCTTCGTCTACCTCTACTGGGGGGAGGTCGACAAGCTCGGGCACCTGCACGGGCCGGGGTCCTGGCAGTGGGGCGAGGAGCTGGAGCGCACTGACGCCGCCCTGGCCGACCTGGCGGCGCGCCTGCCGGCAGGGACCTCGCTGACGGTCACTGCCGACCACGGCATGATCGACGCCCCCGAGTCCCTGCGCCGTGACCTGGCGTGGGAGGAGGACCTCGCCCAGGGCGTCCGGCACCTGGGTGGCGACCCGCGGGTCCCGCAGCCGCACTGTCTGCCGGGGGCCGCGCCGGAGGTGCTGGCGGCCTGGACCGAGCTGTTGGGGGACACGGCACTGGTCGTCAGCCGCGAGGAGGCGATCGACCAGGGCTGGTTCGGGCCGGTCGAGACACAGGTAAACGGACGCATCGGCGACCTGGTCGTGGCGATGCGCGGTCACGCGACCGTCCTCGACTCGCGCGTGCAGCGGCCCGAGTTCCTCGCGCTGCAGGGGCACCACGGCTCGCTGACTCGCGACGAGATGGCGATTCCGCTCCTGCACCTCCCCGCGCTTCCGTAGACTGCACGCCGTGGCCGAGCTCGTCTTCTTCACCGGAACGATGGACTGCGGCAAGTCGACCCTCGCGCTCCAGATGGACCACAACCACGCGGCGCGCGGGCGCGGCGGGCTGATCTTCTCCAAGCACGACCGGGCCGGCCAGGCGATGCTCTCCTCACGGCTGGGCCTGGCCCGCGAGGGCATCGAGGTGACCGACGACCTGGACTTCTGGGACCTGGTCACCGAGCAGGCCACCAACGGGCGCCGCATCGACTACCTGATCTGTGACGAGGCGCAGTTCTATACCCCGGTGCAGGTGGAGCAGCTCGCCCGGCTGGTGGACGAGATGGGGCTGGACGTCTTCGCCTTCGGCATCACCGCAGACTTCCGTGCCGAGCTGTTCCCCGGCTCCCGACGGCTGATCGAGCTCGCGGACCGCACCGAGGTGCTGCAGGTGGAGGCCCTGTGCTGGTGCGGCAAGACCGCCACACACAACGCCCGGGTCGTCGACGGGATCATGGTCGTCGAGGGTGACCAGGTCGTGGTCGGTGACGTCGGGGACGGGGATGCCGCAGGCGACTCACCGGAACCCGTCGTGGAGTACGAGGTCCTGTGCCGGCGGCACTACATGCGCCGCATGACCTCGCAGGCCGCGCGCGCTGCCGCCGTGTCTCCCGAGGTGCTGCCGTTCGACCTCGACCTGTGCCCGGTCCCGCGGCGATGACCCCGGGCAGACGCCACGAGGGCGCCCCCGGCGGCCCTGAGGAGCGCGACGACTGGAGCTGGGAGGACCCGGAGTCCCGGGCCGAGCAGGAGCGGTGGCGGCAGAACCACCCGCTGGGGGAGACCGGGCCGTCCGGCCCGATCACCGGCGCCTCCGCCCGCCCCAGGCCCTCACGGACCGCCAGGGTGGTCCACGCCGGGGCCGCTGTCGGGCACGGTCTCGGCCGCGGCGTCCGGGCGGTGGCGCACGGGACGAACGTCGTCGGCCACTCCGCCTACCGGGCCACGCGCAGAGCGACCCAGGCCGACGGTGCGGGGGAGACCGGTCTCTCGCGGCTCATCGAGGTGCACGGCCTGCACAACGCCGGGGACGCCGTGGTGGCGATCTCGCTGGCGGGGTCGTTGTTCTTCTCGGTGCCGACCGGTGAGGCGCGCGGTCAGGTGCTGCTGTTCCTGCTGCTCACGCTCCTGCCGTTCAGCATCATCGCGCCCTTCGTCGGCCCGTTCCTGGACCGCTTCCGGCACGGCCGCCGCTGGGCCATCGGCTCCATGATGGCGGTCCGGGCCTTCCTGTGCTTCGCGCTGGCAGGATCGCTGGGGGAGTCCTCGTGGTGGCAGTTCCCCGCCGCCCTGGGCATCCTCGTGGCGTCCAAGGCCTACAACGTGACGCGCTCGGCGGCGACCCCCAGGCTGCTGCCCAAGGGCCTCACCCTCGTCAAGGCCAACGGCCGGATGTCGCTGGCCGGGGTGGCGGGGGCGGCCGTCGCGGCACCGCTGGCCGTCGGCGTCGGCTACTTCGGCTCCGGCTGGTCGTTGCGCCTGGCCTTCGCGATCTTCGCTCTCGGCACGGTCCTGGCGATCCTGCTGCCGCCCGCTGTGGACTCGACCAGGGGCGAGAGTGCTGTGCCGATCAGCGAGGTCGCCGGGCGCAGCAGCCGCTGGGTGCCGCCTGCTGTGGTCAACGCCCTGCGCGCCAATGTGGGACTGCGGATGCTCTCGGGCTTCCTCACGATCTTCCTGGCGTTCCTGCTGCGCGAGTCCCCGCCGGAGGGCTGGGGCGGCAGCTACACACTGCTGCTCGGCATCGTCGTGGCCGCCGCCGGTGTGGGGTCGGGGATCGGCACCGTGCTGGGGTCGCTGACCCGGTTGGTGCCGCCGCGGGCGCTCGTGCGCATCGCGCTCATCGTCGACGTCGTGGCCGCCGTTGCCACCGCGATCAACTTCGGCATGGTGACGGTCATCATCCTGACGCTGCTCGTCGGTATGTGTCAGCAGCTCGGCAAGCTCGCGCTCGACGCGGTGATCCAGGAGTCGGTGCCGGAGCACACCCGGACGTCGGTGTTCGGCCGCTCCGAGACGCTGATCCAGCTGGCCTGGGTGATCGGTGGCGGACTGGCCGTCCTGCTGCCTGCGGACGCCACGGTGGGCATGACGGTGATCGCCGTCGTGCTCGTGGCCTGGCTGCTCGTGGTGCTACTGCCCTCCCGCGGCCGCAGGGCCGTGCGGGTCGACACGTCGAACGATGTCGGCGAGCTGGGCGGCCACTGACACTGCAGGTCACTAGGCGATAACGAACTCTGACCAATGCTTGACGATCACATTAGCGTCGGGCACGCTGCTCAACATGATGGTGGGGTGCGGGGGAGCCCGGCGAGACGGCAAGGCTGTCGGGCTGCGTACCTGGCCACGTAAACCGCGCGTTTCAGGGGGCAGCCGAGCTCGGGGGAGGTCTCTTTGACTGCCTGGAGCGCGGTCGCAGCGACCGTGTGGGGCAAGACTGACCAAAAGCTGGACGCCTGGATGTCGCTGGTGCAGCATCTCCAGGACAGTGCGGGAGTAGCAGGGCACCTCTGGGACACCTGGGTCCCCACGGCCGTCCGAGACCGGATGGCTCGCGACCTCGGTTCCTTGGAGGCCGCTCGCACCCTCACGGTGTGGGTGACGGGAGTCCACGACGTCGGCAAGGCCACGCCCGCCTTCGCTCAGCTGGCCAGGGACGTAAACATGGGTGACCTTGTCGATGCCATGTCCCGCGCGGGGCTCACGAGTCCGGCGCTCGCCAGGTCCGACCGGTGGCGGCATGACGTGACCGGGCAGGTCGCGGTCGCGGAGTGGTTGGCGCAGCAGGGGTGGTCATCCTTCCGGGCCGGAGCACTGGCGTCCGTCGTGGGGGCGCATCACGGGCTTCCGCCGCCGTCGGCGGATGTGGATCGTGCTGGTCGTGACCCGTCCATGGGCGGCGAGGCCTGGCGCAGGGTGCGGGAGGAGATCCTTGACGGGATCACGGACCTCGCCGGTTCACGGGACACCCTCGACTCGCTGCGCACGCGCAAGTAGAGTCTGACCACCCTCATCGACCTGAGTGCGATCGTGATCCTTGCCGACTGGATCGCCAGCGACGCAGAACGCTTCCCCTACGCCCTGAGTAGGCCCCAGGAGCAGCGACTGGCTGCGGCGGTGGAGACCCTGGACCTGTGCCCGCCTTGGTCGCCGGAACCCGTCTCCGGGGCCACCGACCTCTTCCCCCAGCGCTTCCCGCACCTGGCCGATCACTCGCCGAGCGCGCTCCAGACCGCTGCAGTGGAGGCTGCGCTCGCCGCGGACTCCAGCCCCATGCTTGTCATCGAGGCGCCGACTGGTGGGGGCAAGAGCGAAGCGGCCCTGATGGCGGCCGAGGCATTGGCCGCGCGGTTCGGCTGCGGTGGTGTGTTCCTGGCGCTGCCAACGATGGCCACCAGCAATGCGATGTTCAGCCGGGTGCTGCGCTGGGTGGAGCACTGGGGGAGCGGGGAAGACCCGGCCCTCTGGCTCGCGCATGGAAAGGCCCAGCTCAACGAGGATTTCGCGGGGCTAGTGCGCGCGAGCTGGACCCGTTCCGTCTTCGACGAAGAGTCCCCGTCAGGGGACTCTTCGCAGACGACGACGGCGGAGGCCCGGGTATCCGGCTGGCTGTTCGGCCGCAAGAAGGGTCTGCTCGCCAATGTCGTGGTCGGCACGATCGACCAGGTCCTCATGGGGGCCCTGCAGTCTCGGCACCTGGTGCTCCGCCACCTTGCGCTGTCGGGAAAGGTCGTGATCATCGACGAGGTGCACTCCGTCGATGCGTTCATGGGGAGCTACCTGGAGCGGGTCCTCGAGTACCTGGGTGCCTACGGAACCCCGGTGGTGCTCTTGTCCGCCACCCTTGCCCCCGTTGCGCGGGCAGGCCTGGTCGGTGCCTACCAAGGTGGCCGGGCCTCCCGCGAAGCGAAGAAGGCTGGCGGGCTGGTCCCCTTGGCGCCTCGGCGCACGGCCCCAGCCGACGGTCCATGGACACACCTGGCCACCAGTGTCTCCGAGCTTCCCGCCACGGGGCCCGGCCCCGAGGCCTACCCGCTCGTCACCACGGTGACCGCCACGGATCAGCACCTCCCGGTCGTGGACGACACGCCGAGTCGGTCGGTCACCATCGAGGCGATTCAGGACACGGACCCAGCCCTGGTCCACCTCATGGCCACCGCGCTCGAGCACGGTGGCTGCGTCGCGGTCCTGCGCAACACCGTGCGTCGGGCACAAGAGACTTATGACCTCCTGCGCGAGCACTACGGCGACGACGTGGAACTGTTCCACAGCCGCTTCCTGGCGTGCGACCGGGCGGAGCGTGAGCGAGACCTCCTGCACCGTCTCGGACCTGGCGCCAGCCAGCGTCCACGACGCCTCATCATCGTCGGCACGCAGGTGCTCGAGCAGTCCCTGGACATCGACCTGGACCTGCTGGTCACCGACATTGCCCCAGTGGACCTGCTGATCCAGCGGATCGGCCGGCTGCACCGCCACCCGCGTGCGGACGGTGCTCGCCCTCTGCGGCTGCGCCAGCCCCGTTGTGTCGTCACGGGGATAGCGGATTGGGACAGCCTCCCGCCCCGCCCAGAGAAGGGTGCTCTGGCGGTGTACGACGCTGCGCTGCTTTACCGCTCTCTAGCCGTGCTCCAGCCGGCACTCGCAGGCCGTCCTTTGTCCCTGCCGTCGGAGGCACCGCGCCTGGTCCACGCGGCCTACGACCCTGCGATGGTCCCGCCGCCGGGCTGGGAGGACACCTGGGAGGAAGCGGGCACGCTGCGGGCGGTCAAGGACGAGAATAGCCGGGACAAGGCAGGCACCTTCCAGGTGCCACCCGTGGCGGTCAAGACCTCCCTGACTGACTGGGTACGCACGCCTGGCGAGGACAGTGACGAGCGCGCACGTGCCGCGGTCCGCGACACCGAGGACGGCATCGAGGTGATCGTCGTGCAGCGGACCGAGCAGGGGCTGCGGATGCTGCCCGGCGACTTCGCCGGCGCCTCCCGGGATATTCCCATCCAGCCGGAGGATCGCGACCCTCTGACACGTCAGATTGCGGCGTGCACGGTGAACCTGCCACAGGCCCTGACCAAGGGGGCGAACTGGCACCGGACGGTCTCTGAGCTCGAAGCCACGCCCGAGGTGGCCCAGTGGCAGGAGTCCCGCTGGCTCGGAGGCGAACTCGTCCTGATCCTGGACGAGTCCCTGGAAGCCACCCTCAACGGCCATCTCGTCACCTACAGCAGCGAGCGCGGGCTGGACGTCACCCCCATCCGACAGGAGAGCAGGCATGAGTGAACCCCCGAGCTACAACCTCCTCGATCAGCCCTGGATCCTGGCGGTCGACCTGGACGGTCGGGAGCAGGCACTCTCCCTGTTGCAGGTGGTGGACGGAGCCCCGCGGTTGCGACGACTCGCTGGTGAGCTCCCAACCCAGGACGTGGCGATCCTCCGCCTGATCCTCGCGGTGCTCCATCGCGCGCTCCAGGTGACCGGAGACGAGGAGCAGGTCCGGGAGACCTGGGGGCAGTGGTGGGAGGCCGGCGCCCTGCCGGCAGAACACGTGGTGGGCTACCTGGAGACGTTCCGCGACAAGTTCGACCTGCTCTCCACGTCGCAGCCCTTCTTCCAGGTGGCCGACTTGCACACCGCCTCGGGCAAGACCTCAGGCCTCGGTAAGGTCATCGCCGACCTACCTGCGGGGCACAAGTTCTTCACCAACCGCGCCGGCTATGGAGCAGAATCCCTCTCCCTGGCGGAGGCGGCCCGGTGGCTGGTGCACTGCCAGGCGTTCGATCCCTCGGGCATCAAGACCGGTGCGGTCGGGGACCCACGCGTCAAGGGTGGACGAGGCTATCCGATCGGGACGGGGTGGACCGGCAACCTGGGGGTCGTGGTGGTGGAAGGGGCCAACCTGGCGCAGGCCCTCCTGCTCAACCTCGTGCTGGCTCGGCCCAGTCCGGAGGATGACCTGCCTCCCTGGGAGGTCGGAGAGTGGACCGCGGCACCAACCGATCAGGTCGCGCCGCGCGGACCGGCACAGGCGATGACCTGGCAGCAGCGGCGGGTGCGACTCTTCCCACGTGACGGACGCATCCGCGACGTGCTCATCAGCAATGGAGACCAGATCCGGGTCCGCAACCAGCACCATGTCGAGACGATGACGGGGTGGCGTCGTAGCGCGGCCCAAGAGAAGAAGCACGGCGAACCGCAGACGTACATGCCGCGGGAGCACGCCAGCGACCGAGCAGTCTGGCGTGGCCTGCAGTCCCTGGTCGCTGCGCCGCCCGTGGCGCGGGGAGCCAGGGACGGAGAGCAGGCGCTGGAGGCGGAGAATCTCCACTGGGTGGCGAGTCTGCGTACCGCCGGGCTACTGCCTCGCGAGTTGCCCGTGACCATCCACGCCGTTGGCGCGGTCTACGGCACGCAGAGCGCCTTCATCGAGACACTGATCAGTGACCGCATCGCGTTCCGTGCCGAGGTCCTGAGCGACGCCGCCCTGCAGGACGCGGCGGTCCGAGCCGCAACGGTGGCGGAGGCCGGCGCTCGCACCCTCGGACGGCTGGGACAGGACCTCGCGGTCGCGGAAGGGCGGGACGGGGTTCCGGACCGGGACCGGGGCACCGAGCACGGACTCCAGATGCTGGATCCCCGGTTCCGGGGCTGGGTGCGTGACCTGTCGGGCGCGCAGATGGCTCCGCAGGAGGAGGCCTGGCGCCAGCTGGTCCGCGAACAGATCCTTCAGCTGGGCGACGAGATGTATGCGGCTGCCTCCCCCGCAGCGATCCGCGGCCGGGTGCGTGCAGACCGCAACGGTCGCCCACAGCGGGTTGATGCAGCACTGGCCCACCTGTGGTTCACCAGGAAACTGCGCATCGACATCCCATTGGTGACCGACGACCTCCAGGCTGACCGCACGGAGAGCGACCAGGCCGACGCGACGACGGAGAAGGAGCACAGCGATGAGTGAGCAGGCGGTTGCAGCACCGGCAGGACGTCCTCCAGATCGAGGATCGGAGGGTGCGCTCGTGCGTCAGCACGTCACGGGCGTCGTGTTGCGTGTCCAGGGTGGCTACGCCAGGCAGGGCCGTGTGGCGGCGACCAGCGCCGCGGTCCAGTTCCTGGCCGAGTTGCGACGCGCGATCGGCGCTGCGGGCCGCGCCGACCCTCGATCCTGGGCGCTCGTCCTGGACGGGTTGCCCGACGCGCTGTCCGTCCCCTCCCACGGCAGTCTGAGCCGCCCCACGCGGGCCGAGCGCTCCATCTTCACGGCACTGACGACATACGCCATCCACCAGCAGGGGCAACGGCAGCCTATGCACGTTGCAGGGGTAACCCTGGGCCAGGCGACCCGCCGGCTCGCCAGGCAGCGGGTGCGCGGCGAGGGGGCCGGTGACCTGGACGAGCAGGTCGTGCAACGACTGCACCGGGTCTCTCTGGCTCAGACCGATGAGTTGCGGGCGCACGCGCTGCGCGGCCTGGTGACGCTGATGAAGGGCGCCGCCTCACCGGTGGCCTTGGACTACGGACGCCTTGCCCAGGACATCTATTGGCTGCTGACGCCGTCGACAGCAGCCTCGGTCCATCTCAACTGGGGCCGGGGCCTCCACAGCCGGTTCGCCGACGAGAGGCAGGACGGCATCAACAACCCACCAGAGACAGACACCCAGACCAGCACACCAGGAGCGCCAGCATGAGCACCTATCTCGACCTCCACATCATCCAGACCCTCCCACCGAGCAACGTCAACAGGGACGACACGGGCTCGCCGAAGTCGGCTGTGTATGGGGGAGTGCGCCGTGCCCGCGTCTCAAGCCAGGCCTGGAAACGGGCCACTCGGGCACACTTTCGCCGCGAACTGGACCCGTCCGGGCTGGGATACCGCACCAAGCAGGCCGCTGCCCTGATTGGTGAGCGCCTTGGCAGGCTCGACCCAGATTTGTCTGAGGAGGACCGGGCCACACGGGCGGGGGCCGTGCTCAATGCGCTGGGGATGAAGCTGGAGCCCAAGCGACGCAAGAACCAGTCCGAGGAAGACACCACGCCCTACGAGTCCACGTCCTACCTTGCGTTCTTCAGCTCGGACCAGCTCGACCAGCTGGCCGAGCTCGCGCTGAGCACGGACAAGCCCAGCCGCAAGGAGGCCCGAGAGCGCGCGGACCGCGACCATGGCATTTCCCTGTCGCTCTTCGGCCGCATGGTGGCTGACGACGCATCGCTCAATGTGGACGCCAGCGTGCAGGTCGCCCACGCCCTGAGCACGCATGCGGTCGATACAGAGGCCGACTACTACACCGCCGTCGATGACCTGAGCCACGAGTCCGAAGAGAGTGGTGCCGGAATGATCGGGACCATCGAGTTCAACTCCTCCACGCTGTACCGCTACGCGACGGTCAACGTTGACGCACTGGTGAAGAACATGGGCCAGACGGCCGCGGCCGCCCGCGCAGCCGCGACATTTGTGCGCAGCTTCGCGACGAGCATGCCCACCGGGAAGCAGAACACCTTTGCTAACGGGACGGTGCCGGACGCCGTCGTGCTGATGGTCCGGGAAGACCAGCCGATCAACCTTGTGGGAGCCTTCGAGGTGCCGGTGCGAGCGGACGGAATGGGCTATATCCAGGCGTCCTGCGAGGCTCTCGCTGCCTATGCCCAGGACGTCGGCGAGGCCTACGGGAACGCCCCGACCAAGACCATGGTGCTCCGGGTGGGAGAACGCACTCAGGCCCTGGCGGGTCTCGGTGAGGCCGCTTCGCTAGAGCAGATGGGCGCCCATGTGGAGGCCATGATCGCGGCGAGTGCAGTCGCGGATGCGCCATGAGGACGCTGCTGCTCCGGCTTGCTGGGCCCCTGCAAGCGTGGGGTGACAGCAGTCGGTTCACCGAACGGCAGACTCGCCGCGAGCCGACGAAGAGCGGTGTCCTCGGTCTCCTGGCCGCTGCACAGGGGCTGCGACGCACCGACCCGGTCGAGGACCTGATCAGTTTGGACTTCGCCGTGCGCATCGACCAGGAAGGCACGGTGCTCAGTGACTTCCAGACCGCGATCAATTGGGAGACAGGGCAAAGTATGCCGTTGTCCCGCCGCTACTACCTGGCGGACGCTGTCTTCGTGGCTGGTGTGGGTGGCGACCCGAGTCTCATCCAGGGGTTGGCCGATGCTGTCCGCAGTCCCGTGTGGGCGCCGTTCCTCGGGCGGCGGGCCTGTCCTCCGGCCTGGCCTCTGTACCTGGGGGTCGCGGAGGGCGACGTCCGTACGGCTGTGCGGAGCGCGCCGTGGCAAGCCGCCAATTGGTATCGGCGGCAGCGCGGAAGCATGGCCGAGCTCAGGATGTACGCCGACGCGCAGGCGGGAGAGACTCGGCACGAGTCGATCAGGGACGTGCCCCGTAGCTACGACCCGAGGCGGCGCGAGCACGGCTGGAGAGATGTCGTCGAGGAGTCGGTCACCGTCCGTGCGCCCCAGGACTCAGCCGAGCCCGACTTCATGACGGCGGTGGAGCTGTGACGGTGTTCCTCACGAGGTACCAACTCAACCCGGCACGGCGCGGTACGGTCCGGCTCGTGGCATCCCCGCAGCGGATGCACGCTGCAGTGCTGGCATCCTTCCCACCGCCGGGTGGGCAGGAACACCAGCGGGTCCTGTGGCGACTCGATGAGCCCTCACGATACGAGCGGAATCTCTACATGGTGAGCCCCAAGGCTCCGAGCATGGAGCATCTCGATGAGCAGGCTGGGTGGGAGCAGCATCCTGGAGGACAGTCCCGGGAGTACGGTCCGTTCCTGGAGCGCCTCGGCACCGGTCAGCGGTGGGTCTTTCGCCTCACAGGCAATCCCGTGCGTAGCGTCGCCGCCGGCCCTGGCCAGCGGGGCAAGGTCGTCCCGCACGTAACCGCTCGGCAGCAACTCACGTGGCTGCTGGAACGTGCTGAACGACACGGCTTCTCGCTGGGTGACCCGGAGGACCCGACGGTGCAGGTCACCCGCCGGGACAGGAACGCCTTCGACAAGTCGGAAGCGTCTGGTCCACGGCGGCGGGCGACCATCACGCGCGCCCAGTTTGACGGCATACTGACCGTCCAGGACCCTGACCTGCTCCGAGAGGCACTGACGCAGGGGATCGGGCGTGCCAAGGCCTATGGGTGCGGGCTGCTCACGCTTGCCCCAGCACAATGAAGCCGATCCCAGGGACCCCGCCGGCGAGGGTCTCGGAACTGTCCCGGATCGGCGACCGGCTGAGCTTCGTCTACACCGAGCGGAGCACAATCCACCGAGACGCGAATGCGGTAACGGTCACGGATCAGCGCGGCGTCATCCACGTGCCGGCCGCCACGATCGGTGCCCTCGTTCTGGGGCCAGGAACCAGAGTCACCCACCAGGCGATGATGCTCCTTGCTGACAGTGGATCGACCGCAGTATGGGTGGGAGAGCAGGGCGTGCGTTACTACGCGCACGGCCGGGGACTGTCCAGGAGCTCGCGCTGGATCGAGGCACAGGCCGCCATCGTCAGCAACCGCAACCGGCGACTTGCGGTGGCGCGTGACATGTACGGCAGGCGGTTCCCTGACGAGGACGTCACGGGCGCGACGATGCAGCAGCTGCGTGGCCGCGAGGGTGCCCGAGTCAAACGGGCCTACCGTAGTGCGGCTGACGCGGTCGGTCTGGACTGGAGCAAACGGACCTATGACAGCGCTGACTTCAGCAGTGGGGACCCGGTGAACCAGGCCCTCTCGGCGGCCACGGCGTGCTTGTATGGCGTGGTGCACGCCGTGGTCGTGGCACTTGGCTGCTCGCCGGCCCTGGGTGTGGTTCACACCGGTCATGAGCGGTCCTTCGTCTTCGATGTCGCCGACCTGTACAAGACTGATTCAGCTATCCCGGTCGCCTTCCGCATCGCGACGTCGGCAAGCGCAGACATTCCCGGGGACACTCGGCGCGCCATGCGCGACGAGATCCACCGGCAGCGGTTGCTGCAGCGCTGTGTGCAGGACATCCAGTCCCTGCTCGCGGAGGGCGACAGTTCCCTTGTCGAGGACTGGGACGTGATCTATCTCTGGGACGGCAGCGCCGGCCGCGTTGCCGGGGGGACCGACTATGCCGCCGAAGTAGACGTGCCGTGGTGATGCTCGTCCTCACGGCCTGCCCCGCGGGTCTGAGAGGGCATCTGACCAGGTGGCTGCTGGAGATTAGCGCCGGCGTCTTCGTCGGCAGGGTCAGCGCGCGCGTTCGGGCCGAACTGTGGCAGCGCGTCACTGAGCTAGCCAAGGATGGGCGAGCCGTCATGGTGTTCCAGGACGACACAGAACAAGGATTCAGCTTCCAGGTCAACAAGCACCACTGGAGCGTGGTGGACCACGATGGGCTCACACTCATGCTGCGGCCAAGCGCTGCGGACTCACCGGAGGGGCATGACGCGGGTGCTCCACGGAAAGGGTGGAGCAAGGCGTCGAGGCGCAGACGCCGTTGACCTGAGTCCGGCTCTGGAGTGATTGCGGTTGCACCTCCCTCCGCGTAACGTCCCAGGTCACGAAGTGTCCGCCCCGCGCGAGCGGGGATGAGCCCCGAGCGCCATGGTCCCGTTGGCCGAGGGGTTGGTCCGCCCCGCGCGAGCGGGGATGAGCCCCCACAGGCCGGCGTCCGTGAGCCCATCGGTCAGTCCGCCCCGCGCGAGCGGGGATGAGCCTCGGAGACGTCGCAGCCAGGAGGGCACGACGGGGTCCGCCCCGCGCGAGCGGGGATGAGCCCAGCCACGCACGCACGGCGGCGGCGTCGGTCGCGTCCGCCCCGCGCGAGCGGGGATGAGCCCTTGAACGGGATCTGCTGCCCGTGGTGGGTGTGGTCCGCCCCGCGCGAGCGGGGATGAGCCCCCGCACTCACGGAGTATCCGGTCCGTGAAGTAGTCCGCCCCGCGCGAGCGGGGATGAGCCCAGTGACGGCCCGCCCCAGGACCCGGACGCGGTGTCCGCCCCGCGCGAGCGGGGATGAGCCGTCGGTCCACGCGATGTTGCCCTTCGCGCGGAGGTCCGCCCCGCGCGAGCGGGGATGAGCCTGGGTTCAGCATGGGATCTCACCAGCGCGGAGCGTCCGCCCCGCGCGAGCGGGGATGAGCCCATCTACCCACTGACCGACGCCGTGTTCCCATCGTCCGCCCCGCGCGAGCGGGGATGAGCCCCGCGGAGGAGGTTTCCGAGGACGCCTGCGACAGTCCGCCCCGCGCGAGCGGGGATGAGCCCTCGTTCGTCTCCAGGAAGGTGAAGGCGAAGGTGTCCGCCCCGCGCGAGCGGGGATGAGCCCGACCCGATGCTCGGATTCACACTCATGACCGAGTCCGCCCCGCGCGAGCGGGGATGAGCCGTCGTCCTTCGTCTCGACCCACTCGGCGATCAGGTCCGCCCCGCGCGAGCGGGGATGAGCCCTGTCCGGCGCCGGGACCGTCCCCGACGGCGGCGTCCGCCCCGCGCGAGCGGGGATGAGCCCAGAGGCTGGCCTTGTGGATCGAGTAGGCGTGCGTCCGCCCCGCGCGAGCGGGGATGAGCCTGCTTCGTCGCCGCCGGTCGGCTCACCGGCATAGTCCGCCCCGCGCGAGCGGGGATGAGCCCTGGAGCCGTGTCATCTCCGGGGCGCTCGCCACGTCCGCCCCGCGCGAGCGGGGATGAGCCCATGACCGCCGGCACCCTCACGCCTGCCAACGCGTCCGCCCCGCGCGAGCGGGGATGAGCCCCATGGCGACACGTACTCGCCGCCGTCGGGGACGTCCGCCCCGCGCGAGCGGGGATGAGCCGCGGACCGTGGAGCCGTGTGCTGACTGCAGCCAGTCCGCCCCGCGCGAGCGGGGATGAGCCCGGCGCGGCCAGATCGAGCCGGCCGTAGCGGTAGTCCGCCCCGCGCGAGCGGGGATGAGCCCACCGACGCCCGCGGCGACAACAGGTTGGTGACGTCCGCCCCGCGCGAGCGGGGATGAGCCGAGCCCCCCGGTTGCACGGCAGCACACACGCCCGTCCGCCCCGCGCGAGCGGGGATGAGCCGGGTGGCGCGACGGCGGTCGATAAGGATCCGACGTCCGCCCCGCGCGAGCGGGGATGAGCCCGCTGACCGCACCTGGATCGGGCCGAATAGTTAGTCCGCCCCGCGCGAGCGGGGATGAGCCCTCGTGGGCGAGGGTGCCCTCGTCGAAGACATCGTCCGCCCCGCGCGAGCGGGGATGAGCCCGTGCCGGTGGTCGCGGCTGCATCAGCGGCGGAGTCCGCCCCGCGCGAGCGGGGATGAGCCCATGTTCGGGGAGATATACCTGGCCGCCAGGGCGTCCGCCCCGCGCGAGCGGGGATGAGCCTGGACACCCACCGCGCTGTGTGGGTGTGGAGAGGTCCGCCCCGCGCGAGCGGGGATGAGCCTCTTCTCCCGGCGTTCATCGGTGGCGCCGCTGCGTCCGCCCCGCGCGAGCGGGGATGAGCCCATCTGCAGCTCGGCCTCGTCGCGGGCGTACTCGTCCGCCCCGCGCGAGCGGGGATGAGCCCAGTCACATCACATTGCTGCCGGAGGTCTAGCGGTCCGCCCCGCGCGAGCGGGGATGAGCCGGATGGCGAGCGCATCCGCGTCCCTGCCGAGGAGTCCGCCCCGCGCGAGCGGGGATGAGCCCGTTGACGAGGCGTGCTGGTAGCCGCGGGTGACGTCCGCCCCGCGCGAGCGGGGATGAGCCGAGGCCCTGGACCGTCGCGAGGAGTTGCAGGGGGTCCGCCCCGCGCGAGCGGGGATGAGCCCCAGGCGCCGGCGTACCCGCCGGTGGAGTTGATGTCCGCCCCGCGCGAGCGGGGATGAGCCGTCGCTGCGAGTGTCCTGCCCGAACAGCGCACCGTCCGCCCCGCGCGAGCGGGGATGAGCCTGGCGGCGGGGTCCAGGTCGCCGACGAGGCCGTGTCCGCCCCGCGCGAGCGGGGATGAGCCCCTCACCGGCAAGGACACATGGAAGCAGTACCCGTCCGCCCCGCGCGAGCGGGGATGAGCCGTCGCCTACGAGCGCGCCGAGCACTACGGCATCGTCCGCCCCGCGCGAGCGGGGATGAGCCCATCTCGTCGGCCTGGTCGGCCTTGCGTCGGAGGTCCGCCCCGCGCGAGCGGGGATGAGCCCGGATCCTCGGCGTGGCCCTTGAAGCGCCACCCGTCCGCCCCGCGCGAGCGGGGATGAGCCGGTCCAGCCGACCGCCTGGTGGGCGCGGATCACGTCCGCCCCGCGCGAGCGGGGATGAGCCGTTCAATGTCGGGGCAGACAGCAGGTGCATGTAGTCCGCCCCGCGCGAGCGGGGATGAGCCCAGCACGACCGTGACGCCGCCGAGGATGAGGCCGTCCGCCCCGCGCGAGCGGGGATGAGCCCGACCGGACGCAGGAGAGCGCGCGCTGCCGGGAGTCCGCCCCGCGCGAGCGGGGATGAGCCCATCGGTGTCGTCTGTCCGGTCGGCTCCGGTGTGTCCGCCCCGCGCGAGCGGGGATGAGCCGTTCGACCCCTTCCTCGAAGTCGTAAGAGGTCTGTCCGCCCCGCGCGAGCGGGGATGAGCCCAGATCGCAGCAGCCAGACAGCGAGCACGAGAGGTCCGCCCCGCGCGAGCGGGGATGAGCCCCCCGAGGCTGAGACGCCCGGGCTGATCCCGACGTCCGCCCCGCGCGAGCGGGGATGAGCCGTAGACCGGCGCCCCGAATCCGTCGTAATAGGTGTCCGCCCCGCGCGAGCGGGGATGAGCCGGCAGGCGCACCCGGCGCGTGACGCTCGGCACGGTCCGCCCCGCGCGAGCGGGGATGAGCCCATCTGCAGCTCGGCAGCGTCGCGGGCGTAGTCGTCCGCCCCGCGCGAGCGGGGATGAGCCCGGATCTTCTCCTCTGCTGCGATCGCGGCGCGGGTCCGCCCCGCGCGAGCGGGGATGAGCCGGCACCATGATCTACGCCTTGCACCGCATCGGCGTCCGCCCCGCGCGAGCGGGGATGAGCCCTCGCGGAACGCCAGCTGCGGGCGACCGAACAGGTCCGCCCCGCGCGAGCGGGGATGAGCCCGCCTTGCACCGCTTCACAACGGAGGTGATCAGGTCCGCCCCGCGCGAGCGGGGATGAGCCCAGGTGCTGATCCGGAGTGGGTCTGCCGAACGTGTCCGCCCCGCGCGAGCGGGGATGAGCCCTCACCGTTGAGGGTGGAGATCTTCTCCGCGGCGTCCGCCCCGCGCGAGCGGGGATGAGCCGTCGGCGCTGATCCTCGCTCAGCTTCTGCGCCTGTCCGCCCCGCGCGAGCGGGGATGAGCCCCTGCTGCTCCGCAACGTCCCGAACACTCCCCCGGTCCGCCCCGCGCGAGCGGGGATGAGCCGGCATCGCCCATGTACATCGCATTGAGGCGGATTGTCCGCCCCGCGCGAGCGGGGATGAGCCCCGTCACCCGGTCCACCTCGACCAGCGAGGCGTGTCCGCCCCGCGCGAGCGGGGATGAGCCCCACGCGGCCCATGCCGCCAGTGGCAGCCGGAGAGTCCGCCCCGCGCGAGCGGGGATGAGCCCACCTGATCCGAGAAACAGACGAGGAGGACTGAGTCCGCCCCGCGCGAGCGGGGATGAGCCGTCCTGCGTCATGCTGCGTTCGCGGAGGAGCTTGTCCGCCCCGCGCGAGCGGGGATGAGCCGTCATCACTCAGAAGATGGTCACGACGGCGGACGTCCGCCCCGCGCGAGCGGGGATGAGCCCATGAACATCGACCTGGACGAGGAGATCGAGGCGTCCGCCCCGCGCGAGCGGGGATGAGCCGTTGTTGCCCAGCCCGACGACCGCTGCGCCGATGTCCGCCCCGCGCGAGCGGGGATGAGCCCACCCGCAACACGGCCAAGACCAGCGACAGAACGTCCGCCCCGCGCGAGCGGGGATGAGCCGGGCTCGGGTACTGGGTGCCGTTTGAGTCGATCGTCCGCCCCGCGCGAGCGGGGATGAGCCCTGGCTCCACCAACTCCGCAAGCGGGACGTGCGGTCCGCCCCGCGCGAGCGGGGATGAGCCCCGGCATCGTGGTTTTCGTCGGTCCGAACGGGTGTCCGCCCCGCGCGAGCGGGGATGAGCCCTGCGCCACCGTCCCAGCCGGGCCAGTCGTCTGGTCCGCCCCGCGCGAGCGGGGATGAGCCCGGGTCGGCCGTGGCCCCCTGCACGCCGAGCAGGTCCGCCCCGCGCGAGCGGGGATGAGCCGCCCTACACAGCCAAGGACGGAACCACCACCTGGTCCGCCCCGCGCGAGCGGGGATGAGCCCCTCGAAGGAGCGACCATCCAGGAGCCGGACGGAGTCCGCCCCGCGCGAGCGGGGATGAGCCGACGGCGTCGACACCGCCGATGGACTGCTCCAGGTCCGCCCCGCGCGAGCGGGGATGAGCCCGTCGAGTCGCGGTCTGCCAGGGGCGAGATGGCGTCCGCCCCGCGCGAGCGGGGATGAGCCCCCGCTGCCGCCGACCATGGTGATGTCGTAGTAGTCCGCCCCGCGCGAGCGGGGATGAGCCGTGGTGCGACACGGTCCTGTGGATGCAGGCGAGTGTCCGCCCCGCGCGAGCGGGGATGAGCCCTGCCCGCCCGACGACGTGCAGGTCGGACAGCGGTCCGCTCCGCGCGAGCGGGGATGAGCCCGGTCGCAGGCCAGCAGCGCTGTCTCCGTCGGCGTGCGCCCCGCGCGAGCGGGGATGAGCCCGACGACACCGCCCGCACGGGTGCGTTCGCGACGTCCGCCCCGCGCGAGCGGGGATGAGCCCTCGGCAGCGGACATGCCAGCGACCCGCGCGAAGTCCGCCCCGCGCGAGCGGGGATGAGCCGGCATCCCGCCGGGCACCGGTGCGGCAGTGGTGGTCCGCCCCGCGCGAGCGGGGATGAGCCGCGCCAGAGCCAGGATGACGCGGGTGAGAATCTGTCCGCCCCGCGCGAGCGGGGATGAGCCGTCGGGGATGCGCCGCACCTGCACCCGCCCCGTGTCCGCCCCGCGCGAGCGGGGATGAGCCCATCACCGTCCACCAGGGCAACGGCGAAACCCTGTCCGCCCCGCGCGAGCGGGGATGGGCCCTGCGTCCCGCTCACAGCGCATGTAATAGCAGGTTCGCCCCGCGCGAGCGGGGATGAGCCGTGCGTGGCGGTGGCTCACCGGCCGAGGCGCGCACGTCCGTCCACCGCGAGCAGTGGTGAACTGTCCTACGCCATCGCCAAGGCGCCGGCCGAGGCTCGCGGTCTCTAGGGGCATTCTCGTTCCAGCCACCGCGCGACGGTAATGGCATCCACAGCCGTTTCAGCTTCGGCCAGCTGCTTGTTCATGCTTGTCACAAGGGCCGCGGCTGCAGCTTCAGCTCCGTGCTCATCGGCTAGTGAACAGACCTGTTCTTCATCCTCCGGGCTGAGGTTTCCCCACCACGACATCACTGCGGTGTCGGCCCACCATGCGTCACTGCCGACCTCTTCAACGCTCCCGTTAAGCGTGACATCTGCGTCGTCGGAGGGTGGCTCTCCACCATATTGGGCTGGATTACTGGTGCTCTCCTTGGCGGCGGCCTCGGGGAGTTTGCATCAGGAGAGGTGGGCTGACCACTCCTTTGTGGCGCTTCCGTGACCGCGCTGCCGCACCCCGAAAGCGCTAGTCCCGCAGTACTGCTGCAGTGACTGCCCATCGCTTCATCGCTCCAGTCTCCTTCTGTGCACCTCTGTCTGGAGCCACGAGAACCTGGGATCGCCACGTGGGTGGTGATTGGCTTGTGAACGCCCAACCCACAGCGCGCAGGCTAGCGCCGGTCCTTGGCGCCGAACATGATGTCGTCCCAGCTCGGGACGCCCGGGCGGCCGTCCTTGCGCTTGGCCGGCTTCTTCGTCGGCTCCGGTTCCGGGGTCGGCTCGGGCTCGGGAGCGGAGTCCGGCTCAGGGTCCGGCTCGGACCCTGACTCAGCGGTTGGCTGAAGGTCCTCGGTCGGGTCGGTCTCTGCCCGTGCCCCGTCAGTCGGCTCCGGGGCGGACTCCAGGTCACCGGTCTCAGCCGCACCAGGAGCGGCAGACTCCTCGAGATCCCCACCCAGCTCGACCGCGTCCTCGGCGACCGGCTCGGCACCGACCTCGGCCTCGACCGCCTCGTCCAGGTCGGTGTCGTCGCCCCCGAACAGGTCGGCCAGTGTGGCGTCCTGCGGCGCGGTGTCCGGATCTGTCTCGGTGGGCTGGCCGAACGGGTCACCCTCGTCGTCGAAGTCGAACTCCACGTCATAGCTGGTGGTGCCGTCGGCAGGGTCGACGTCCTGCTCCGGGCCGGCGGCGGCACCGTCGTCGGAGTCAGCAACGTCGGAGGGAGGGAGCTCGGTTGCGGCGCCGGGCGCGGGAGGCTCACCGTGCGCGGCGGGCGGCAGGCCCATCGTGTCGGGGTCGTAGGCCAGGTCCTCCAGAGGCAGCACATCCTCGGGGGCGTGCTCCAGCTGAGGCAGTCCCGCAGGGTCGGACGTGCTGGTCGAGGCCTTGCGGCGACGGCCGCGGGACCGGGAGCGCTCCCGCATCGAGGTCATCAGGTCGACCTCCTCAGAGGCCCCACCGGTGCCGAGCAGCGCCTTGCCCGCCGCGCTGCCGGGCAGCGCCTGCTCGTCCTCGCTCAGCCAGCGGGCCTCGTCATCCAGGGCCTCGACGGTCCGGTCGGCGGGGTCGAAGCGCCAGGCACCGGAGCGCTGTCGTTGCCCGGCAACAAAGCTGACGACCACGGTCCAGGAGCCACCCTCGGGGCGGGTCGCGTCCCAGCCCACGTTGTCCGTGTCGACGCCACGGGCGGCCAGGCGCTCCAGCACCCGGGAGCCCAGCGTCGGGTGGCCACCCTCGGTGGCGCGCCCACGCACGTGGGCGGCCTGCGCCATACCGGAGACGTGCTCGCGCTCGGCCAGGATCGGGCCCTCGAACCGAGCGATCCGCTCGGCCGGCCAGCCGGTGATCTCGGCGACCTCATCGGGGCTCTGACCTGCGCGGATCATGGCCTGCACGTCACGCGGGCTCAGTGGGGTGGCCGGGGCGTCCGGCGGGGCGCTGCGCGTGCGCAGGGCTGCGCGCAGCCGGGCATCGATCGGCAGGAGCAGCTCCGTGCCGTCGGGCGACGACAGGACCAGGTGCTGCCCGTCCTCGTGGACGGCAGTGAACCGCAGCTGCTCCATCAGTCTCTCCTCGTGTCGACCGTGCTCCGACTGTGCCACTTCTCACCCCTCGCGGGAAGCAGGCCACGCCGCCCGGAGGGCTACCTTAGGCATAACCATGGTGACCCAGGACTACGACCTCCAACTGCTGCTCGACATCCTCGGGGTCTTCGTCTTCGCGCTCTCCGGCGGCCTGGTCGCGGTGCGCAAGGGCCTGGACCTCGTGGGTGTCGTCGTGCTCGCCTGGGTCGCTGGCCTGGGTGGCGGCATCATGCGCGACGTCCTGCTCGGTGACACCCCGCCGGTCGGCATCAGCGACTGGCGGCTGCTCGTCCCGGCGGCCCTGGCGGGTCTGGGCACCTTCCTCTGGTACCGCCACCTGCGGTCCGTGCTGCCCCTCCGCGCCGACGTGCGGGCCAAGGTCATCGGTCGCTCGGTGCGCGTGCTGGACGCCGGTGGCCTGGCGCTGTTCGCGGTCAGTGGTGCGCTCAAGGCGCTGGAGTTCCAGGCCGGCGCCCTGGCCGCGGTGCTGCTCGGTGTGCTCACCGCCACGGGCGGTGGTGCCCTGCGTGACGTCCTCGCCGGCCAGGTGCCGGAGGTTCTGCGCCGCGAGCTGTATGCCATCCCCGCCCTGATCGGCGCGACGCTGATCGTCGTCGGGCATGCTCTGGACATCCTCACCCCCCTACTCATCTGGGGCGCCGTCGCGCTGGTCTTCGTGATCCGGATCGCGGCCGTCGCCCTGGACCTCAATGCCCCAACCGCACTGCGCACGACAGGAGACGACCGATGAGCGAACCGATCGCCGATCCCACCGACCCCGGCCAGGAGGGCACCGCACCGCCCCCCGCCGGTATGCCGCAGGGCCAGCCCCGGGAGACCGCCGAGACCCTCGCCGAGCTCGAGGAGGAGGTCGCCCACGCGGGCACGGGAGAGGCCGACCCCTACGACGCCGTCGTCCTGGTGAGCTTCGGGGGTCCCGAGGCACCCGAGGAGGTCATGCCCTTCCTACGGCGGGTCACCCGAGGGCGCGGGATCCCCGACGAGCGGCTGGAGGACGTGGCCGAGCACTACCACGCCTTCGGCGGCAAGAGCCCGATCAACGACCAGAACCGCGCGCTGCTGGCGGCCCTGGGCGAGGAGTTCGCCCGCCGGGACATCAGCACGCCGCTGCTGTGGGGCAACCGCAACTCCGAGCCGTTCCTCACCGACACCCTGCGTGCGGCCGCAGGGGAGGGCATGACCCGGTTCCTGGCGGTGACCACGAGCGCCTACTCCTCCTACAGCTCCTGCCGGCAGTACCGCGAGGACATCGCCGAGTCGATCGCCGAGCTGACCGAGGAGGGCACGCCGGTGCGGGTCGACAAGGTCCGGCAGTACTGGAACCACCCCGGCTTCGCCTCCACCAACGCCCGCCTCGTCACCGAGGCGGCCCGCCAGGTCCGGGACAGGACCGGCGTGCTTCCCCGCCTGGTCTTCGTCACCCACTCCATCCCGAACGCGATGGACGACACGTCCGGACCCGGTGACGGTGAGGGCAACGTCTACAGCGCCCAGCACGAGGCCCTGACCCGTGCGATCACCGAGGAGATCCGGGCCACCCTGGGGGAGGACGTGGTCGGCGAGCTGACCTACTGCTCCCGGTCCGGCCCGCCCACCCAGCCGTGGCTCGAGCCGGACATCAACGACCGGTTGCGCGAGCTCGCCGGCGAGGGTGTGCAGCAGGTGGTCCTCGCGCCGATCGGCTTCGTCTCCGACCACATGGAGGTCATCTTCGACCTCGACACCGAGGCGCAGGAGACCGCGGCTGAGGTGGGCATCCAGGTGCTGCGCGTGCCGACCGTGGGCATCGACCCGCAGTTCGTCTCGGGCCTGGTCGACCTGGTCGTGGAACGTGCCGCGGAGGCGCGCGGCGAGTCCCCGGAGCGGCCGTCCTGGCCGGTGGCCCAGCCGTGGCCGTCGGTCTGTGCGCCAGGCTGCTGCCCGAACCTGCGCGTCGCCAAGCCCGCCGCCTGCGGCGCGGACTGAGGAGCCGGTATGTCCCGGGTGCCCCACGACGCGGGGACCCGCGCCAGCGCGACCCCGGTTCCTGCTGCCGGAACCCACGGGGGCGACGGGCTCGCGGTGGCGCGGGCCCTGGGGCTGGACCCCGCCGGGTTCGTGGACCTGTCCCAGAACATGAACCCGGTGGCACCGGACATCGCGCCGCTGGTCGCCCGACACCTCGACGCGCTCGGGCGCTACCCGGATGCCCGGGAGGCGACCGCCCTCCTGGCCGCGGCCCTGGGCGTCGGGCCGGAGCGGGTGCTCCTGACCAACGGGGGCAGTGAGGCGATCCACCTGGTCGGCACCGTCCTGGGCGGGCACGTCCGCAGCGAGCCGGAGTTCGGCCTGCACCCGCGGGGACCCGTCGGGACGGGGCCCGTGTGGCGCACGGACCCACACAGCCCCACGGGCCTGCTGGCCGGCCCCGACGAGCACGCCGACGTGTGGGACGAGGCGTTCTACGCCCTGGCCACCGGTCGCTGGAGCGCTTCCCGGCCGGGTGTCGCGGTCGGATCCCTCACCAAGACGTTCCACTGCCCCGGTCTGCGGCTGGGCTACGTCGTGGCCGCCCCGGAGCTGATCGAGCGGCTCGCTCGCGCGCAACCGCACTGGTCGGTGAGCACCCTCGGCCTGGCGGTCCTGCCCGACCTGCTGGCCCGTGCCGACCTCCCCGCCTGGTGCCGGGCGATCGCGGGACTCCGCGGCGAGCTGGTCGACCTGCTCCGCGGGCACGGGCTGACGGTGCGGGCCGCCGACGCGCCCTGGGTCCTGGTCGAGGAGGCCAGGGGCCTGCGGGAGCGCCTCGCGCCGCACGGGGTGCTGGTCCGCGACTGTGCCAGCTTCGGCCTGCCCGGCACCGCGCGGGTCGCGGTCCCCGGTGCAGACGGGCTGGAGCGCCTGGACCGTGCGCTGCACCGGGCCCTGGCCGGGGAGGTCCCGGGCGCTGTGTAGAGTGCCAGCGTCGTGCAGACGAAGTCCGGTGAGAACCCGGCACTGTCCCGCAACGGTGGAGCCGCCCAGACCCAGGTCAGAGGTGGTCGAGTCCGGTCGAACTGCCCGACGAACCGCACCATTTTGCCCTCGAGGACAAGGGCTGGTTCGGCAGACGGATCCTGACCAGGACTGCTGTCGCTCGAGCACCCACCTCGACCGACAGGAGATCACATGACCATCCGTTCCCGGGCGGCCGCACCCGCGGCCCTCACCCTCTCCCTGGCTCTCGTGCTGACCGGTTGCGGCGGTGCCGACCCGACGGGGGACCCGGCCCCCGACGCGCAGGACGCCACCACCGCACCGGACGCCGCCGACGGCACCTCGGCGGGTGACGACTCCGCGACGACGAGCGCCGCGGCCGCGTTCCCGGTGACACTCGACACCGCCGCCGGTGAGGTCACCATCGACGAGCAGCCCCAGCGCATCGTGTCGCTGTCCCCGTCGGCCACCGAGACCCTGTTCGCCATCGGCGCCGGCGAGCAGGTCGTCGCCGTCGACGCCTACTCGACCTACCCGGAGGAGGCACCGGTCACCGACCTGTCCGGCTACGACCCGAACGTCGAGGCCATCGTCGGCTACGAACCGGACCTGGTGGTCGTCGCCAACGACAGCAACGACCTCGTCGCCTCCCTGGACGCGCTCGACATCCCCGTCCTGGTCAACCCGGCGCCGGCCGACATCGAGGCCGGCTACGACGGGATGGCGGCCCTCGGGATCGCCACCGGTCGCGTGGACGAGACCGCGGGTGTGGTCGAGGACCTGCGCGCCCAGATCGACGCGGCCTTCCAGGGTGCTCCGCAGGAGGAGGGGCTGCGCGTCTACCACGAGCTCGACGACAGCTTCTACTCCGCGAGCAGCCACAGCTTCATCGGGTCGGTGTACGAGCGGATGGGGGCGGTCAACATCGCCGACGAGGCCGACGCCGACCGGGCCGGCTACCCCCAGCTCACGGAGGAGGCCATCATCGAGGCCGACCCGCAGCTCATCGTGATCACCGACCAGGTGTCGTACACCGCCGAGGACGTGGCGGCACGGCCGGGCTGGGCCGACGTCTCCGCCGTCCGGGAGGGGAACATCGTCGTGGTCGATGCCGACATCGCCTCCCGCTGGGGTCCGCGCCTTCCCCAGCTCGTGGAGACCGTGGCCGGGGCGATGAGCCAGGTCGGGGCCCCGGTCGGTCGGTGACCACCCGCGCGCACGCCACCAGCTCGGCCGACACCCTGGAGCAGTCCGCCGAGCGGGCCTTCCGGCTGCCCGTTCCCGCGCTGGTGGGCAGCCTGGCCCTCCTGCTGCTCGCGTGCCTGCTCTCAGCCACGCAGGGCGCCGCCGGGCTCCCGGTGGGTGGCGTCATCCGCTCCCTGCTGGACGCCGTCCCCTTCGTCGAGGTCGACCGGACGCTGTCGTCCCAGCACGAGGCCGTGCTGTGGCAGATCCGGCTCCCGCGCACCGTGCTGGCGGCCCTGGTCGGCGCGTCGCTGGCCGTGGCCGGGGCCGGCTACCAGGGGGTCTTCCGCAACCCGCTGGCCGACCCCTACCTGCTGGGGGTCTCGGCGGGCGCCGGGCTGGGGGCGGTGCTGGCCCTCGGGTTCGGCCTGGACCTGGCCCTCGGGCCCGTCGCGGCCCTGCCGATGGCCGCGTTCGTCGGCGCGCTGCTGGCCGTCACCGGGTCCGTGCTCGTGGCCAGGGCCTCGTTCCGGAACCCGGCGACGCTGCTCCTGGCCGGGGTGGCGATGGCAGCCCTGTTCTCGGCGGCCCAGACGTTCGCCCTGCAACGGCTGGACCAGACCCGGGCGCGGGAGGTGCTGTCCTGGCTGTTCGGCCGGCTGGCCGCCGACGGCTGGCACCCCGTGCTGCTCCTGCTGCCGTATGTCCTGGTCGCCGGGCTGGTCCTGCTGCTGCACGCCCGGCACCTGGACGTCCTGCGGCTGGGGGACGACGAGGCCCGCGCCCTGGGACTCAGACCGGCCCGCTCTCGCCTGCTCGTGGTGACAGCCGCGACCCTCATCACGGCGGCCGCGGTGTCGGTGAGTGGCCTCATCGCCTTCGTCGGCCTCGTGACACCGCACATCGTGCGGCTCCTCGTCGGGCACTCCTACCGGGCGATCGTGCCGTTGTCCGCGGTCGTGGGAGGTGGCTTCCTGGCCCTGGTCGACATCGGGGCACGCACCCTGACCGCGCCGGCAGAGCTGCCGGTCGGCGTCATCACCGCCTTCGTCGGCGCGCCGTTCTTCTGCGTCATCCTGTGGCGGCGGAGGCACGACGCATGAGGTCCTCGACCTCCCGCTCCGCCGTGGTCCTGAGCGCCCGCGACGTGCGGGTCGGCTTCGGCGGGGTGGAGGTGCTCGCCGGGGTGGACCTGGACCTGCACCGAGGTGAGTGGCTCGGCCTGATCGGCCCCAACGGGTCGGGCAAGTCCACCTTCCTCAGGTCCCTCGTCGGGATGGTCGCGAGCACGGGGCGGGTGCACCTCGGCGACGGCACGGCCCCCGGCCCGCGGGACGTGTCGCTGATGCCCCAGGCCCCCGAGCTGCCGCCCGGGATGACCGTGGTCGAGTACGTCCTCCTCGGGCGCACCGCGCACCTCGGGTGGCTCGAGCGGGAGTCGGCCGCGGACCGGCGCATCGCCGTCGACGCGCTGCGCCGGCTCGGGATGGGCGGGTTCGCCGACCGGACGCTGCGCGGGTTGTCCGGTGGTGAGACCCAACGCGTCGTCATCGCCCGCGCCCTGACCCAGCAGGCGCCGGTGCTGCTGCTCGACGAGCCGACCAGCGCCCTCGACCCCGGGCACCAGGTGGAGGTGCTCGAGCTGGTCGATGACCTGCGCCACCGGGACGGGCTGACGGTGGTGGCCGCGATGCACGACCTGGGGATCGCCTCCCGCTACGCCGACCGGCTGCTGCTGCTCGAGGGCGGAAGGCGGATCGCCCTGGGCACGCCCCGCGAGGTGCTGCAGGACGCGCTGCTCAGCCAGGTCTACGGTTGGCCCCTGCACGTCCACGACCTCGACGGGCACCTGGTCGTCGTGCCCGCCCCCCGGGCCCCACGGCATACCGACGCCGTCCCGGACCACAGTGCCGCACCAGCCCCGTCGTGGGGCGTCCCCACCGACCACCGACCCGTCCCCGACCGAGCCCAGGAGGTCTCGTGAACGACCCCGAGCACACCGAGCCGCGCACCGCACGGCCCTACGACCGGAGGGCACTGCGCTCGGCGCCGTCCCTCGTCCTCGTCACCACCGGCCACGGCAAGGGCAAGTCCACCGCGGCCTTCGGGACGCTGCTGCGGAGCAGGGCGCGGGACTGGCCGACCGTCGTGGTCCAGTTCCTGAAGTCGGGGAAGTGGCGCACGGGGGAGGAGGCGATGCTCCGTCAGCTCGGGGTGGAGTGGGCCAGCGCGGGGGACGGCTTCTCCTGGGAGTCCACCGACCTGGACGAGAGCCGCGCCAAGGCGGTCGCGGCCTGGTCCTTCAGCAAGGACCTGATCGCCGCAGGGTCGCACCGGATGGTGATGCTCGACGAGATCTCCTACCCCATGAACTGGGGCTGGATCGACCCCGCCGAGGTCGCCGGTGCCCTGCGCGACCGCCCCGAGGACGTCAGCGTCTTCCTGACCGGCCGGGAGATGCCGGAGCCGGTCATCGAGGTGGCCGATACCGTCACCGAGATGGTCAAGGTCAAGCACGCCTTCGAGCGCGGGATCCGGGCACGGCGCGGGATCGACTATTGAGCACCGCCCGCGGAGCGCTCATGGTCGTGGGAGCGACCAGCGGCGCCGGCAAGTCGACCGTGGTGTCCGCGCTGTGCCGGGCCCTGGCGCGCCGGGGTGTGCAGGTCGCGCCGTTCAAGGCGCAGAACATGTCCAACCACTCCGCCGTCACCCCCGACGGCGGTGAGCTCGGTCGGGCGCAGGCGATGCAGGCGCTGGCCGCCCGCGTCGACACCGACCGGCGGATGGGCCCGGTCCTGCTCAAACCGTCCGGGGCGCGCACCTCCCACGTGGTCGTGCTGGGTGACGAGGTGGCCGTCGACGAGGCCGACGGCTACGGCGAGCGCGCCGTGCGGCTGCGGCCACTGGTCCTCCGGTCGCTGGTCGGGCTGCGGGCCATGCACGAGGTGGTCGTGCTGGAGGGCGCCGGCGGGGCCGCGGAGATCAACCTCCTGGACCGCGACCTGGTGAACCTGCCGCTGGCGGCTGCCGCGGGCGTCCCGGCCGTGCTCGTGGTCGACATCGACCGGGGAGGGGCCTTCGCCGCGGCCTACGGCACCTGGGCACTGCTGCCCGACCGGCTGCGCGAGCGCCTCGCCGGCGTCGTCCTCAACAGCTTCCGCGGCGACGCGTCGCTGCTGGCCGACGGGCTGCGGGAGCTGGAGGAGCGCACGGGGCTGCCGGTGCTGGGGGTGCTGCCCCACCTGGGCGACCACCTGATGCTGGGGGTCGAGGACTCACTGGACCTGGTGTCGCCCGGGAGACCGGCGCCGGAGCCGGAGGACGGCGAGGGCGCGCCCGCCCGGCCGCTGCGCGTGGCGGTCATCCACCTGCCCCGGCTGGCCAACCCCTCCGACCTGGACCCCCTGGTGCTCGAGCCGTCCGTCGAGCTGCGCTGGGCCACCCGGCCCGGTGACCTGGCCGACGCCGACCTGATCGTGCTCCCTGGCACCCGCGCCACGGTGGCCGACCTCGCCTGGCTCCGGGAGCGGGGGCTGGACCGGGCGGTCGCGACCAGCAGCGCCCGGGTCCTCGGGATCTGCGGCGGCTACCAGATGCTCGGCGAGGTCGTCCACGACGAGGTGGAGTCCGGGGCCGGGACGGTTCCCGGCCTGGGGCTGCTGCCCGTCGCCACGACGTTCGCGGCACCGAAGGTCGTCACCCGGTCGAGCGGCGTCGCCGACGGCCCAGCCGGGACGCCTCACGTGTCCGGCTACCAGATCCGGTGGGGCCACCCGGAGCGCCACGGCACGGGCCAGGCGTGGCTGCACCTGGAGGAAGGGCCTGAGGGCTGCCGGAGCGCCGACGGCCGGGTGCACGGCACCAGCCTGCACGGTGTGCTCGACAGCGACGGGCTGCGCCACGGGCTGCTGGCCGAGGTGGCCGCAGAGCGTGACCGCTCCTTCACGCCCTCGCACACGCCCTACGCCCGGGCCCTGGACGCCCACCTCGACCACCTGGCCGACTGGCTCGAGGCGCACCTGGACGTCCCGGGCCTGCTGGAGCTGGCCCGGACGGCGGTCGAGCCCGGCGCGGAGCCGGGCTGGTGAGCCGCCTGGGTGACCGTGCGCTCGGCGTCGCCGTGGGCCTGGTGCTGGACCGCCTGCTCGGTGAGCCACCCGACCGGTTGCACCCCGTCGCGTGGTTCGGCACGGCCATGCAGCGGGTGGAACAGGTGCTGTATGCCGACTCCCGGCCCCGAGGCACGTGGCACGCGGCGCTCGGGGTCGGGCTCGGTGTGACGGCCGGGGGAGTGCTGCGACGGTCCACCGGCGCCCGAGGCTCTCAGGGTGAGGTGCTCTCGACCGCCGTGGCCGTGTGGCTCGCCAGTGCGGGCCGTCTGCTGCGCGACACCGCCGGCCAGATCGAGGACCACCTGCGCCGGGACGACCTCACGATGGCACGGGAAAGGCTGCCCTGGCTCGCCGGGCGCGACCCCTCGGAGCTCGACGCCTCCGGCGTGGCCGCTGCCGTGGTGGAGTCGCTCGCGGAGAACACCGTGGACGCGGTGCTCGCGCCGGCGTTCTGGGGTCTCGTCGGCGGTGCACCGGGGGCGCTGGCCCACCGCGCCTCGAACACCCTGGACGCCATGGTCGGGCACCACAGCGTGCGCTACGAGCGCTACGGCTGGGCCTCGGCGCGGCTGGACGACGTGCTCGCCTGGGCCCCGGCCAGGGCCTTCCCGGTCCTGCTGGCCGGGTGCACTCCCCGCCGCGCCCGGCAGGTGGTGGCCACCGTGCGCCGGGACGCCGGTGCCCACCCCTCACCCAACGCCGGGGTCGCCGAGAGCGCCCTCGCAGGTGCCCTGGGCGTGAAGCTGGGGGGCCCGCTCCGCTACGGCGAACGGACCGAGGACCGGCCGCGACTGGGGGACGGGCCGCGCCCCCGGACGCGGGAGGTGACCCGCGCTCGCGTGCTGGTCGACCGGGTCGAGCTGGCGGCCGTGGGACTGTGTCTGCTGACCTGGTGGGCCGACCGGAGGACGGGGCGACGAGGACCCGGTGACCCCCCGGTTCGACTCGACCACCCCTCATACGGCACAATCCCGGCGACGAACGCGTTTCGGGTGCATCCGCACCTGCGGCAGCGACGCCGCGACGTAGCCGTCCGGCCCCGGTGAAGCACTTGCCGGAGTCGGGCACAAAATCGGATCATCCGACGTTCACACCCAGACCATTCGTACACCGCAGGCTCACGCCAGATCCTGCGACACCAGCTCGAGAGAGGAGAGGGACGTCATGGCAACTGACTACGACGCACCTCGTAAGTCTGAGGACGACATCAATGAGGACTCTCTGGAGGAGCTGAAGGCACGGCGGGCAGACAAGAGCTCATCCAGCGTCGACGTCGACGAGACGGAGCACGCCGAGGGCTTTGAGCTCCCGGGGGCAGACCTGTCGGGTGAGGAGCTGTCGGTGCGGGTCCTTCCCCGCCAGGCCGACGAGTTCACCTGCTCGCGCTGCTTCCTGGTGCACCACCGCAGCCAGCTCGCCAAGGAGGTCGGGGGCCAGCCCGTGTGCACCGAGTGCGCGGCCTGACCACCCGTGGGGGCGGGGTGCCCACGCTTTGCGGGTACCCTCGTGCCACGTGACCACCCAACCCGTACCGGTGCTGCTGCACCGGCTCGACGAAGCCCTGCCGGTCCCCGGCAGGGCACACCCGGGTGACGCCGGGGTCGACCTGCACGCGCGCGAGGACGTGACCCTCGCGCCGGGGCAGCGGGCCCTGGTGCCGACGGGGGTCGCGATCGCGCTGCCTGACGGCTACGCCGCCTTCACGCACCCGCGCTCCGGCCTGGCCACGCGCCACGGCATCACGATCGTCAACGCGCCCGGCACCATCGACGCCGGGTACCGCGGCGAGATCATGGTCAACCTGCTCAACACGGACGCCAGCGAGGCGTTCACGGTGCGGCGCGGTGACCGGATCGCCCAGCTGATCGTGCAGCCGGTGTCGGTCGTGGCCTTCACCGAGGTGAGCGTCCTGCCGGGCAGCGCCCGGGGGAGCAGCGGGCACGGCGCCTCCGGTGGGTTCGGGACGGACGCCACACTGACCACCAGCGACACCCTCCAGACTGAGAAGGACTGACACCCCGTGGGCATCTTCGGCCGCAAGAAGAAGGAGACCGTCGAGGCGGTCGAAGAGACCGCACCGGTCGTGCCGGAGGGCGAGCCGGGTGTCGACCGCGACTGGCAGCGCGAGTTCGACGGTCCCTACGACCTCGCCGAGCGCGAGGAGCTGACCGGTCGGGTCGACCTGGGTGCCCTCCGGGTGCCCGCGGTCCGCGGCATGGAGATGCGGCTGGACCTCGAGAAGGACACCAACCGCATCGTGGGCGTCACCTGCACCTTCGCCGGCACCAAGGTGCAGATCCAGGCGTTCGCGGCCCCGCGCAGCGAGGGCCTGTGGGACGAGATCCGCCAGGGCCTGGTCGACGGCATCAAGGCCGCGGGGGGCTCCTCCCAGGTCGACCCCGACGGCGTGATGGGCAAGGAGCTGCTGGCCCGTATGCCGGGGCGCGACTCCTCGGGACGGGTCGCCTATGCGCCCAACCGGTTCATCGGTGTCGACGGGCCGCGCTGGTTCCTCCGGGCCGTGGTCAACGGACCGGCCGCGACCGACCCGACCCAGCTCGCCACGATCCGTACGTTCCTGCGCGAGGTGGTCGTCAACCGCGGCAGCGAGCCGCGACCGCCGCGCGAGGTGCTCGCGCTCACGCCGCCGCAGGCCGTGCTGGAGGAGGCCGCCCGGCGCCGGGCCGCCGCCCAGCAGGCGGCCGCCGAGGCGAAGGCCGCCGAGCAGTCCGGGGCCGCGCCGGCAACGGGCGGCACGACCACCAGTGCCCCCGGCACAGCGCAGGCAGCGGCCCCGGGTGAGTCGTCGGCGGACGGGACGGGGCAGACCGAGCGATGAGCCTGCGCAAGGCCCTCGACGACCTGGCCGTGGACTCCTCCGAGCTGGAGGCCGAGGAGCTCGCGGCCGAGTGCGCCCGGCCGGGGTGCACCCGCATCGCTGACCTCCAGGTCCGCAGCCTGACCTCGGTCACGGGCACGGTGCACAGCATCGCCGTCCTGCCCGCGGACCGGGCACCGGAGCTGCGCATCGAGCTCTGGGACGGCACCGGCATCCTCGAGGTCATCTGGCTCGGACGGCGGGAGATCACCGGCATCCGCCCGGGGGCCTACCTGACCCTCACCGGACGGGTGACGATGGTGGACGGCCGGCGCACGATCTTCAACCCCGGCTACCAGATGCTGCCGAGCAATGCCTGAGCAGGCGGCCGGAGCCGGGCAGGGCGCTGGACCTCAGCATGAGGTCGAGGTCGTGGAGACCGTGGAGCAGGTGATCCGCCGCCGCATCTCCGACGTCCTCGGCGGGTGGTACGGCTCGCTGGAGACCGCGCTGCCCACCGTGGCCTTCGTCGTGCTGTGGCTGCTCCGTGACGAGGTGCGACCGGCCCTCTTCGCCGCCGGGGGCGTGGCGATCATCCTCCTGGGGATCCGGCTGTCCATCGGTGGCTCGGTGCGGTTCGTGCTGACCTCCATCTTCGCCACGGCGATCGCCGCGTTCTTCGCGCTGCGGTCGGGGAACGCCGAGGACGCCTTCCTGCCCGGCATCCTCACCTCGGCCGCCTACGGCGTGGGGACCCTGGTCTCCATCCTCGCGCGGTGGCCCGCGGTCGGCTTCATCGTCGCCGCCGGCGATCCGGGGTATGCCGAGCACCCCACCCAGTGGCGTCAGGACAAGGCCCTGGTGCGGGTCTGCAGCCGCCTGACCTGGGTGCTCGTGGGCCTGTTCGTGGTGCGTGTGGCGATCATGCTGCCGCTCTACCTGGCAGGGGAGGTCGCCTGGCTCGGCGTGACCAAGATCGCCCTGGGGTGGCCGGCCTACCTGACGGCGGTCGTCATCATGGGCTTCATGCTCGCCACGGGCCGCACCCCGGTGACGCAGGACGAGGGCACGCAGAGCGGCCAGGGCGCGGCGCAGCGATCCGGCGAGTGAGCGCCCGGCACCGGCAAGGTGCTTTGATGCAGGCATGACAACACGCCCCGATGACGCTGTGCGCGTCGTGACCGCCCAGCGGCAGGTCGCCGCCGGAGCCGACCAGATCTTCGAGCTCATCGCCGACCCGGCACGTCAGCCGGCGTGGGACGGCAATGACAACCTCGCCGAGGCCCCCTCCGGGCAACGCGTCCGCGCCGCCGGTGACGTGTTCGTCATGACACTCACCAACGGCAAGCAGCGGGAGAACCACGTCGTCGAGTTCGACGAGGGCCGTCTGATCGCGTGGCAACCGGCCGAGCCGGGGAAGGAGCCGCCGGGCCACCTGTGGCGGTGGGAGCTCGAGCCGGTCGACACCGCGCACACCCTGGTCACCCACACCTACGACTGGACGCGGTTGACGGACGAGTCCCGGCTCCCTCGAGCCCGCGCGACCACCACCCAGTCCCTCGAGGCCTCGCTGGAGCGGCTCGCCGCCCACGCCGAGGGCTCCGGCACCGTCGCGCAGTAGCGTCCACCGAGCCTGCCCCGACGGGAGCACACCGTCGTGGAGCGGCACGTGGTTCTTCGAGCCGGCACGAGGAGGCTCCCAGATGGCGTAGGTGCTCGAGGTAGGGCCGTCGCGCCCGTCCCGCAGGAGCGGCTATCCGCCGGTGGGCTGGGTCGGGCTGGCCCGGACGCGGACGGCTCTCAGGGCGGATCGAGGACCGCGACGAGCTCCAGGTGGTGGGTCATCGGGAAGGCGTCGAACGCTCGGAGGTCACGCAGGACGTAGCCGTGCTCCGCCAGATAGCCCACGTCGCGGGCCAGGGCCGCGGGGTCGCAGGCGACGTAGCCGATCGCGCGGGGGCGCAGTGCGGCGACGTCCCGGCAGACCTGCCGGCCGGCGCCGGTGCGCGGTGGGTCGAGGACGACCAGGTCGGTCACCCGGCCGCTGCGTGCCATCCGGCGGACCGCACGGTCGACCCGGTCGCGCAGGACCTCCACGGACGCGAACTGTGCCAGGTTGTCCCGGGCGTGCCCGGTGGCGGTCCGGTCACCCTCCACAGCGGTGACCGAGCCCTGGGGACCCACGCGTCGGGCGAGCGCGGCGGCAAAGACGCCCACTCCGGCATACAGGTCGAGGGCGTGCTCGCCGGTGCGCGGGGCGAGCCACTCCAGGACGGTCGACACGAAGGTCCGGGCGGCCCCCGGGTGCACCTGCCAGAACCCGCGCGCCGAGACCTCCAGCTCCAGGTCGCCGTCGGCCAGCGCCACCCGCTCCTGCAGGACCGGCACCGGTCCGTCAGGCACCGGCACGACCACGGGCTCGCCGACCGACGGGGCGACCACGTCGACCGCCGTCGCGCCCGGGTAGGACCCCGACAGCACGCCCGTGCCGGTCACCTGCGGGTCCGCGATGAGACAGTCATCGACCGGGACGATGTCGTGGCTGCGGTGGCGACGCAGCCCGGGCCGGCCCTCGGCGGTCACCGCGAACTCGACCCGGGTGCGCCACCCCAGACCGTCCCGGTCGCCGGGCACCGCCTCGACGACCACGTCACGGCCCAGGTGTGCGACGAGGTCCAGACCCGCCAGGCGGGAGAACTGCTCGAGGACCACGTCCCTCTTCAGGGCGCGCTGGCCGTCCAGCCCGACGTGCTGCCAGTCGCACCCGCCGCACCGGCCGGGGCCGGACCACGGGCACGGCGGGGCCACCCGCGCCGGCGCGGGGCGCAGCACCTCGACGGCGTCGGCGCGGAGGAACCGTCCGCCCGGGCCGATCTCGGTCACCTGGGCGCGGACCTGCTCACCGGGCAGCGTGTGCCGGACGAAGAGCACCCGGCCCTCGTGGCGGGCGACGCAGTGGCCACCGTGCGCCACCGGCCCCACGTCCACGACCAGGAGGTCGCCGACAGCGGCCTCGCCCTGCTCAGTCCTCATCCAGTCCCTCTCCCTGCCACGGCACGGTCACCAGCATCACACCCGGGGTGCGCAGCAGTCCCCGCCGCAGGCGCTCCAGGGTCCGGTCGCGGACGAGCCGGATCCACCAGCCCTCGCGCCCGACGTACTCGGCGACATAGACGACCACCACGTCCCGGGGGCGGTCCCGGCGCACCCGGCGGACATAGTCGATCACCGGCCGGGCGGACTCGCGGTAGGGCGAGTCCAGCGCCCGCAGGGTCACCGGCAGCTCGCGCTGCTGCCAGGCCGTGCGCAGCTCACGGGTGGCCTCGGGCACGACGTCGACGGTCACCGCCTCCAGGGTGTGCGGCCTGGTGGCGCGGGCGTAGGCCAGGGCACGCATCGTGGGGCGGTCCAGCTGCGGGACGTAGACGAGGGCGTGCACCCGGGAGGGCACCACCTGACTGGCATCGACGCCCTCGGCGGGCAGCGAGATGTCGTTGTCCATCGTGCGGTGGTAGCGGTAGACCATGGTCATCCCCATCCAGATGAGACCGATCGCGAGGAGGGACAGGCCCGCCCCGTTCGTGAAGCGGGTGAGCAGGACAATGACCAGGACGAACGCCGAGACGACGACGCCGACCTGGTTGATGGTGCGGCTGCGGACCATGCCGACCCGCTCGCGCAGGCTGAGCTCGGTGCGCAACCGCCGGTTCCAGTGCCGCACCATCCCCGCCTGGCTGAGGGTGAACGAGATGAACACCCCGACGATGTACATCTGGATCAGCTCGGTGACGGTGGCCCGGTAGACCAGCACCAGGGCGGCGGAGGCGGCGGCCAGCAGGAGTATGCCGTTGGAGTAGGTCAGGCGCTGCCCGCGGCTGACCAGTCCTCGCGGCAGGAACCGGTCCCGGGCCAGGCGGGAGGCGAGCACCGGGAAGCCGTTGAAGGCGGTGTTGGCGGCCACGAAGAGCATCACGCCCGTCGTGACCGCGACCAGGAGGACACCGAAGCTGCCCTGGCCGAAGACCACCTGCGAGAGCTGGCCCAGCACGGTGTCCTGCACGAAGTCCGGGCCGACCGGTTCGCCCTGCAGACGGAGCTGCTGCTGCGGGTTGACGGCCATCTGGATGCCGCTCTCGCGGGTCAGCCACAGCACCGAGACCGTGATCGTGATCGAGATCGCGGCCATGACCGCCAGGATCGAGGCGGCGTTGCGGCTCTTGGGTCGTCGCAGGGCGGGCACGCCGTTGGCCACACCCTGGACACCCGTGAGCGCCACCGAGCCGGAGGCGAACGACCGCAGGAGCAGGAAGACGAGGAACAGCCCCGTCGCCTCCTCGTAGCCCTGGGCGGGGAGCAGCTCGTAGCGGGCGCTCGCGGCGCGGTCGAGATTGCCGGTGAACAGCTGCACGGCGCCCGTGAGGATGAGGATGGCCAGCGAGCCCAGGAAGGCATAGACCGGCACCGCCAGCGCCCGGCCGGACTCGCGGACCCCGCGCAGGTTGATCAGCGTCAGCAGGGCGATCAGACCAGCGGCGACGGCGGCCTCGTAGCCCCTGATGAACTGCAGGGCCGCCGCCGCGTTCTGCACCCCCGCGGAGACCGACACCGCGACGGTCAGCGTGTAGTCGACGATGAGCGCGGAGCCCACGGCCACACCGGCCCGGGGGCCGAGGTTGTCCGACGCGACCTCGTAGTCCCCGCCGCCGCCGGGGTAGGCGTGCACCGTCTGCCGGTAGGAGGCCACGACCACCAGCATCACCAGACCGACGGCGACCCCGACCTCCCAGGAGTAGAAGTACACCGCCGCACCACCGGCCAGGGCGAGGGTCAGCACGATCTCGTCCACGGCATACGCCACCGAGGACAGCGCGTCGCTGGCGAACACCGGCATCCCGAGCCGACGGGGCAGGAGGGTGTCACTGAGCCGGTCGGTGCGCAGGGCGCGACCGATGAGAACCCGCTTCAGCAGGCTGCCGGACTCCATGGTGGCCACTCTAGGGAGGGAACGGCGTTGAGTCCGACATCTCGGCGGGCGCCGCGGTAGCGTCGACTCCGTGCACTTCGTCATCATGGGCTGCGGGCGCGTGGGGGCCACCCTCGCGCACAGCCTGATCCAACGCGGCCACGACGTGGCCGTCATCGACCAGGACCCGGCCGCGTTCCGTCGGCTCGGGTCGGACTTCCCCGGGCGCAGGATCAAGGGTGTCGGTTTCGACCGGGAGGTCATGAAGGACGCCGGCGTGCCGCAGGCCTACGCGTTCGCCGCGGTGAGCAGCGGCGACAACTCCAACATCATCGCCGCGCGGGTGGCCCGCGAGACCTTCGGCGTGGAGCGGGTCGTCGCCCGGATCTACGACCCCCGGCGGGCCGAGATCTTCCAGCGGCTCGGGATCCCGACCGTGGCCACGGTGCGGTGGACCGCGGACCAGACGCTGCACCACCTGCTGCCGGAGGGCAGCACCCCGGACTACTTCGACCCCAGCGGCACGCTGGTGCTGGCGCAGATCCACGTCAACGTCCGGTGGGCCGGACGGCGGCTCACCGAGATCGAGGAGACCTTCGGTGTCCGCGTCGCGTTCGTCACCCGGCTCGGCGACGCGCTGATCCCGACGGGGGAGACCGTCTACCAGGAGGGCGACGAGCTGCACCTGGTCGCCCCCCGCGGCTCGCTGGCCGAGCTCGAGCACCGGCTGGACACCGTCCGGCCGGAGGAGTGAGGAGACGCCGTGCGGGTCGCTGTCATCGGTGCCGGGAGCGTGGGTCGCTCCATCTGCCGCGAGCTCATCCACAACGGGCACGACGTGCTCATCATCGACCGGGACGCCACCGAGGAGCGGACCTCGATGGTCCCCGCCGCCGACTGGATCATCGGTGACGCGTGCGAGATCAGCACGCTCACCACGGCCGAGCTGGAGACCTACGACCACGTGGTCTGCGCGACCGGGGACGACAAGGTCAACCTCGTCGTCTCGTTCCTGGCGCGCACGGAGTTCGCCGTGCCGCGCACTGTCGCCCGGGTCAACAACCCCCGCAACGAGTGGTTGTTCAACGACTCGTGGGGCGTCGACGTGGCCGTGTCGACCCCGCGCCTGATGACCGCGCTGGTCGAGGAGGCGGTCTCGGTCGGCGATATCGTCCGGCTCTTCGAGTTCCAGCACGGTGAGACCCACATGGTCGAGCTGACCCTGCCCGAGTCCAGCCCGTTCGTGGGTGCCCGGGTCGGCGACGTCCCCCTGCCGGAGGACACCTCGCTCATCGCGATCCTGCGCGACGGCCAGGCGGTCTCACCCAGCCGTGACGAGGCGATCGAGGCCGGGGACGAGATCCTGTTCATCTGCCCGCCCGAGGCCGAGCGCCAGCTGGCGGTCACGCTCAACCCGGAGAGCCGGATCCGGGTCGAGCGGGACGACGACGAGGGCTGACGAGCCGCCCTGCGCGACCAGGGCGCGGGCTGCCATACTGCCGCTCATGGTCGCGAACCTGTACGGGCGCGACGAGGAGATGCGCACCACGGTGCGTGCCCTGGAGGCACCGGGTGCCGTGGTGACGCTGACCGGGCTGCCGGGAGCGGGCACCACCTCCCTGGCACGGGCAGCCGCCGAGCGTGTGGTCGCCGCGGGCCCGGACACCCAGCCCGGCCTCTGCCTCGTCGAGGGACGCCGGAGCCCCACCCGTGAGGGGCTCACGGTCGCCCTGGAGGCCGCGGCCCCCGATGCGTTGGTCCTGGTCGACGACGTCGACCGGGTCGACGAGGCGCGAGTCGTGCTGGACGAGCTGTGCCGGTCGCGCCCCGACGTCCGGGTGCTGCTGACCTCACGGACGCCCGTCGGGCTCCCGGGTGAGGTCGTGGTGCGGGTGCTGCCCCTGCCGCTGCCCGACCCGCGCGACGAGCCGGGAGCCCTGCGGCGCCACCCGACGGTCCGGCTCTTCCTCGATGTGGCGGCACGCACCGGCACATCAGTGGTGCTGGAGGACGGGGTCCTGGGCGACATCGCCCAGGTCTGCCGACAGGTCGGGGGACTGCCGCTGGCGATCCAGCTGGTCGCGGTCCGTGCCGCGACCTTCTCGCCGGCCACCCTCGTGGACCTGCTCGACCGTGTGCCCTCGCAGCTGCTCCGGTCCCCGGCGACCCCGGACCACGACCTGGACACGGCGGTCGCCTGGAGCATCAGCCTCCTGACGCCGGACCAGCAGGAGCTCCTCGGTGACCTGACGATCTTCCGGTCGCTGGTCCCGCTGGACGTGATCGAGGACGTGTGCGTCGGCGCGGACGTCCTGGACGACCTGTCAGCGCTCGTCGACGCCCACCTGGTCCATCCCCAGCACGACGGGCGCACCAGCCGGTTCGTGCTGCCTCCGCTGGTCCGGGAGCACCTGCGCCGCGCCGGGGCCTGGCCCCCGCCGGCCGAACGGCTCCGGCGGCACACGCGCTGGGCGTGTCGCGTCGCCCGCGAGGCGGCCACCCTGGAGGAGTCCGGCCACCTGAGCACCGCGCGCTCGCTGGTCACCGCAGCCGAGCCCGACCTCGTCGACGCCCTCACGGGTGCCCTCGCTGCCGGTGACGCCCCCGCGGCGAGCACCCTGAGCCTCGGCCTCCTACCGATGTGGTTCAACCGGGGAGCGACGCCCGAGCACGTGGCGACCATCGATGCCGTGCTGCGTCTGCACGAAGTCGGCACGGCCCACGCGCCCGGCACCGCGGCGGAGTGGCTGCTCCTGGCCGCCTGGCGCGAGCTGTTCCGCGTGGAGCTCGCCTCGACGGCCGAGGAGGTCGTCGTGTCCACGCCCGTGCTCGAGCGGCTGCGTGAGGACGCGCGTGCGCTCGGTGAGCACCCGCTCCTGAAGGTGAGCTACGTCGCCGTGCAGGCCGCCCGGGCGATGTCCGACCGCACCGCGGCGGAGGGCTGGGCCCGCGAGGGCGTGGAGATCGCGACGCGGCGCGGCGACCTGCCGCGCCTGGTGCGTTTCGAGACCTGGAGCGGCATGATGGCGCACCAGCGGGGGGACCTCGCGGAGGCCGCCCGGTGGGCCAGGTCCGCCGTGGCCCACGCCCGGCAGGTCGACGACCAGTCCCTGCTCCTGTCGCCGGCCGGTCTGCTCAGCAGCCTGCCGCAGGAGGTGCGCGGTCCCGACGACGTGCCCCGCCCCGAGCAGCTGGTCGTCCTGGCCCGGGACGCCGGCGACCTGCGCAGCCTGGACTGGCTGGAGCCGGTCGCCGCCTTCGGGGCGCTGCACGCCGGTGACCTGGGGGGAGCGGTGCGGCACAGTGCCGCGACCCTGAGACGCAGCCGGGTGACGGGTGCCGAGGCGCGGGCGTGGCCGCCGATGCTGTGCCTGTTCCTCGTGGCGCTGGCCCGTGCCGACCTGACCTGGGCCGGTCGCCTGCACGGCATGCTCACCCGCCGGCTGGGCGTGCTCCGGCCATCCGTCCCCCCGGCTGCCGTGAGGGCCTACGACGGCGCGGTCGTCGCCTACACCGCGAGGGTGCCGCGGTCCCGGTCCGATGTCGAGGTGGCCTGGGGTGCGGCCCTGTCGCCGGACGCTGCCGTGGAGGCTGCGCTGTCGTATGCGGCGGAGGCGGGCCGCCTGCTGGCCGCAGTCGCATCGCAGCCCCCCGCTCCCCAGCCAGCCGCTCTGCCTGCCGCCCGGGTGATCAGGATGGCCCAGATCCTGCAGGACCGTGGTGGGGAGGAGGAGCTCACCCCGCGCGAGCTCGAGGTCCTGACCCTGCTGTCCTCCGGCCAGACCAACCGTGAGATCGCGGCCACCCTCGGGATCAGCCCCAAGACCGTGATGCACCACACCTCCCGGATCTACCGCAAGCTCGCAGTGCGGGGACGCGCCGAGGCCGTGGCGTGGCACCTGCGCAGTGGGCAGCACGGCGCCGCGCCCCCACAACGGCACCACGGCATGCACGTCGTCGACCGGGAGTCCGGCGCACGCTGACGCACGGCGGGTCCGGAGGGTCGCTGAGACGGTGATCCTCCACGGAGCCGGGGTGACTGTCGGTGCGGGGTGCCACGGTGTGGGGATGGACTCGACAGAGGCTCTGATCGCCCGGCTGGCTTCCACCGTCAGTGGTGCGGTGATCACCCCGGAGCAGGCGGAGGAGTATGCCGTGGCTCGCCTCACGGAGGCCAGTCACCCGGACGTGCGGCCCCTGGCCATCGTCCGGGCCCGCGATGTCGCCGACGTTCGGGCGGTCGTGGACGCGGCCCGTGGGTCGGGCACCGTGCTGGCGGTCCGTGGCGGTGGGCACAGCGCGGCGGCTCACGGCACCGTCGAGGGTGGTCTGGTCCTCGATCTCTCGGGACTGCGGGGTCTGTCGATCGACCCGGACAGCCGGACCGCCCGGGCGGGGGCGGGCCTGACCGCCGGGGACTACGTCCGGGCCGCCGGGGAGCACGGCCTGGCCACGGGTTTCGGTGACACCGCGGCGGTCGGGATCGCCGGGATCACGCTGGGCGGGGGAGTGGGGCTGCTCAGCCGCCGCTACGGCCTGACGATCGACGCCCTCCTGTCTGCCGAGGTCGTCACGGCCGACGGTCGGGTGCGCGAGGTCGACGCCGACCGCGAGCCGGACCTGTTCTGGGCGCTGCGCGGGGGCGGCGGCAACCTGGGAGTCGTCACGGCAATGACGTTCCGGCTCGACGACGTCAGCCAGACCACGGGTGGGCCGCTCGTGCTGCCCGCGACCCCGGACGTGCTGGCCGGCTTCCTGGCAGCGGCCGGGCGGGCGCCGCGCGAGCTGACCACGATCGCCACCCTGATGCCGTGCCCGCCGGTGCCGTTCGTGGCGACCGAGCACCACGGTTCCCCGGTGCTCTTCGGCACGCTGGTCCATGTCGGTCCCCCTGAGGAGGCGGAGCAGGCGATCGCAGCCTTCCGGGCGCTGGCGACACCCCTGGCCGACCTGATCCGGCCGGCGCCGTATGCCGACCTGCTCGGCTGGGAGGAGATCCCCAGGATGACGTTCGTGTCGAGGACCAACTTCCTGGAGCGGGTCGACGAGCAGCTGGCCGCCGACGTGATCCGCGCCGTCGCCGACGGACCGGGGCCCACGCGGTTGGTCCAGCTCCGGGTCCTCGGGGGTGCGATCAGCGACCCGGCCGAGGACGCCACGGCTTTCGGGTTCCGCGACCGCTCGATGGTGAGCTACCTGTCGTGCATGGCGACCGGCCCGGACACGCTGGCCGAGGCCACGCAGTGGGCCGACGACCTCCTCGCGGCGCTGGACCAGGGCGACCGTGCGGCATACGTCAACTTCCTGGGCTCCCCGGGCCCGGTCGCGCCTGCCGACGCCTATCCGCCGGCGACCTGGGAGCGGCTGCGAGCGGTCAAGGCCGCCTATGACCCGGGCAACCTCTTCCGGCACAACCACAACATCCCGCCCGCGACCGGCTGACAGAGGGGCAGGTCACTGTCACCGGTGCGGCAGCGGGGACGTGCCGCAGTTAGGCAAGCCTTCCGTGGACGGGGTTGGTCGGGTGGGGGAGACTGGCTGCTGAGGACGGTTCTGTGATAGAACTATCTTGACGTCAAGATAATCTGAGAGGAGTCGGCGTGAGCGACACGACCAACAGTTTCGGGGCCAAGGGCACCCTCCAGGTAGGTGACGCCAGCTACGAGATCTATCGCATCACCGACCTCGAGGGCGCGGCGAACCTCCCGTTCAGCCTGAAGGTGCTGCTGGAGAACCTGCTGCGCACCGAGGACGGCAAGAACATCACCGCCGACCACATCAACGCGCTCGCCCAGTGGGACGAGACCGCCGAGCCGAGCACCGAGATCCAGTTCACCCCCGCGCGGGTGATCATGCAGGACTTCACCGGCGTGCCGTGCGTGGTCGACCTGGCCACGATGCGCGAGGCGATGGTCGACCTGGGCGGCGACCCGACCAAGATCAACCCGCTGGCCCCCGCCGAGCTGGTCATCGACCACTCGGTGATCATCGACGTGTTCGGCCGGCCCGACGCCTTCGAGCGCAACGTGGAGATCGAGTACGAGCGCAACGGCGAGCGCTACCAGTTCCTGCGCTGGGGCCAGACCGCGTTCGAGGACTTCAAGGTCGTGCCGCCGGGCACCGGCATCGTGCACCAGGTCAACATCGAGCACCTGGCCCGGACGGTCATGACGCGGGAGGTCGACGGTGAGCTCACGGCCTACCCGGACTCCTGTGTCGGCACCGACAGCCACACCACGATGGTCAACGGCCTGGGCGTGCTGGGCTGGGGTGTGGGCGGCATCGAGGCCGAGGCGGCGATGCTCGGCCAGCCGGTCTCCATGCTCATCCCGCGCGTGGTGGGCTTCAAGCTCTCCGGGTCGATCCCGGCCGGTGCGACCGCCACCGACGTCGTGCTGACGATCACCGAGATGCTGCGCGACCACGGCGTGGTCGGCAAGTTCGTGGAGTTCTACGGCGAGGGCGTGGCCCAGGTGCCGCTGGCCAACCGGGCCACCATCGGCAACATGAGCCCGGAGTTCGGCTCCACCTGCGCGATCTTCCCGATCGACGGCGTGACCCTGGACTACCTGCGTCTGACGGGCCGCTCCGAGGAGCAGGTCGCCCTGGTCGAGGCCTACGCCAAGGAGCAGGGCATGTGGCTGGACGCCTCGGTCGAGGCGCGCTACAGCGAGCGCCTCGAGCTGGACCTGTCCACGGTGGTGCCCTCCATCGCCGGGCCGAAGCGCCCGCAGGACCGGATCGCCCTGACCGACTCCAAGCAGCAGTTCTGGGCCGACCTGAAGAACTACGTGGTCGACGGCAACGGCATCGAGAAGAGCGCCGTGGACCAGGAGCTGCGCGACACGTTCCCGGCCTCGGACGCCCCGTCGCACGACGCGCACGAGGAGTCCCAGGAGGCTGGTCGTCCCACGCACTCGGCACTCTTTGCCAACGGCACGCGCGCCAGCAACCCGGTGACGGTCAACCTGGACGGCAAGGAGGTGGAGATCGACCACGGCCACGTGGTGATTGCCTCGATCACCAGCTGCACCAACACCTCCAACCCCTCGGTGATGATGGCGGCCGCGATGCTGGCCAAGAGCGCCGTGGAGCGCGGGCTGACCGTGCCGCCGTGGGTCAAGACGTCGATGGCGCCGGGCTCCAAGGTCGTCACCGGCTACTTCGAGAAGGCCGGCATGTGGCCCTACCTGGAGAAGCTCGGCTTCCACCTGGTGGGCTACGGCTGCACCACCTGCATCGGCAACTCGGGCCCGATCATCGAGGAGGTCTCCGAGGCGGTCAACGCAGGCGACCTCGCGGTGACCTCGGTCCTGTCGGGCAACCGGAACTTCGAGGGGCGGATCAACCCGGACGTCAAGATGAACTACCTGGCGTCCCCGCCGCTGGTCATCGCCTACGCCCTGGCCGGCACGATGGACTTCGACTTCGAGGCCGAGCCGCTCGGGGTGGACACCGAGGGCAACGAGGTGTTCCTGAAGGACATCTGGCCGAACCCCGAGGACGTCGAGGCGACGATCGCCACCTCGATCAGCCGCGAGATGTTCACCGAGGACTACGCCGACGTGTTCGCCGGTGACGAGCGCTGGCAGTCGTTGTCCACCCCGGAGGGCGACACCTTCGAGTGGGCCGAGGACTCGACCTACGTCCGCAAGCCTCCGTACTTCGAGGGCATGCAGGCGCAGCCGGCGCCGGTGGAGGACGTCTCCGGCGCGCGGGTCCTGGCCAAGCTGGGTGACTCGGTCACGACCGACCACATCAGCCCGGCCGGTTCGATCAAGGGCGACAGCCCCGCCGGTCGCTACCTGGCCGAGCACGGGATCGAGCGCAAGGACTTCAACTCCTACGGCTCGCGCCGCGGCAACCACGAGGTCATGATCCGGGGCACCTTCGCCAACATCCGGCTGCGCAACCAGCTGCTGGACGGGGTCGAGGGCGGCTTCACCCGCAACCTGCTGGACGGCTCGACCGAGCCGGTCGCGATCTACGACGCGGCCCAGACCTACGCCGAGGCCGGTGTCCCGCTGGTGATCCTCTCCGGCAAGGAGTACGGCTCGGGTTCCTCGCGGGACTGGGCGGCCAAGGGCACCCGCCTGCTGGGCGTCAAGGTCGTCATCGCGGAGTCCTACGAGCGGATCCACCGCTCCAACCTGATCGGCATGGGTGTGCTGCCGCTGCAGTACCCCGAGGGGCAGACGGCCGAGTCCCTCGGCCTGGACGGCACGGAGACCTTCTCGTTCACCGGCATCACCGCGCTGAACGACGGGACGATCCCGGAGACGGTGCACGTCACCGCCGAGAAGGACGGCGGCGAGAAGGTCGAGTTCGACGCGGTGCTCCGCATCGACACCCCCGGCGAGGCGGACTACTACCGCAACGACGGCATCCTGCAGTACGTCCTGCGCTCGCTCGTCTCTGCCTGACACGCGCCGCAGACCGCCCCGGCAGGCCCCGCACCAGCATGATCGGTGCGGGGCCTGCCCCGCGTTCGGGCACCACGTCCTACCTCGGGAATGGACACGGGCACCCCTCTGTTGTAATACTTGAACAATCAACTACTCAGAGGATGGAACCGATGGCTACCCCTGACCTGCTCGCCCCCAAGGACCTGCTCGCGGCCGACACGGCCATGGGTGCGGTCACGCTGGACGTCGCCCACCTCGACGTGATGACCGCCTACTACCGCGACGCGATCGCGCTGGAGGTCGTCTCCAGCACCGGCGACCAGGTGACTCTCGGACGCGGGACCGAGCCCGTCGTCATACTGCGGCACAGCCCGGCCCTCAAGGCCGCCACCCCCGGCCAGGCCGGCCTGTTCCACACCGCCATCCTGTTCGAGACCCAGGAGGCGCTGGCCGCCGCGGTGGCAACCGCCGCGCAGTACCCCGGTGTCCGGTTCGTCGGCTCGAGCGACCACCTGGTGAGCCAGGCGTTCTACTTCGACGACCCGGAGGGCAACGGCATCGAGCTCTACTGGGACCGGGACCGCACCCAGTGGAGCTGGACCCACGGTCAGGTCGAGATGTCCACGCTCTACCTGGACCCCAACCAGTTCCTGCGCGAGCACCTCAGCGAGCGGGGCCTGGCGGACCCGACCTCCCTGGGCAGCGCCGTCGTCGGTCACGTGCACCTGTCCGTGGGTGACGTGCGCAGCGCTCAGGAGTTCTACGTGCACAAGCTCGGCTTCGAGACGACCGCGTCGCTGGGCGACCAGGCGCTGTTCGTCAGCGCCGGCAAGTACCACCACCACATGGCGATGAACGTGTGGAACTCCCGTGGAGCCGGCCCCCGCCAGCGCACGCTGGGACTGGGCCAGGTCGACATCGTGGTGCCGACGGCGGACGAGGTCGGTGCCCTGACCGAGCGGATGACGCACTACGGCGTGCCGACCCGGGACGACGGTCGGACCGTCTCCTTCGACGACCCGTGGGCCAACCTGATCAACGTCCGCGCCGCCGACTGACCAGAGGCGGTATGCCGTCGCTCACGTCCTCCGGGACGCTCACCCGCAGCGACGGCCGGCCGGGCGGGCGCAGGGTCAAGCCCTCCGCCGAGGGCGTAAAACCCTCCCGGCGGAGAGCGCTCGGCGCTAGCGTTGCGCCATGGGAGACATGGTGCGACTGCCCGACCGACTGGCGCGCGCGAGGCGTCGGTCGCAGCATCCGGGACGTGGGCTGCCCGCCGAGGTGCCTCTGCGGCCCGCGCCCCTGTGGCGCGAGGCGCTCGGGCGCCAGCTCCGCGGCGAGCGGGAGTTCCGCGGCGAGCGCATCGCCGACGTGGCCGGGCGGGCGGGACTCTCGCCGCAGTACCTCTCCGAGCTCGAGCGCGGCAAGAAGGACCCGTCGTCCGAGATGCTCGAGGCGCTGGCCGGGGCCCTCGACCTCTCCGTGATCGACCTGACCCGCCGCGCCGGAGCCCACCTCGGCGCGGTGCCGCCGCAGCGTCAGGCGACCGGACCGGTCCTGCTCGCTGCGTGAGCTGACGAGACTCCCGTGGCGTCGGTCGTGATCGCCGGTGCTGCGTCCTCCGGGGCCAGGGGCGGCCTACCGTCTGCCGGGTGCAGGCTCCACCTGGGCGCCGGTGCTCACGCGGTGAGGGCCGGTGCCACGCGCGAGGCGAGCACCTGGTCGACCACGCCGTAGTCGACAGCGGCCTGCGCCGTGAGGATGAGATCGCGGTCGGTGTCCCGGCGCACCTGCTCCGCAGGGTGGCCGGTGTGCAGGCCGAGGATCTCCTCCTGCATCCGTCGCACCCTCTCGACCTCGTCCGCCTCCAGGATCAGGTCGGGCACCGTGCCGCGGCCCTCCGCCGCGGGGGCGTGGATCACGACCCGGCCGTGGGGGAGGATCGAGCGGTGACCGGCCGCGCCCCCGGCCAGGAGGACGGCCGAGCTGGCCACGACCTGCCCGACGCAGGTGGTGTCGATGCGCGGTCGGACGAACTGCATCGCGTCGTAGATCGCCAGGGTGGCGGGGATGGAGCCACCCACCGAGTTGAGGTAGAGCGCGATCGGTGCGTCCGGGTTCTCGTTCTCCAGGTGCAGGAGCTGGGCGATGACGGCGTTGGCGACGCCCTCGTCGATGCCGGTGCCCAGGTAGACGATCCGGTCCGCCAGCAGCCGGCTGTAGATGTCGAGCGTGCGCTCGCCCCGCGGGCTCTGCGTCGTGACGTAGGGGAGGGAGTAGGTGCTCATCGCGTGCTCCCCAACCCGATCCGGGAGGTGCGCCCGGGCATGACGTCCTCGAGGGAGCCGACGATCGCGTCGACGAAGCCGTAGTCGAGTGCCTCCTCCGCCGAGAACCAGCGGTCCCTGCGCGAGTCCTCCTCGACGCGGTCGACGGGCTGACCCGTGTCCTCGGCGATGCACCCGAGGACGGTGTCCCGCGTGTGCCGCAGGTCGTCGGCCTGGATCGCGATGTCCATGGCGCTCCCGCCGATGCCCGCGGAGCCCTGGTGCAGGAGCACCTTGGCGTGCGGCATGGTGAAGCGCCTGCCCCTGGTCCCGGAGGAGAGCAGGAACTGGCCGGCGCTGTAGGCCATGCCTACATTGACCGTCACGACGTCGTTGGGGATCATCCGCATGCAGTCGCGGATGGCGAGCATGCCCGGGACCGAGCCGCCGACCGAGTTGATCAGCAGGCGGATGTCCTCCCGTGGGTCGGCGTCGGCGAGCAGCAGGAGCGCGGTGCACAGCCGGTTGCTGTTGCGCTCCTCCAGCGCCTCGCCCAGCACCAGGGTGCGGCGGTCGAAGAGCTGTCGGTAGATCTCGTGGTCGAGCCCCTGGGCGGAGTCGGTCGTCTCTGTCGTCATGGATCCAGGCTGCGCGTCACGTCGGTGCGGGGGAAGGGCGCGCTGCCGTGAGCAGCGCGCGGCCGGTGGCCAGGAGGTGACGCAGCGTCGCGCGGCCGGGTCGGGACCCGCTCGTGGTCGCCGGCGACACCGCCGTAGCATCACCGCCATGGCCGATCTGCGCTCGTTGTTCCACCTCGCCGCCGAGGAGGCCGCCGACTTCCGCGAGTCCCTGGACACGCGTCCGGTGCAGGCGCCGGCCGACCAGGCCGACGCGAAGCGGTTGCTGGCCGTGCCGTTGCCCGACGGACCGCGCGACCCGGGGGAGGTGGTGGAGCAGCTCATCACCGCCGCCCGACCCGGTCTCATGGCGACGCCGGGGCCGCGCTACTTCGGTTTCGTCATCGGTGGCGCCCTGCCCGCCGCCTCGGCCGCGGACATCCTCGCTGTCGGCTGGGACCAGTGCGCCTTCAACGGTCACCTGGCGCCGGCCGCTGCCGCAGCCGAGGAGGTCGCCGGCGCCTGGCTCAAGGACCTGCTGGGCCTGCCGGCCTCAGCCGGCGTCGGCTTCGTGACCGGTGCCCAGGGTGCCAACACCGTCGGGCTCGCGGCGGCGCGGCACCACCTGATGCGAGAGTCAGGCTGGGACGTCGAACGCCGCGGACTGTTCGGGGCGCCGCGGATCAGGGTGCTTGCCGGCGCCGAACGGCACGCCACCATCGACCGGTCGCTGCGGCTGCTGGGGCTCGGCTCCGACGCGCTGCAGGAGGTCGCCGTCAACGCCCAGGGCGCGATCGACACCGACGACCTCGCCCGGGTGCTCGCCACGGAGGGCGACGACCACGATGTGCTGACGGTGCTGTGCCTGCAGGCCGGCAACGTCAACACCGGTGCCGTCGACGACCTGCGCACTGCCATCACGCTGGCTCACGAGCACGGTGCCTGGGTGCACGTCGACGGCGCCTTCGGGCTGTGGGCCGCGGCGAGCCCTTCCCTCAGGCACCTGGTCGACGGCGTGGAGCTGGCGGACTCCTGGGGCTGCGACGGTCACAAGTGGCTCAATGTGCCCTACGACTCGGGGTTCGCGTTCTGCTCCCGCCCCGACGTGCAGACGGCCGCGATGTCCTACACCGCGTCCTACCTGACCGGCTCCGGCGTGGCGCCGGGGGTGGCCGACTACACGGCCGAGTCCTCCCGCCGCGCCCGCGGCTTCGCGGTGTGGGCGGCTGTGCAGGAGCTCGGCCGGCAGGGGATCGCCGACCTGGTCGACCGGTGCTGCGAGCACGCCCGGCGTTTCGCTGACGCGCTGGCCGGTGCCGGCCTCGAGGTGGTCAACGACGTGGTCCTCAACCAGGTGCTCGTGGGCTTCGGCGGGGAGGGGGCGGAGGCCGACCGGCGCACCGACGCCGTGATCGCCCGGATCCAGCGGGACGGCACCTGCTGGATGGGCGGCACCACCTGGCACGGCCGGCGGTTGATGCGGATCGCCGTCTCCAACCACCTCACCACCGCCGCGGACATCGACGTCTCCGTCGAGGCCGTGCTGCGTGCCGTTCGGAGCCTCGACGGCTGAGGTGTTGCCGCGCGGGCCCCAAGTGGGTCAGGGCCCTGAGATCCTGACCGGTCGCTGGGACGTCCCTCGTCGCCTCAGAGCTCGGTGAGCCCGATGCTCTCGTCCGATAGCCGCTCGGGGGAGATCTCGCGCCCGAGGAGCGCTCGCAGGTCGTCGCTGACGTCCCAGATGTTGACATTCATCGCGGCGCTCACGACACCGTCACGCAGCCAGAAGGCGATGAACTCACCAGAGGTCAGGTCGCCACGGATCACCACGTCGTCGGCGGCGCCGCCGTGCCCGACGTACTCCATGCCCAGGTCGTACTGGTCGGTGTAGAAGTACGGCGCCCAGTCGTAGACCTCCGGGCCACCGGTGATGCTGGCGGCGGCCAGCTTGCCCTGCCGGATCGCGTTGTCCCAGTGCTCCACCCGCAACGGCTCGCCGGTCGGGACGTGCCGCGCCTCCGCCACGTCACCCACCGCCAGCACGTCCGGGTCGTCCACCGACCGCAGGTGTTCGTCCACCAGGACGCCGGAGCCCACGGAGAGGCCGGCGGCGCGCGCGAGGTCGGTGTTCGGGGCGGCGCCGACCCCCACCACGACGACATCGGCGGGGATCGTCTCCCCGTCGACCACCACGCCGGTCACCCGGCCGTCCGTGCCGGTGATCTCCTCTACGCCCACCCCCGTCCGCAGTCGGACCCCCTGGTCGCGGTGCAGCTGCGCGAAGTACTCCGCGACCCGTGGCCCGAGCACCTGCAGCAGCGGCAGCTCGGCCATCTCGAGGACGGTGACCTCGCACCCGCCGGCACGGGCGGCAGCTGCAACCTCCAGCCCGATCCAGCCACCGCCGACGATCACCATCCGACGGTGGCTGCCGATGGCCTCCTTCAGGGCGTCGCTGTCGGCGATCCGGCGCAGGGTCAGGACGCCCCCCAGGTCGGAGCCGGGCACGCTGAGGCGCCGCGGTGTCGCCCCGGTGGCCAGCACGAGCGTCCGGTAGGGGAGGCGCTCACCGTCGGCCAGCTCCACCACGTGCGCCTCCCGGTCGACCGCGACGGCGGCGTCCCCGAACCGCGTGGAGACGTCGTGCTCGGCGTACCACCCCTCCGGGTGCACGTAGGCCTCCTCGATCTCCGCGGCGCCCTGCAGGTAGCCCTTGCTCAGCGGAGGGCGCTCGTAGGGTCGGTCCTGCTCGTCACCGACCAGGGTGAGCGGTCCGGCATACGCCCGCTCGCGCAGTGCCTCCACGACGTGTGCGCCGGCGAGACCGGCGCCGATGACGACGACACCGGCGTCCGTGCTGGGTTGGCTGCTCATGAGGTGCTCCTAGCTGATGAGGGTGAGGAACTCGGCGCGCTGGGCGGGGTCGCGCAGGGTGCCGCGCAGCGCGCTGGTGCGGGTGGTGGTGCCCCGGGCACGGACGCCCCGCAGGGTCATGCAGGTGTGCTCCGCCTCGACGACGACACCGACGCCGCGCGGGGCGAGCTCCCCGTCGATCCAGTCGGCGATCTGCTGGGTGAGCCGTTCCTGCACCTGCGGGCGGCGGGCGAAGAGCTCCACGACGCGGGCGAACTTGGACAGGCCGAGGATGCGCGAGCCGGGCAGGTAGCCGACGTGCGCGATACCGGTGAACGGCAGCAGGTGGTGCTCACACACCGACTGGACCGGGATGGCGCGGACCAGGACCAGCTCGTCGTAGCCCTCGTCGTTGTCGAACGTCGTCATCTCGAACGGCCGGGCGGTGAGCATCGCGGCGTAGGCCTGGGCCATCCGGCGGGGACTGCGGGCCATGCTCTCGGTGTCGCAGTCGACGCCGAGGGCGGCGAGGAAGGCGGCCGCGGCGCGGGTCGCCTCCTCGAGCCGGTCCACGGCGTGTGGCACCGGGCTGGGGGAGAGCTCTGAGTATGTCGTCACCTGGGTCCTCCTGGACGGCGCTTCTAACGGAGAGTACAGTTGACGTTAGACCTGTTGGAGACGGATCGCAAGAGGAGTTCTGATGGTTGCCGCGCACGAGGACCCTGCCGGCCCGGGCGACACCGCGAGCGGACCGGAGGACCCCTTCGGCCGCGCCGTCAGCGGCATCGCCTCACTGAATGAACCGGTGCGCCGCGAGCTGTACCGCTATGTCTGCCGCCGGGACGAGCCGGTCGGCCGCGAGGAGGTCGCCGAGGCCACGGGGATCGCCCACCACACCGTGAAGTTCCACCTCGACCGCCTGGCGGACGACGGGCTGCTGAGCGTGGACTACCAGCGCCTCGGTGGCCGCACCGGACCTGGTGCGGGGCGGCCCGCCAAGGTGTACCGCGCGAGCGGGGAGGAGGTGGCCGTCTCCCTGCCGCCGCGCGAGTACGCCCTCGCCGGTGAGCTGCTCGCCGAGGCGGTCGAGGGAGCGGCGGACGACGGCCGACCGGTGCGCGAGGTGCTGCACGAGGTCGCCGCCACCCGCGGCGCCGCCCTCGGTCGCGAGGCGGTGCGCGGAGCGCCGGTCGCTCCCGACTCCGGTGCGGCGCTCGCCCGCGTGTCCTCGGTGCTGGAGCAGCACGGCTACGAGCCGCGGCCCGAGGGGGAGCGGGTGGTCCTGGCGAACTGCCCGTTCCATGCGCTCGCGCAGCGGCACACCCAGCTGGTGTGCGGTATGAACCACGCCATGCTGGAGGGGCTGACCGAGGAGCTGGCACCGGCGCGTCTCACCGCGCGGCTCGAGCCCGCGCCCGGGCGCTGCTGCGTGACCGTGGCCGCAGCCGGAGGGGACGAGCCGACGGGCGGCGGACCGGTGGGCGGCCAGCCGAGCAGTGGCTAGCCGACGGTGACCGCTGGCTGTCCGACCTCGCCCGGCTCGGGCGCGAGGGGGCCGGGCCCGACGGGCGCTCCGGTGGTCCAGAAGATGCCCAGTCGCACCCCGTGCAGGTCCTGGACGTGGATGTCCATGTCGAAGACCTCGCGCAGCACCTCGCGCTGCATGATCTCCCGGGGCGTCCCCTGGACGACGACCCGCCCGTCCCGCATCGCGACGATGTGGTCGGAGTAGCACGAGGCGAAGTTGATGTCGTGCAGCACCAGGACGATGGTCTTGCCGAGGTCGTCGGCCGCGCGCCGCAGCAGGGTCATCATCGACGAGGAGTGCTTCATGTCCAGGTTGTTCAGCGGCTCGTCCAGCAGGATGTAGTCCGTGTCCTGCGCCAGGATCATGGCGATGTAGGCGCGCTGCCGCTGGCCGCCGGAGAGCTGGTCGAGGAACCGGTCTCGCAGGGGCTGCAGGTCCAGGTAGTCCAGCGCCTCGTCGACCAGCGCGTGGTCCTCGGGTGTCAGGCGTCCCCTGCTGTAGGGGAAGCGCCCGAACCGGACCAGGTCCACGACGGTCAGCCGGGCGGTGACCCGGTTGTCCTGCCGCAGCACGGCCAGCCTCCGCGCGATGGCGTCGTCGCCGGCGCTCTGCACGTCGAGGTCGTCGATGAACACCGTGCCGGTCTCGGGCCTCAGGAGCCGGCTGATCACCGACAGCAGGGTCGACTTGCCGGCACCGTTCGCGCCGACGATCGAGGTGAGCTGACCCACGGGCAGCGTCAGCCCGACGTCGTCGAGCACGACCTGCTTGTCGTAGCGGTGGCTGACCTTGCGCACGCTGATCACAGCTTGACCGTCCTCATCAGGAGCAGGATGAAATAGATGCCGCCCACCAGGTTGACCACGACACTCAGGGTGGTGCCGTTGTCCATCAGGTGGCCGGCCACGAACTGGCCGCCGACCGTGCAGAGCACCCCGACCAGCACGGACCCCAGGACCAGCTCGGTATGCCGATGGGTCGGCAGCACCTGCCGGGCCAGGTTGGCCACGATGAGACCGAGGAACAGCATCGGTCCCACGAGCGCGGTCGACACGGCGACCAGGACGGTCACCACGGCCAGGGTCAGGGTGACGACCCGGTGGTACGGCAGGCCGAGCGCCACCGCGTTGTCGTAGCCGAGGTCCACCACGTCGAGGGACCGCAGCAGCGGCACGAGGGCGGCGAGCCCGAGGAGGCACACGGCCGCGGCGAACCACAGCAGCGTCCCGTCCACGGTGTTGAAGGTGGCGAACATGACGTCCTGCAGGGTCAGGAAGTCGTTGGGGTTGAGCACGCGCGAGGCCAGCGAGGTGAGGGAGCCGAACAGTGAGCCGATGACGATGCCGACCAGCACCAGGACGAGCAGGTTGCGGCTGTTGCGGCCGAACAGCCAGCGGAACAGCAGCATCCCGAAGACCGTCAGCACGGCCGTGTTGAGCAGGAAGCGCTCACCGACGCCCATCATCAGGAACGCCGTCCCGCCGAAGAAGAAGACGATGACCGTCTGCACCAGTAGGTAGAGCGCGTCGAACCCCATCACGCTCGGGGTCAGGATCCGGCTGCCGGCGATCGTCTGGAAGACCAGGCTGGAGGCGCCGACCGCGGCGCCGACGACGACGAGCGAGCCGACCTGCCGGCCGCGCAGGTCCATGGCGTACTCCCAGGAGCCGCGCACGTCGTAGGTGAGGTAGGCCACGACCCCCAGGACGCACAGGAGGGCCAGTATGCCGAGGCTCACCCTGATCCGGCGGCGCCGCCGCTGCTCGACCGGGCTGGCGTGGGTGCTGTCCGGGCGCACCCGGCCCGGGACGGAGGCGCGCTCGCGCCGGGACTGGAGTGTCGTCATACGGCCGCCCCCCGGGCAGACCTCAGGATGAGCCAGATGAAGACCACGCCACCGATCGCGCCGGCGATGGTAGCCACGGGGATCTCGTAGGGGTGGATGACCAGGCGGCCCACGACGTCGCAGGCGAGCACGAAGCCGGCCCCGGCCAGGGCAGTGACCGGCAGCACCTTCTTGACGTTGTCGCCCATGAGCAGGGTGACCACGTTGGGCACGATCAGGCCGAGGAAGGGGATCGCGCCGACCACCACGACGACGACCGCTGCCATGACCGAGACCACGATGAGGCCGGTGTAGAGGATGCGCTGGTAGTTCAGGCCGAGGTTGGTGGCGAACGACTCGCCCATGCCGATGACGGTGAACCGGTCGGCGAACAGGTAACCGACCACCCCGACCACCAGCACCGTGTAGAGCGGCTCGTAACGACCCTCGAGGATCCCGGAGAACGAGCCCGTGGTCCAGATGTCGAGGTACTGGACCATGTCGCGCTGGTAGGCGACGAAGGTGGTGACCGCGGCCAGGACGCCGCCGTACATCAGCCCCACCAGGGCCACCACGATGCCCTCCCGGTGCTGGATGCGCTGCAGCATCTGCAGGAAGACCATCGTGCCGAGGATCGCCGTGACGATGGCGATCAGCATCTTGACGACCAGCGACGTCGAGTTGAAGAACATGGTGGCGACCAGGATGCCGAGCACCGCGGCCTCGACGGTCCCGGAGGTGCTGGGGGAGACGAAGCGGTTGGCGGTGATCCGCTGCATGATCAGCCCGGCCACCGCCAGGGACGCACCGGCCATGAGGATGGCCAGCAGCCGGGGGATGCGGGAGGTGGCCAGGAGGTGCCACTCCTGCGCGCTGGGCGGGAACAGGTCCGCGACGCCGACGCTGCTGGCCGCGCCGATGCCCAGCGACACGTAGCTGCCGAGCACCAGGACCGCGACCGCGATCACCAGGTGGACGGCACGCACCCCGCCCCGGCTCGGAGCCGGGGCGGGGGCTGTGGTCGCCGGGGGAGCGGTCACGCTCAGAGCGTCGCCCGCACGTCGTCGATCATCTGCTGGATCGAGCTCGGGGCAGCGTTCGCGATGTACCAGGAGAAGCCGTCGACGACGTGGATCTTGTCGTTGGTGGCGGCGTCGGTGGTGTTGACCAGGTCGTTGTTCAGGACCTCCAGGGCCGGCGCCTCGTCGGAGCCGATCGCCGCGGCGCGGTCCAGGACCAGCAGCACGCCGGGGTTGAACTCGGTGAAGAACTCCTGGCTGATCTCCTGCCCGTGCGAGCCCTCCTCGTCGACGGGGGCCCCGGTGTCGGCGTAGCCGAACGCGTCGTAGACGATGCCGAAGCGCGAGCCCGGCCCGTAGGCGCTGGCCGTGCCGCCGGAGACCTGCACGAACAGGGCGGTCTCCCCGCCGTCGGCGGCCTCGGTGCCGATCTCCTCCACCTGCGTGGCCAGGTCGTCCATGAGCGCCTGGGCCTCGGTCTCCTTGCCGAAGATCGAGCCGAGCTGGACGACCCGCTCCTCGGTCATCGGGAGCTGCTCGCCGGGCTCCTCGAAACGGACCGACATGTCGAGGACGACCGGGGAGATCTTCTCCATCTCGGCGAGCACCTCCGGGGTGCCCGTGCGCGAGCCGATGATGATGAGGTCGGGCTCCAGCTCGTTGATCGCCTCGTAGTCCGGCTCCTTGACGGTGCCCACGGTGGGGATGTCACCGCCGTCGTACTCCGACAGGTCCTCCGGCAGGGCGGTGTTGGACACCGGCACGGCATCCACCTCGACGCCCAGGTCGGACAGCGTCCGCGCCACGCTCCAGTCGGTCGTCACGACGACCCCGGGGTCGGCCGGGACCTCCACCGTGCGCCCCTGTGCATCGGTGATCGAGACGGTCTCGCCCCCGGCGCCCGCGCCCTCGTCGGCCTGGGAGTCGGAGCCGCACGCGGTGAGCGCGAGGGCTGCGGTGAGCGTGAGGGCGGCCAGGGGGCGGGTGCGGATCGTCATCCGGGTCATGGTCTGCGTGCTCCGATGTGTGAAGGCAGTGGCTTGAGTAAGGCAAACCTAACCTGGCGTCCCGTGAATTATCAAACGTCGCCCTGTCGTATATGTCACACCGCGCCCGCGGTGGCTGCGGTGGCCGCGCTGGTGCGGTTCGTGAGTGGCTTGCGAGCCCCTCCAGGGGTGTGGAAAGCCACTCACGAGCGTGCTCGCCGTGGTATGCCCCGGTGCCCGCCACTGCTGCCTCCGTAGCTGCCTTTGCTGTCGTACACTTGTTCGTATGTCAGGACCGCCCGGATGGCCAGAGCGCGTGCCGCCCACGGGCGTGCCCGGGTGGGAGGAGGCCGCGGTCGCGTGGCTGCTCGACCAGTGCCCGGCCGACTACCGCGCGTACCGCGCGTGGCGCCGGCACCCGGTGGCGCTGGCCTGGATCACCGTGCGTCACCTGCGGGCCGAGCTGGACGCGATGCGAGGTGCCTGGCGGGACGTCCGTGCCGACCTCGGGCCGCTGCTGCCACCGGGCTCGCTCGGGGACGTGCTGGGCTCGCTGACCCAGGAGGGGTTGCGGCTCCGCGCCGCGCTGCGCAGCGCCGAGCTGCTGCTGGAGGCGATGCGGGTGCGTGCCCCCGTGAGGACGTGAGGGTTCTGTGCCGATCGTGTGTGCTGCGGGCGCTCTCTGAGGGTGGTGGGAGCAACTGGTCGTAGACTCGGGTGCCACGTCCCCGCAGGAAAGGCGCCGACGCATCGTGGGTCTGCTCAGCACCATTGCCGGACCAGCCGACCTCAGACGGCTGTCCCCGACACAACTGCTCGACCTCGCCGAGGAGATCCGGGCCTTCCTGGTGGACTCCGTCTCCCGCACCGGTGGTCACCTCGGGCCCAACCTGGGTGTGGTCGAGCTGACCATGGCGATCCACCGGGTCTTCGACAGCCCCCGCGACTCCATTGTCTTCGACACCGGGCACCAGTCCTACGTGCACAAGCTGCTGACCGGCCGGCACGACTTCGCCACGCTCCGCAAGGAGGGCGGCCTCTCCGGGTATCCGAGCCGGACCGAGTCGCGGCACGACGTCGTCGAGAACAGTCACGCCTCCACCTCCCTGTCCTGGGCGATCGGCATCGCCGCCGGGCGCAAGCTGCGGGGCGAGACCGACCGGCACACCGTCGCGGTGATCGGTGACGGTGCACTCACCGGTGGGATGGCCTGGGAGGCGCTGAACAACATCGCCGCCAACCCCGACCTGCCGCTGGTCATCGTGGTCAACGACAACGAGCGCTCCTACGCGCCGACGGTCGGCGGCATGGCCGACTACCTCGCCTCCCTGCGTGCCACGCGCAACTACGAGAACGTCCTGTCCTGGGGCAAGCGCGTCCTCAACCGGACGCCCGTCGTCGGCCGGCAGATGTACGGCACGCTGCACGGCGTGAAGAAGGGTCTCAAGGACATCGTCAGCCCGCAGGGCATGTTCGAGGACCTCGGTCTGAAGTACCTCGGCCCGGTCGACGGCCACGACCTGCCGGCGGTGGAGACCGCGCTGCGCCGGGCCCACGACTTCGGCGGGGTCGTGCTCGTGCACGTCATCACCGAGAAGGGCCACGGCTACACGCCCGCGACCAGTGACGAGGCCGACCGCTTCCACGCGGTGGGTGTCATCAACCCCGAGACGGGGCTGCCGCTCGAGCTGTCCGGACGCTCGTGGACCGACGAGTTCAGCGACGAGCTGCTGGACCTGGCCGACGAGCGGCAGGACATCGTGGCGCTCACCGCGTCGATGCTCATCCCGGTGGGGCTGTCGGGGTTCGCCCACCGCTACCCGGAGCGGGTCTTCGACGTCGGGATCGCCGAGCAGCACGCGGTGACCATGGCCGCCGGGCTCTCCTTCGCCGGGATGCACCCGGTGGTCGCGATCTACGCGACCTTCCTCAACCGCGCCTTCGACCAGCTGCTCATGGACTGCGCCCTGCACCGGCAGGGGGTCACCTTCGTGCTCGACCGGGCAGGGGTGACCGGCACCGACGGCGCCAGCCACAACGGCATGTGGGACATGGGGCTCCTCTCGATCGTGCCCGGCCTGCACCTGGCGGCACCACGCGACGGCGCCCAGATCCGCGCGGCGCTGCGCGAGGCCGTCGAGGTCACCGACGCGCCCACCGTGATCCGCTTCCCGAAGGGCACCGTGGCCGAGCCGATCCAGGCGGTCGGCGCGCACGGCTCCGTCGACATCCTGCGCGAGGCCGAGGCCCCGGACCTGCTGCTGGTCTCGGTCGGCTCGATGGCCGGGATCTCCACCGAGGTCGCCGAGAAGCTGGGCGCCCAGGGACTGTCGACCCGCGTCGTCGACCCACGGTGGGTGCTGCCGGTCAGCGACGACCTGCTCGACCTCGCCTCACGCGCCGCGGCCGTGGCGGTGATCGAGGACAACGTGGTCGACACCGGCATCGGCGCGGCCCTGGCCGCCCGGCTCCGCGCGACGGGGCACCGCACCCCGGTCTGGACCTACGGCATACCCAAGCAGTTCCTGGACCACGGCTCCCGCGGCCAGGTCCTCGAGCGGATCGGCCTGACCCCCGACACGATCGCCACGTCCCTCACCGAACGCCTGCGCGACTAGCGACCCATGTCCGGGACCACACAGGTCGCGGCGGTGCTCAACCCGGCCGCCGACCGTGCCTGGGCCGCGCAGGCCGAGCTGCACCGGGTATGCCGTGTGCTGGGCTGGCCGGACCCGGTGGTCCGCTACACGACGGTCACCGAGCCGGGGGCCAGGCAGGCGCGGGAGGCGTTGCAGGACGGGGCGGACCTGGTCCTGGCCGGCGGCGGTGACGGCACCGTCCGCCAGGTCGCGGGTGTGCTCGCCGGCACGGGCGTGCCACTGGGGATCCTGCCGCTGGGCACCGCCAACCTGTTCGCGCGCAACCTCGGGCTGCCCCGCCACGGGGTCCAGGAGATGGTCCGCGTAGCCCTGCAGGGCGGACAGCGGGAGCTCGACGTCGGGCTGGTGACCTACGTCCAGCTGGGGCCGGCCGGCCCGGTCGAGTCCTCGCCGCACCACTTCCTCGTGCTGGTCGGGATCGGTCACGACGCCGCCACCGTGGCCGACACACGGCAGGACCTGAAGCGGTGGGTCCGCTGGCTGGCCTACTTCGCCCCGGGCGCGCGGCGGCTCGGCAGCCCCCTGCTCCCGCTGCGCCTCGAGGTGGACGGCGGGCCGCGACAGGACGTCCCGGCCTGGAGCATGCTGATCGGCAACTGCGGCCTGATCCCGGCCGGCATCACCGTCGTGGCGGACGCCGAGCTGGACGACGGCTTGCTCGACCTGGTCCGGGTCGCCCCGCCGAGCGTGCTGCACTGGGGGCCGATCGCCCTCAAGGGCCTGCTCGGCTGGCGCCGGGACGTGCCGGGCCTGGCCTACCAGCAGGGGCGCGGGCTGCGGGTCTTCAGCGAGGACCCGGTCACGATCCAGATCGACGGCGACCCGCACCCCGAGGTGCTCGAGGTCGACGCGACCGTGCTGCCCCGGGCGCTCACGGTGCGGACACCCCGCTCGGCCCGGGCCACCGAGATCGCGGAGCTCATGAGGGGCTGGGCCGGGCGCCGGGCCGAGGCGCGGATCGTCCAGCTGCTGCGGCACACCCCACCCGCTGAGCTCGACGACGTGCTGACCGAGCTCGACCTGGTGTCGCTGGTGCGCAAGGTCGACGACCGCCGGTTCGGGCCCGACCACCGCAGTGACCTGCTGGACCTGCTCGTGCGCGAGCGGCGCGAGCACCTGTCCCTGGCGACCCTCACCCGCTTGGTGCGGGCCCTGCACACCGGGCCCACCCCGCGCAGCCACGAGCACGCGATCCGCGACCTCGTGCTCTCCCTGCGCGGTGAGGACCTCCGCCTGTTCAAGACGCTGACCAACACCGCCGGCAGCCACCACGACCTGGACCACCTCGTCTTCGACGACATCGACGACGAGGGGGTGCGGGCCGACATCCTCACGCACATCGCACGGGAGGCCGCCGGCAACCCGTCGGAGGACCTGCGCATCCTGTGCGACATCGACGACACGGTGCTGTGCATGCTGCACGACAAGCGCTACCCCCGCGGGAGCGTCTATCCGGGTGTCGTGGAGCTCCTCCAGGCACTGGACCGTGGGGCCGCGCAACACCCCGGACGTCCCGGAGACCTGACCTTCATCACGGCCAGGCCCAGCGACCCACGGGGGCTCGTCGAGAGCTACACCCGCAACGGCCTGGCCGGCCTGGGGCTCCCGCAGCACTCGGTGATGACCGGCCACATCCTCAACCTGGCGACCAAGGGCCGCATCGCCGAGCGCAAGATGGTCAACTTCGACCGGTCCCGGCTGCTGTTCCCCGAGTGCCAGGTCGTCTTCATCGGCGACAACGGGCAGGCGGACGTCGAGGTCGGGCGAGCGATGCTCGCCAGGGACCCGGACCACGTGCGGGCGGTCTTCATCCACAATGTGACCGGCGCGGGCGAGGACGAGCGTGCCGCACTAGCCGCCGAGGGGATCTGGTTGTTCGACGGGTATGACGACGCCGCGGCCCGGGCGCACGAGCTCGGCCTGGTCTCGGCCGAGGGTCTGGAGCAGGTCCGTGCGGCGGTGCGGGCCGGAGTGGCCCACACTCCCTAGGCGGGTGCCCGGCCCGGGGATGCCGGTTGCGGCTGGTTATCCCCGGTCGCGCTCACGGCGGCGTGGGCTCAACTCAGTCGCGCCCACGACGTGGGCTCAACTCAGTCGCGCCCACGGCGCCCCTGGGCCCTTAGGAGACTGCTGAAGAATCCGCGTGGCGTGCGTTCGGCCTGAGCGCTGGCTGGGATCCTTGCGTGATGCAGGGTGAGGCGGATCGGCAGCGGGA
>NZ_QDDJ01000007.1 GCF_003121625.1 Ornithinimicrobium cavernae | reverse complement strand
CTCGCCGCGGCCGATGACGACCCCTGGGACACCGAGCAACAGTTCACCAGCTGGGACCAGATCACCCTCACCCACACCCCCCAGAACGGGCGCCGAACCTACCACCCCGACCCCCACACCACCCGCGCCGAACACGACCGCCACCACGCGTCCACCACGACCGACGACACCGACAGCGCATCCAGCACGACCGACGGCACCGACAGCGCATCCAGCGGCCCGGACAACCACGACAGCGACGGGGCCGCAGCCGACACCGAGCACGGTCGGGGCAGCACCGCCCGGGAGCACGACCACACCGACGCCAACAGCGACGGCCCGACCACCCCCTGGACACCCGACCCCGACGCACCACCACCCTTCTGAACCGCTCGACCTCGCTCAAGCTGTCAGGCTCTGCGGCAGAGACGGGCAACAGGTGGTCCTACGAGGCACATTGCGGGCACTCGGCAGCGCCGCTCCGTAGGGTGGCGGTGTGACACCGACGGACGAGACGAGTGAGGGGTCCGGCGGGCCTGACCCCGAGGAGTCCCACGCCCTGGTCAGGAACGCAGCAGAGCAGCTGTACGCAGGAGCGCCGGGTGAGTTCATCGACACTCGGACAGCGCTGGTCAAGTCCGCAAAGGCCCAGGGCGACAAAGACGCGGCGAAAGAGATCGCCGCGTTGCGCAGACCCAGCACCGCAGCGTGGGTGCTCAATCAGCTCGTGCACCGAGGGGACCCGGTGGTCGGCACCCTCGCGGACCTCGGGGCCCGGCTCCGACAGGCCACCGCACACCTGGACGCCCCTGCTCTCGCCCGGATGCGCAAGGAGCGCGACGCCGTCCTTGACGATCTCGTGACCGCCGCAGCAGCGACCGCCAGCGACTCGGGTCAGACGCTGACGGCTGCTGTCAGCGCCGAGGTCCGCGACACGGGCATCGCCGCCCTCGCTGACGAGGCTGCCGAGGCCGTCCTTGCGTCAGGGACCCTGACCCGGGCGCTGAGCTATTCCGGCTTCGGCGAGGTCGACCTTTCGGAGGCTGCGGCCACCACCAGCACGGGTGTGGTCCTGACGTCGATCCGCGGTGGCCGTGCGGCGGCGCAACGGGTAGACCGGGTTGCCGCCGAGGACGAGGGCGCTCCGGACGACAGAGCGGTCGCCGGCGACCGGGCCGATGCCGGGGACGAGGGACCAGAGCGAGAAGCAGGTGTCGAGGACGACGCAGGCACCTCGCCCGAGACTGGCGCCGCAGATGAGGCCGGCGCCGCGGACGAGACTGGCACCGCGGACGAGACTGGCGCCGCAGAGGACGCTGGCACCGATGATGAGGCCGGCGCTGCAGGCGAAGGGGGCGCCGCAGGTCAGGCAGACGCCGAAGACGAGCCCGTTCTCGAGGACGAGGCAGAGGATGGCGCCGACGCCCTGGCGGAAGGCGCTGCCGAGGAGGAGCTCGAACGTCGCCGTGCCCAGGCCGAGGAAGCAGTGGCGACGGCACAGAAGGAGATCGGTCGGCGTCGCGCTGCGGTCGATGCAGCGCGCAACCGGTCTGACGCCACCCGACAGCGGATCCAGAAGCTGGAGGACCAGCTGGCTCGGGCTCGCGCCGAGGACGACGATGCACTGGAGAAACTCACCGAAGCAGTCAGCGCTGCCAAACGTGCCGCTTCCACCCTCTCGGAGGCCGAGAATCACCTGGCCACCCTGCGGGGCAACCGGGATGACGCCGGCGGAGACAGTTAGGCGTGTGCACGCTCACCAGTGAGCCACGCCTCTCCGCTCCAGGCAGCGTCGCTCGAGACCTGGTCGCCGAGGCCGTGATCACGCAGGGCGATGCCTCAGGATGAGGACATGAGCGCGCACCTCACCTGCCGGATCGACGGTCCGATCGCCCGCGTCAGTCTGAACCGCCCGGACAAGCTGAACGCCCTCACACTGGACATGCTGAGCGACCTGGCAGCGGCCGCCCGCAGCCTCCGCGGCCGGCGAGAGGTGCGGGCGGTCGTCCTCACCGGCGAGGGCGAGTCCTTCTCCGCCGGCCTGGACTTCGCCACCACCCTCGCTGACCGCCCCGGCCTGGTCCGCGCCTTCCTACCGCGTCCGTGGAGGGGGACGAACACCTTCCAGGAGGCGGTGTACGGATTCCGTCGGCTGCCCGTCCCGGTGATCGCCGCGGTGCGCGGCAACTGCCTGGGCGGCGGCCTGCAGCTCGCCCTCGGTGCCGATTTCCGGTTCACCACCGCCGACGCCCGGTGGTCCGTGCTCGAGGGCAAGTGGGGGCTGATCCCCGACATGGCCGGCATCTGCCTGCTCGCCGACCAGATCGGGATGGCCGAGGCCAAGCGTCTGACCATGACCGCGCAGATCATCGACGGGATCGAGGCGGAGCGCGTGGGCCTGGCGACCGTTGCCGCAGACCCCCTCATCGCAGCCGAGGAGCTGGCCGCGCAGTTGCTGACCCGCTCCCCGGATGCACTGGCCGCCACCAAGCGTCTGTTCGAGGGGAGCTGGAACTCCGGCCACCGCGCGACCTTCGCCCGTGAACGTCGCGAGCAGCTGCGACTGCTGGCACTGCCGAACACCGCCCGAGCCCGGCGGGCGGCGTTCGGCGGGGAACACGCCGAGTTCGAGGACCGCGCGCGCAGGTAGCGCGACTGGGTCAGGATGGAGGCGTGAAGTTCCTGATCTTCGGCGGCAGCGTCTTCCTCTCCCGGCACGTCGCGGAGGTGGCTCTTGCGCGCGGACACAAGGTCGTCTGCCTCTCCCGCGGCGACAGCGGTGCGCCACCCAAGGGCGCACACCACATCGTGGCCGACCGGTCGGAGGAGACCGATCCCCGGGCCGGCACCTGGACCGGGCTGGCGTCGCACGAGTGGGACGCAGTGATCGACGTCGCACGCACCCCGTCGTGGGTGGAGACCGCCCTGGCCGCCCTGAAGGGCCAGGTCGCTCACTGGACGTTCGTGTCCACCATCAACGTCTACTCCGACCTCTCGGTCGCCGGCGGCACCCCGAAGGACACCCCGCTCCACGAGCCCGCACCGGGTGACCTGGACGACAGTGGCGACTCCACGGCATACGGACGCAACAAGGTCGCCTGTGAGCAGGCCGTCCAGCGGGAGATGGAGGGACGCTGCCTGATCGCCCGGCCGGGGCTGATCGCCGGCCCGGGCGACCCGAGCGGGCGTTACACCTACTGGCCCGAGCGGCTCTCCCGCGGCGGACGGGTGCTGGTCCCTGAGCCCGCCGATGCGCCGACGCAGCTGATCGATGTGCGCGACCTCGCCGAGTGGCTGGTGACGAAGGCCGAGGAACGGGCGACCGGCACCTTCGACACGGTGCGGCCGGCGATGCCGTTCCACCAGTTCCTCGAGGAGACCGCTGCGGCCGTCGCCGAGCTGGCGCCAGACGGCAGGGAGGACGCGCCGCCGGTGCGGTTCGTCTGGGCCGACCCCGATGAGCTGCTGGCCCTCGACGTCCGCCCCTGGAGCGGGCCACGCTCGCTGCCGCTGTGGCTCCCCGACCCGGAGTATGCCGGGATGCGGGCGCGCGATGTGAGCGCCACCCTGGCAGCGGGGCTGGCTCTGCGACCCCTCGCAGAGACCGCCCGGGACACGCTGCGGTGGATCTCGGAGGGGTCCGGCACCCGCAAGGCCGGGTTGACCTGGTCGGAGGAGCAGGACGTGCTCTCCTCGCTCAACGACCCGGTCTGACCTCGTCCCCTACGCGGCTCAACGACCCGGTCTGACCTCGTCCCCCACGCGGCTCAACGACCTGGTCTGACCTCGTCCCCCACGCGCAGCACCCCGGTGCCCAGGGGGATCAGGCGGGTGCCGAACCAGGTCTTGCCGTCCCACTTGCGGTGCCTGGCGAGCGTGGCGATCGGCTCCCTGCCGGTCGTCAGCGTCTCGGGGTGGATCTGGGTGATGACGCACCGGTCGCAGGGCTCGCCCAGCCGGAACTCCACCTCGCCCAGCCACACGGTCGGCCAGCCGTCCTCGGCGAACGGCTCGGCGCCGTCGATGACGACGTTGGGCCGGAAGCGGGTCATGCTGACCGCCTCGTCCTCGCCTGCCCACTCCGGCCCGACCCACTCTCGCAGCTGCGCGAGCGAGGTCCAGGTGGTCAGCAGCAGCGGGCCGGCGTCCGCGAGGGAGAGGACGTCGCCGTCCTGACCGCCGTGGGCCCCCGAGACGCGCCGCACGGTCGGGTCCTCCTGCCAGACCAGCCGGAGCGGACGTCCCACCCGTTCCTGGATCCACCAGTTGACGTCCTCATCCGCCGGGTTGGCGAAGCCCTGTCGGGAGTGGCTGACCGGCACCGGGCCGAGCCCGAGCGGGGTGTCCACCAGGATGCTGTCGCCGTCGCGGTCGTGGATCCGGATGGTGTCCTCGTCGATCTGCTCCGCCCGGAGCCCGAGCAGCGCGTGCTCCTCCCGCGCCGTGACCTTCTCACCGGCCTCGTCGACCAGCCCCCACCGGCGGTCGCCAGCCAGCCCCCAGGGCTCGACGGGCACCTCGTCAACCGGGTCCCCGGCAAGGGACTTGACGGGATAGATCCGCAGGTCGGTGACGCGCACAGGCGCTCCTCAGTCGGTCTGTTCCTGCGCTGCCGGGAGGACCGCCTCGATGGCTGCGACGACCTCGTCGGACTCCGGCTCGGTGCGCGACCGGAAGCGCGCCACCGGCTCCCCCGCGGGGCCGATGAGCCACTTCTCGAAGTTCCACCCGACCTCGCCGGCGACGCCCTCCGCGTCCTGGACCCGGGTGAGCTCGGTGAACAGCGGGTGCTGCCCCTCGCCGTTGACCTCGACCTTGTCCATCATCGGGAACGAGACACCGTAGGTGGTTGAGCAGAACGTCTGGATCTCCTCGGCGGTGCCCGGCTCCTGCCTGCCGAACTGGTTGCACGGGAGGCCGATCACGGTCAGCCCGCGCTCGGCATACTCCTGCTGCAGCCGCTCCAGGCCCTCGTACTGCGGGGTCAGGCCACAGCGGGAGGCGACGTTCACCAGCAGCAGGGCACGGCCGGCATGCTCACCCAGGGTGGTGGGTCGGCCGTCAAGGGTCGTCAGGGGGATGTCGTAGAGGCTCACCCTGGTCACGATACGTCGAGGGTGCGGGCGCAGGCACGCCGCCGGGGCGCGGCGGCAGCACCGCCGCGGTGTGAGGGAAGGCAACCACCCAGGTGCGGGAGCAAGCACTATGCCGGGGTGCGGGGGCCAGCCAGCGTCTTCCCTGCTCCGGCTCGCGATGGCAGGCTTCCGTGCAGCACCGCGCTGGGCGAAATCCTGTGGCCCGCAGTCCGGCCCGTGCCTAGGGTCGAGCCGTGGACGCGGCGGACTTCTACACCGGCATCGTGGTCGAGGGCTATGCCCTGCTGAAGTCGACCGACTTCCCGGCCGACCGCTATGCCGACCTCATCGTGTCCTCGGGGCAACCAGCACTCGAGCTGGGCTGCGGCGACGGGGACCCGCTGCTGGAGCTGCGTCGGCGCGGGCTCGACGTCGAGGGCGTCGACGCCTCCGCCGACATGCTGGCCCGGTGCGCGGAGCGTGCCGCCGAGGCCGGGCTGGAGGTCGTCACCCACCACCAGCGGATGGAGGAGCTGTCGCTGGGGCGCCCCTTCCGCACGATCTTCCTGGCGGGACCCACCTTCAACCTGCTTCCCGACGACGACCTTGCCCTGCGTGCCCTGGTGCGCCTCCGCGAGCACCTCACCGAGGACGGGACCGCGCTGGTGCCGCTGTGGATCCCGCCGCCCTCGCCGCCGGAGTCGCTCGGGGTGGCCCGTGAGGCGGTCGCAGAGGACGGCAGCACTCTCACCTTCACCGCCCTGGCCGAGGACTACGACCCCTCCGGTCGGACCAGGACGACCCGCACCAGCTACGCCAGGCACACGTCCGCAGGCACCGAGACGGCCGACCGCGACTGGGTCATCCACTGGCACAGCCCGGAGTCCTTCGGCGAGCTGGCCGAGGCGGCGGGCCTGCGCATCGTCACGATGACCGACCCGCACGGTGAGCCGGTCAGTGGCGACGAGGAGGAGTTCCTCGTCACCCTGACCCGCTGACCCCGCGTCACCGTCCGCGGGTCGCCTCGCCACCCCAGCACGGACCCGGGGTTGGATCGCTCGGACCGGACCCGACAGACTGTGCCCCGTGAAGATCGGCATCCTGACCAGCGGGGGCGACTGCCCGGGACTCAACGCGGTCATCCGCGGCATCGTGCTCAAGGGCGACAAGGTCTACGAGCACTCGTTCGTCGGCATCCGCGACGGTTACCGGGGGCTGGTCGAGGACGACGTCTTCACCCTCCCGCGCAAGCAGGTTCGTGGCCTGTCCAAGCAGGGTGGCACGATCCTGGGCACCTCGCGCACGGGCCCGTTCGAGCACGGCGGCTCCGACCGGGTCAAGGAGGTGATGGACAAGCACGAGATGGACGCCTTCATTGCCATCGGTGGTGAGGGCACGCTGACCGTCGCGCGGATGCTGCACGACGAGGGGGTGCCCGTCATCGGTGTGCCCAAGACCATCGACAACGACCTGTCCGCCACCGACGTCACCTTCGGCTTCGAGACGGCCGTCGCCATCGCCACGGAGTCGATCGACCGCCTGCGCACGACCGCGGAGTCGCACCACCGCTGCATGGTCGTGGAGGTGATGGGCCGGCACGCCGGGTGGATCGCCCTGAACGCCGGGGTCGCCAGCGGCGCCCACGCCATCCTGATCCCCGAGGTGCCGGTCACCATCGACCAGGTGGCCACCTGGGTGCAGGCCACGGTCCACCGTGGACGCGCCCCGGTCGTCGTGGTCGCCGAGGGGTTCCGCCTGGCCGGCGAGGACGTCTCGGCCAAGCACGGTGTCGACCACATGGGTCGGCCCCGGCTCGGTGGCATCGCCGAGCAGCTGACCCCGGTGATCGAGGAGCTGACCGGCATCGAGACCCGGAGTATGACGCTGGGTCACCTGCAGCGCGGCGGTGTCCCCACCTCCTATGACCGGGTCCTGGCCACCCGCTTCGGGACGGCGGCGATCGACGCCGTGCACCGCAAGGAGTGGGGCACGATGGTCGCCCTGCGCGGCATCGACATCGTCTCGGTGAAGCTGGCGGAGGCTACGAGTGAGCTCAAGACCGTGCCCCGGCACCGTTGGGACGAGGCCGCCATCCTCTTCGGGTGAGCGGCGGCGGACGTGGGCGCGGCGACCGAGGACCAGAACCGCAGGATGCTGCGGGCCCGGGACGTGATGGACCGGCAGTATGCCGAGGAGCTGGACATCCCGTCCCTCGCCTCGGTGGCACTCGTCTCGGAATCGCACTTCATCCGCAGCTTCCGCGCGGTGTTCGGGGAGACCCCGCACCGCTACCTGCAGCGACGCCGGGTCGAACGGGCCATGTTCCTGCTGCGCAGCACCGCGCGCCCGGTCACCGAGATCTGCTTCGAGGTCGGGTTCTCCAGCCTGGGCACGTTCAGCCGCACCTTCAGCGCGATCGTCGGCGAGAGTCCGAGCGCCTACCGCCGGCGGGGGCCGCTGCCTGCCGTTCCGTCGTGCTTCGCGATGCGCTGGGCGAGGCCCTCCGAGCACCGTCAGTCCGAGACGAAACCGGCTGGATCCTGACCTCGTCGCCCCGTACGTTCGGACCATGACCACGGCGACACCGAACTCTCCGGCCCCGACCCAGCGGGTGTCCCCGCCCCGGCAGGGCGACGAGGCCACCCTGTTGCGGGCCTACGTCGCTTTCCTGCGCGACTCGCTGCGGCTGAAGGCCGAGGGGCTCACGGCCGAGCAGCTGAACACGCGCCACGAGCCCTCCGAGCTCACGATCGGTGGGCTGCTCAAGCACCTGGCGTTCGTCGAGCACTGGTGGTTCTCCTGCGTCCTGCGCGGTGCGGAGTTCGGCGAGCCCTGGGCCTCGGTGGACTGGGACGCCGACGAGGACTGGGACTACCACAGCGCCGCGGACGACGACCCCGTCGAGCTGTTCGCCCTGTTCGACGCCACCATCGCCGAGTCGGACCGGATCACCGAGCAGGTCCTGGCCACCGCCGAGGGTCTCGACACCCTCGCCCAGCGCCACCCGCGGGACGAGGACCCGGTCAGCCTGCGCTACATCCTGCTGCACATGGTGGAGGAGTACGGCCGGCACGCCGGCCACGCCGACCTCATCCGGGAGTCCATCGACGGGTCCACGGGCGAGTGACGCCCACCGGCACCCGAGCGCTCGGCCGCCCCCGCGGCATACCGACGAAGACAGCGTTTTTGGAGAAGCAGGAGCATCCGCCGCAGCCCTAGTGTCGTGCCCATGATCAAGAACCTGACGATTTCCCAGATCTTCGTGACCGACCAGGACGAGGCGCTCGACTTCTATGTCAACACTCTCGGGCTGGAGCCCGGCAACGACCTGGACTTCGGGCCGATGCGGTGGCTCACGGTCCGGGTGCCGGGCACCGACCGCGAGATCCTCCTCGAGAAGCCGGGTCCGCCCGGCTACGACCCCGAGACCGCCGAGGCGGTGCGGGGCATGGTCACCAAGGGGGCGGGTGGAGGCACCCTGTTCTTCACCACCGACGACGCCCGTGCGGCGCACGCCGCGCTCCGCGCCAAGGGCGTGGACCTGCCCGAGGAGCCGACCGAGCAGCCGTACGGGATCGACTTCGGCTTCCGGGACCCCTCCGGCAACCACATCCGCCTGAACCAGCCGCACGTGGCGGCCGGCCAGGGCTGAGGACCGGGCGCAGGCCTGCCATGGGGTGGGTCGCCCGCCACGGGATGGTTCGCGCGCCGCGGGGGGTCGAGCGCCACGGCCGGCTGGTCTCAGGAGGCGCCGGCCGTGGCGCACCGGCCTCAGCCGGTCCTGACCGACGGGTCGGGCGCCGCGTCCGCGTGGATGCTGAAGGTCCGCAGCGGGCGGTTCCGCAGGGCGATCCACCCCACCACCGCGGCGCAGGCCAGACCGCCGGTGGCCAGGGCGACCGGTGCCGAGGTGAGGCCCGCGACGATGCCGGCGCGGAAGTTGCCCACGTCGGGCCCCGCCACACCCACGACGTGGTCGACCGCCGAGACGCGGCCCCGGTGGCTGTCCGGCGTGGCCAGCTGGATCATCAGGCCCCGCGAGGTCACGGACACGGTGTCGGCAGCTCCGGCCACGACCAGCACCGCCAGCGCGAGCCAGAGCGGTCCGGCGAGGCCGAAGACCGCCAGGGCCACGCCCCAGACGGCCGCGGCCGCGAGCTGGATGCGGCCCGGCCGATCCGCTCGGGTGACGAGCCCGGAGAACAGGCCGGCCGACATACCGCCGACCGCGATGCAGGACAGGAACAGGCCCAGCGTCTCCGGGTCGCCACCGAAGCGCACCTCGTTGACCAGGGGGAACAGGGCGACGGGCATCGAGAGCAGGGTGGCCGCGAGGTCGCTGGCGAAGGATCCCCGCAGGACGGGCCGCTGCAGGACATAGCTGAACCCGGCCACCGTCGAGCGCAGGCCCGGGCGCGTGCCAGCACCCTCGGGTGGCATCGAGGGCAACCGGACGACGCCGTACAGCGAGAGCGCGACCAGGCTCGCGAAGGTGAGGTAGCACGCCCCGACGCCCCACCGGCCGATGATCAGGCCGCCGAGGGCCGGGCCGATCAGCATCGCCCCCTGGAAGGTCAGCAGCTGCAGCGCGATGCCGGCGCCGACCTGCTCGGGGCCGAGCAGCCGGGGGATGAACGTGCGGCGGGCCGGTGCCCCGACCGCGCTGGCCGCGCCCTGGGCCGAGACCAGGGCCAGCACGAGCCAGAGGGACTCGGCACCTGCGGCCGCCTGGGCGGCCAGTCCCAGCCCTGCCAGCGCCTGCCCGACCGTGGCCCAGCGCACCAGGCTGCGACGGTCCACCGCGTCGGCGAGCGTGCCGCCGACCATCCCGAAGACGACGAGCGGGACGGCGTTGGCCAGGCCGATCGCACCGGTCCAGAACGGGTTGTGGGTCATGTCCCAGACCTGGAAGAGGACCGCCACGACCGCGATCTGGCCGCCCAGCGCACCCAGCATGCTGCTGCCCCAGAGCCGGCGGAACGGCGGGCTCGCGCGCAGCGGCCGCAGGTCGAGCAGGCCCCTGCTCAGCGTCACGAGGTTGCCCTGGGGCCGCTGTATGCCCAGTGGTCGCCGCCGCTGTGCGGCTCCCCCGGGCTGGGGGGTCCGGCGGAGGCCTGGTCACCCGGCGGCAGGTGCGCCAAGATGCGTTCGAGGAAGGGCTTCTCGTCTAGGTGGGCGCGCAGGGTCGCTGCGAACTCCGCGAGCGACACCGGCAGGGCGGCATCCAGCTCTGCGGCGGCGGCCTCGGTCGCCCGCCACTCCGCCTCCAGGAACGGCACGAGGTCACGGGCCCGCTGCGTCAGCTCGACCACCCGGGTCCGGGCGTCCGGGCCGGGCACGGTCCTGACCAGTCCCTCGGTCCGCAGGGCCGAGACCGTCTGGCTGACCGCCGAGTGCGTCAGCTCCAGGCTCTCCGCGAGCGCCTTGATCGTGAGTGGTCCGGTGTGCGCCAGCCGGATCAGCGGATACGCGAAGCGCGGACGCAGTCTCTCGATGCCGCGCTCGGCGTACAGGGCGACGATGCCACTCTCCATGAGCTCCTGCACCTCACGCAGCGGTCGCCAGTAGCCACCGGTCGTGGGGTCCGACGTCGTCGGGTCCGGCACCCCAGGATCAGGCCCCACGGGATCAGCGGGCTCAGGGGTGGAAATCGTCACAGCGCTAATATAACAGCACTATTGCATTGCGCGACCAGCAGTCACGAGACGCAGAGGCAGAACGGGTGCCCGGCCGGGTCGAGGAAGACCCGGAAGGTCTCGCCCGGCTGGTGCTCGTGTCTCGTCGCCCCGAGGGCCAGGACAGCGGCCTCGCCCTCGTCGAGGTCGTCCACGATGACATCCAGGTGCATCTGCTGCGGGACCTGCTGGGCGGGCCACACGGGTGGCGTGTAGTCCGCCACCTTCTGGAACGAGATGCACTGACCGTCTGCGCGGATCTCCGCCCAGCCCTCGGACTGCTCGACCTTCCAGTCGAGCATGGTGCCGTAGAACCGGGCCAGTTCTCCGGGCTCGGGACAGTCGATGACGAATCCGGGAAAGCGTGCGATAGCCATGGCCCGAGGCTAGGGCCGATCCCGGACGCTCGGCATCCGGAACCCTCGGCGTCTTCTCACCCGAGGGCGCCGCGATAGTCTCGCGCCCATGGCAACGGCACCCGGTCCCACCCGCTACGCGTGTGTCCGGCGGCAGGACTGATGGGCGCACCGACCGTCACTGCCGCGGACGTCGACGAGGCGGCCGAGCGGCTCAAGGGCCTGGTCAGCATCACGCCCCTCACGAGGAGCCGCCGCCTCTCGGAGGCGACCGGCGCCAAGGTGCTGCTCAAGCGCGAGGACCTGCAGCCGGTCCGGTCCTACAAGAACCGGGGGGCGATCAACCTCATCTCCCAGCTCGACGAGCAGACCCGGGCCCAGGGCGTGGTCTGCGCGAGTGCTGGCAACCACGCGCAGGGGGTGGCGTTCGCGTGCTCGAGCCTGGAGGTGCCGGCGCGGATCTTCCTGCCCCGCACCACACCCCGGCAGAAGCGTGACCGGGTGGCCGCCATCGGCGGCGAGTTCGTGGAGATCGTGGTCGCCGGCTCGACCTATGACGCCGCGGCCGAGGCTGCCGCCGAGGATGCGGCACGCACCGGGGCGACCCTCGTCCCCGCGTTCGACCACCCGATGACCATCGCCGGACAGGGCACGGTCACGCGGGAGATCGTCGGGGTCCTGGGGCACGCCCCGGACGTCCTGGTCGTCCCCGTCGGCGGTGGTGGCCTGCTCGCCGGTGGCCTGGCCTGGCTGCGGGCCCAGTCCCCGGACAGCCGGGTCGTCGGGGTGGAGCCGGCCGGTGCGGCGAGCATGGCGGCCGCGCTCGCCGCGGGTGGACCGGTCACCCTCGAGCACATCGACCCGTTCGTCGACGGGGCTGCGGTGCGTCGGGTCGGGGCGGCCACCTTCCCGCTGGTGCGGGACGGCGGCGCCGAGCTGGTCAGCGTGCCGGAGGGCCGGGTCTGCGTCGAGATGCTCGCGATGTACCAGACCGAGGGGATCATCACCGAGCCCGCCGGCGCCCTGGCCGCGGCGGCGCTGCCGAGCCTCGGCATACAGCCGGGTCAGACGGTCGTCGTGGTGGTCTCCGGCGGCAACAACGACGTCCTGCGCTACGCGGAGATCGTGGAGCGGGCCCTGGTCCACGAGGGCCGCAAGCACTACTTCCTGGTGGACTTCCCACAGGAGCCGGGGGCGCTGCGCGGGTTCCTGCACGACGTGCTCGGGCCGGACGACGACATCGCGCTGTTCGAGTACACCAAGCGCAACAACCGCGAGACGGGCCCGGCCCTGGTCGGCATCGAGCTCGGCTCGCCCGAGGACCTGCAGCCGCTGCTGGACCGGATGGCGGCGAGCCCGATCGAGGTCGAGCCGATCCCTCCGGACAGCCCCCTCTTCCGTTTCATCCTGTAGCCCGGGGGGTCACCCGAGGAGCCGGACCGCCCCCACCAGGAGGCACGCGGCGCAGACCGCCCAGAACAGCCCGATCCACAGGACGGCCGGTATGCGGGTCAGCCGGCTCAGCTGGTCGGCGTCCGACTGCCGCGCCGCACCCCGGCGCCGCAGCCGCTGCAGCTCCACCACCGAGCGGGGTGCCGCCAGCAGCAGGGACCAGACCAGCAGGTGGGCGACCCACGACGCCACCTGGCCCGGCAGCACCCACGACGCGCCGCCCACCGCCGCGCCGGCGATGACGAGCACCCACAGTCCGTAGAAGTTGCGGATCTGCACCAGCATGAGGGCGCACAGCAGCACCAGCCCCCAGAGGAGCGCCACGGCATACTGCCGCTCCAGGACGAGCGCCCCGGCGAGCCCGAGGAGGGCCGGGGCCGGGTAGCCGGCAGCCACGGTGGCGACCATCCCCGGTCCCCGCGGCCGACCGCGGCTGACGGTGACCCCCGAGGTGTCCGCGTGCAACCGGATGCCGCGTAGCTGCCGTCCGGTCAGGACGGCGACGGTGGCGTGGCCGGCCTCGTGGACGATCGTCACGCCGTGCCGGACCAGGCGGTAGCCGGTCGGTGACCACGTGACGGCGAGCGCCACGGCAGCGAGGACCAGGGCTCCGGTCAGCGACGGACCGGGTTGGGTGGACGTCGCCGCGTCCCAGAGCTCACGCACGCTGTGAGTGAATCACGCAGGGGTGCGCACCGGCTGGGAGCGGTCAGTACTCGGTGCGGTCGGCCTTGGCCAGCCAGGCGCGGAAGACGTCCTCCGCGCCGGGGACCTCGAGCCGACGGAACGGCAGCGACCGACCCTCGGGGTCCAGTCCGATCTCGTCATAGATGGTGGCGTCGCTGAACCCGGCGGCGGCCGCGTCGTGCCGGGTGGCGGCGTAGTAGAGCGCGGCCGGGCGCGCCCAGTAGACGGCCCCAAGGCACATCGGGCAGGGCTCGCAGGAGGCATAGACGACCGCACCGGTCAGCTGGAAGGTCCCCAGGCGCTCGCAGGCCGCCCGGATCGCCGTCACCTCGGCGTGCGCCGTCGGGTCGTTGGTCCCGATCACCCGGTTCCAGCCCCGGCCGATCACCTCGCCGTCGCGCACCACCAGGGCACCGAAGGGCCCGCCGTCGCCGGTGGCCACGCCCTGTCGCGCGAGCTCCACGGCCTGCCGGAGATAGCCGGCGTGCTCGGCACCGGGAGGAGCGGGTTCGGTGGGCGGGAGAGTCACGGGCCCACCGTAGCGGAGACGAATCGCGGCCGGCAGTACGTGCGGACGGGCCGCGATCGCGACAAGATGGAGGGGACACCAGGAGGTTCTCGTGACAGACAGCACCCCCGCTGCCCCGTCCCACTGGCCGGCGCAGCGTCCGGAACGGATCATCGTCGTCGGCGTCGACGCCGAGCAGCGACCCGAGATCGTGACCGAGGTGGCCAGGCTGGCGACCACGATGTCCGCCGGGCTGGTGTGCGCCTGGGTCGACTCGACCCAGGTGATCTATGGCGCCAGCCTCGACGGCACCCGACTGATCACGCCGCTGGACCCCGACCAGGCCGCGGGCACCAGCGAGGCCGTGCGGGAGCGGGTCCACCAGCACATCGCCGGCGTGCTCGGCGGCACCGACGTGCCCTGGCGGCTGGAGACCGCGGTCGGTGACATCGCCTCGGGGCTGACCGAGGTGGCCGAGGAGTGGGACGCCGACCTCATCGCCGTCGGTGGCCGCCGTCCCGGCTTCGGCGGGTGGATGAACGAGGTCATCGGTGGCTCCATCGCCGGTCACCTCGTGCACACCCAGCACCGCCCGGTGCTCGTCATCCCGGGCACCGGCACGCACGACTGACCGCCCGGTGCGTCCCACGCCCGCCCTCGTCCTGGCGGTGGCCCTGGGTGGTGCGGTCGGCACCACCGGCCGGTATGCCGTCACGCAGCTGATCGGCAGCGCTCCCCTCCTGCCCTGGGCCACCCTGGTGGTCAACGTGACCGGCGCCTTCCTGCTCGGGCTGCTCCTGGAGCGTCTGGCTCGTGTGGGTGCCGAGACCCCGCGCCGCCGGCTGGCGCGCCTCGGACTGGGCACGGGCGCGCTCGGAGGGTTCACCACGTACTCGGCGCTCGCGCTCGAGGTGCACGACCTGGTGGCCGCGTCGGAGGTCTGGCTCGCGGCCGGTTACGGGATCGGCACGGTGTGCGCGGGGCTCCTGGCGTGCCTCACCGGGGTCGCGCTGGGCGCGCGCCGGGACGGCGCCCGCGCATGACGCTCACCCCCGGAGAGGTGCTCGTGCTCGCGGTCCTCGGCGGTGTCGGCGCCGCCGCCCGCTACCTGGTCGATGACCTGGTGAACCGGTGGTGGGCGCGCGGGTTCCCGCTGGCCACCCTGTGCATCAACGTGTCGGGGTCGTTCCTCATCGGTCTCCTGGCGGTGACCGTCGGCCCGGGGTCGTCGGGGACGTATGCCGTGTGGGCCACCGGGTTCTGTGGCGGTTACACGACCTTCTCCACGGCCACCGTCGAGGCGGTCCGGCTCGCGCGGGAGGGGGCGGTGCGCCAGGCCGTGGTGGCTGCCGGCGGCACCCTCGTGCTGTGCGTCGCGGCGGTGGCGCTCGGCGTCCTCACCGGCCGGTTGCTCGGCTGACCCCGCGCTGGTTGAGCCGGCGTGCGGCACGCGACCCGAGCGCCGTCAGGACCGCGACCGTGCGGGACGCCAGGGGCGACAGGTCCCGGCGGGCGTCCCGGCCGGTCCTCGCGCGGTGCGCGTCCCGGTCGGCCGCCGGGTCGGGCAGCAGGCGGTTCATCACCCCGAGGAGCCGCACGGTGCTCGACGGCGCGAGCCCGTGCACGCGGGTGCCGACCTTGGCCATCGGCGTGAGCACGACGTGGGGCCGGCCGGACAGCACCCCGTCGACGATCTTGCGGGCCGCCCGCTCGGCCGACATGGTGAGCAGCGGCAACGACGCGGCCGGTCCGAACCAGGCGTACTCCGCCTGCTGGCTGCCCGTGAAGTGGGCCCGCTCGTGGGAGCCGGTGCGCATCAGCCCGGGGACGATCGTGGTCGAGGTGATGCCGGTGCCCGCCAGGTCGGCGGCCAGCCCCTCCGCGAAGCCGACGGCCCCGAACTTGGCCACCGAGTACGGCAGCAGGTGCGGCGCCGACACCTTGCCCCCGATGGAGGTGACCGTGCCGATGCGCCCCCGGCCGCGCGCCCGCATACCGGGGAGGACGGCGTTGGCGAGGCGCACCGGCCCCCACAGCATGGTGTCCACCGCGTCCCGGTAGTGCTGGTCGGTCATCGACGACGCCGGCCCGACCTGGATGACACCCGCCACGCTCACCAGCACATCGATCGGACCCTGCCGCTCCTCCACCCGCCTCACCAGCGCCGAGATCTGCTCCGGCTCGCGGACGTCGCAGACGGCGGCCTCGACCGGCCCGTGCGCGGACAGCAGGGAGACGGCACGGTCCAGGTCGGCGGCGCTCCGGGCACAGACGGTGACCCGGTGGCCGCGGTCCAGCAGCTCGCGCGCGATGAGCAGCCCCAGGCCGCGGGATCCTCCCGCGACGAGGGCGACCGGTGCGTCCATCCCTCGACGGTAGGTCCCACGGATTCGCCGCGCACTCCGATCCGGTGGGACCTAGCGTCGGGAGCATGAGGGCACTGACCTGGCAGGGGCTCGGCGACGTCGCGGTGCAGGACGTGCCCGACCCGAGGATCGAGCAGCCCACGGATGCGGTGGTGCGGGTCACCTCGACCGCGATCTGCGGGTCGGACCTGCACCTGTACGACGTGCTCGCCCCCTACCTGCGGCCCGGTGACGTCCTCGGCCACGAGTTCATGGGGATCGTCGAGGAGGTCGGTCCGGAGGTGGGCCGACTCGAGGTCGGCGACCGCGTCGTCGTGCCGTTCACCATCTCGTGCGGCACGTGCTGGATGTGCAGCCGAGGCCTGTTCGCCCACTGCGAGACCACGCAGGTGCGGGAGCAGGGCAAGGGCGCGGCCCTGTTCGGCTACAGCTCCCTGTACGGCTCGGTCCCGGGCGGGCAGGCCGAGTACGTCCGGGTCCCCCACGCGGACTTCGGGCCGGTCTGGCTCGAGCAGGACCACCCGGACGAGCGTTACCTCTATCTCTCGGACATCCTCCCGACCGCCTGGCAGGGCGTGCAGTATGCCGAGGTGCCGGCCGGTGGGACGCTCGCCGTCATCGGGCTCGGGCCGGTCGGGCAGCTGGCGGTGCGGGTGGCCCATCACCTCGGGATCGAGCGGGTGATCGGCGTGGACCTGGTCGACGAGCGGCTGGCGCTGGCCGGGGAGCACGGGGCCGAGGTGGTGGACCGGCGGGCCGTCGACGACGTGGCGGACACGCTCCGGGAGCTGACGCAGGGCCGCGGCCCCGACGGTGTGCTGGACGCCGTCGGCATGGAGGCCCACGGCAACCCGGTGGCCGAAGTCGTGATCGGGGCGGCCGCCCGTGCCCCGAAGGCGCTGGCCCGCAAGAGCATCGAGAGCTTCGGCATCGACCGGCTCGAGGTGCTGCACACCAGCATCGACGCGGTGCGCCGCGGTGGGACCGTCTCGCTGTCCGGTGTCTACGGGGGCATGGCCGACCCGATGCCGATGATGCAGCTCTTCGACAAGGGGGTGCAGCTGCGCATGGGGCAGTGCCACGTCCGGCACTGGACCCCCGAGCTGCACCGGCTGCTGGCAGGCGCGGACGACGTCCTGGGTCTGGAGTCCCTGGCCACTCACCACCTGCCGCTGGAGGAGGCGCCGGAGGCCTACCGGATGTTCCGGGACAAGACCGACGGCTGCGTCAAGGTCGTCCTGCGACCCTGACCCGGGCGTGGGGCGGCGTCACGGTCGTCCTGCGACCCTGACCCGGGCGTGGGGCGGCTCCTCGGGGCTCTCCTGGCCGTGGGTCGGCAGGTGCCGCCCCAGCGGGATCACACTGACGTCACCGGCATGCTCCCAGCGCACCCGGCAGGTGATGCCGAAGACGTCGCACACAGTGTCCGCGGTGACCACGTCGCGGGGTCGGCCCTCGGCGACGATCGCACCGTCACGCATCGCGATGAGGTGGTCGGCGTAGCGCGCCGCAAGGGGCAGGTCGTGCAGCACCATGACCACCGTCGTGCCGTCCTCCACCGACAGGTCACGCACCAGGTCCAGAACCTCCACCTGGTGGGCGATGTCGAGGAACGAGGTGGGCTCGTCGAGCAGCAGCAGCCCCGTGCGCTGGGCCAGGGCCATGGCGATCCAGACGCGCTGGCGCTGCCCGCCGGACAGCTGGTCGACCGGTCGGCCCGCCAGGTCGGTCGTGTGCGTGCGCTCAAGGGACTCGGCCACGATCCGGTCGTCGTCCCGGGTCCACTGCCGGAGCAGCCCGTGGTGGGGGTGACGCCCGCGGGCCACCAGCTCGGCGACGGTGATGCCCTCCGGGACGATCGGGCTCTGGGGCAGCAGGCCCACGCGCCGGGCCACCGTCCTGGTCGGCAGGCTGTGGATGTCGGTGCCGTCGAGCAGCACCTGTCCTGCCGTGGGGCGCAGCAGCCGTGCCAGCCCGCGCAGTGCGGTCGACTTGCCGCAGCCGTTGGGACCGACGATGGCAGTCACCCGGCCCTCGGGCACGTCCAGGTCGAGACCCTCGACGACCACCCGCTTGCCGTAGGCGAGCGAGAGGTTCCGGGATTGCAGGGTCATGCGGTCTCCTTCACGGGTCGGCTGGTGGCCAGGAGCCAGAGCAGGAACGGGGCGCCGGCCAGCCCGGTGACGACGCCGACGGGGAAGTTGTTGCCGGGCAGGGCGTAGGCCGCCAGGTAGTCGGCCGCGACCACGATCACGGCCCCGACCAGCCCGGCCGTCAGCAGCGAGGGCCGTCCTCGCAGCAGGCGCCGGGCGGTCGGGCCCGACAGGAAGGCCACGAAGGCGATCGGGCCACACACCGCGGTGGTGGCCGCGGTCAGGACGACGACCAGTGCGATCGCGCGGGTGCGGGTGGCCCGCGGGTGCCGCCCGAGCCCCGAGGCGAGGTCGTCACCGAGCTCGACGACCTGCAGGTGACTGCCGACATACAGCAGCAGCGGCAGGGCGACCACGACGACCAGGGTGAGCAGCCGGATCTCCGACCAGGTGACACCGTTCAGGCTGCCGGTCAGCCAGACCATCGCCTCGTGCGCCTGGTAGATGTCCGCCCGGACCAGGACCCAGTGGATGACCGAGACGAGCATCGCCGCCAGCGCGATACCGACCAGGATCATCCGGCCGGGTGCCGCGCCGGGGTGGGTGCCCGAGAGCACGACGAGCGCCACCGCGACGGCCGCCCCACCACCCAGCGCGGCGAGCGAGACCATGCCACCCGGCGCGTCGAGGAGCACCGCGGCACTCACGGCGGCAGCACTGCAGCCGAGGGTGATCCCGAGGACGTCCGGGCTGGCCAGCGGGTTGCGGGCCATGGTCTGGAAGGTGGCGCCGGTGGCGCCCAGGGCCAGGCCGGCGAGCGTGCCGGCGACGGCCCGAGGGAGCTTGGACTCCAGCAGGATGTAGGACGCCCCGGGGATGTCGGCGCCGGTGACGATGCGCACGAAGTCGGGGATGGTGATGGTGTAGTCGCCCAGCAGCACGCGCGCGGCGACCAGGCCCAGGAGCAGCACCAGGAGGCCGGTCAGCACCACGAGGCTGCGCCGCCGCACCGCCCGGGTGGCCAGCGACATCGCACCGAGAGCGGCACTCAGGTCCGGGGCGGGACGCGTCTGCACGGTCACCGCAGCACCGCCCGGCGGATCAGCAGGATCAGGACCGGCGCCCCCAGGACGGCCGTCATGATCCCGACCTGGATCTCCGAGGGAGGCGTCACGACCCGGCCCAGGGTGTCGGTGAGCAGGATCAGCACCGGCCCCACCAGGGCACTGCCCGGCAGGATCCGGCGATAGTCCGGCCCGGTGACCAGGCGCACCACGTGCGGGACGACCAGGCCGACGAAGGCGATCGGCCCGGCGAGGGCGACCGCACTGGCCGCCAGGCCCACCGCCCCCACCGCCACGACGAACCGGGCGAGGTGCACCCGCTGGCCCAGGGCCCGCTCGAGGTCCTCCCCGAGCGCGGCCGCGTTCAGCACCGGTCCGGACAGGCCCACGATGAGCAGGCTCACGACCAGGAGCGGGAGCACGTCGGCGATGATCACCGCGTCGCGCCCGGCGACCGACCCCACCTGCCAGAAGCGGAAGCTCTGGAGGGCCCCCTGGTTGCTCACCAGCACGCCGGCGATCACGCTGGTCACCCCGGCGGTCACGGCGGCGCCGGTGAGCACCATGGTGAGGGACTGGTCGCCCTGGCTCACGGACGCCACGGCATACACGAGGACAGCTGTGACGAGGCCGCCGAGCAGGGCCAGCCAGAGATAACCACCGACGGTGGAGATCCCGGCGAACTGCAGGCCGAGGACGACCGCGAGCGCCGCCCCGGAGTTGACCCCCAGGATGCCGGGGTCGGCGAGCGGGTTGCGGGTCAGGCCCTGCATCGCCGCCCCCGAGAGCGCGACGGCCAGCCCCACGACGAGACCGATCAGGGTGCGGTCCAGGCGTGCCGACAGGATGCCGTCCGCGGAGCTGCCGCTGGCCTCTCCGGTCACCAGGGCGGTGAGACCGTCGAGGACCGCGCCGGGTGAGAGCGACCGTGAGCCGATCGCGAGCGACAGGCAGGCGGCCACCGCCAGCGCGGCGACTCCGAGGAGCACGACCGCGCCGGTGGGCAGGCGGGTCCGGGTCACTGCACCTTCTCGGCCGCCTCGCCGACCTGCGGGAGGAACTCCTCCAGCACGACGGGGATCGACAGCGGCGTCGGCGAGGACATCGCGGTCATCAGGGGCATGTCCGTGAGCGCGACGAAGGCGCCGCTGGCCAGGGCCGGGGTCTGCCCGATGAGCGGGTCGTTGACCAGCACGTCCGCCTGGCTCGCCTCCTCGATGTAGAAGGTGAGCACGTCGGCATCGAGCGTGTCGGCCTGCTCCGAGGACAGGTTCGCGCTGAAGGTGCCGGGGTTGGCTTCGCTCAGCTCGACCACCTTGCCGGCGTCGACCATGCCGAACTCGTGCATGAGCTGCTGGCGCAGGTCGGTGGTGGTGTAGACACCGATCGTGCTGAGGTCGGTGGGGGTGTACCAGGTGAACGCCAGCGAGGTGCCCTCGAGCTGGGGGTAGTCGGCGACAGCGGTGTCGATGGCCGCCTCGGTCTCGGCGAGGACCGCGTCGGCCTCGGCGTCGCGGCCGATGGCCTGACCCACCAGGTCGAGCGACTCGCGCCACGGGGTGCCCCACGCCGCCTCCGGGTAGGCGACGACCGGCGCGATCTTGGACAGCGAGTCGTACTCCTCCTGCGTCATACCGGAGTTGGTGCCCAGGATCAGGTCCGGGCTCAGGGCCGCGATCTCGTCCGCCGGGATGCCGTCGGTGTCGTCGTAGCGGGTCACCTCGGCGGGGTCGCCGCCCTGCTCCTCGAGCGCGGCGTCGAACCAGTCGGTGGAGCCGGCCTCGTTGCCGCCCCAGGTGATCTTCGTGGCGCCGACGGGCACCTCACCGAGCGCGACGACCATGTCGTGGTCCGCCCAGCCGACCGTGGCGATCCGCTGCGGGTCGGACTCGATGGTGGTCTCGCCGAAGGCGTGCTCGACGGTGACCGGGAACTGCGCCTCCCCCTCGGTGGCCGGGGCACCGGAGGTGGCCGGGGCACCGGAGGTGGCCGAGCCAGAGTCAGCAGACGCGCCGGCGGGCGCGGCCTCGGCGGGCTCGTCCGCGGGGGCGTCGGAGTCGCCGGTGGGACCGGTCGAGCAGGCGGTGAGGAGGGCGAGGCCCGCCACGGCGGAGCCCAGGAGGGCTGCCGGACGGCGGGTGGTGGGACGGGATGTGGAGTGCAGCACGGGGTGGTTGCTCCCTCGGCGTGACAGTAGGACGTAGGCAGGTTAGGGCAACCTAACGCAGTTCCACAACACGGCCGTGCCGTATATGACCTCGCCCGCAGTGACGGCGAAGGCGTCCTTTGGGCGCCCAGTGCCTAGCATGGGGGGGTGAGCAACGCCGCCGCCCGCCCTACGACCCGCGTCCTGGTGATCACCGTCTCGGACCGCGCGGCCGGCGGGGACCGCGAGGACCGCTCCGGCCCGCTGCTGGTCGACCTGCTCCGGGCGGAGCACTACGAGGTGACAGGGCCGCGCCTGGTGACCGACGGCGTCGAACCCGTGTCGCAGCGCATCGCACAGGGCATCGAGGAGGGCTTCGGGCTCATCGTGACCAGCGGAGGCACGGGGGTCTCGCCACGGGACTTCACTCCCGAGGCGACCCGCCGGTTCGTGACCCGGGAGCTGCTGGGGGTCGCCGAGCACCTGCGCAGGGAGGGTGCACGGCATACTCCCCTTGCCGCACTGTCCCGCGGCATCGTCGGCGTCGCCGACCCGGTCGACCCCGACCGGGTGGGGACCCTGCTGGTCAACCTGCCGGGCAGCACCAAGGGGGTCGAGCAGTCGATGGAGGCGCTCGTGCCGCTGCTGCCGCACATGCTGTCGCAGATCGTGGGCTGGGACCACTGATGGCCCTCCTCGACACCTACGGACGGGTCCACCGGGACCTGCGCATCTCGCTGACCGACCGGTGCTCCCTGCGCTGCACCTACTGCATGCCCGAGCAGGGGCTGCCGTGGCTGGCCAAGCCGACGCTGCTGACGACCGAGGAGCTGATCCACCTCGCGCGGATCGCCGTCGGTCTCGGCATCGACGAGGTCCGGTTGACAGGCGGCGAGCCCCTGCTGCGCCGTGACCTGGTCGACGTCGTCTCCGGCATCGCCGCCCTGGGCGTCGAGGTGTCGATGACGACGAACGCGCTGGGGCTGGACAAGCTCGCCGGCGCCCTGGTCGACGCCGGGCTCACCCGCGTCAACATCAGTCTCGACACCCTCGACCGGGACACCTTCCGCACGCTGGCCCGGCGCGACCGCCTCGACGACACTCTCGCCGGCATCGCCGCCGCGGCCGCCGCCGGGCTGCAGCCGCTGAAGCTCAACACGGTGCTGATGCGCGACCTCAACGACCACGAGGCCCCGGAGCTGCTCGCGTTCGCCCTGGAGCACGGCTACCAGCTGCGGTTCATCGAGCAGATGCCCCTGGACGCCGGCCACACCTGGCGCCGCGACACCATGGTCACCGGCGAGGAGGTGCTGAGCCTGCTGCGGGAGCACTACGACCTGACGCCTGCCGAGCAGCGCGGCAGCGCCCCCGCGGAGCGGTTCCTGGTCGACGGCGGGCCGGCGACGGTGGGGGTGATCGCCTCGGTGACGGCACCGTTCTGCGGCGCCTGCGACCGGGTCCGGCTCACCGCGGACGGTCAGGTGCGCAACTGCCTGTTCGCACGCACCGAGACGGACCTGCGGACCCCGTTGCGCGAGGGTGCCTCCGACGAGGAGCTGGCCGGGCTGGTGCGGGCCTGCATCACCGCCAAGCTGCCCGGCCACGGCATCAACGAGCCGGGCTTCCTCCAGCCCGGTCGCCCGATGAGCGCTATCGGCGGCTGAGTCGGCCGGCCGGCCTTGTCCCGGAACACCCTTCCCGCACAGGGTCGGTAGCCGGAGGCTAGGCCCGCGAGATCGTCAGCAGGCACACCGCGTCGGTGACCGCGTCCACACGGTGACCCGCCGGGGGGATGGGGAGCAGGTCGCCGGCGCGCACCGTCCAGCGCTCCTCCCCGGCGACGAGCACGACCTCGCCGCGAAGCACCTGCAAGGTCGCCGCCGGTGGTGAGTCGTGCTCGGGCAGCTGACAACCGGCCCGGAGCGCGAAGAGCACCGCGTGCTGCACCGGGCCACGGACGACCGGTCGGGTGCGCAGGCCGTTGGGTCGCTCGGTGGCCTCCTGCAGGAGCTGGGCACCCAGCGCGTCCAGGTCGACCGCCTCCGCGCGCTGCGGGTCCGCCAGAGGCAGGCCGCTGTGCGGCCGGCCAGACATCGTCACGCCTGGTCGCCACCCTTGGTGGCATCGAGCCGGCGCACACCCTGCCACGCCACCGGGATGATGGCGGCCGCGATCAGCGCCTTGACGACCCCACCGGGGATGAACGGCCACAGACCCCACGCGAGCGTCTGCTGCAGGTCCGCACCGGTCACGACAGCGAGCCAGGGCAGGCCCACGAGGAACACCACGCCGGAGCCCGCGAGGAAGGTCACGGCCGCGTGCAGGAACCTGCGGTCCCACTGGCGCTGCGCCAGCCACCCGGTGAGCGCCGCCGCGAGGACGAAGCCGACGATGTAGCCGCCCGTGGAGCCCAGGAGCACTCCGACACCGTGCTCCGCCTCGGAGAACCACGGGATGCCCGCGACACCGGCGGCGGCGTAGAAGAGCATCGAGAGTGCCCCGCGGCTGGCACCGAGGGTCGAGCCGACCAGCAGCACAGCGAGGGTCTGACCCGTGATCGGCACCGGCCACAGGGGGATGGCGACCTGGGCGAGCAGCCCGGTGAGGGCCGCCCCGCCGGCGACCAGGGCGATGTCGGTCACGAGACCGCGCGGAACGACGTGGTCGGCGAGAGCGGGGCGGCCGACAGCGAGCGAGAGCGTCATGCTGCCGATAGTAGAGGGTGGGTCTCAGTCCAGCGGGTTCGGGATCGTGACCGACCGGATCAGCTCGTCCGCAGCGAAGTCACGGGCCTGCACCACGACCCGGTCCCCGAAGGAGTCCAGGACGAGCCCGCGGTTGATGTCCCGCGTGACGACCTCGGAGATCCCGTCCGTGTTCTCCCCCCGAGCGTCCCACTCGACCTGGATCGCCAGCGTGTTGATCGCCCAGAAGCCGTCGGGGTGTCCGCCGTCGGTGCGTCGCTGGACCGCCCAGTCGCCGAGCTCGGCCGGGTAGTGGGTGTGCCCGTTGAGGACGATCGCGTTGGGGTAGTCGCCGAGGATGCCGGTGAGACGGTCGTTGAACTGGTAGTGGTCGTGGTACCAGGGGATCCACGACGCGGAGTGCGTGTCGCCCAGCGGGAAGTGCGAGATCACCACGACCTGCTTGTCCTGCCTGGTCCAGTGGGCCAACCGGTCCTCGAGGAAGGCGATCTGCTCCTCGCTCATCGGGACGTCCGGCGGGTCGGCCGCGTCCTGGCCCAGCACGATGACCGGCAGGTCCCCGCCCGTCCCCTCCAGCAGATACTCACCCCACGTCCGGTCCCGCTGCGCGAACTCCAGGAACCGGGCCTGGTCGTCCTCGTAGGCTCCGCCGGTGTAGGACTCGTGGTTGCCGATGGCGGCCACGACCTGGTCCGGGAGTATGCCGGCGCTCGCCTCCATCACCGCGTTCACCTCGTCCCACTGGGCCTGCGTGCCGGAGGCGACGATGTCGCCCACCATGAGCAGCCCGCTGGCACCAGGACGCAGGGTCTGCAGGTCCTGCAGGGCGTGGCTCAGGTCGCCCGGCTGGCCCTGGATGTCGGAGACGACCCAGGCAGTGGTGGCGTCGGTCGTCCCGGCGTCGGGCGCACGGTGCACTGCCACGGAGTCGATCGCCCAGTACCAGGAGTTGGCCTCGGCCTCGAAGTCCCAGCGGAAGACCGCGTCCTTGGCACCGGCGGGCACCGTGACGTCGAGCAGCTCGGTCGCGTTGATCCGCGAGCCGTCGTAGTTGTCGGTGACGGTGGCGGAGTCATAGCGCATCAGCTCGATCTCCTCACCCCCGTCGAAGCTCACCGTCACCGTCGCCGACTGCCCGGTCCACCCCCGGTAGTGACTGTCGAACGACAGCTGGAGCTCGTCCTCGCCCTTCACCCGGACCGGTGCGCTCACCAGGCTGGTCGAGAAGTCGTGCGGCGCGGTGCCACGGTCGGCGAACTCGTCGGAGTCAGCCACCGCGACGATGTCGTCGGCACGGCCGAAGCGGAACCGCATCTGGTCCTCGGCGTCGGTCCAGAACTCGCGGGTGGTGAAGGACCAGCCGCGCCACTCGGTCACCCCCGTGTCCTCCATCGACTCGTCGACCTCGACGCTCCAGCCGACCGGCGCGCGGTGGGTGAAGCCGAGCGTGCCCTCGGCGATGCCCGGGTCGTCGGCGCGCGGCTCCAGCCGCTTGGCGAGGCCGTTGAAGCCCTCCCGGAAGATGACGTCGTCCGTGTGTCGGGTCGTGGTCACCGGGTGAGGTCGGTGGGTGTCGTCGGCGGGTGCGGCGGCCGCTCCCACCAGGGTCAGCGGGAGCAGCGCGGCGGCGACGGCCGTCGTGGCGCGGTGTCGGGACATGGGTGGTCTCCTCAGGAGTCGGGGTGCGGACCGACCGTAGGGAGCGCCGGTGAACCGGCGAGGGTGTCGACCGGAACCGTCGGTGAACAGCAGCCCTCCCCCAGCCGCCGGCCGTGTCGGGCACGGCCTGTGGTCGGTTAACGTTCTGGTGCCTCCCCGGGACGGGGAGGGCGGTTCAGAGACGGAGGGGACATGGCCAGGCTCGACAACATGCCGCGCACGCGCAGGCGGCGCGCAGCAGGAAGCATCGGGGCCGGCATCGCCCTCATCGGCGGCACCCTCGCCGTGACCGCCGTCCGGGCCGGAGCAGGCATCCACCCTGTGATGGTGGTCGGTCTGGTCATCATGGCGGCCGGCGTCGCGCTGCTCGTCTGGGGCACGCGCGGGCACGCGACAGCCGAGGAGGCCGACCGGAGGACCCTCGTGCGGGAGGGCCGCTGGGACGGCCTGCCCGCCGGGACCTTCGAGGAGGACGGCCGCATCGGCCTGCGGAGCCAGAAGCTGTGGACCAGGATCGTGCTCCCCGTCCTCGGCGTGCTGATGCTGCTGCTCGGTGGTGTCATCGCCCTGGCGTCGGAGGGCGACACGGAGATGCTGCTCGGCGGGTGCGGGGTGATGGCCCTGGGCCTGCTCATGTTCTCCGTGGTCTATGCCACGGCGGGCACCGTCTACTGGCTCGACCCGGACGGCGTCAGCCGCGAGCGCTGGCCGCGGCGCCGGGCCGCCTGGTCCGAGATCGCCGATGTGACGGTCCACCGGAACCGGGTGCTGCTCGGCCTGCAGGACTCGCGCCGGGCCTTCGTCATCTCCGCCGGGGTGCTGGAGATCAGCACCCCGGCCCTCGTGCAGCTCCTCACGACGCTCCGGGCGCAGGCCACGCGCTGACCGGGCGCGGCCCCGCGCCGGGGCAGTGGCAAGATCGAGGGATGACTTCTGCTCCCGTTGCCCTGACCATCGCCGGCTCGGAGGCCACCGGTGGCGCGGGCGCCCAGGCTGACCTGCGCACCTTCCAGGCCCACCACGTCTTCGGTGCGGTCGCGCTCACGTGCATCGTCTCGTTCGACCCGAAGGCCGACTGGGGACACCGCTTCGTCCCCGTCGAGCCGCAGGTGATCGCCGACCAGCTCGAGGCGATCACGACGGCCTACGACCCGGACCAGCTCTCGGTCACCAAGATCGGCATGCTCGGGACGCCTGCGACGATCGAGACGGTGGCGGGCGTGCTGCAGCAGCGCCAGTTCCGCCAGGTCGTGCTCGACCCGGTGCTCATCTGCAAGGGGCAGGAGCCCGGTGCCGCCCTGGACACCGACACGGCCCTCAAGGCCAACGTGCTCCCGCTCGCCACGTTCGTGACCCCGAACCACTTCGAGGCGGAGTCGCTGTCCGGCCTGGAGATCCGCACGGTCGAGGACCTCACCGAGGCTGCTCGCCGGATCCACGAGTCCTCGGGGGCGGCGGTGCTCGCCAAGGGCGGGGTGAACCTGCCGGGCCCGGACGCGGTCGACGTCTTCCACGACGGCACGACGACCGAGCTGCTCAGCGCCCCGAAGGTGGGGGAGGTCGCCGTCGCGGGGGCCGGCTGCACCCTGGCCGCCGCCGTCACCGCCCGTCTGGCGCTGGGTGACTCCGCCCTCGAGGCGGCGCGCGCCGCCAAGCAGTTCGTCACCGCGGGCATCGTCAACCGCCTGGGCTCCCAGGCACCGTTCGACGTGGTCCGCCAGCAGGCCGTATGACGCGGGGCCGGCCGAGCGGGTCCGCCCACCGATGACCCGGGCGGGCTCTGCGACGGACGCCCGGGGCGCGGCGCGCAACGGCGCCCTGATGGCGCTGGCGGCGATGTTCTGCGTCCAGCTCGGAGTCGTCGCGGCGTTCTCGGTCTTCGACCGGATCGGTCCCGACGGTGCCGCCTGGCTGCGGCTGACCTGGGCCGGTCTCATCTTCCTCGTACTGGTGCGGCCGCGACCGCTGCAGCTCGCACGTCGTGACCTGGCGGCGTGTGTCGCACTCGGTGTGGTCACGGCCTTCATCACGATCCTGTTCATGTTCGCCGTCGAGCGGATCCCCGTCGGCACCGCGAGCGCCCTGGAGTTCCTCGGCCCCCTCGCGGTCGCCGTGCTGCGCAGCCGCGACCGCAGCGCGGTCCTGTGGCCGGTGCTGGCCCTGGTCGGCGTGCTGCTGCTGACCGAGCCGTGGGCCGACTCGGTGGACCCGGTGGGCGTGGCCTACGCCCTGGGCGCAGCAGCCTGCTGGGGGCTCTACATCCTCCTCACCCAGCGGGTCGGCGACGCCGTCTCCGGGCTGCAGGGCCTGGCCATCTCGATGCCGGTCGCCGCGCTGGTCGCCACCGTCGTGCTCGGCGGGTCGGTGATCCCGGACCTCACCTGGACCCACCTGCTCATCGGGCTCGGGCTGGCGGTGCTGCTGCCGGTCGTGCCGTTCGCCCTGGAGATGCTCGCGCTCCGCCGGATGACCACGGCCTCCTTCGGCACGCTGATGGCTCTGGAGCCCGCGATCGCGCTGCTGCTCGGCCTGGTCATCCTGAGCCAGCAGCCCGGGGTCCTACCGGTGATCGGCATCCTGTTCGTCGTCGCGGCGGGCATCGGCGCGGAGCGCACTGGTGCCCGCGAGGAGGACCAGCTCCCACCGGACACCCGCGACAACGATCCCGGCTACGTCGTCCCCTGACGCCATCCTGCGGCGGACGCGCACGGGTGCGTCCCTCACTGACCGGCACCTCGGCATACCGGACGGCGCACAGCTCCTGGTGAGAGGGGAAAGGGCCGGGAGACACGCCCCCCGGCCCTTCCTCACGCCCCCACGTGGTCAGGCAGTCGCGTAGAACGTCCTGAAGTGGCCCTTGCCCCAGCCGTCGTCGAAGACCTTGATCTCGACTTCACGCCCCTCCGGGATGCTGAGGTCCGCGTAGGTGTAGCTACGACCGCGAGGCGGGTCGATGTAGGCGGCCTTCTCCCTCCCGTACTGGTCGACCCACGTGAGCTGGACATACCAGGCATCAGAGTTGGCGAGGGTGTCGTAGACGTAGACCTGCTCGCCGTACGGGTGGAACTCCACCTTGCCAGCGAGCCGGTCGTCCGCGGTGTACATCCGCATCTTCGCGGCCTGCCCTCCCTTGTCGTGCTGGAAGTAGGTGCCGTCCCACTCGTCAGGCAGCTCGCACCAGCACCCTGAGGTGTAGCGCCACTCCGTGCTGGACCAGGCGCCGTCGTGCGCCTGCGCCATCGTGGCCGGCGCGACGACTGCCGCCCCCAGTGCCACAGGCGCTGCCACGGCGGCGAGTGCTGCGCGGCGGAGTCGGTGTGTCCGAACGGTCATGTGTGTTCCCTCCTGTTGGTGAATGTGCACCACCCACCGTGACCGCAGGAGATCTCACTTCGGTTTCAGTTCGCTTTCACCAGGGAGGAGCGCCACCTGTGAGGGCGGCAGTCAGGATCCCTCGCGGGCCTGCTTCCACAGGTCGATGCCGGCGTCGACGGCATACCGGTCGATCTGGGTCAGCTCCTCGTCGGTGAAGTCCAGCCGGTCCAGTGCCCCCACGTTCTGCTCGAGCTGCTCGACGCTGCTGGCGCCGATCAGCACCGAGGTCATCCGCGGGTCGCGCAGCACCCAGGCCAGCGCCATCTGCGCCAGGTTCTGCCCGCGCCCCTCAGCGATCTCGTTGAGCGCCCGCACGTGGGCGAGCGACTGCTCGGTCAGCAGGTCCGGGGACAGTGACTTGCCCTGGCTGGCCCGGGACCCCTCCGGGATGCCGTCCAGATAGCGGTTGGTGAGCATGCCCTGTGCCAGGGGTGAGAAGGCGATGCACCCCGCGCCGACCTGCTCGAGGGTGTCCAACAGCTGGTCGTTCTCGACCCAGCGGTTGAGCATGGAGTAGACGGGCTGGTGGATGAGCAGCGGCGTGCCGAGGTCGGCGAGGATCCCGGCCGCCTCCCGGGTGGCGACCGCGGAGTAGGACGAGATCCCCACGTACAGCGCCTTCCCCGACTGGACGATGGAGTGGAGCGCGCCCATGGTCTCCTCCAGCGGCGTGGAGGGGTCCGGCCGGTGGTGGTAGAAGATGTCGACGTAGTCCAGACCCATCCGCTGCAGCGACTGGTCCAGGCTGGCGATCAGGTACTTCCGCGAGCCGCCGATCTGCCCGTACGGCCCCGGCCACATGTCCCACCCCGCCTTGCTGGAGATGACCAGCTCGTCGCGCAACCCGGCGAAGGAGCGCTGGAGGTGCCGACCGAAGTTCTCCTCGGCCGCGCCGTAGGGCGGTCCGTAGTTGTTGGCGAGGTCGAAGTGGGTGATGCCGAGGTCGAAGGCACGTTGCAGCACCTGCTCCTGGCGCTCGAACGCCACGTCGTCACCGAAGTTGTGCCACAGCCCCAGGCAGACGGCCGGCAGGTCGAGGCCGGACCGTCCGCTGCGGCGGTAGGTCATCGAGTCATAGCGGGTGGGGTCCGGGGTGTACATGCCCCCATCCTGCCGGAGGTGCTGAGCCGCAGATCAGGCTGTGCCGGCGACCCACGGTGAGCAGTCGTACTTGTGCCACGGCTCCTCTTCCGGCGCCTGGCACACCCGGAACCAGAAGCGGTTGCCTTCCGAAAAGCCGGTTCCGCTGGGGCCGAGCTGGAAGGTCTCCTCATTGCCGGTGTACATCAGTCCCACCCCCCAGCGTGTGTGCCACTCTCCATCGTAGAAGCTCTTTTCCTTGCCTTGTATGGTCGCCACCTTGCCGTCCGAGATCCGGTCCCGGACCAGCAGCTTCTCCCCGCGCGGGATGAACTTGGCGTAGTAGTAGGCCTCGTTGATCTGGCCGGGCCTGTAGATCTTGGTCGAGGCAGCCACCCCTCCCGGGTCGTTGTTCACGTCCCATCGTCGCGTGTAGAAGCACCACTCCCAGTCCCGCGCGCACGGGTAGCCATTGACCTGCGACTCCACAGACGAGGCTCCGTCGGCCTCGAGGTGAGCTGACGGCGCCGTCGGCTGACCCGGTCCGTCGTGTGTCACGCTGCCTGTGGGCCCGGTGAGGGCGGCGGCCCCGTTCGCACTGATGGCGGCTGCCAAGAGGGTTGCCGCAAAGGCACTGGCGAGAACTCTCGTGTTCTTTGTCATGCGAACAGGTCACCAGGGCGCCCTTTCGCCCGGCTTTCATGTCGCGATCCGGATCGACCCCAGCCAGTGGCTCCTCCGATCGCGGGCGGGCTCAGCCCTCCAGGGAGAGCACCACGGCGGAGTAGGCCCCGACCGCCAGGGTCGCGCTCTGGGCACAGTCGTCAGCTGGGTGCGGGACGGTGTCCACGTCGAAGACCGGGTGGTCCCCGAACTCCGGGTCGTAGAGCGTGGAGTCGCCGTTGAACCGGACCGCCCAGCGCCCGGGCCGTGGCATCCCGACCCGGTAGTCGACGACCGGGGAGGAGGAGAAGTTGAGCACCACGAGCGTGTCGTCGTGCGGGCCGCCCTGACCCCACCGGTGCAGCACGATCACGCCGCGCTCCTGATCGGCCCGGATGACGTTGGCGTTCGGGCCGCGCAGCCCGGCGGTAGTGCCCTCGCGGTTGCGCCGGAGGGCGATCATGTGCCGGTGCATGGCCACGATGCCGAAGTGGTCCTGCAGGTCGTGCCAGTCCAGCGGGACCGAGTCGTCGAAGTAGCGGTCGGCCAGCATCTCCTGGCCCTGGAAGAACATCGGCATACCGGGAGAGAAGAAGACGGCCGCCGACCCGAGGGTGGCGCGCTTCTTGGCTGCCAGACTGTCGGCGGCGCCGGGGGAGATCGCCTCCGGGACCCGGGTCTTGCCGTTGGCCACCTCGTCGTGCGACTCGGTGTAGATGACCCGGGACCCAGCGGCACCACGCCCCGTCCCGAGTATGCCGTGGGCCACCTCGCCCACGTCCCTCGCCGCATCGTCCAGCTGAGTGAGCGCGCGGCGGATGACGTGCACGAAACCGGCGTCCCACTGTGCGTGGAACCCGAGTCCACCCTGGTCGACCGGCATCGTCACGGTCGGGTCGTTCTGCAGGTCCTCGGCGATGAGCAGCTTCCAGGGCTGGTCGGCCGAGAGCGAGGCGGTCAGCGCCTGGAGGTACTCCGTCGCGTCCGGCAGCATCGAGCCGGCGTCGTGGACCGTGCCGTGCACCGACCGGATGTAGGCCGTGGCGTCGAAGCGGAGCCCGTCGCAGTGGAACTCCTGCAACCACAGCTTGGCGCTGTCGGACAGGAACTGCCGGACGGCGGGGCGGCCGAAGTCCGGTCGGGTGGCACCCCACGGGGTCTCGGCGCGCCAGTCGTTGTAGAAGTAGATGCCGCCGCCGTCGTTCTCGTGCCACCCGTCGAACCGCCACAGGTCCAGGTCCGAGGGGCCGATGTGGTTGTGGACGACGTCGACGATCACCGCGATGCCGTGCTCGTGGGCCGCCTTGATGAACCGCTTGAACGCATCCGGTCCTCCGTAGGAGGACTCGACCGCGAACATGTGGGCGGGGTTGTAACCCCAACTGATGTCACCTGCATACTCAAAGGGCGGCATCACCTGGACCACGGAGATCCCCAGCTCCCGCAGGTAGGGCAGCCGCTGGGCGGCCCGGTCGAAGTCGCCCCGGTGCTCCTGGTCCGCCGCGAAGGTCCCCACGTGCATCTCGTAGATCACGACGTCGTCCCAGTGCGGCATCTGGAAGTCGTCCTGCCCCCAGTCGAACGCGCTCGGGTCGTGGACCACGGAGTTGCCCACCGAGTTGGTCATCTCCCGTGCGTAGGGATCGGCCCGCCAGACCTCCTCACCGCCGCCGGTGGTGAGCCGGAACTGGTACTCCGTGCCGGCACCCACCCCGGGCACGTGCACCGACCAGGTGCCGACCGAGCCGTCGCCGTCGGGACGCAGGGCGGCCGGGACGTTCCAGCCGTCGTGGCTGCCGGTGACGGCCACGGCCGTGGCGTTCGGTGCCCAGACACGGAACGTGGCGCCGTCGTCGTGCAGGGTCGCGCCCATGCCGGGGTAGGGGGACGGTGAGCTCTCAGGCATTCCCCCAACCTAACGGGCGGGGCCCTCGACGGCAGGTCGTGAGACGGCCGGTTGCCGCTCCCCGGCCATGGGGCCCGGGGAGCGGCAGTCCCGCCTCGGTGTGCCCCGCACCAGGCGAGTCCGCTCCCCCCGGGAAGGTGTCGGGGAGCGGGTCAGGGGGGGCCGGTGGGACGTCTCACGACGTCCGGGGGACGCTGCCTGCGGAAGGGCTTCCGCTGCTGAACCTAGGAGCCCGGGCCGTCGACTCCCTCAGTGGTGGACCACTGGTTCTCGGACCGGGCACCCGGGTTCGGGAGGTTGTGGAACTTCGCACGGGCCAGCTGCAACAGGGTCGGGACCCCCTCGACCGGCACGCCGAGCGCGGTCCCGACCACCGCGTCGCCGTGCCCGGCGGCATGCAGCCTCAGCGCCACGGCCATCGCGGTCGGCAGCTGGTCCAGCTGGTGCTCACAGGAGAGCCCGCTCATGCCGAGAGGCTACGGCCGACACGAGGTCGCCCTCTCAGTAGTCGGCTACTGGGGTGGCAGCAGGCGCCCCAGGTCGGTGCGCCGTTCGACCCCGAGCTTGGCGTAGGCCTGGTACAGGTGGGACTCCACCGTCCGGACCGAGACGACCAGGCGCTCGGCGATCTGCGCGTTGCTCAGCCCGAGGGCCGCCAGCCGGGCGACGTCGAGCTCGCGCCGGCTGAGGTCGGCGACCAGCTCCGGCTCCCGCAAGGCTGGCGTGGTGATCCGTTCGAACCGCGCCGTGAGCCTCGCCAGCAGCGCAGAGGCCCGCCGGGTCCCGTCGGTGGAGCCTGCCGCCCTGTGGGCGCGGGCGGCCTGGCTGGCCGCTTCGGCAGCCAGCAGCGGGAGGCCGCGGTCCCCGAACCGGTGGGCGACCTCCTCGAGGGCTGTGCCGTCCCCGGCCCGCAGTGCCTCCGCGTGGTCAGCCAACAGCGTCGGGTACTCGAACTCGACCCGGTCCGCGATGTCCCGGAGGTCGGTGACCACCGCGGCTCCGCGCTCGCCGACCCGGACGGCGAGGTGGAGCAGCCGTGCTCGGGGCAGCTCGAACTGGGGATAGGCTGCGGCACCCTCCAGGGCCAGGGCAGAGGCGGCGGTGCCGTCACCCTCGGCCACCGCGATCCAGACGTCGGCAGCGGTCAGGTCGGCGGCCTGCCGCGCGGAGCCCCCGCGGGCATGGTGCTCGCGCGCCTCGTCCCGCCACCGGCGTGCGTCCTCCGGCCGGCCGGTCAGCACCGCGGCCTGGCTCAACAGGGACAGCGCCCACGCCAGCGTCCCCCCGAGGTCGACCGTGCGGAAGTCGGCCACCGCGTCGAGCAGCACGGCCTGGGCACGGCTCGGTCGGCCGGCCATCAGGAAGATGCGGCCGAGCGCGAGGGACGCGAGTCCCCTGGTCGCCACGTCCTGACTGCTCTCGAACTGTGAGTGGAGAGCCGAGACCACCGGGAGGATCTCGCCGAACCGTCCATCGAGCTGGGCGCACCACAGCTCCTGCATATCCGCTTCGGTGGCAGCCGTGGCTGCCCTCCCGTGGCCCGTCTGTGCGAGCGAGCGCATCCGGTCCCACACCAGCGCGGCCCGCGTGTACAGCCCCAGGTAGCCCAGCGCCTCGCCGCTCGTCTCGAGCGCGAGGAGCCGTTGCAGCTCGGGCACCTCCGTGGAGTCGAGCAACGGCTCGGCGAGGGCGACGGCCTCGCGAGCCAGCCCCTCCCCCAGGAGGATGTTGGCCCGGTATGCCGCGAGGCCGGGTTTCCCTTCCCCCTCACCTCCCCGCGTCCCCGGATCGCTCCCGCCGGACGTCGCGGTAAACCGGTCGAGCAGGCGGCGCGTCTCGTCCGCCTGACCGAGCCCCACATAACAGGCCCAGAAGCGCATGTCGAGGTAGGTGTCCTGGAGGGGCTCGTCATCGGACGCGACCACCTCGTCCTCGATCTCGAGCAGCAGCGCCGAGGCCTCCTCGAAGTGGTTGCGCCAGACCAGGGCCCTGGCCAGCTCGACGACCAGCGAGCACCGGAGCTCGCTCCCGGCGCGGTCGGCCACGATGCCGGCCCGGGCCAGCCGTTCCGCGAGCTCGTGGTCGAAGGTCTGGTTCGCTCGCTCAGCGGCCCGCAGCAGCGTCTCCGGTGGCAGCTCCCCACCGATCTCGAGCCTCCAGCTGGCAACCCGCACGACGGCCTCGTCCCGGTGCAAGGGGTCGGCCTCGAGCGCGTCTGCCAGTGCGGCGACGAGACGGCGACGCGTCAGGTGCCCCAGCTGGCCGAGGACGACCTCGCCGTACAGCGGGTGACACAACCGGAGGGACGTGAGCTCACCCCTGCCGTCAGTGCAGACCAGCACCGACTCCTCCAGCGCCGACAGCACCTCGGCGTCGATGAGCCGCTCCGCGACCGCCAGGGGCAGCGGCTCCCCGATGGCGACGAGCGCCAGTGCCTGGCGCCCCTCATCGGACAGCGCCGCCAGCCGCCATCCCACCGCGTCGACGAGTCGGGGTGCGAGAACCACCTGCTCGTCCCAGGTCCAGACGTCCTCCCGCCGGCGCAGGGATCCTGCCTCGAGGGCGCCGGCCACCAGCTCACGGGCGTAGAGCACGTTGCCGTCGCTCACGGCGGCAAGTCGGGACAGGGTGCGATCGCTCACGGACCCGCCGAGGGCCCGGCTGATGAGGGCGCGCATCTCGGTGGCGGAGAAGGGTTGCAGGTCCACCCGCAGCGCGAGGCCGTCCTTCCACAGCGCGGTGATCGGGTCCGGGACCGACGCTCCCCGGCGCACTGCGACGACGGGCGTGACCGCGCCCTCCATGGCGAGCTGGAGCACCAGGGCGGCGCTGCCGTGGTCGAGGTGCTGGGCGTCGTCCACGAGCAACAGCGTGCGGCAGTCCGCCGACCGGAGCGCCGCGGCGAAGGCGGCGTGCCAGGTCACTCGGTCCGCCGGGTCCGCCGTGCCCGCAGGGAGCAGGTGTAGCACCGCGCCGTACGGCGTGCGTGAGCCAGCCTCGGTCGCGATCACCAACGCGGTCCGCACGCCACGGTGCTCCGCCCAGCGACGCACCTCCGTCAGCAGCCTCGTCTTGCCCACGCCGGCGGGCGCGAAGATCACCGCGCCCCCGGACCCGCTCCCCGGTGGCTCGCCCCGGCCGGACCCGCCCTGAGCGTCTGTGCCGATCGCAGCGGTGATGAGGTCGAACTCCTCGCCACGCCCGACAAAGGGCCACTCGGCGCGGGCGACCGTCACGAGTCCGTCAGGCCCGGACTCCGGGGGCTGCGGCACCTGCATCGATCCCTCCGCCCATGGCGCTCCTGGCTCCCAACCTAGCGCCGACGCAGGGCAGACGGACACTGACGGCGAGGGTGTCTCTCAGAAGCCCGACAGGACGTGGACAACGAGGACCTCGTCGTCTGGGGTGAGGATCACACGCACAATCGAGGATCTAGCGAGGTCGTGCTCCAGGTCTGCACAGACACCGGTCTGGAGGTCGACTCCCAACTCTCCCCCGGGCTTGGTGACTAAGCACCGGGTGCCGTCGGTCACCGCGAGGGAGATCTGTGCGCCGGTCCTGTGCCAGCGACCTGACCACTCCTGGATCTCCCCGGTGACGCTCTCGCCGACAGGTCCCACCGGCTCGCCAGCTTGGCCAGCGCGTCCTGCAACAGGTCCTGCGCCAGGTGGTGGTTCCCGCATACCAGCACCGCGGCTCGCAGCAGCGGATCCTGCCTGGCGCGGACGAAGTCCAGGAAGTCGTCATCGACCTGCAGCCCGCTCACCGCCCCCCGATGGGTCCATAGTGGTCTAACGGGGGCGGGGGCCGTCCAGGTTGTGTCGGCGAGCCACAGACTTTGCCGGCCGTATGCCGAGGGGCCGGGTCAGGCCCGCGCCGCCCGGCCCTGCAGGTGGCTCTCGACGACGGCCACCGCCCCGGGGAGGCCTGGTGCGGCCGCCAGGTCCGCGGCCAGGCGCTGCGCGGCGGCCCGGTAGCCGCCGTCGTGGAGGACCGTCCCCACGAGCCGGTCGAGGTCGGGCTCGCTCGGGCTCAGCGTGGTCACGGCGAGGCCGGCACCACTGCGCCGCACCCGGGTCGCGATGGCCGCCTTGTCCTGCTGCGCACCGGCCAGGACCAGCGGCACGCCGTGGCGGAGCGCCTCGTGGACCCCGCCGTACCCCCCGTTGGTGACCATGACGGCAGTGCTCGGCAGGAGCCAGGAGTAGTCGACCCAGCGCTCCAGGACCGCGTTGGCGGGGAGGGACTGCGAGAGGTCTCCGGGATCCCGGCCGCCGGTCGTTGCGACGACGAGCACCGGCCGGCCCGCCAGCGCGCGGATCGTCGGCGCCACCAGCTGCCCGAGGTCCGTGTTGGCCGCGGTGCCCTGCGTGGCGTGCACGACCGGCACCCCCTCGGCCGCGGCCTGCTGCACCCGCGGCCACCACGACGGTGGTTCACCGTCCGGGCGGCCGGGCGGGCCGGCGAGGGCGCCGACGTGGTGGACGGGCACCGGGAGCCCCGCGACGGGCTCGAAGGCGGGCACCGAGAGCTGGAGGATCCCGGCTCCGGCGCGCGGCCAGTCCAGGAAGAAGGTCGTCGGTGCCGGCTCCCCGAGGGTGGCGAACAGTCGCTCCGCCTCCCGCTGGACGGGCCCGAACAGGAGGCGCTGCAGCACCCCGTGCGCGGTCGCGTGGGCTCTCGGCGCGAGCGGGCCGAGCCCGCGCCACGGTGGCCCCAGCGGTGGCATCGCCGTCTGCCGTCCCAGCGGCGGCATGGTGCCGAGCGTGAGGACCGGTGGGGCGGTGCGGCGCCCGACGAGGGCGAGGGCCGCGAGGAACAGGGGCTCGGCAACGACCACGTCGGCCGCCTCCTCGGCGAGCGCGCCGTCGACGGCTGCCAGCTGGGCCGGCACCGGCTCGAGGAAGATGCGGGTCATGTCGAAGCGCGCTGCCGCGGGGCCGGTCAGGTCGGCGCGCTCCGGGAAGGTCTCGAGGAGCCGGTCCTCGTCCAGGTCGGCCGCTGCCGGCAGCTGGACCAGCTCGGCTCCCGCGCGTGTCACCTGCTCGGCGTAGCGGTGGCCGGTGACGACACGCACGCGGTGGCCGGCGTCCGCCAGCCCGGCCGCCAGTCGCAGCGTGGGCGTGACGTGCCCACGGAAGGGGCAGGATGCCAGCAGGATCGACCCCATGCGTCCACCGTAACGGGCGGACGCATGGCCCGTCAGCGGTCCGGCGCAGCCTCTGCGGCCTGGCCGCTGATGTTGACGAGCCAGCTGATGCCGAAGCGGTCGGTGAGCTGACCGAACTCATCGCCCCACATCTGCACCTCGAGCGGGGTCTGGACCGTCGCGCCCTCGGACAGGCCTGCCCAGTAGCCACGCAGCGTCTCGACGTCGTCGCCGCTGAGGCTGATCGTGATGTTGTTGCCCGGCTGGTGGTCGGTGCCGGGCGGGATGTCGGCGGCCATCAGCGTGAGGCCGGCGGCGGTCTCGAGCTGGCCGTGCATGATCTTGTCGTCGAGCTCGGGACCGGCACCCGGGAACTCCCCGAAGGTGCTGACGTCGAGCTCGCCACCGAGGATGCCGGCGTAGAACTCCAGCGCCTCCCTGGCGTTGCCCGGGAAGCTGAGATACGGGTTGAGACGCGTGGCCATGACTGCTCCTGGCGACGGAGGGTTTCTGACCCTCCCGACACTAGCCCCGGCAGGCCCGCGGCAACAGGCCTCGGGTGAGGCTCGGCATACGGCTGGGCCAGGCCGGGGGCGCGGCCGTCAGCCGCGGTCGGCGAGGTGCGCCTCGACCCGCTCCACCTTGGCGGCCAGCTGGCCGGTGTAGCCGGCACGGATGTCCGCCTTGAGGACGAGGCCGACCCGCGGCGACTCCTGTGCGACGACGTCGACCGCCTGCTTCACGACGGCCATCACCTCGTCCCACTCGCCCTCGATGTTGGTGAACATCGCGTTGGTCTCGCACGGCAGACCCGAGTCCCGGATCACCTGGACGGCGCGGGCGACCGCCTCGCTGACGCCCCCGGTCTCGTCCCCGCCGGACGGGCTGATGCTGATGGCAACGATCATGCGGTCATGGTCGCAGACGCGTCCCGCGCACGGTCGACACGGTGCAGCAGGAGGGAGGCGGCCAGGAACAGCAGGCCACCGAGGGAGAGCACGACCCCGACCCAGCTGGCGGCCTGGTAGCCCCAGCCGGCGGCGATGACCAGGCCTCCCAGCCAGGCGCCGAGGGCGTTGGCGATGTTGAGGGCGGCGTGGTTGCTGGCCGCGCCGATCGTCTCCGCGTCGCCGGCGACGTGCATGAGCCGCAGCTGGAGCACCACGACGAGCACCGAGGCCATGACCGAGGACGCGAACAGGGTCAGCAGCGCGGGCCAGGCCCACTGGGAGGTCAGGGTGAAGAGGGCCAGGACCGCTCCCATACCGACCAGGCTGATCACCAGGCCACGCAGGACCGACCAGTCCGCCAGCCACCCGCCCACCAGGCTCCCGACCGCACCCCCGACACCGAAGGCCAGCAGGAACCACGGGATCGCGGACTCGCCCAGGCCCGTGACCTCGGTGACGGTGGGGGCGATGTAGGAGTACATGGCGAACATGCCACCGAAGCCGACCGCACCGACGGCCAGCGCCAGCCACAGCTGGGGGTTGCGCAGGGCGGCGAGCTCGCGGCGTCCGCTGGCGTGCGGGTTGCCGGGCGTCCTGGGCACCCAGAGGGCGACGAGGGCGACGGTCACCACGGCGAGCGCCGCGACCAGCCAGTATGCCGAGCGCCAGCCGACCTCCTGGCCCAGCCAGGTGGCGGCCGGCACGCCGATCATGTTGGCGATCGGGATGCCCAGCATCACGCGACTGACCGCGCGCCCGCGCTGGTGGGCGGGTGCGCAGGCGGCGACGATGAGGGCGGAGACGCCGAAGAAGGCCCCGTGCGGCAGGCCGGCCAGGAAGCGGCCGAGCACGAGTGCCTCGTAGCTGGTGGCGACCGAGCTCGCGACGTTGCCGAGCGCGAAGACCGCCATCAGCACCAGGGCCAGGCCGCGACGTGGCAGGCGGGCACCCAGGACGGCGACCAGCGGCGCACCGACGACGACCCCCACGGCATACGAGGAGATCGTGTGGCCCGCGGTCGGGATCGAGACACCGAGGCCGCCGGCGATCTGGGGCAGCAGGCCCATCGTGACGAACTCGGTGGTGCCGATGGCGAACCCGCCGACGACGAGCGCGGTGGTGATCAGGCCCAGCGGGACCCTCGGTCGCTCGTCCGGTCCGTCGACGGTAGGAGATACGGACCGCCGGCCCGGCGCCGTCGCGAGAGTCGGTGCCGAGAGTGGCTGGGTGGTTGTCAAGGGCAGGCTCCGTGCGTTCGGGAGGTGGGCTGGAGGGCGCAGACCTCCCTGTCCTGCCCGTGCTCGGTTCAAGGGTCCGGCCGCGCGGACTATTCCGCGGACACGACTCAGCCCGGGCCCTGCTGGGCCCGGGCTGCTCCGGAGCGGCTCACGCGGCCCCGCGCGACCTCCGGTCAGTCGTCGTCGTGACCGGAGTCGTCGTCATCGTCATCGTCGTCGTCGTCATCCCAGTCGTCGTCATCGTCATCGTCGTCGTGACCCGGACCCGAGTTGTCGTCATCGTCGTCATCATCATCGTCCGGTGGCGGCGCGACCGGAGGGGGCGACACCGCCTTGGGCGGCTGGGCCGCCTCCTCCCGGGCCTCCTCCTCTGCTGCCGCCTCCTGCCGAGCCTTCTCCTCGGCGGCAGCCTTCTCGCGAGCCTTCTGCTCGGCGGCGGCCTCCTGCCGTGCCTTCTCCTCGACCGCGGCGATCTCGGCCGCGGCGGCCTCCCGTGCGTCCGCCACCAGACCTGCGAGGAGCTCGGGGTCGGAGATGACCTCCCGCGGCTGGTTGTGCCACACGTCGAGGACGGCCTGCAGCCCGACGAAGGCGGCGGCGTAGTCGTCGGTCAGGACCGAGTTGTCGGCGGAGGTGAGGGGCTCGATGAAACCCGAGGCCGCGGAGCCGGAGCTCTCGACGACCTCGACACCGGCGGTCTGCACCTCGGAGGCGCCCTGGCCCAGCCAGAGCCAGGCGCTGAGGGCCGCGACGACGGTCAGCGACACGAACGAGGCGATCAACTTCATGGAGCCAGTCTCACCCGCGAATCTGGTATGCCGATGAGACGTCCATGAGAAGATTCTCATCTTCCGTGCGCCGGTCGATGCGGGTCAGACCTCCTTCAGCCGGTAGCCGACACCCCGGACCGTGTCGAAGCGGGCGGCCCCGAGCTTGTTGCGCAGGTAGCGGATGTAGACGTCCACGACGTTGGAGGCCCCGTCGAAGTCGTAGCCCCACACCCGGGACAGCAGCTGCTCCCGCGAGAGCACCTGACCGGGATGCTCCAGGAACTCCCTGGCCATCGCGAACTCCCGCGGGGAGAGCTCGACCGGCTTGTCATCGGCGGTCGCGACCCGCGTCGTCAGGTCAAGGCTCAGGCTCCCGTGGCTCAGGACCGTCGCGTCCTGGGCGCCGGGTCGGGGACGGAGCCGGGTCCGCACCCGCGCGAGCAGCTCCTCGAACTTGAACGGCTTGGTCAGGTAGTCGTCCGCCCCACCCTCGAGCCCCGCCACGGTGTCCGTCACGGCATCGCGCGCGGTCACCATGATGATCGGGATCTGGTGCTCGAGGGTGCGGAGGACCCGCAGCACCGTGAACCCGTCCATCTTGGGCATCCCCACGTCGAGCACGAGCAGGTCGTAGTCACCGCTCGAGGCGTGCTCGAGGGCACTGACGCCGTCCCCCACCACGTGCGTCTGGTATCCCGCAGCCTTGAGGCCCTTGGCGACGAAGAGCGCGATGCGCTCCTCGTCCTCGGCGATCAGGATGTTAGCCATGGCCCCAGCATCACATCTCGGCCGGGATCCACAGGCGGAAGGTGCTCCCGACGCCCACCGCCGAGTCGACGGTCACCGTGCCACGGTGGCCCTGTGCGATGGCGGCGACGATCGGCAGCCCCAGGCCGGACCCGTCCACCATCCGGTGGTCCTCGCTGCGCCCGAAGCGCTCGAAGATCCGCTCCACCTCTCGCGGGGCGATGCCGGTGCCGCGGTCCTGGACGGTGATGACCAGATAGCGGCGGGCCGGTGACGGCAGCGTGTCGATCACCTCGGCGGTCGGCTGCGCCCAGTCGAGGCGGACCTCGATCCTGCTGCCCGGCTCGGAGAACTTGGCCGCGTTGGCCGCCAGCTGGATCACCGCCTGCTGCAGTCGCTGCCGGTCCGCCAGCACGGTGCCGGAGGCGGTCGCGACGGTCTCCCACGTCCGCTCCCCCAGCTGGTGGACGCGGTCCTGCAGCTCCCGACCCAGCAGCTGCACGTCCACGGGGGCGAACTCGATGAAGTCCGGGCGCTGGGACTTCGCCAGCAGCAGCAGGTCGTCGACGAGCCGCTTCATCCGGTCCAGCTCGTCCAGCACGAGGGTCCTGGTCTGATCCACGTCCTCGGCATCACCCACCTCCATGAGCTCCAGGTTGCCCCGGATGATGGTCAGCGGGGTGCGGAGCTCGTGGGCGGCGTCGTCGAGGAACTGCCGTTGGTCGGCGACCCCGGCCTCGAGCCGGTCGAGCATCTGGTTGAAGGTGTGCGCCAGCTGGGCGACGTCGTTGTCCGCTGCCTGGATCTCGACCCGCTGGGTGAGGTCCTCGGTGTCGATCGTGGCGGTCGCTCGGCTCAGGTCGGCCAGCGGGCGCAACAGTCGTCCGGCGACGACGTAGCCGGTCGCGCCGGTCACCAGGACCGTGCCGAGCGCGACGAGGGCGTAGGTGCCGACCTGGTTCCAGATCGCGCGACGCTGCGCCCCCGCGTCGATGGCGACGACGACCACGCCCTCGCGGGTGTCACCGGGCAGCGCGACGGAGGCGGTGATCATGCGCAGCTCGTGGTCGTCCAGCGTGAAGTCGGTGATGGTGGCACGGCCGGGCGCATAGACCCGCTGCACCTCCTGCTTCACCTCGGGCACGTTGAGCTCGAAGGGGAGCTCACCGCCGGGGATGAACACGGTCGTGCCGTCGATAAGGGTCAGCATCGACTCGTGCTCGCCCGGCACCGAGACGGTGAGGTAGGCCTCGAAGAGCTCACGGAGGTCGGTGTACGGCACGTCACCGGCGCTGCCGGGCGGACCGCCCTCGGCGATGCCGCGGACCTCGTCGATCTCCTGGAGCAGCTCGCTGTCGATGCGCTGGTCGAGCTGGTTGAACTGCACGATGAACGTCACGGCGCCGGCCACCACGAGACCGAGCGTCAGCATCGCGACGACCAGCGCGATGACCCGGACCCGGACCGGCCACGACCGGCCCGTCCGCGATGACGGGGCATGCTGCGGCACGCGCCTCACCCTAGTGGGAGTGCGACCATCGAGCCCGCACCGCAGCAACCGGGCCGGCCACGCCGGTGGTGTGGCCGGCCCGGTGTGGCTGGGTCAGAGCTTGATGATGACGGTCTTGGTCTGGGTGTAGGCGTCGAGGGCCTCGACGCCCTTCTCCCGCCCGTACCCGGACTTCTTGAACCCACCGAACGGCAGCTCCACGCCTCCGCCGGCACCGTAGGTGTTGACGTAGACCTGACCGGCCTGGATGGCGGCCGCCAGCCGGTGGGCCCGGCTGATGTCCTTGGTCCAGACGGCGCCCAGAAGGGCGTAGTCGGTGCCGTTGGCCAGGGCGATGGCCTCCTCCTCGGTGTCGAACTTCATGGCCGCCAGGACCGGTCCGAAGACCTCCTCCTGCGCGATCTGGGAGGTCGGGTCGACCCCGTCGATCAGCGTCGGGGCGAAGTACGCGCCGCCGGCCAGCCGCTCGTCGTCGGGCACCCCGCCCCCGATGATGACCTCACCGGAGCCGGCGACCGCGGCCTCCACCATGGTCCTGACCCGGCCCTGCTGCTTGGCAGAGACCAGCGGACCCAGGTCCGGGTCCTCGCTGCCACGACCGATGGAGACCTTGCCGAAGTTGTCGGCCACCTTGGCGATCAGCTCCTGGTGGACCGAGTGGTGCACCAGCAACCGCGAGCCCGCCGAGCAGGTCTGCCCGGCGTTCTGCAGGATCGCCTTGGTCAGGAAGGTGGCCGCGGTGTCCAGGTCGGCGTCCGGGAACACGATCTGGGCGGACTTGCCACCCAGCTCCAGCACCGTCGGGACGACCCGGTCGGCCGCCGCGTGCGCGATGGTCGACCCGATCTGGGTCGACCCGACGAACCCCAGGTGCGAGACCCCGGGGTGGGCCGTCAGGGCCGCACCGGCCTCGGCACCGATGCCGGTCACGACGTTGAACACCCCGGCCGGGACGCCCGCCTCGATCGCCAGCCGCGCGATCGCCACCGCCGTGCGGGGTGTCTCGTCGGCCGGCTTGATGATCGTGGCGTTGCCCGTCGCGATCGCGGCGGCCACCGCCCGCGCCAGCAGCTGCATCGGGTAGTTCCAGGCCACGATCGAGGCCACGACCCCGAATGGCTCCTTGCGGGTGTAGACGTGCTGGTCCGGGGCCAGCGGGATCGTCTGTCCGTAGTAGGAGTCGATGGCGTGCCCGTAGAACCGGAAGTACCGTGCGCAGACGGTGGCGTCCGTGCGGGCCTGGCCGATCGGCTTGCCGGTGTCCTCGGACTCCAGGCGGGCCAGCTCCTCGGCGTTGGCCTCGACCAGGTCCGCGATCCGGGTCAGCACCCGGGCACGGTGCTCGGGCAGGGTGGCGTTCCAGGCGGGCTGGGCCGCAGCCGCCGCCGCGACCGCCTGGTCGACCTCACCGGCGCCCGCACGGGCCACCGGCCCCAGGGACTGCCCGGTGGCCGGGTCGATGTTGTCATAGGTGTCGGCGCTTGCCACTGAAGCGCCGTTGATGAACGACTGTGTGGTCTCCACGGTGTGGTGCCTCTCAGGATGTCGGGGATTGGTTCCGAGTCTGCACCGAGGTCACTCGGCGTTGATCAGCAGGGCCGCCCGGGTCACCGTCCTGTCCTCGGCGGCCTGGATCGCCTCACGGGCCTGACCGAACTCGTAGTCGGCGTCGACCAGGTCCTCCCAGGGGTAGTGCGGGGTGTCCTCGATGAACGCCACCGACCGCGACAGGAAGTACGTCGGGTAGCGGATCACGGCGTGCATGCTCACCCCGGACCGGGTGAACAGCCCCGGGTCGAACTCGGTGAACTTGTTGGGGCTGATGTTGCCGACCGAGACGAACCGCCCACCGGGACGGACCATCCGCACACCCTCGGAGAAGGCGCTCGGCACACCGGTCAGGTCGATCACCACGTCGGCACCCGCGCCACCCACCTCGCCACGGACCAGCTCCACACGGCCCGCGCCGTCGGCGGCCTGGGACAGGTCCACCGTGTGGTGGGCCCCGAACGACTCGGCCTTGGTCAGGCGCGAGGGTGCCATCTCGGCAACGTACACCTCTGCCCCGGCCTCGGCGGCCAGGGCCGCACCGCACAGGCCGAGGCCACCGGCACCCAGCAGCACGACCGACTCACCCCGTTGGACCTTTCCGGTCTCCAGGGCGCTGACCATCTGGGAGAGCGCACAGTTCGCCGACGACACCGCCTTGCTGGTGACGCTGTCCGGCACCTTGTACACATACTGGTTGCCCGACAGGGACCAGTGCGTGCCGAACGTGCCGTAGAAGTGCGCACCCTGGTCCGCCGGGCTGGACCAGCGGGCGTAGGCGTTGGCGCACAGCTGCCAGTCGCCCCGGTTGCACTGCGGACACCGCCGGCAGGCCTCGAAGTAGGTCGCGACCACCCGGTCCCCCTCGGCCAGCGGCTGACCGGCGAAGTCGGTGCTGACACCCTGACCCAGGCGAGCGACCCGACCCACCCCTTCGTGACCCATCACGCACCCCGGCTGGATCAGCGGATGGTGCCCCTTGAGGATGTGCACCTCCGACCCGCACACGTTGGCCCGGATCATGTCCAGCACGACACCCCCGACCTCGGCCTCGGGGACCTCGTACTCACGCTGCTCCAGCTCACCGGGGGCGGTCAGAACGGTGGTCACGCCTTGCATGTCGTAGCTCCTTCTGTTCGGGGATCGGTCTGGTCACTCAGCAGTTGTTCCACACTGGGGACGTTGCGCAGGTCCTCGACCCGGCCGACCATCGGGTCGACCAGGAAGCGACGCCCTCCGGCGGTCACCAGGTGGTTGGGCAGCCACACCCGTTCGATCTGGTCGACGGACAGGGCCGGGGGACGCATCGGCTTGCGGCGGCGGTCCGTGTGGTCGCGGAACCACTCGTGCCAGAGTCGCTCGGCGACCGTCCTGCTCATCCGTGCGGGGATCAGGTCACCCTCCGCGGCCGTCAGCTCGCGGGTGGGTGGCAGGTCGACGTCGACGATGCCGATCCGGCCGCTGACCAGGTCGACCGCACCGAGCACCTGGTCACGCCACTGCCGCCTACCGGTGCCGGACGCCGTGGCGCGGACCAGGGCGATCGGCCAGTACAGCTCCCGGTCCACGACGGAGGGGTCACCGCGCCCCAGCCGCTCGCGCACGACGCTGACGAGGGAGCGCCGACGCACCAGCTCGATGCTCCGCTCTCGGCTCCGAGGAACGTCGAGCAGCACCATCGTCGTCGCCACACTCATGCCGGGTCCGTCCGCGCCTCGCGGCTCAGGACGGGGACCTGCCGGTCGGAGGTGCCCCGCCACTCCTGCTCGGTCTCGTTGGCGTGCACACCGTCCACGTGCTCGGCCGGCATCGCCTTGCCGAGCGGGCTGAGCACGATCGTGAGCAGCACGCCGAGCATGCTCGCGACGCCGGTGGAGGCGAACGGGTTCTCGTTCCACGGGTAGACACCCGCGTAGAAGCCGAACTGCGGACCGAGGTGGATGGCGAAGTACAGACCGAAGGCAGCGACCGCCGCCGTGATGGCGCCGAACGGCGTCGCACCCTTCCAGAAGAGACCCACGAACATGGGTCCGGTGAGCGCGGAGATGATGCCGCCGATCCCGACCCAGAGCAGGATCGCGAGGAGCTTCGGCGGCTCGAAGACCGCGAGCGCCGCCACCACACCGGTCACGAGGATCCCGACCCGGCCGATGAGCAGGGCCCGCCGGTCGACCTCCGGGGAGTTGGGGTCGCCGCCGCGCATGGGCACCCAGGTCTTGCGGTAGAGGTCGTTGGCGAAGATCTGGCTGATGCTCATCAGCAGACCGTCGGCCGTGGAGATGATCGCGCTGAGCACGGCGATCGCCAGTGCCGCGGCACCCCACGGCGGCAGGAGCTCCAGGAACATGAGCGGGATGATGGCGTCGGGGCTGTCGGTCTCGATGCCCATCGCCCGGCCGAGGATGCCGCCGAGGAACAGGAAGCCGACGACCAGGCCCGTGACGCTGGACAGGATGACGAACTGCCGCACCTGGCCGCCCCCGCGGAGCGCGAAGAACTTGTTGCCCAGGTGCGGCAGCGTCACGAACCCGAGGTGCGCGATGAGCAGCAGGACCAGGACCCACCAGGAGCTGAAGGTCGGGACCGACGGGTCGGTGTGGACGTCCCAGCGCATCTCCGCGGGGAGCGCGCCGTTGACCGCCGAGGGGCCCGCTCCCGCGACACCGACTCCGGCCACGAAGCAGGCGACGATGAACACTGCGATGGCCAGCATGAAGAGGCCCTGGACGGCATCGGTGATGATGTCCGCGTGGGCACCGCCGGTGATCATGTAGGCGATGACCAGGACCACGGCCAGCACGACGCCCCACCGGTAGGGCACGCCGAGGATCACGTCGAACATCTGGCCCGAGGCGGCGAACTGGGACATCAGGTAGTAGATCAGGAAGATCGACACCAGGGCGGCGATGACCCGCAGCCAGCGGCTGCGGTAGAGGTCTCCCAGGAAGTCGGGGACGGTCTGGGAGCTGAACCGGTCACCCGCACGCTTGAGCCGCCGGGCGATCACCATGGTGCCGATGTAGATGCCGATCGGGTAGAGCATCGGGTAGTACCCGGCCTTGAACCCGTACTCGTAGGCGAGGCCGGGGATCCCCATGAAGGTGGAGCCACTGGCGACGACGGCCATGTAGCTGAGCCCCAGGGCCCACCCCGCGTAGGAGCCGCGAGCGGTGGCGTAGTCGTCGGAGGTGACGGTCCTGGTCATCCCCTTCAGGCCGATCCAGACCATGAAGGCGGCAAAGATGGCCAGGAAGGTCCAGCCGTAGGCAGCGACACTCATCAGCGCTCCTCCTCCCGGCCGGCGTAGTCATCCTTGTTCTTGTCGTAGCGGAGCCAGAAGACGACGAACACCGCATACAGGGCGATGCTCAGAAGACCCACAGTCATGACATTCATCGTTCGACCTTTCGTTCGCCGCAGGGGGCGGCGGGGGTGCGTGATCGCGGGGGCGCGTCGATGGTCACGGTTTTCATCAACGGAGCGGGGGTCGGCGGGGGCGGTGCCGGCGGGGTGGAACTCTCCTTCCACAGGGGTCGGGGCTCAGGGGAGTCTCAGGAGTGGTCAGCCACGCGCCCGGCCCGAGCGCTGGGGGGCATGGGCGGGCGCGGGGTGATCCAGTCGCCGGTGGGGCTCTGAGGACGCCCGTCCGTCATCATGCACAGACCTCCTCGTCCGGCGCTGCTCCGATTTAGACGGCCAGACTAGAAAGGGCCGTACAATCTGTCAACCCCTGATCCGTCGCCGAGAGGGGACGGCGGTGTGAGACAGCGCCCGCGGGTGGAGGCGAGGGTGAGGAGGGGCTGCCGCCGGGTCACCGACCGGGCGTCAGGGGCAGCCGAGCGTGTCCGGCGGGTGTCAGCCCTCGGCCGGCGGGACCCAGCAGACGTCGCCCTCGCAGACGACCGCATCGGCAGCGCCGAGCGCCACGAGGCCCCCCGGCTGCATGGTCCGGTCAGCGTCTTCCCGGGCGGGCTTGAGCCCGCGGGCGACCCGCGCCGTGGCGTCCCCGTCAGTGCCGGCGGAACGGGCCCCGGTCATGCCGTCGCCTCGCGCCCGTCCCACGCCTGGGTCAGCGCCTGCACGAAGCTCTCGCTCTCCTGGGCACCGGAGACGCCGTACTTCTGGTCGAGCACGAAGAACGGCACTCCGCTGATGCCGTAGGCGCGGGCCTGGCGGATGTCGGCGCGCACGTCCGGGAGGAACTCCTCGGACTCCAGGGCCGCGAGCACCTCGTCACGGTCGAGCCCGACCTCGGCTGCCAAGTCCGCGAGGTCCTCGGCGCGCCCGACGTGCCGGCCCTCCTCGAAGTAGGCCTTCAGCAACCGCTCCTTGAGCTCACCCTGCAGCCCCTTGCCCTTGGCCAGGTGCAGCACCTGGTGGGCGCGGACGGTGTTGGTGTGCTGCAGCGCGTCGAAGTCGTAGGCCAGGCCCACCGACGAGGCGATCGAGCCCACGTGCGCGAGCATCTGCTCGACCTGCTCGGCGGGCATCCCCTTGTGCGCCACCAGGAAGTCGACCTCGCTGCCCTCGAAGTCGACCGGCGTGTCGGGGCTCAGCTCGAAGGAGTGGTACTCGACCTCGACCTGCCTCCCGTCGGCCGCGAACTGCTCGACGGCCCGCTCGAACCTGCGCTTGCCGATGTAGCACCACGGGCAGGCGATGTCGGACCAGATGTCAACCTTGAGGGGAGTCGTCACAGCAGCAGCAACGGGCGAGGGCCGCTGGCGTATTCCCCCCGCCGGGCTAGATTGAGCCCGTGGCGGAGCCGGACGACGAGGTCCCGCGGCGGACGACGATCTATGACGTCGCCCGTCGCGCGGGAGTGAGCGCCTCCACGGTGTCGCGGGCGTTCGCCCGTCCGGGCCGGGTGAGCAGTGCCACCGCGGAGCGGATCCACGCCGTCGCCGCCGAGCTGGGTTACCGCCGGGACGCCGTCTTCCGGCCGAGGGCGCCGAGCCGCACCCGGGTGCTCGGGCTGGCGGTCAGTGACATCACCAACCCGTTCTACTTCGGGATCATCCGCGGGGCGGAGCGCGCGGCGTCCACCGCCGACTTCACGCTGATGGTCGGCGACGCCCACGAGTCGGCGGACGCCGAGCGGCGGATGCTGGAGCGGCACCTGCCCCTGGTCGACGGCATGGTGATCACCTCCAGCCGGCTCTCCGACCAGGACCTCCGCGGCATCGCCCGCAGGGTTCCCGTCGTGGTGCTCAACCGGAAGGTCACCGGCCTGCCGTGCGTGGTGCCGGACAACGCCCGGGGCATCCGGCGCGCCGTCGAGCACCTGGGCACCCTGGGCCACCGCCGGATCGGCTACGTGGCCGGGCCGGAGGCGTCCTGGGCCGATGGTGTGCGCTGGCGGGCGGTGCGTGAGGCAGCCCTGGAGCTGGGCCTGGACGACCTACGCATCGGCCCGGTCCGGCCCACGGTCTCCGGCGGGCGCGGCGCCGCCCGGTCTGTCGTGGAGCACCAGCTCACCGCGGTCATCGCCTACAACGACCTGCTCGGGGTGGGCCTGCTGCGGGGTCTGCAGGACCTGGGGGCCCGGGTGCCCGAGGACGTGAGTGTCGTCGGGTTCGACAACACGCTCTCGGCCGAGCTGGTCGGGCTGACGACGGTCGCCTCCCCCGCCGTGCTGCTCGGCGAGACGGCAGCCCTCTACATCGTCAACCTCGTCAACGGCACGGCCCAGTCGCGGGACGCCCTGTCCGTCCTCCCCGTCCGCCTGGTCAGCCGCACGTCCACCGGGCCCCGCCGCTGATCGCGCCGTCAGGGCCACGCAACGGCAACTTGTGGCAACAGCGGGCGACCGCCCGGTGGCCGGTGGATTAATCCAGGTAGCCAACCTCAGACCAGGCCCGCACGGGGCCGGGAGGCAACCAGATAGGCACCTCCATGATGCAGACCCAGCTCGGCCCGGACACCCCGGCGTCGCCGGCGACGGACCTCACCCTGCCCTGCCCGCCTCCGAGCTGGTCGGTGCCGACCGCGCCAGGACGGGTCTGAGGTGTCCCTGGAACTGCACCCGGACCGTCTGCTCCCCGCGGATCCCACCGTCCGGGACATCGCCCGCGAGCTCTACGCCTCGGTGGCCGGGTTGCCGATCATCTCCCCGCACGGGCACGTCCCGGCGCAGTGGATCGCCGAGGACACGGCCTTCCGGGACCCGACGTCGCTGCTGATCACGCCGGACCACTACCTCACCCGACTGCTGCACGCCAGCGGCGTGGACCTGGCCGAGCTCGGCGTCGGCACCGAGCTCACCCCCGAGGGGTCCCGCCGCGCGTTCCGGTTGTTGTGCGAGCACTGGCGGGTGTTCCGCGGGACCCCGATGCGCTACTGGTTCGAGTCCCAGCTCGTGGAGGTGTTCGGTGCCTACCTGGAGCCGAGCGCCACGTCCGCGGACGCGCTCTACGACCGGATCAGCAGCTGGATCGGGCAGCCCACGTCGCGGCCGAGGGCCCTGATGCGGGAGTTCGGGATCGAGTTCCTGGCCACGACCGACGACCCCTGCGAAGACCTGGCTCACCACCGGGCGATCGCCCGGGACGACGGCTTCGCCCCCCGCGTCGTGCCGACCTTCCGGCCGGACACCTACCTGGAGCCGGCCCGTCCCACCTGGGTGGCGGCCGTGGACCGGCTGGCCGCCGTCAGCGGCACCGACACCGGCGACTACGCCGGCTGGGTGACCGCGATGGAGGACCGCCGCGCCTACTTCAGGGAGCACGGCGCGGTCTCCACCGACCACTCGCACCGGGACCTGGGCACCGAGCGACTCCCGGACCGGGAGGCGGAGCAGCTGTATGCCGCGGCCCGGGCCGGGCGGATCAGCGCCGCCGACGGCGACCGGCTGAGACGGCACATGGTGGACGAGATGGCCCGCATGGCCACGGAGGACGGGTTGACCATGACCCTCCACCCAGCAGTGCACCGCAACCACCACGGGCCCACCTCCGACCGGTTCGGCGCCGACGTCGGGGCGGACATCCCCCTCGGCGTGGAGGTGACACAGGCGCTGTCGCCCCTGCTGAACCGTTACGGGACCCACCCCAACCTCACGCTGGTGGTGTTCACTATCGACGAGACCGTCTACAGCCGAGAGCTCGCGCCCCTGGCCGGGTTCTACCCCTCGCTGCGGATCGGTGTGCCCTGGTGGTTCCTCGATGCCCCGGACGCGATCCGCCGGTTCCGGGCCGCGGTGACCGAGAGCGCCGGGTTCACCCGCACGTCGGGCTTCATCGACGACACCCGGGCCTTCCTGTCGATCCCGGCACGGCATGATATGTCCCGCAGGCTGGACTGTGCCCACCTGGCCGAGCTGGTCGCCCAGCACCGCCTCGGCATCGACGAGGCGGCCGAGACGGCGCGCTACCTGGTGACCGACCAGCCGCGGGACGTCTTCGGGATCTGAGCCCCGCGGCATACCAGCGGCTCAGCCGGCCCGGTCCTCCTCCAGGGAGACCAGGCCGGCCTCGACCAGCTCGGTCAGCCACGGCGCCGTCGGCCACCGCCCCCACCGCTCACGGTAGAGATAGGCGTCCCTGGTGGCGGAGGCCACGTGCGGGGCGTCCGGGACCTGTGTGCTGTGGTGCTGGCGGTAGACCGTCGCCCCCGGCACCAGCCGGACCGCGCCCCCGGCCGCTGTCACGGCGGCTGCCAGGTCGGTGTCGTGGCCCATCCCGCCGACGTAGTCGGCGCAGAGACCTCCCACCGCGGCCAGGTCGTCGGCCAGCACGGCGAGGCACGGGCTGCTGAACTGGTCGGGGTCGAGGTCGACCTCGCCCAGCTCGGGCGGGACCACGTGCAGGGGGTGCGGGTGCGCCGTGCGCACCCACTCCTCCAGCCGCGTGAACTCGTAGCCCTCCGGAGGGGGCGGACGGAGCCGTTGGACGGTCGGCGCCCACAGGGTCGGCCCGGCGTGCTGCGTGCCCTCGATGTGCTCGACCAGCTTCTCGAGGAAGCGCGGGCCGGGGATGCACGTGACGTCGACCAGGACGAGCAGCTCGGCACCCGCGTCCACCGCGGTCTCGACACCGAGCTGCAGGGCCCGGGCGGTCGGCAGCTGCTGCTTCACCGTCGGCAGGCCGTCGATGAGTGTCTTCCACCGGTCGCTGGTGATGGGGAGCCGACCCTGGGTCACCGTCCGGTCCGCCAGGGCGATCACGACGTGGAAGTCCGGCACCACGGCACCCAGCGAGAAGCCGCTGACCTGGTCGATGACCTCGTCGTGCTGTCGTCGGACGGTGGTGATGAGAGCGGTCCGGGGACCCATCAGGAGATCCTCCGGTCCTGGAGGGCCAGGATCTCGGCGCGCTCCTCCTCGGTGAGGCCGCCCCAGACACCGTAGGGCTCGGGAACGGTGAGCGCGTGCTCCCGGCACTCGCTGATCACCGGGCACGCCTGACAGAGGGCGATGGCGCGCGCCTCGCGGGCCCGCTTGACCGAGCCCCGCTCGCCGTCAGGGTGGAAGAAGAGCTCCGGGCTCCGGGTGCGGCACAAGCCCTCGTGCTGCCAGTCCCACTCGGCGCCCAGAGGTTGGATGAGAGAAGCCTCGTGCATGGTGAACCTGTCCTTGGGACGTCACTGCCAGTGGTTGCTCAGACAACTCTGCGCGTCACCAGCAGTCTGTCGAGAACCCCACTTCTAGAGGCAGGTTCAGTATTGCGGGAAGAAGCGCGCTCGGCAACTTTTCATCCGGCGCCGGCTCCGGCAGAGGCTAGTTGGCCATCTCCGACTCGCCCGCGGTGAGCAGGTCCTCCTGGGGCAGCAGCCGGCCGCCCTCCACGATCTGGGCGGCGACGTCGCGCAGCTTGATGTTGCTGTCCTGCGAGTGCCGGGACAGGACGGCGAACGACTGGTCCAGCGTGAGGTCGTAGCGCTGGATCAGCATGCCCTGCGCGACGCCGATCAGGTGCCGGGAGCGCAGCGCCTCACGCAGGCCCGTGACCTCCCTGTTCACCTGGATCGCCCCACCGGCGTGCGCGGCGAAGAGGTGCGCCTCGTCGAGGTCGCTGCGGGAGAAGGCGTCCACCTCACGGGCGTAGAGGTTCAGCGCGCCGAGCAGGTCGCCGTCCGCCCCGAGCAGCTGGACGCTGAGGACCGAGAGGATGCCCAGGTCAGCGACGCGGGGGGACCACTCCGGCCACCGTCGGTCCAGCCGGGTGTCGCGGATGATGTGGGTCTCGTTCTCGACCGAGGTGTCGTAGCACGGGCCCTCGTGCAGCGTCTCCTGCAGCTGGTCGGCGCGGTGCACCAGGTCGTCGGTGGACGCTGCCGCCGTGGCGGGTGACTGCTGGGTGCGCAGCGAGATGCCGGCCCAGTCGCAGCCGGGGACGACCCGGACGGCAAGCTCCACGATGCGCTGCAGGGTCAGCGGCTCGTCCTTCTGGGCGAGCAGGTCCCGGCTCATCCGCGCGTACAGGGCCGCGCGCTCAACCGGATTCATGAGGCCTCCCGAGACAGGGGGTAGGGACACGGGACCGTCATGCTACGCCGTGCGGCTGGCAGCGACCACGCTCTGCGAGGATGCCGGTGTGACCGCGCTCCCCGAGACCCTGACCCAGGACCTCCACGGCCTGTACCGCCACCTCCACGCCCACCCCGAGCTGTCCATGCAGGAGTCGGCGACCGCCACGCTCATCGAGGAGCGGATGTCCGCCCTCGGCTGGGCCACGTTCCGCTGCGGTGGGACCGGCGTGGTGGCCGTCCTGGAGAACGGCCCCGGTCCCGTGGTCGGGTTCCGTGCCGACACCGACGGACTGCCCGTCCGGGAGGCGACGGGTCTGGACTACGCCTCCACCGCGACAGGCACCCTCGCGGACGGGTCGCGGGTGCCGGTGATGCACGCCTGCGGTCACGACACGCACATCACGGCCGCGATCGGTGCGGCATCCCTGCTCGTGGACAGCCGGGCGGCCTGGCGCGGCACGGTGGTCATGGTGTTCCAGCCGGGCGAGGAGACGGCGGCCGGCGCCCGCGCGATGCTGGCGGACGGCCTGTGGGACCGGGCTCCCCGGCCCGAGGTGATGTATGCCCAGCACCTCTCCAACGAGCTGACCGGCACCATCCGGCTCTCCAGCGGCCCCGCGATGGCGATGGCCGACGCCCTCGAGGTCACGGTGCACGGCACCGGCGGGCACGCCTCGCGTCCCGCGGACACGATCGACCCGGTGCTGCTCGCCTCGCACATGGTCGTGCGGCTGCAGGGGATCGTCTCCCGCGAGGTCCCCGCGCAGGAGGCTGCGGTCGTGTCGGTGGCCACCATCCACGCCGGGCTCAAGGAGAACATCATCCCGGCGGAGGCTGTCTTCACCCTCAATGTGCGCTCGCTGGACCAGGGCGTCCGGGAGCGCGTCCTGGCCGCGGTCCGCAGGGTCCTCTCGGCCGAGGCGGCCGCCTCCGGGGCCCCGGAGCCGGAGGTGCGTGAGCTCTACACCTTCCCGTTGCTGACCAACGACCCCGACGAGACGGCCCGGGTGACCGAGGTGCTGGGGGCCGCGCTCGGCGAGGAGCGGGTCGGGCCCCGGCCGGCCCAGATGGGCAGCGAGGACTTCGGCGCGCTGCCGGACGCGCTCGGGATCCCCGGCGTCTACTGGTTCTTCGGTGGGCTGCCGCAGGAGGTCCTCGACGCCCCGGAGCCGACACCGTCCAACCACTCCCCGCACTTCGCCCCCGTGCTCGAGCCGACCCTGTCGACCGCCGTCACGGCGGCCTACGAGGTCATCCGCAGCCGCCTCGCCTGACCCATTTTTGGGGAGGTTCGGACCGCCTTGATCACCTTTTTGGGGAGGTTCGGACCGCCTTGATCACCTTTTTGGGGAGGTTCGGACCGCCTTGATCACCTTTTTGGGGAGGTTCGGACCGCCTTCATCACCTTTTTGGGGGAGTTCGGCACCTCTAGGTGGGGCCGAGGTACACCCACCGGCCGGCCCGCCGGACGAACCGGCTGCGTTCCCGTTGCTCCCCCTGCTGGCCGTCGGGTGCGGGCGTCGACCAGCGGGCGCGGAACTCCACGAACCCCTCCTCGTCGTCCTCGGCGCCACCGCTGACGTCCAGCACGTCCAGCCCCACCCAGCGCACCGAGGGGTCGGCCCGAGTGTCGCCGGGCCGGGTGCGCGGGTGCCAGGTGCGGAACACGTGGTCATCGACGCCGAGCGCGTAGGCGGTGTACCGCGAGCGCATCAGGGCCTCCGCGGTGGGCGCCGGCAGACCGTCACTGACATACGGGCCGCAGCACACGGCATACGGTCTGCCGGTCCCGCAGGGACAGGTGCCGGTATGCCGACCGGTCGGGATGCTCACGGACCCGAGGCTAACCCTCGGGCCGGCTCTGCGCGCCCCACGGGACGAGGCGGGAGGCCACCAGGGCAAGTCCGGTGACCAGCACGGCGACCGCGTGGAAGGTCACCAATGTCGGGGCGGCCACCGACCACAGGTCACCGTCCCCCACCATGAGCACCAGGGGCGCAGAGGCCGCGACCACGCTCGCCAGGAGCGCCGTGAGGGCAACCCGCACACCTCCCCGGAGGGCAACGAAGGCGACCACCAACAGCTGGGTGATCATGGTGGCGACCGGCAGCGGCCACGGCAGCCCGGACGAGGTCACGGTCAACAGACCAGTCGTCAGCACCGCCAAGGCCGACAGCCCGATCGCCGCCCCGGCCCGGTAGGTCGCAAGGACCAGCGCGCCCCCGTGCGCGGCGGCGAGCAGGAAAGACAGCGGGACGAACACGCCGTACAGCGCACTGAGGGTGGGAATGCTCACCGCCGTCAGGGCCACGGCGGCCAGAGCCACCAGCAGTCCGGCCCAGACCTGCGGCCCCAGCCGCTCACCAGGCCGGTCCAGCACCAGGGCGGTGGCACCACCTGTCCAGCGCCGGGTCGGTTGACCGCCCGGCGCGGTCCCACCCCGCACCAGCGCAGCAGTCACGGCCGCGCCGCCCTCACTCCCGGCAGTCATCGCCCGATCTCCCGTGCTCCACCGGCCCCTGGTCCACCGAGGAGTGCCCGGGCGACGCTGGCGTCCGCGTGCGCACTCAGGCGCGTCACCAGCGGCGCGGTGACCAGCAGGGCGGCGCCGGAGACGAACATCGCCACCGACTCGAGGAGGTACCGGCTGCCGTCCACGTCCACGTCGGTGAACGTCAGGAGGACCCAGGCGAGGCCGTGGTAGTCCCCGGGCGGCAGGAAATGACCCCACAGGAACCAGGTGAGGCCACCGAGGGCGCCGGCGGCCCAGGTGACCGGGACGACGAAGGTGACGATCCGGAGGGGGAAGGCGACCAGCGTGCCGTGGAGCACCTCGAGCCAGGCCCTGGGGTCGACGAGCATGGTCAGGAGGTGACGGCTGCCGCCGCGGTAGGCGGGCTCGGACACGGGGGCTCCCCAGCAGCGGAGGAGCTCGCGGTTCTCCCGGGCGAAGCCGGTGGCGGTGAGCAGCATGAGGCCGAGCACCGGTGCGCCGACCCACAGCACCAGGGTGCTGACGCCGAGGGTGAAGAGGATGACCAGCAGGATGAAGCTGACGAGCGTCACGAAGAATCCAGCGGTCAGATAGGCCAGGTCGGGGCCGATCGAGCGCCACGACAGGGGCGGGACGGTCCATCCTCCGGCCGGGGCAGCTGCTCCGGTGGTGGTGCGTGGCACGCGGGCAAGGGTCTGTGTCGTCATATCTCGACGCTAGGGACGAGGACCCCTGGTCGGCCTCACTCTCTGGTCGGCTTTCCACCTGATACCTGAGGACCATGCGCTTCCGGCGGCGGAGGGCACGGTGGTCGGCCTCTGTCGAAACGGGCAGCAGAACGTCCGGGACGGGCTCTAGCGTGGGGTCATGGTGCACCAACTGTCCCAGCGGGACGCCCGCCGGATCGCTGTGCGGGCACAGCTGCTGGATGCCCCTCGCCCGACAGACCTCCTGGAGGTCGCACAGCAACTCGCGGTGATCCAGGTCGACCTGACCGCCACCGTCGCCCCCAGCGCCGACCTGGTGCTCTGGAGCCGGCTGGGCACGGCCTACTCCCCCGATGACCTGGACGAGGCCGTCGCCAGTCAGCGGCTGATCGAGTTCCAGGGACTGTTGCGGCCGGGTAAGGATCTGGCCCTGCTGCGCGGCGCGATGGCGGCCTGGCCCGGGGCTGGCGAGGTGGACGAGTGGCGGGAGAGCATCGCTGAGTGGGTGGAGGACAACGAAGGCTGCCGCCAGGACATCCTCGAGACGCTCCGTGCGGACGGCCCGCTCCCCGCCCGGGACCTGCCCGACACGACGGTGCGCCCCTGGCGCTCCAGCGGCTGGAACAACAACCGCAACGTGCGGATGATGATCGAGCTGCTGGAGGCCCGCGGTGAGGTGGCCGTCGCCGGTCGCGAGGGGCGCGACCGGCTGTGGGACCTGGCCGAGCGCATCTATCCCGACGGTCCCACCGTCCCGGTCGAGGAGGCCGTCACCATCCGCAACCAGCGGCGCCTGGCCGCCCTCGGCATCGCGCGCGAGCGCACCACGGAGACTCCCGGGGACCCCAACTCGGTCGGCCCCGTCGGCGAGGAGGCCGTGGTCGAGGGGGTCCGCGGCCGGTGGCGGGTCGACCCCGAGCAGCTCGCGCGGCTCGGCAACCCGTTCCGCGGTCGCACCGTCCTGCTGTCACCGCTGGACCGGCTGATCTCCGACCGCAAGCGGATGGTCGACCTGTTCCAGTTCGACTACCAGCTCGAGATGTACAAGCCCGTGGCGAAGCGCCGGTGGGGCTACTACGCGCTGCCCGTGCTGCGCGGTGACCGGTTCGTCGGCAAGGTCGACGCCACGGCCGACCACGAGCGCGGCGTGCTCCGGGTCGATGCGGTGCACGACGACGTGGGACTCAGCCGGACGGCCCGCGCCGAGGTGGATGCCGAGATCGCCGCCCTGGCTCGGTGGCTCGGCCTCGAGGCCTGGTCCCCACCGGCGTGACGGCCCCCCCGGTTGCCGAGCCCGACAGCGCCCTTACGTCGCGGCGGAGGTGTCGTTCTCGGGCACGGCCTTGTGCAGCACCTCGCGCAGCTGCTCCGGGATCGAGACGCTGCGTCGGGTCGCGGTGTCGACGTACACGTGCACCCAGCGCCCCAGCGCGACGAGCACCGGATCGGCCCTGTCACGGAACATCCCCAGCACGTAGGTGACGCTGCTGTGACCCAGGCGCTCGACGCGCAGCCCGACGACGAGCGGGTCGGGAAAGCCGACCTCGGCCAGGAAGCGGCAGGACGACTCGGCGACGACTCCCCGGACCGGTGCCTCCACGGGTGAGGTGCCGACGTGGTCGGCCAGCCACCCGTTGATGACCGTGTCGAAGATCTGGTAGTACACGGCGTTGTTGAGGTGCCCGTACATGTCGTTGTCCGCCCACCTCGTGGGCACGGGCACCCGCACCGGGAAGCTCTCCAGGCGCTCTGCGGGCACGGCACTCGTCGACACGACCGGCACGCTACTGCAGTCGCTGCACACCGCCAGGTCCAGGGCGAGAGAGGCACCGGTCCGGGTGCCACCGACCACTCGTAGGATCGTGAGAGTTGTTCTCGCTGCGTGACGGAGGAGGCTCCATGACTGACCCCACTCGGCCAGCAAGCGGCGGGTCACCACCGTCTGAAGACCGTCATCGGGCGCCGCGCTGGGTGAAGACGTTAGTCATCGTGCTCGTTGCGGTTGCCGTTCTGGTCGTGGCCGCAATGATCCTCAGCGGCGGGCAGCACGGTCCGGGTCGCCACCTGTGATGTGGGCGCCAGGCGTGCGCAGGGCTGTGCTGACCGTGCACATTGCTGCCTCGGTCGGCTGGATGGGCGCAATCGTCGCCTACGTCGCCCTGAACGTTCCCGCACTCACCAGTCCCCATCCAGCCTCGGTGCGTGCCGCACACCTCATGATGGAGCCGGTCGCTCTGTATGCCGTGACTCCGTTGGCGATCGTCTCACTCCTTACCGGCGTGGCATTGGCCCTCGGCACTGTGTGGGGGCTGTTTCGCCACTACTGGGTCGTCATCAGCCTCGTCATCACCGTGTTCGCTACGACGATCCTCCTGCTCCACCTGCCCACGGTCAGCGCGTTGGCAGACCGCGCCGCGGACCCACGGAGCGACGTCGCCGGGCTGACGGGCGACATGTTCCATGCGGTGGCCGGTCTCGCCGTGCTGATGATCCCGCTGGTTCTCAACATCTACAAGCCACGGGGCCTGACTCGCTACGGGTGGCGCGCCCAACAACGTCAGAGCACCTCGGTGAGGAGGGTCGGTCCTCCGTCGCCTGACGACATCGACCAGTCGCGATGACGGTGACTGGCGCTCAGGGGCGTCCCGCCCCCATCAGACCAGAGGCATAGTGGATGCCGTTGATCTTTGACCCGTCCCATCCGGACCAGTCGCGCAGTGAGTGGATGACCTGGCCGTCCCCAAGGTAGATGGCCACATGGAAGATGCCCGACGGGGTGCCGTTGTTGCTGTAGAAGAGCAGGTCACCTCGTTGGATGTCCGACAGCGAGACACGGCTGGTGGCGTGGTACTGGGCCTCGCTCTGGTGCGGGATGCTGATGCCGGCGGCGCGGAACGCCGCTGTGGTGAAACCGGAACAGTCGTAGGCGCCCCCGCTGCTTGATCCCCAACTGTAGGGCAGTCCCAGATTGGCCTGCGCCCAGGCGATGGCGGCTTCGGCCCCCTGGTTGTTGGCGGGGGGTACCACGGGTGCAGCCTGTCGAAACTCCGACCGGCTGCCTGCGCTGACCTCGTCGCGGGCCTGGGCTGCGGAGGTCTCCGCATCACTGAGCCCCTCGGAGGCGGACGCTGCCTGGCTGACAGCGACCGGCTCGGGAGAGAGGCCGGTGAACCCGAGCTCACCAAAGTGGCTGTGCTGCTCTAGGTCATCTGGGGCTGGGGCCGGCACGGCCTGCGCGGGGAGGTCTGTGGCCGGCCCGGTGGTCCCCTTGATGGTGGCGGGGAGGCTGTGGGTAGGGCTCTGATCCGTCATGATCGGGTCGGCTTCTGCGGAGGCTGAGCCTGAGGGACTCGTGAGATCAAAGGCTGTCGCCGGGGGGGCCGGGACCGCGGTTGCGGCCCCGAGGGTGGCCGCGAGCAGGCCGGAGGCCGCAACGGTCGCGGTTCCGGTCACGGGTCGGGGCAGGTTCATCGGCGCGCGGTGGCGCCCGGGGATGCGTCGCTTCACGGGTGATACCTCTCCTGCGCCTGCGGGGTTAGCTGTCGGGCTCGGGCTGGAGTTGCCCGGGTGCGGCCCAGCTGTCCTGGGTCATACCTTCGCCCCGAAGGAACGCGGCGCGTTCCAGTGGGTGGGTCCCCCGCTCTTGTCATGCGGCCTTCTCGTCTGACCCGGAGCACTGACAAGACTCGGCGGAACGTCCGGGACCCACCAGGGACCGGTAGGTCACAAAACGGTAACGGCAGAACTGTCTGGGTTGTGACGACTCCCCGGATCTGAGGCCGGTCTTCATGGAATCTTCATGAAGCTCCAGATGCCGGGCGACCCTGTGACGCCCTACGCGTGGACGGCATCACTTTCGTGGCAGCCACCACGTGACGGTCGTTCCGCGCCCCGAACCGGGGCTGGTGATGTCCAGGTCCCCGCCGTGGGCCTGGACGATGCCGCGGGCGATCGTCAGGCCAACCCCGGAGCCGCCGCGCTGCCTGTCACGGGCCGTGTCGACCCGGTAGAACCTTTCCAACACATGGGGCAAGGCGTCACCGGGGATCCCTTCACCGGTGTCGGCGACGCTCACCACAACCCGCCTGGTGTCGGCGTGAGTCGCGATGGTGACCTCCCCCTCGGGGGTGTGCCGTAGCGCGTTATCCAGCAGATTCGTCATGACCTGTCCGAGTCGGTCCCGGTCTGCCCTCACCACGGGAAGTTTCGGGTCGAGCTGTGTCGCGAAGCGAACTCCTTGTGTCGCATAGCGTGCCTCGTGGGCGATGATGGTCTGCTCGATGAGCTCCGTCAGCTGGACTGGCTCCCAGGCAAGCTCTAGGTGGTGTTCCTCGATGCGCGAGACTGCGCTGATGTCTTCGGCAAGTCTGGCCAGACGCTGGGTTTGCCCACGAAGCATCTCGAGGGTCGAGGGGTCGAGTTCGGTGACACCGTCCTCCACGCCTTCCAGGTAGGCGTCCACGGTGGCGATGGGGGTGCGCATCTCGTGGGCAAGGTCTCCCAGCATCTGTCGGCGGGTGGTCTCGGTATCCGCGAGCCGGCCGGCCATCTGGTTGAAGGAGTCGGTCAGAACGTCGAACTCCGGACCGAGGGCCGGAGGATGAACCCTGGCCTCATAGTCACCTGCCGCGATGGTCGAGGCTGCGTCAGCCACGCCTCGGACCAGCTGACCTATCCGCCTGGTGAGGTAGTAACTCGCCGCCAGCGCGGCGACGAGGGCAGCGGCCAGGGCAACGAACAGCGCGATGGTGATCGCGGAGCGGAAGGCCTCCTCAGCGTGAAGAGCCTCCACGTCTGGGTTCTCATGACCGGCGATCAACATATGCTCGTGGAACAGCCCAGGAGCCACGGCTTCCGTGACGACCAGAATCGTGCCGATCCCCACCAGCACGACCAGCCCCTGGCCTATCAGGAGCCTGGTGCCGAGGCTGACCGTCCGCGCTTGGGCCCGTAGGCTCACTGTCCCTCCCGTTGGGCGAAGAGGCCCAGACGGTAACCCACGCCTCGTACAGTGTGGATGAACTGAGGGTCGCCGGCCGGATCGCCCAGTTTGCGGCGCAGATGCGCCACGTGAACATCGACCAGTTGCTCATCACCCACCCAAGCCGCTCCCCACACGTCATCGATGATCTCGCGGCGGCTCATGACCTGGCCCGCCCGGGCCGTCAACGACTCGAGTACGTCGAACTCGGTGCGGGTCAGGACGACACGATCACCGCCCATGCGGACCTCCCGGGCAGCGACGTCAATACGCATCGGTCCGAACACTCGTGGCGGCTCGTGCGCCAATGGCTCCTTCGTCACCTGTCGCGGCCGGCGCAACATCACCTCGACCCGTGCGACCAGCTCTCGCGGACTGAACGGCTTGGTCACGTAGTCATCGGCCCCGGCCCGCAACCCGGCTAACGTGTCCGGCTCCTCGGCCCGAGCCGTGAGCATGATGATGTAACAGTCAGAGAACTCGCGCAGTCCGCGGCAGACATCCAACCCGTCCAGCCCGGGCAGACCCAGATCGAGGATGACGACATCGGGGTCGAGTTCGCGCGCAGTCCGCACAGCCGCCGGACCGTCGAAGACGAGCTCCACCTCGTAGCCCTGGCGCGCCAGGTAGCGTCCCACGACCTCAGCCAAGGGCTTCTCGTCATCGACGATGAGCACCCGGAATCCACGACCGGGACCGCGCCTGGCCAGGGGTGGTGACAGCTCAGCCATCATGGGTATCGGGTCCTTCTGTATGCCGCGGGCCGCGGCCTCACCGATGGCCCGGCGGTCCGAGCCAACGGTGGAGGGAGATCAGTCACTCGAGAGAAGCTCCTCCATCTCGGAGATCTCGGCCTTCTGGTCCTCGATGATCTGCTCCGAGAGCCCTCGCGCCTGCGGGTTCTGCCCGTCCTCCAACTCGGTCGCGGCCATCTCCACAGCGCCCCGGTGGTGCTCGATCATCAACTCCAGGAATCGCCGGTCGAACTCTTGTCCCGACAATGACTCCAGCTCGGCCATCACCTCCTCCTGGCTCATTCCGCCCATCTCCATGCCGTCCATCTCCATGCCACCATGGTGAGGGGCGGTGTCCTCGTCCCACGACTGGAGCCACGAGGTCATCGTGTCGATCTCCGGGCCCTGGGCGGCAGAGATGCCCTCGGCCAGAGTGCGCACCTCGTCAGAGCCTGCCTTCTCGATCGCCAGGTCGGCCATCTCGATGGCCCCCTCATGGTGCACGATCATCATCTGGGCGAACTCGGTGTCGGCCTCGGTGTGTGTCTGATCCACGGCTGCGTCGGGCCCAGTCGTTGGGGTCCCGGCTGTGGCGCCGGGAGCCGGCGATGCAGTGTCGCCCCCGCCGTCGTCCCCGCACGCCGTGAGGACAAGAGCAAGGAGGCCTACGCCTGCGAAGGCAGTCATGCGGCGTACGAGCTTCACGTTATCCCTCTTTCTCGGAGTGTGGATCTCATCAAGTCAACAACCCGGGCCCGGCATCTCACGACCTCACGCCCGGACCTTCATCAACTCTTCATGGATCGGACCGTCCGACGTGGCCACCTCAGCCGGACCGCAGCCGAGCCGCCTGCCGGTTGAGGTGGTCCCGTTCGACCAGGCTGGACGCCTGCTGCGCGGCGAGCGCGTAGAGCTCGGCGGCACGAGCCAGCTCGCCGGCCTTCTCCCACAGGTGCGCCTGCGCGGCGGTGTGGCGCGGCACGCTCGTGGGCACCTGCTGCAGGGCGCGCAGCCCCGCGTGCGGCCCGTCCGCCTCCCCGACCGCCACGGCCCGGTTGAGCGCCACGACCGGGCTGTCGGTGCGGGCAACCAGTTCGTCGTACCACTCGACGATCTGGACCCAGTCGGTCTCGCCGGCGCTGGGGGCGTCGGCGTGCAGGGCGGCGATGGCCGCCTGGATCTGGAACTCCCCCAGGCGGTCGCGGGCCAGCGCGCGTTGGAGTATGCCGATGCCCTCGGTGATCAGGTCGGTGTCCCACAGGCTGCGGTCCTGGTCCGTCAGCGGCACGAGGGCGCCTCCGGCGGTGAACCGTGAGGGACGCCGGGCGTGGTGGAGCAGCAGCAGCGCGAGCAGCCCGGCCACCTCGGGGTCGTCCGTCTGCTCGTGCAGCTCACGGGCCAGGCGGATCGCCTCCGCCGCGAGGTCGACCTCCCCGCTGTAGCCCTCGTTGAAGATCAGGTAGAGCACCCGCCGCACGCGATCCAGGTCGCCCGGTCCGGAGAGCCCCTCCGTCGCGATCGTCCGCTTGGCGCGGCTGATCCGCTGCGCCATCGTGGGCTCCGGGACGAGATAGGCCTCCGCGACCTGGCGGGTGGTGAGGCCGCCGACCGCACGCAGGGTCAGGGCCACGGCCGACGACGGGGTGAGCGCGGGGTGGCAGCAGAGGAACAGCAGCTGCAGGGTGTCGTCGGCCTGCTCGGTCGGGCCGGACGGTGGCTGCTCCAGCTCGGCCCGCTCCCGCCGGTGGCGAGCGGTCTGCGAGCGGTGCGCGTCGACATACCTGCGCCAGGCCACAGTGACCAGCCAGCTCCTGGGGTCGTGCGGTGTGCCCTCCGGCCACCGGCGCAGCGCCTCGATCAGGGCCTCCTGCACGGCGTCCTCGGCCGTCGCGAAGTCGGCGCCGCGACGGACGAGGACACCCAGCACCTGGGGGCCGAGCAGCCGCAGCTCCTCGGCGGTGGGGGCTCGACCCCCCTCAGGCACGCACGGCATAGCAGAGCAGCACGTTGTCCGAGTCGTCGAACCGGCGGGAGCCGCGCAGTGCCAGGTCGTGGGCACCGGAGAACAGCGGCGTGCCCCGGCCCAGCGTGCCCGGGCTGACCATCAGGTGCAGCTCATCGACCAGCCCCTCGGCGAGGAGACTGAGGGTGCGGCTGCCGAAGACCACGACGTCCCCTGCGCCACGGGTCTGCTCCTGAGTCACCCGGTCGGCGACGTCGACCCGGGCGACCACGGAGGTCGTGTCGTGCCAGGGGTTCTCCGTCGGCACCACGTAGCTGTCGCTCACCACGACCTTCGGCAGCGCGTTGTAGATGCGGCTCATCTCGCGGTTGGTCGGGCTGAGCGCGCGGTTGTCCGGGTCCTCTGGTGCGTCGGCGACACCGGGCCAGTACCCACTGAACATCTCGAACGAGCGGCGGCCGAGCAGCACGCTGCCCGCGGCCCTGATCCGTTCCAGGTTGTAGGCGTCGAACGCCGCGTCCATGTTCAGGTCCATCGGGTGCCCGTCGGGCCCCTCGTAGAAGCCGTCGAGTGAGACGATGTTGCTCACGATGACCGGCATGACCAGTCACTCCGTGACGGTCGGCAACTCGGTCAGGAACGGCCGGACCTCGAGCCACTCGTGGATCGGCTCGCCGCCCTTGCCCGGCGCCGCAGACAGCTCGGCCGCGGCCTCGTGGGCGCGCTCCTGGCTGTCGACATCGATGATCATCCAGCCGGCGATCAGGTCCTTGGTCTCCGCGAAGGGACCGTCGGTCACCGGCGGCCGACCCTCGCCGTCGTAGCGCACGAACGTGCCCTCCGGCGAGAGCGCCTGCCCGTCGACGAACTCGCCCCGCTCGCGGAGCCGGTCCGCGAAGTCGTCCATGTACGTGAGGTGGGCATCGATCTCCTGCTGGGTCCACTGGTCCATGGGGACGTCGGCCGCGGGCAGGTTGCCCGGGCCGGAGCTGCGCCGGTAGTGCTTCAGCAACAGGTACTTGGCCATGGTTGTCTCCTCTGTCCCGGGGTGACCCTTCTGGCCACCCTCACCCCTGGGACGGAGCAGATCAAGTCTTCTCGACATCGCCGGGACATTCTCGTCGTCGGGACCGCGGTCGGACCCTGCCCGGGCGACCCGGCCGCCGGACCCCACGGCGTGCGGTTGCGTGGTGGCCTGCCGGGGACCACGATCGAGGCAGGCGCGAGAGCACCTGCCTGAGGAGGCCGCGATGAGCACACCCGACGAGACCGACCCGCTGGACCGCGACGACGACACCGCTGAGACGGACGTCGACGAGGGCACGCCCAGGAGCCCCGGCCCGCCGCCGCACAACCCTCTCGAGGAGGACGTGCAGTCGGTCGACTCCCCCGACGACGAGCCGTCCAGCCCGGGGCCGCCACCGGGAACGGTGCCCGGCGACCGCTGAGGCAGAGCACCCCTGGCCCATGCGGGGAGCAGTGTCAGTGCGGTGTGCTTCGGTGTGGCCATGACCCAATGGGAGACCCATCCGGTGACCGAGGACCGGTTCGAGGACCTGGCCGACGTCATCAACCCGAACCGCCGCGAGACGCACTGCTGGTGCCTGTCACACCGACTACCCGCCCGCGAGATCGCCGAGCTCGGAGGCGGGTCCCGCCAGGAGGCGATGCGCTGCCTCACCCGGCGGGAGCACGCCCCCGGTGTCGTGACCTACCGCGAGGGCACGCCGGTCGGCTGGTGCAGCATCAGCCCCCGCGCCGAGATCCCTCGCCTGGTGTCCTCCACACTCATCCGCCCGGTCGACGAGGTGCCCGTGTGGAGCATCATCTGCGTCGTGGTGCGCAGCGGACACCGTCGGCAGGGCGTCACCCAGCACCTGCTCGAGGGGGCGGTGGCGTATGCCGCGGGGCTGGGTGCCCCTGCGGTCGAGGCCTATCCTGTGGACCCGCCCGGCCGGATGGACCTCACCATGGCCTTCGTCGGCACCCGGGCGATGTTCGAGCGCGCGGGCTTCCGCCAGGTCGGCACCACGGACGCGGTGGCCAGCCGGATGCCCCGGCTGGTGATGCGCCGCGACCTGGTGTGACCCGGCGGAGACCGTTCGTTGGACCCGGCGGAGCCCGTTAGCCGGTGGCGAGCTCGCGGACGCTGTTCTCGGGGCGCAGGTCGAGCCGCCGCAGCGTCTGGGCGTTCAGCGCGACGATGACGGTGGACAGCGACATCAGGATCGCTCCGACAGCCATCGGCATGACGAACCCGACCGGAGCCAGGATCCCTGCCGCGAGCGGCACCGCCACCAGGTTGTAACCGGCCGCCCACCAGAGGTTCTGCGTCATCTTGCGGTAAGCCGCCCGCGACAGCTGCACGATCGACAGGACCGACCGCGGGTCGTCGCTGGCCAGGATCACCCCGGCCGAGGCGATCGCCACGTCGGTGCCGGCGCCGATCGCGATGCCGACATCGGCCCGGGCCAGGGCGGGGGCGTCGTTGACACCGTCACCGACCATCGCCACCGTGAGCCCGCGCTCCTGGAGCTCGGCGACCTTGTCCGCCTTGTGCTCGGGGCGCACCCCGGCGAAGACCTCGTCGATGCCCAGGTCGGCCGCCACTGCGCGGGCCACCGGCTCGGCGTCGCCGGTGATCATGACCACCTGCAGACCCAGCGTGTGAAGGGCGTCGACCGCCTCACGCGACTCGGGCCGGACCTCGTCGGAGACCGACAGGGCACCGATCACCGCACCGTCCCGGACGACGTGGAGGACGGTCGCTCCGTCCTCCGCCCACCGGGCGCTGTCGGGCACCGGCTGCAGCCCCTCCTCCTCGAGGAGGTAGGGCCCGCCGACCCGGACCGTCGCGCCGTCCACGGTCGCGGTCACGCCGACGGCCGGTGAGGCGCTGAAGGCCGTCGCGGAGGGCACGTCCAGCTGCCGTTCGCGCGCCGCGCGCACGATGGCACGGGCGAGGGGGTGCTCGCTGTCCGCCTCGGCCGCGGCCGCGAGGGCGAGGAGCTCGTCCTCGCCCAGTCCGTTGCCGAGGACGCTCCCCACGGCGGGCTCACCCCTGGTCAGCGTGCCCGTCTTGTCGAACAGGACGGTGTCGACCGAGCGCATCCGCTCCAGCGACAACCGGTCCTTGATGAGGACGCCACCCCGGGCAGCGCGCTCGGTGGTGATCGAGACCACCAGCGGGATCGCGAGCCCGAGAGCGTGGGGGCAGGCGATGACCAGGACCGTGACCACGCGCTCGAGCGTGGTGCCCGGGTCGGCGACCAGCAGCCAGACCACCGCGGCGACCACGGCGGCCGCCAGGGCATACCAGAACAGCCAGGCCGCGGCCTTGTCGGCCAGGCGCTGCGCCCGGCTCGAGGACCCCTGGGCCTGCTCGACCAGGCGCCTGATGCCGGCCAGGGCGGTGTTCTCACCGACGGCCGACACCCGCACCCGCAGGCCGGAGTCGGTCGCCACGGTACCGGCGACCACCTGGTCGCCCTCACCACGACGGACCGCCTTGGACTCGCCGGTGATCATCGACTCGTCCATGGCCGCCGTCCCCTGGACGACGGTGCCGTCCGCGGGGACGCGTCCGCCGGGACGCACGATGACGATGTCGTCGACCGTGAGGTCGGACGGCGCGACGGTGGTGGTGGTGTTGCCCTCCACGACCTCGGCCTCATCGGGCAGCAGCGCCGCCAGCGACTCCAGGGCGGAGGAGGTCTGCGCCAGCGAGCGCATCTCCAGCCAGTGGCCGAGCAGCATGATGACCACCAGCAGGGCCAGCTCCCACCAGAACTCGAGCTCGTGCGAGATGAGCCCCAGGCTGGCGGCGAGGGAGGCGACGAAGGCCACCGTGATGGCCATGCCGATCAGGAGCATCATGCCGGGCCGGCGGGTGCGGATCTCCTCGATGGCACCGGTGTAGAAGGGCCGGCCACCCCAGACGAAGATCACGGTGCCGAGCACCGGGGCGACCCAGCCGATGCCGGGCACGTCCGGGAGCCGGTAGCCGAGCAGGTCGGCGAACATCGGGCTGGTCAGGACGGTGGGCACCGCCAGCAGCAGCATGATCCAGAACAGACGGCGGAACATCGCCACGTGGTCACCGTGGCCCGCATGCCCCTCGTGACCGCCGTGCCCTGCGTGACCACTGTGCGGGTCGTGCCCGGCAGCGGCGTGCGGACTGTCGTGCCCGGCCGGCATGTCGTGGGGGCTGTGCTCGCCGTGGATGTCGTGGCGCTCGTCCCGCTCGTCGGGACCAGCTCCACCGCTCTCGTGGTGGTGCGTGTGCTGTGTCATCACTCTCTCCTCAGCAGATACCCATAGGGGGTATGCCTCACAACATAGCGCACCCTCCGACTATTCCGCCAGCCCAGACCCTGGTGGCGGCCCCCGCGAACGCGGTTGAATGGTGCATGCCCCACGACACCACGCCCGGCACCTACGTTGAGGAGACCGGCCACGACGTGCGGATCGAGCCCCTGCCGACCTCGGTCACGGCCTTCGTCGGGGCGTGCGCGCAAGGCCCGGTCGGCACGCCGGTCCGGGTGACCAGTGCGGCGGACTACCACGCGACCTTCGGCCCCAGCCTGGACCCGGCCCGTCCGCTGGGCCACGCCGTCGACCTGTTCTTCGCCAACGGCGGGCCCAGCGCGGTGATCGTCCGGGCGGCCGGCGAGGCTCCGGAGGACCTGGTGCCCGAGGACGGGACCGCGTATGCCGAGGCGCTCGAGGGCGTCGGTGTCACCGTCCTCGTGGTGCCGGGTCTGACCACGTCTCACACCGCGGTGGTGCGGCGTGCACTCAGCCGCTGCGCGGCATACGGCGCCGTGCTCCTTCTCGACCCGCCACCCGGACCGTGGAGCCCGGCGACCGAGGGGGACCTCGGACTGCTGACGGAGCACCGGGAACGGGCCGCCGTCTACCACCCCTGGGTCACCGTCGGCGGCGTGGGGCTGTCGCCCTCCGGTGCGGTCGCCGGGGTGATCGCCCGGACCGACGCGGCGTCCGGCGTCTGGAAGCCGCCCGCCGGGTCCGGGGCGGACGTGCGCGGCATCGACGGGCTGCTCGGGGCCGACCCCCGCACAGCCGAGCGCCTGGCCCAGGTCGGGGTCAACGCCCTGCGGGACTTCGCGGGCACGGGCACGGTCGTCTGGGGAGCCCGCGTGCTGGCCGGCTCCTCCGAGCCCGCGGAGCGCTACCTGAGTGTCCGGCGGCTGGTCGACCACGTCCAGAGGTCGGTCTCGCAGGGGCTGGGGTGGGCGGCCCTCGAGCCGGCCGGAGCCAGCACGTGGCAGCGGGTCCGCTCGGCGGCCGAGGTCTTCCTCGACGGCCTCTGGCGGCAGGGAGCCCTCTCCGGGACGACGTCGGAGGAGGCCTACTTCGTGCGGGTCGGGCTCGGCGAGACCATGACGCAGGCAGACCTCGTAGCCGGACGCCTCATCGTGGAGCTGGGGATCGCGCCCCTGCGGCCGGCCGAGTTCCACCTCTCGCGCGTGACCGTGCAGACCCCTACCGTCGGGAGCATGGAAGGTTTCGTCATCGACCGCACCGACGGACGCGACGACGGGGAGGAGTGGGCCGAGAACTACGAGCGGCTGCCCGGCGGCGCCGGCGTCTCCCTGATCCTGGAGTCCACCACCCGGGAGGGCGTCGGGCCACGGCTGCACAGGCACCCGTATGCCGAGACGTTCGTCATCCGCAGAGGTTCCGCCGTGTTCACCATCGCCGGCGCCACGGTGACGGGCCACGCAGGGCAGGTGCTCGTCGTGCCGGCGCAGACCCCCCACACGTTCGCCACCGGGCCAGGGGGCTACGAGGCCGTGCACATCCATGCTGCCGAGGCCTTCGAGACGGAGTGGCTTGAGTAGAGCTCGGGTCCACGGTCGCTGCGCACCCGGGAGCCCCGGGGCCTGTCACCCCCGGCCGCTAGCGTGCGGCCATGACTCTCTCCATCGGCATGATCACCACCGACACCACGGACGCGGAGGGCCTCGCGGCCTGGTGGGCACAGCAGACCGGCGCCGAGATCGCCGAGACCAACGACGGCTGGTTCGTGATCGTGCGGGGCGGGGGCCTGCCGGTCTGGCTCGCCTTCCAGAAGGTCGAGGAGGTGACGGCGGGCAAGAACCGGCTGCACCTGGACCTGACGACCACCGACCTGGACGCGGAGGTCGACCGGCTCCTCGACGCCGGCGCGACCCTCGTGGCGCGACGCGGCGACGAGCACTTCCGTTGGGCCACGCTGGCCGACCCGCACGGCAACGAGTTCTGCGTCTCCGGCCAGCACGCCTAGGACCCCTCGACACGGGTCAACGGATCCGGTCGCGTGTCGTACATTGCGGGGATGACCGCACAGGCCCCCGCCGGAGCCGGCGCGTGACGGCCGGCCCGGCCTACCTCGGGCTCTCCGACGAGGAGCAGGCCGAGGCACTGCGCCCGGTCGCGCTCGGGGCCGCCGCGGACTTCGGGCTGGAGGTCCACCGGCTCGAGCTGACCCTGCACGCCTACAACACGACCTACGCCGTCGAGACGGTCGATGGGCAACGGTTCGCGCTGCGGGTCAACACCAACTCCACGAGTCCTCCGGAGGAGGTCGTCGCCCAGCAGGCGTGGCAGCTGGCGATCGCCGAGCAGACTCCGGTGCGGGTGGCCACCCCCCTGCGGACGACCGACGGTCGGTGGTGTGCGGTGGTGGACTCCGACGCGCTCGGGCGCGAGGTGCTGGTGACCTGCGCCTCCTGGCTCGACGGGCCGGATGTCGTCGAACCGTCACCCGAGGTCGCCCATGCCCTCGGGCGGACGATGGCGCTGCTGCACGAGCACGGACGCTCCTGGCGGTTGCCCGAGGGGGCCCGCATGCCACTCTTCGACACCCCGCTGTTCGGCGACCCCGACCGACTGGGGGCCGCCGACCTCGATCCGGGTCAGCGCGAGGTGCTCCGGCGCGCGTCCGCGGTCGCCGACGCCGCCTTCCACCGGGCCTATGCCGGTGCGCAGGTCATCCCGTTGCACGCCGACCTGCACGGCGGCAACCTGAAGTGGCACGAGGGACGGCTCGCGGTGTTCGACTTCGACGACTGCGGCCTCGGCGTGCCCGCGCTCGACCTGGCGATCAGCATCTTCTATCTGCGCGGAGGGGACGAGGCCGCGGAGACGCAGCTGCGCGCGGGCTACGAGACGGTCGGGCCACTGCCGGACATCAGCCCCGACGACCTCGAGGCCCTCGTCGCGGCACGCCAGCTGCTCCTGGCCAACGCCCTGCTCAACAGCTCGACGTCCCAGCTCCGCGAGATGGCCAGGACCTACCTGCCCACGTCGGTCGACCGGCTGGCGCACTGGCTCGCGACCGGCCACTTCACGCGCGCGGTCCCCTCCGGCTGAGGGCCGGGAGACACGGCGGCCGACGTGACCGCGGCGCCGCGACGCGCAGCCAGCAGCCCGGGGTCCGTGCCGCACCACGCGTGGAACCCTCTCACCCCTGCCGGGCGCCGATGCCGACCAGCCACGCCCGCAGCACCGCCGCCGCGTCAACCGGCTGGCCGCGCACCCCGTTGCCGACCAGGCGGTCGTAGAGCAGACCGTTCATCACCCCGATGAAGTCGTTGGCCCGCAGATCGGGGTCCGGGACACCCAGACCGGCCAGGATGCGCTCGGCATCGGCCAACAGCTTGACCCGGACGGGCGACTGCGTCGTGAGCAGCTCGTGCAGCTCGGGGTCCTGGAGGCAGTCGATGCTCAACGCCATCCGGGCCCGGGTGTCCGCGCCGCGGGCCACCGTCTGCTCAAAGGCCACGACGAGCTGGTCCACGGCCTCCGGGACGGTCGTGGGGGCCGGCTCGGTGCTCTCGCGCAGGTGGGCGATGTCGGCCACCCGGCCGATCACCATCCGCACCAGCTCACGGCGCGTGCGCGCGTAGTTGGACGTCGTCCCCTGCGGCAGCCCGAGCCGCTGGTCGATCCGACGATGGGTCAGCGCGTGGCTCCCGCCGTCGGCCACCAGCTCCACCGCCGCCCGGGCGATCGCCTCACGACGGTCCATCGACAACCTCCTTGACTCACGACGATCGTAGTGCCTACCGTGCCACTACGCCCGTAGTGGCACGGGTGGACAGCACAGGGCCGCGCAGGCGGCAGACAAGGAGGCAGGAATGTCACGCACCATCCAGGGAACCCGTGGGCGGGACCGGACGACGCAGGAGGGCGCGGTGCCGTGGTCCAGCGACCTGGTCGCCGTGGGCGCGGCGATGATCTGCGCCCTCGTGATGTGGCTGTGCGTCGCCCTCTGGGGCGGAGTCGAGCTGGACGTCGTCACGGGTGGCGACGTGCGCCGGGTCGGAGGCGTCACGGTGGTGACCACGGCTGCCCTGGCCGGGCTCGCCGGCGTGGGGCTGCTGCGCACCCTGGAGCGGCTCACACCTCGGGCCCTGCGGATCTGGACCGTCATCGCCGTGGCCGTCGCGCTCGTGTCAGCCCTGGGCCCGCTCTCCGCGCGCACCCCGGCGGCAACCGGCACACTGCTGGGGCTGCACGCCGTCGTCGCCGTGGTGCTCATCGTCGCGGTGCACCGCACCCGCCGCTGGGTCGGCTGAGCCGGGCCCCGGTCGCCCATGGCGCCGGAGGGGCGTGGACGCCATCGGACACACGCAGTGTGCCCGCAGCCCACCTGGCCGGGAGGGTCAGTCCGCCGGGGGACGCCCCACGATCATGCTGGCGAGCAGCTCGTCGTCGAACTGCTGGGCGGTCTGGACGTCGAGCTGGGCACCCAGCCCGTCCAGGACGGAGGTGAAGAACAGGCGCGCGGCGACGGCGAGCACCACATCGGCGACATCGGTGTCGCTCAGCCCGTGGCGGCGCAGCTCATCCACATCGGCCTGGTCGACCGCACTGGCGTCGGTGGCGACCGTGGTGGCAAAGCGGAACACGGCCGCATCCACGGGGTCCAGTGCGGCTCCGGTCGGGTCGGCCCCGATCGCCAGGACGGCCTGCGCGTCGCCGCAGACGTCCCGCAGGAAGGTCGAGTGGGCGGTCGTGCAGTAGGTCGAGCGGCGGGCCCGTGCGGCGGCGATCGTGGCGATCTCGAAGCGGCGTCGGTCCATGCCGCCGCGGATCGTCAGGTTGAGGACAGCCCAGGCCCGCGCGACCTCGGGTCGTGCGGCGAAGCACGCGGCGTAGTTCGGCAGGAAGCCCCAGGCGGCCTTCTGCTCGGCGTAGTAGGCGGCCACCTCACCGGTGGCGGCGGACTCCTCGACGGACTCGATGAACATGGCCCATCGTCCCGCACGCGGTGCCGCGTGACCAGCCCCTCCGGCGTGGCGCGAACCCCGCGGGCACGGTCACCCCGTGAGCTCGCGCGCCAGGTTGCTCGGCAGGTAGTCGTAACGGGCAAAGGTCCTCGTAAAGGTGCCGGACCCGTGGGAGACCGACCGCAGGTCGATGGGGTAGCTCGCGAGCTCGTGCTGTGGCATCTCCGCCCGGATCACCGTGTGACCGGGCAGGTCGGCCGGCTCGGTGCCGTGCACCTGGGCACGCCGGGCGCGGAGGTCGACCATGACGGCACCGACGAACTCGTCGTCCACCACCACCTCGACCCTGTCGACCGGCTCGAGCAGCGAGACCGTCGAGTCGTTCGCCGCCTCGCGCAGGGCCAGGGCCGCCGCGTGCTGGAACGCCATGTCGGAGGAGTCGACGGAGTGCGCCTTGCCGTCGGTGAGCGTGACCCGCACATCGACACAGGGGTAGCCGGCCAGGACCCCCTCCCCGAGCTGGTGCCGCACGCCCTTCTCCACGGACGGGATGAAGTGACGGGGCACCGCTCCGCCGACCACCCGGTCCACGAACTCCACGCCGGCGCCCCGAGCGAGCGGCTCGATCTCGAGCTGCACCACGGCATACTGCCCGTGCCCGCCCGACTGCTTGACCAGGCGACCCTGCTGGACCACCCGGCGGACGAACGTCTCGCGCAGCGAGGTGCGCACCGGCTCGGTGACGACCTCGACATGGTGACGTCCGCTCAGGCGGGCCAGGACCTCGTCGACGTGCGTGGGCCCGAGGGTCCACAGCACCAGCTGGTGGGTCTCGTTGTTGCGCTCGAGCCGCAAGGTGAGGTCCTCGGCGGTGAGGCGCTGCAGCGCGCCGGCGAGCTTGTCCTCCTCCTTGGTGGTCGCCGCCTCGATCGCGACAGGCAACAGGGGCTCGGGGAGCAACCAGGGCTCGACCAGCGCCGGCCGCGCCGTCGCGGAGAGGGTGTCGGACGTCTCGGCGCCGGCGAGCTTGGTGACCAGGACCAGCTCGCCGGCGATCGCGCGGTCCCGGGGAGCCGTGGCCCCCGACAGCGGAGTGCTCAGCTGCCCCGGACGCTCGTCCTCCTCATCGTGACCGGGGTGCCCCTCCACCTCGTGCCCGACGGACCACTCGAGGTGCCCGCTGACGTGCAGGTGGTCATCGGTGTGCAGCGTGCCGGAGAAGACGCGGACCAGGCAGACGCGCCCGACGTAGGGGTCGGAGGCGGTGTGGATGACCTGCGCCACGAGCGGCCCGTCGGGGTCCGCGGCCAGCTCGCCGAACGGTCCGCCGTCGGGGGTCATCACGGCGGGCAGCCAGGCCTGGTCTGGTGCAGGGAACGCGTGGACGATGAGGTCGAGCAGCGCGGGCACCCCCATGCCGGAGGGCGGGTTGACCGGCACGATCGGGAAGAACCGCGCCGACGAGATGGCGGCGCGGAGGTCTGTGCGGAGGACCTCGAGGTCCAGCTGCTCCCCCGACAGGTAGCGGTCGAGCAGGCTCTCGTCCTCCGACTGCTCGATGATCGCCTCGATGAGCTGGCCGCGCTGCCCCTCGGTCCTGGAAGTCTCCTCGTCGCTCAGGTCACGGATCTCGCCGGAGCCCTCGTGCACCACGGCCTCGAGCAGGTCCAGCACCCCGGTGAGCTGACGCTCCTCCAGGACGGGGAGCGCCAGGGGCACCGCCTCGCCGAACACCCGGCGGCAGGAGCCCACGACCTCGTCCCAGTCGGCCCTGGCCAGCTCGAGCTGGGTCACCGCCACGGCCCGTGGGATGCCGACCGCGGCGCACTCGCGCCACAGCATCCGGGTCGCCTCGTCGATGCCGGAGCCGGCCGCGACCACGAACAGCACGGCGTCGGCGGCACGGAGGCCGGCACGCACCTCACCGACGAAGTCGGCCCTTCCGGGGGTGTCCACGAGGGTGACGACGGTGCCGGTCGGTTCGTGCACCGTGGTGGCGACCGCCAGCTCGGTGGAGGGCTCCTCGGCGTCCCGGACATGGCCCAGCTGGCCACTCGCCAGCTGCTCCAGCAGGGCGCTCTTGCCCGTGCCCGGCGGCCCGACCAGCACCACGCTGCGGACCTGCCTGGTGGCCTCTGGTGCCGGGAACGTCGCGCCCGTGCGGCTCATGGGCCAAACCTACGCCTGCGCCGACGGCTCCGACAGGGGACAACCGGGGGGCAGCGTTCCTCCGTCCCGGGTGTTCAGTGCGCCGTGACCTCGTCACCGTGTTGCTATGGTCGTCGCCACACGGGGGGCGTGTGCGCCTCCCGCGAAGAGAGCGCCAGGAGGCACGATGACCACGCGGGTGGGGACCGAGACGGAGCCGGGTCAGGGAGGGTCGACAGCACGCTGGGTCCTGCCGTTGGCAGCGGTCCTCATCGGTCTCCTGGTGGGCCTGGGCGCGGGCTGGCTGGCCTTCGGCGGCGACGCGGAGGCGTCCGGTGACGCTGCGGCGCCAGGCGAGGGGTCCTCGGTGGACCTGGACGCCATGTGCGACCTGGTCACGCAGCTCCCGGAGATGAGCGCCCTCAGCGGCGAGGACCCGAGCTTCGGCAACCCCCTGGAGGAGCCGGGGTTCTGGCGGACGAACGCGCTGGCCATGCTGGCGGTCGCGGCCGGCATCGACTCGGGGGACGAGGAGCTGGAGACCGCCGGGACGGACCTCAACCAGGCCTTCGCCAGGCTGAGCCTCGAGGACATCCCGGCGGCTGTCGCGACGATCGAGTCACGCTGCGCCTGACGGGAGGCTCGCTCAGAGGGAGCGGGCGATCAGCTCCTTCATGATCTCGTTGGTCCCGCCGTAGATCTTCTGCACCCGGGCCAGCGCGAAGGCGCGGGCGATGGGGTACTCCATCATGTAGCCGTAGCCGCCGAAGACCTGCAGGCAGCGGTCGCTGACCTCGAACTGGGTGTCGGTGGAGAGGTACTTCGCCGCCGAGGCCCCCGCGGCGTCGAGCTCGCCCGCCAGGTGCTGCCCGATGCAGTGGTCGACGAAGGTGCGGACCGCCCGGCTCTCCGTCGCGCACTCGGCGAGGACGAACCGCGTGTTCTGGAACTTCAGCAGCGTCCGCCCGAACGCGGTGCGCTCCTTGGCGTAGTCGACGGTCAGCCAGACCACCAGCTCGGTCCACGCGACGGCCGAGACGGCGATGATGAGCCGCTCCTGCGGCAGCTGCTGCATCAGCTGGGCGAAACCCTGCCCCTCCTGCCCACCCAACAGGCTGTCCCGCGGCACCCGCACGTCGTCGAAGAAGAGCTCGCGCGTGTCCTGCCCGTGCATGCCGAGCTTGTCCAGGACACGTCCGCGCGAGAAGCCCTCGAGCCCGTCGGTCTCCACGCCGAGCAGGGACAGGCCCTTGCCGCCCTCGGCGTCGGAGGTGCGGCACGCCAGCACCAGGAAGTTGGCGTGCGACCCGTTGGTGATGAACGTCTTGGAGCCGTTGACGACGTAGTGGTCGCCGTCCGGGCGGGCGGAGGTGCGCAGGCTCTGCAGGTCCGACCCGGCGCCGGGCTCGCTCATCGCGATCGCACCGACGTACTCACCCGTCGCCAGCCTGGGCAGCCACGCCCGCCTCTGCTCCTCGGTCCCGTAGGCCAGCACGTAGTGCGCCACGATCGCGCTGTGCACGCTGTAGCCGAAGGCGTCGTCGCCGGCCCGGGCCTGCTCCTCCACGACCACGGCCTCGTGGGCGAACGTCCCGCCACCCCCGCCGTACTCCTCCGGGACCGAGAGGCACAGCAGCCCCGCCCGGCCCGCCGCGAGCCAGAAGCCGCGGTCGACCTGCTGCTGCTCCGCCCACCGCTGCTGGTGGGGCACCGACTCCCTCTCGAAGAAGGTGCGAGACAGGCTGCGGAGGTCGTCCAGCTCCTCGGTCATCCACGGGGAGCGGTAGGCGCTGGTCGGCATCGGTCGGTCCTCCGGCTCGGGGCACGGGGCGGGCAGGGCGGCGCCCCTCGTGCCGAACCTAGCCGGTGAGGGGCAGGCTGGCGAGGGCCGCGTCGGACTCGGCGAGCGCCATCCGGTCGTATGTCGAGGCGAACGCGAGCAGCTCGGCCGCACCGGTGCGTCGGACCAGTCCGGCGAGCTGGTCGGCGACCTGGGCGGCCGTCCCGTGGACCGCCTGGTCGAGGTGCCGCTGGACCATCGACTGCTGGCGCTCGGTCAGCCGGCTCACCGGCTGCGCCCTCAGTGGTGGGAAGGCACCGGTCGACCGCGACTCCACCATGGCCCAGGCCTCGGGGAGCATCAGCTCGCGGGCCCGCCCGGCCGTGTCGGCGATCATCACGTCGACGCTGACGATGACGTAGGGCTCGGGGCACCCGCGGCTCGGCCGGAACCGCTCACGGTAGTCATCCAGGGGCGCGAGGTCACCCTGCAGGAGCGGCCCACCCACCACGACCGGGAGCCCGCGCTCGGCCGCCGTCGTGAGGCCGGAGCCGGTGGCCAGCACGAAGAGCGGCGGTGGCGGCACGCCGGTCGGCATCGCGGTCACCGGTCCCGCGTCGTCCAGGAAGGCCTCGAGGTCCGCGAGGTCCCGGGCGAAGTCGTCGGGGCCGTAGCTCGCGACGCCCAGCGCCTCGCGGACCGGTGCCGTGAACCCGAGCGAGCGTCCGAGCCCGAGGTCGACCCGGCCGGGGTGCAGCGCGGTCAGCATCCGGGCCTGCTCGGCGACCACGAGCGGCCGGTGGTTCGGCAGCATGACCCCGCCGGAGCCCACGCGGATCCGCGCGGTGCGCGCCGCGATCGCCGCCATCAGCACGGGCGGGCTGCCGCTCGCGATCCCCGGGACGGCGTGGTGCTCGGCCACCCAGAACCGGTGAAAGCCGAGTGCCTCGGCCCGGCGGGCCCGCTCGATCGTGGCGTGCAGTGCGGCACCAACTGGCTCGCCGTCCCGGGTGCGGGAACGGTCGATCAGGGACACCGGCAGGGACGCGCCGTCCGTCGCCGGCGGGAACGGATGAGTCACCGTGCCGAGGTGATCACCCGGCGCAGCGACGGCTCGGGGAACGGTGGGATCGCCACGGCATACCTCATAGCGGTCACCGTACGCGGCGCGCTCACCCCGGGTCCCTGCGGTCACGCCCACACCTGCATCGTTGCGCACTGCTAGCATCGTCATATGACGATGACATCGGAGACCGTCGAAGAGGCCTCGGAGACCTCCGAGGACCGTAGCCTGGAGGTCGCGGCAGCCCTGTTCCACAGCCTGTCCGACCCGTCGCGGCTCGCGATCCTGCAGCACCTGACGCTCGGGGAGCACCGGGTGCGGGAGCTGACCGAGCACCTCGGGCTGGCCCAGTCGACGGTGAGCGCCCACCTGGCGTGCCTGCGCGACTGCGGCCTGGTCTCGTCGCGGCCGGTCGGTCGGGCCTCACTGTTCTCCATGACCAACGCCGCTGACCTGCTCGCGGTGCTGGGCGCGGCCGAGCGGCTGCTGGCCGCCTCCGGCGACCGGGTGGCGCTGTGTCCCAACTACGGCGTCGGCTCCTCGGGCAACCCCACCGCCGAGCGGCTGCGACGGCACGGCCGGAGGCAGGCCCTGCCATGAGCGAGAGACCGACAGACGGCGGTATGCCGCTCGACGCCTGCGGGTGCGAGGTCCCGGGCGGTCCGGGGTCCGGGGAGGAGCCGGCGGGTCGCCTCTGGCAGGTGCGGGAGGTGCAGCTGGGGCTTGCCTCGGGTGCGCTGCTCCTGCTCGGGTTCCTCGCCGGCCACCTCGGCTGGGAGACGGCCGGACTCGCCCTGGCGTGGGCCGCTCTGCTCGTCGGCGGATCCACCTTCGTGCCCGGCGCGCTCCGACGTCTCACCCGGGGCCGGCTCGGCGTGGGCCTGCTGATGACGATCGGTGCGGTCGGCGCCACCGCGCTCGGCCACGTGGAGGAGGCCGCCGCGCTGGCGTTCCTGTTCTCCCTCAGTGAGGGCCTGGAGGAGTTCTCGGTGGCCCGGGCGCGGCACGGGCTGCGCGCGCTGCTGGAGCTGGTGCCTCAGGAGGCCACGCTGCATCGCGGCGACCGGGACGTCGTGGTCCGTCCCGAGGAGCTGCGGGTCGGCGACGTCCTGGTGGTCCGGCCCGGTGAGCGGTTGGCCACCGACGGCGTCGTGCGGTCGGGCCGCAGCGCGGTGGACACCTCGGCCATCACCGGCGAGTCCGTGCCCGTCGAGGTGGGGCCCGGGAGTGAGGTGTTCGCCGGCGCCATCAACGGCACCGGCGCGCTCGAGGTCGACGTGACCGCGACCGCCGAGGACAACTCCCTGGCACGCATCGTGCACATCGTCGAGGCCGAGCAGTCCCGTCGGGGGGCGACCCAGCGCCTGGCCGACCGGGTCGCCGGACCCCTCGTGCCCGGCATCCTCGTCGCTGCTGCGGTCACCGCCCTCATCGGATCCCTTGCCGGTGACCCGACACTGTGGGTGCACCGCGCCCTGGTGATGGTCGTGGCCGCCTCCCCCTGCGCCCTGGCGATCTCGGTGCCGGTCACCACGGTCGCCTCCATCGGGGCCGCGAGCCGGCGCGGGATCCTGGTCAAGGGCGGCGCGGCCCTGGAGACCCTCGGCAGGGTGCGCACCATCGCCCTGGACAAGACCGGCACGCTCACCCGCAACCGGCCGACCGTTGTGAAGGTCGTCACGACTGCCGGTGAGACGCGGGCGGGGACACTGTCCTGGGCCGCCGCGCTGGAGGCCCGCAGCGAGCATCCCCTGGCCGCGGCGGTCCTGGCGGCCGCTGACCGGGTGCCGGCAGCCGAGGACGTCGAGGCCGTGGTCGGGTCGGGGCTGACCGGCACCGTCGGGGGCGTGCGGGTCCGTCTGGGCCGGCCGGGCTGGGTGGACCCCGGACCGCTGGCCGAGGACGTGATCCGCCTGCAGCAGGCCGGTGCGACGACGGTGATCGTGGAGGTCGCGGGGCAGCCGGTCGGTGCCATCGCGGTCCGCGACGAGCTGCGCCCCGAGGCGGCTGCGGTGATCGCCGGTCTCCGGGAGCAGGGTTGCACGGTGGCGATGCTCACCGGTGACAACGCGGCGACGGCCTTGGCCCTGGCCGCCGAGGCCGGCATCGACGAGGTCCACGCGGAGTTGCGTCCCGAGGACAAGTCGACGGTCGTGGCGCGCCTGCGTGCGGGCGGCACGACCGTGATGGTCGGGGACGGGGTCAACGACGCGCCGGCGCTGGCCACCGCCGATCTGGGCGTTGCCATGGGGGCGATGGGCACAGACGTCGCCATCGAGACCGCCGACGTCGCGCTGCTGGGCGACGACCTCCGCCTCCTGCCGCTGGCCCTCGACCACGCCCGCCGGACGCGCCGCATCATGCTGCAGAACGTCGTGGCCTCCCTGGTGCTGATCGCGGTCCTGATCCCGCTCGCCCTGCTCGGCACCCTCGGCCTGGCGGCGGTCGTGCTCATCCACGAGGTCGCCGAGGTGTTCGTCATCGCCAACGGCGTCCGCGCCGGTCGGACGAGAGGCCTGCCCAGGGCCGACTCCCGCCGGGCCGCACCGGAGCCGCTGCGGGTGTTGCCGTGAGGAGGCATCCCGAGCGCCCGGGCGCGGCTCGCGACCACCCGGAGTCCAGCCAGGCCACCCACCGTGGTCGGCCGGGGTCGAGCCATGACCACGCCACGCTGACCACCCACCGTGGCCGGCTGGCGATCGCCTTCGCGATCACGGGGACGATCCTGGTGGCCGAGGTCATCGGCGCGCTGTGGACCGGCAGCCTGGCCCTGCTCGTGGACGCGGCGCACCTGCTGACCGATGCCGCGGGGCTGCTCATGGCCCTGGTCGCCGCCTCGCTGGTGCTGCGCGCACCCAGCCCGGAGCGCACCTGGGGTTTCCGTCGCGCGGAGGTGCTCGCGGCCGGTGCCCAGTCCGCCGTCCTGCTGGCGGTGGGTGCCTACGCCTTCATCGAGGGTGTCCGACGCCTCGCCGACCCGCCCGCGGTGGGCTCCGGCGGTCTGCTGGCCTTCGGCATCATCGGCCTCGTCGGCAACCTGGTGGCCCTGCTGGTCCTCAGCTCCGGCCGGGGTGCCAACCTCAACATGCGCGCCGCCTTCCTGGAGGTCGTCAACGACGCCCTGGGCTCCGTGGCAGTCATCATCAGCGCCGTCGTCATCGCGACGACCGGCTGGACCCGGGTCGATGCCCTCGCCGGCATGCTCATCGCCACCCTCATCGTGCCCCGTGCGCTCACGGTGCTGCGCGAGGCGGGCAGCATCCTGCTGGAGTCGACCCCGAGGGGGCTGGACCTCGAGGCCGTCCGCAACCACGTCCTCGGCGTCCCCCACGTGCGGGACGTGCACGACCTGCACGCCTCCACCATCGCGACCGGCCTGCCCGTCCTGTCCGCGCACGTGGTCCTCGACGACGCGTGCTTCCAGGACGGTCACGCCGCCGAGGTGCTGGGCCAGCTGCAGGACTGCGTCGCGGCACACTTCGACGTCAGCGTGGAGCACTCCACCTTCCAGCTCGAGCCGCCCGGGCACGCGCAGCGCGAGCACGGAGCCCACGCCTGAGCGGCGGATCCGGGCTCTTCGGGTCAGCGACGTGTGAGCAGCCGATCGACGAGGCGGATGGGCCCGGGGGTCCTGCGTCCCTCAGAAGGTGACCTCCCCGCTGATCAGCACGTTCGCCCGGCCGCCCACCCACACCCGGTCGTCCTCGGCCCGCAGGTCGACATGACCGGCCCGGCCGAGGGCGGTGCCCTGGCGGACGGTGAACGCCTCCGGCGCCAGTCCGGCGCCGATGAGCCAGACGGCGAACCCGGCGTTGAGGCTGCCGGTGACGGGATCCTCGGTCACCCCCAGCCCGGGGACGAACGCCCGGACCTCGTAGTCCGCCGGCCCGCCGGCAGCGTGCCGACCGATGACGCCCACATCGAGGTCACCGAAGGAGGCGAAGTCCGGCTCCAGGGCGAGCACCTCGTCGGCCGAGTCGAGGACCACGCCGACCCAGCCGGGGCCGTTGTCGATCCACTGGGAGTGCCTGACCTGGTCCGGCCGGATCCGCAGCGCGGCCACGATCCGGTCCAGGTCCTCGTCCGCGACCTCCCCCGACCGGAGGAAGTCCGGCGCCGCGAAGGCCAGCCGCTCCTCGGCATACCGGATCGGCACCAACCCGGCCCCGCACTCCTGGACGACCTCGCCGTCCGTGGCCGGGACCCCGCCCGCACTCAGCCACGCCCGGGCGCTGCCGAGCGTCGGGTGCCCGGCGAACGGCAGCTCCTCGCTCACCGTGAAGATGCGGACGCGGTAGTCGGCGGCCGCGTCCGTCGGCGGCAGCAGGAAGGTGGTCTCGGAGAGGTTGGTCCAGTTCGCGAACCGGGCCATCTCCTCATCGGTCAACCCGTCGGCGTCGTGGACGACGGCGAGAGGGTTGCCGCGGTAGGGGTCGTGAGCGAAGACGTCAACCTGGGAGAAGCGCATGCCCACAGTCTCCCGCGGGTGAGAGAGTGTGGGTCCAACGAGTGTGACGTGTGAGGTGTGCAGAGATGACTGAGCGGGGCCAGCAGGCAGGCGGAGGCGGACCGGACCGCCAGCAGGGCGAGGGCCTGGCTCCCGGCGAGCAGGAGCAGCTGGTCTACGCCCTCGAGACCCGCTTCGCGGCGCACCGTGAGGCGGCCGCAGCCGCCGTGCGGGAGTCGGAACGGGGACTCGAGGAGGCCCGTGAGCGGCTGGCTCGCGCGGAGCAGGCCGTCGCGGACGAGCGGTACACGTCCGACCCCCTCGTGTTCATGCGCCAGGGACTGCACGAGGAGGTCGACGGCCTGGAGCGCCGGACGAACCCCAAGAAGGTCCGCACCTCCTACCGGTTCCTGCTGGACCGGGCCGTGGAGCTGGCCGCGGGCGAGGTGCAGGGTTTCCACGACGACCAGGCGGCCGCCCGGCGGGAGCGGGAGGACGGCGTCGCGGCCTGCCGGGCCGCGGAGCAGCGCGCCACCGAGACGGTGGAGGCGGCCAGGGTCATGCACGACCGGGTCCTGGCGGCCGAGCGGTCCGCACGTCAGGGGCTGGACCTGCTGGTGGAGAAGCTCTCGGCACCAGCCGACGTGTGACCCGGGCGACCGAGCCTCCGCCGCCCCGACGGATATCTGGTGGATCGCCGGCGCCCGATCGTGTCTGATCGTGGGATGGCGACTCACCTGGGCTCACCGGACGTCGAGGACCTGGCCGGCGTCGTGGCGGTCCTGCGGGAGTGGCAGGACGACGGCACTCCCTTCCAGCTCCACCCGGGGGACCTGGGCTGGTTCTGGCGGTATGGCGCTGGGGCCACTGCCGCGGCCGTGCGGACCTGGCGCCGTGGTGGGCAGACCCTTGCGGTCGGTCTGCTGGACGGTGCCGACCTGCTGCGGGTGGCCATCGCGCCGGAGGCGCACCAGGACGACGAGCTGGCGGCGCAGCTCGTGGCCGATCTGAGCAGCACCGAGCACGGGGTTCTGCCACCGGGAAAGGTCGCCCTCGAGGTCCCACCCGGTGCTCTCCTCCACCGCGCGCTCGTCGACGCGGGCTGGAGCACCGATGAGCCGTGGACGCCCTTGCGTCGCGGCCTCGAGGAGCCGGTCGAGGACCCGGCACTCCGGATCGAGGAGGTCGGTCCGGAGCGGGCACCGGCGTGGGCCGCCGTGCACAGACTGGCGTTCGGCGGCTCGCTGACCGAGGAGGTCGTCCTCGCGCGGTGGCACGCGATGTCCGCCGGCCAGCCGTTCGCCGACGCCCGGTGCCTGCTGGCCCACGACGAGGACGACAACGCCGTGGCAGCGGTGATCGTGTGGTCGGCCGGCCCCGGCCGGCCCGGCCTGATCGAGCCGCTCGGCACCCACCCCGAGCACCGTGGCCACGGCTACGGCAGGGCTGTCACCCTCGCGGGCGCCGCGGCCCTCCGGGAGCTCGGTTCCTCCGCCGTGCTCGTGGCCACGCCCAGCGCCAACCAGGCGGCCGTTGCTGCCTACCGGTCCGCCGGGTTCGACAGCCTCCCCGAGCGACTGGACCTGTCGCGAGACGCCAGCTGATCGCGCGCGAAGCAGGGTCCGGAAAGCGTTGACACACACCCAACTTTACTGTTTTCATAGACGGCATTGACCGAGTTTTTGCATTCCGCCCAGGTCTGCAGATCTCGCGTCCCCTCCGAAAGGGCGGACCATGACCGCGCTGCAGTCCCCAGCAACCACTCCCCCGTCGCGGTCGCTCGGCCTCCGCGCGCTTGCCGCCATCCTCATGGCCGTCGGTCTGATCGTCAGCGGGGTCGCACCGGCCTCGGCGTCGGTGTCGCAGACCCACACCAGGACCGCCCAGACCAACGGTGACGTCTATGCCGTCGCCCAGGTCGGCACCCTGACCGTCATCGGCGGGGCCTTCACCACCGTCGACGGCCAGCCCCGGCAGCACATCGCGGCGCTCCGCCCGGACGGGAGCCTCGACCCGACGTTCAACCCCGGAGCCAACGGCTTCGTGCGGGCCCTGGACGGCAGCGTCGACGGCACCCGCATCTTCGTGGGTGGCGAGTTCAGCGAGATCGGCGGGTTCCTGCGCGGTGGGCTCGCCGCGCTCGACACGGGTGGCAGCGTCATCGCCGACTGGACGGCCGACACCAACGGGATCGTCCACGCCATCGAGGTCTCCGGCTCCAAGGTCTACGCCGCCGGCACCTTCACGGTGATCAAGGACGCGACGAGGCGCCGGCTGGCCGCTCTCGACGTCACCACGGCCGCTGTCTACCTGCGCTTCAACCCGTGGCCCTCGTGGACCGTCAAGGACATCGCCGTGTCGCCCGACGGCACCAGGGTCTACGCCGCCGGCGGCTTCTCCCGGATCGGTGCGGCCGACCGCAACGGAGCCGGGGAGGTTCTCGCCGACACCGGCGCCGCGACGGCCTTCAACCCGAGCAAGGGAGGCGTCGGCCTGGCCGTGGCCCTCACCCCCGACGGCTCCCGGTTCTTCTTCTCCACGACGGACAACAACCTGTATGCCTACGACCCCGCGGTCTCGAACGAGCCGGTGTATGCGGTCAAGAGCGGTGGCGACACACAGGCGATCGCGGCCTCCGCGACCGAGGTGTACTTCGGCGGGCACTTCCGCAACATCAGCACGTTCAAGGTCAAGCGGAACCTGCTCGCCTCCATCACGGTGGACGGCGCGCTGACCGACTGGGACCCCAGCCTGGCCGGCGACATGGGCCCCTGGTCGATCGAGCTGACGGCCGACGGGGTCCTGGTGGGCGGCGACTTCACCCGGGTGGCCGGCAAGAGGCAGATGGGCATCGCGGCCTTCCACGGGACGCCGTAGCCCGGAGAGTGGACGCCGCAGCCGGGAGAGAGCGGATCCGTAGTCTCTCCCGCTGAGCTCACGCCGCGGTCGTCGACGAGTGGGCGGCGAGGATGATGTCGGCGACCTGTCGGGGCCGGGCCAGGAACGGCGAGTGACCGGAGTCGATCTCGACGACGTGATCTGCACGGGTGGCCAGCCGGCGCTGCACCGAGACCGCGGTCGCACGGTCGGCGGTGCACACGGCATACGTCGATGGGGTCTGCTGCCAGGCAATGGCACGGGGCGCCTGGCCGATGACGACCGGGTTGGTCTCACGCATGTGCCGCACCGCTGCCCGTGGGTCCGGGCAGTCGTGGAAGAGCACGTCGACGGCCCGGTCCGGGCGGAACCTGAGCAGGCCGTCTGGCGTCGGCTCCAGGTCGGTGTCCGGCCGGACGTTGGGCTCGGCCGGATCCGGAGGCAGGAATCCCGCGACGGTCTCGTCGAGGTCGGCGTTGTAGGCAGCCAGGTACACCAGGTGCCGCACGGACGGGTGCCCGGCGGCGGCCTCCGTCACCGGCACGCCACTGTAGGAGTGAGCGACGACGGTCACTTCGTCGTGCTCGTCGAGGACGCGCCTGATCTCCGAGGCGTCGTCGTGCATGTCACCCCGCCGCCCGTCACAGCTGGGCAGGTCGACGGTGACCGTGGGCGTGCTCAGCTCGGCGCGCACCCGGTGCCAGTGCCACGGGCTGTGCCACGCGGCGTGGACCAGAACGATGGTCATCACGTGCTCCTTCGGTCGGGTTGAGTCGGTGCTCCTAGTCATTCATGAAACATGCTGTTTCATGAACAGGGAAGCATAGGGACGACCCGGCGGGTGCGTCAAGATCGTGAAACACTGCGTATCATCTGGCTATGGCGCGCACGTACGAGTTGAAGCGCCGCGCCGAGCGCCAGGGCGAGAACCGCCAGCGCATCATCGACGCCGCCATCGAGCTGCACCAGGAAGTCGGCCCGCAGGCGACCACAGTCAGCGACATCGCCCAGCGGGCCCGGGTGGGTCGGGTCACCGTGTACCGACACTTTCCGGACGAGGCAGCCCTGGCCCGCGCCTGCAGTGGGCACTACCTCGGGTGTCATCCCGCGCCCGACACCGAGGGGTGGGCCGCGATCGCCGACCCCGAGGCGCGACTGCGCACTGCCCTTGCGGAGACCTACGCCTTCCACCGCAGCACCGAGGCGATGATGACGAAGGTGCTGGCCGGCCCCGACGACCACGGCGTGCTGGCCGACTACCACGCCCACTGGAGCCGTGCCGCCGACCTCCTCGCCGCGCCGTGGGGGGCCACCGGTCGTCGGAGGGCCATGCTGCGAGCCGGCATCGGGCTGGCCCTGGCGTTCGGCACCTGGCACTCACTGGTCCGCGGCCAGGGGCTCACCGACGAGGAGGCCGTGGAGGTGGCCGTTCGCCTCGCGTCCTGACCTGGTCGCGCCCCTGCGCGGTGCGCCGGGCCGGATGCACTCGTTCCGCGAGTCGATCGCTTACCGTAGGTCGGCGGCCCACCGGGCAACCTTCGGGAGAGACGTGGAGAAGAGGGGCTGATGGTCAACGTCCTGCTGGCTGGCGGGATCTCAATGGTCGTGGCGCTGTTCGGGACACCGGTGCTCATCAGGTTCCTGGTGCGTCGGGAGTACGGCCAGTTCATCCGGGACGACCTCACCCATCACCACTACAAGCGGGGAAAGCCGACCATGGGCGGCGCCGTGATCATCCTGGCCACCCTCGCCGGCTATCTCGGCTCGCACCTGGTGCTGATGGGCCTGGCGGCCGGCGGCCTCATGGACGTCCGGGCGAACCCGTTCACCCTCAGTGCCTTCCTGGTGCTCTTCCTGCTGGTCTCCCTGGGCGTGGTGGGGTTTCTGGACGACTTCACCAAGATCTCCAAGGAACGCAGCCTGGGTCTCACCTCGACGCAGAAGCTCATCGGTCAGGCTCTCATCACCGCCGTGTTCGCCCTGCTCGCCCTTCTCGTCAAGGACGAGCACGGACGGGCACCCGCCTCGACCGCGATCTCGTTCGTGCGGGACACCAGCTTCGACCTCGCCTTCGGCGTCCCCGTGGTGGGCGTCATCCTGTTCCTCATCTGGGCGAACCTCCTCATCACCGGAGCCTCGAACGGCGTCAACATCACCGATGGTCTTGACGGTCTGGCCACCGGCGCCTCGGTCATGGTGTTTGGCGCCTACACGCTCATCGGCCTGTGGCAGTACAACCAGAGCTGCCAGGCGGTCCCCGGTCCCAACTGCTACGACGTGCGGGACAGCCTGGACCTAGCGATCGTGGCCTGCGCCGTGGCCGGTGCCTGCTTCGGCTTCCTGTGGTGGAACGCCTCGCCGGCGCAGATCATCATGGGTGACACCGGCTCACTGTCGCTCGGAGCGGCCCTGGCCGGCATGGCGATCCTCACGCGCACCCAGCTGATGCTGCCGATCCTGGGGGCCCTGTTCGTCATCATCACGATGTCCGTGATCATCCAGGTCGCCAGCTTCAAGCTGACCGGCAAGCGGGTGTTCCGGATGGCGCCCCTGCACCATCACTTCGAGCTGCTCGGCTGGGCAGAGGTCACGATCGTGGCGCGTTTCTGGATCATCGCCGGAATCGGTGTCGCTCTCGGCCTGGCCCTGTTCTACGGCGAGTGGGCTGCCCAGCTCTGATCGCTGGCCGCGCCACGGCATACTCCCTGACCCGGCTCCGCGCTCGGCACGCCGTGGGCCGACCTCAACCCCGACGAGGCCGACCTGCTCGCGCTCACCACCGACCACCGGGCATACCTCGACCGACGCATCAGCGAGCAGGCCAAAAAGTAGCACGTCTTCCACATCGATCGGGATATGTGCGAGCGCGCACGCCCAACCGAGGGTGGCCTGGTGCGTGGCGGGGCGCACAACTCAGAACAGCGGCGCGAGGATCGTGTCCCAGACAAGGAAGATCGAGAACCCACCGTAGAAGAGCACGGCCCAGGACACGGCACCGAGGCGGAAGCCCTTGAGCCCGATCGCCCGGGGGAGCATGCCTCGGTTGAGCCTGATAAGCAGCACCGAGTAGATGAACATGACGATGCCATTGAGCGCCGCCGAGGTGATGATCAGGACCAGTGGCTGGTCGAACCCGGCCAGCAGGATGCTCGACCCAAAGACAATCATCGCCCAGACCATGGCCACGTAGATGCGGCTCTCGGTCCACGTCTTGCTCGCCCGCATCCAGTTGGTCTTCACGATGTCAGCCGTGATCCTGGCCACCATGTCCAGGACTGTCAGATTGGTCGAGAGCAGCACGATCATGCCGGTGAACCAGAAGGCGTTTCCGACCCAGTTGGCGTGCTCGCTCTTGAGCATCTCGCCCTCGAGGCGAATGAACTCAAACCCCTCGGCCGAGGTGCCACGCCCCACGGTGGTGTATGCCAGCATCATGAACAGCAGGATCGCAGCCAGGCCGAGCACGAAGAACGTAGTGAACTGCTCGCGGTGCGCGACCTTCCACCAACCGCGCCAACGACGCAGGTTCTCCTCGTCCTGGGGGAAGAAGTAGCCGATCGCGGCCTCGGTCTCCTCCTCGCCCGTGATCGGGGAGACGATCTTGGGGAGGCGTTCACCCATACCCAGACCCTTGTCCCGCACCCAGTTGGACTGCGCGAGATTCATGACTCCGCCCGCTCCAGCAAACGCAATCGCGCCGAGGATAGCGGCGATGCCGACCGTGCCGATGGCATCCGGGATCTGCGGAATGTCGGTTGTCAGTCCACCTGCAAGTCCGGACCACGCGTCGCCGCGCAGCAGGCCCACCAGGATGTAGATCATGAAGATGACAATGAGTGCCACCAGGAGGAACTGGATCTTCTCCACCGTGCGGTAGACGACCGGCGACACCGTGAGCACCAGACCGATGACCACCAGCACCCCGATGGTGATGGGCACCACGGTGCCCTCGGACAGTCCGAAGACGTAGGTGAATGCTGTCGCACTCCCAGTCGCCCAGCCCGGCCACATCCACGGGATGACGGCCATCAGGATGAACAACCAGCTCCAGTGCTTCCAGAGCCGGGTGAACCCGGTGACCGCAGTCTCGCCGGTCGCTAGCGTGTAGCGGGTGATTTCCATATTGAGGTAGTACTGCGTCAGGATGCCGACCACAGCGAGCCAGACCAGCACCAGACCGGTCTGCGTCGAGATGTAGGGCCAGAGCACGAACTCGCCGGACCCGATGGCCCCGGCCAGCAGTAGCACGCTGGGCCCGAGCACGTCCTTGAGCGGGCGCGGTTCCGGCAGTGGGGCGTAAGAAACCCCTGGCAGATAGCGGGCGGAGATCTCTGGCGCGTACTGCTGGTCACGCTTATCTGAAGGGGCGGACATTTGTGGTCACCTCACAGCGCCGGGGCCCGTCCCGACCGGACGGGAGGACGCCGTCGTCAGACTCTGAGGCGATCGACGCCGAACGACCCGATCCGAACGCTAGCCATGCTCGAGAAGCTCGGCAACCGTGACGCGCTGGACGCTAGGAATTCTTGGCGAAGGCTATCGACCACACAAACCACCTCCTCGACCGGCCGGAGGCGGCGGATTCATGACGTCCAATGGCGCAGCAGTCGTCTACGATCGGTGAGCCCTCGAGAGGCCAGACCCTCTGCCGGACGAGCAATGGGCTGCGATCGCCGCCGAGACTGCGAGGGTTGAGTCTGCGTTCCATCGCGCAGACCTGCCCCAGGTCGTAGTGAGCCTGAAAGACCTCCTCGAGTCAATCGCTCGGTGCGTGAAAGAACTGGGTGGCGAGCCTGATCTGAGGGCCGACTTCCCGCAGGTCCTACAAGGTGCGCACGAGATCCTGCGTACTCAGCGAAGTCATCAACTGGCGCACTCGAGTCGACACTCGAAACTGGCGAACTCTGCCATGACGATGGCCAAGGCGTTGGCCGAAGTGCGAAACGAGGTGGCACTGGACACGGTCGGGCCGGCCTACCAACCATCAGCGATGACGAGCTCATCCTCATCGTGGACGCATCCTGGTGTGGGCGCGATGGGCGTTTCGTCGGCTCAGGCCAGCGGCCTTCTGTTCGATGCCTCAGGAGGCAGCACCGTAACTGCTCGCCGCCTGCTGGCAGTACACCTAGAGCTCGTCAAGCCTGCGGTCGAGTCTGATTCTGTTTCCGCGGATCAGCAATGGGAGGATCTCGTCGATCGACTTGCTCGAGCTCCTCGTTGCCTGGGAGCCGACGACTTCCGGATCGCCGAGTTGCATGCCTTCGTCGCTCAGCTCGCTGAGCAGGGCTCACGCATGGAACCGGGAGCCAGGCTCGTTATCGACGGGCTACTGCTCGGAGACGCGCCCTAAGCTAAGACCAGGCTCGTGAGTGTGCATGTGCTGGCGCTCGACGGCGGCCTGTGTACGTGAAGTCGCAGGAACCCATAACGTGCGGTTTATGACACATACGAACCGCGTTCGTGACATCTTCGCTGCATCTCGTGTCGAGATGCACGGAAGGTTGCAGGACCCCGCGCGAGATACGTTGCATGATCGAGACGATCCCGCGGGGTTGTGTCAAGTTCGTCGTCGCTGCGTCAGCTGGGGTTGCTCATCTCGGCCAGGAAGGCCCTAGCGAGCTCCTTCCATTGCTCGGGGCTGGCCCCGTGGACGTGGATCTCCAGGTACTCCTCGGGGGTCAGTCCCAGCGGTTGGGGGTTCAGAGCGTCCTTGTAGTCGGAGAACGGTGACGTGCTCTTGACGGAGAAGAGGATGTCCCTCGCTTGGGAAGTGCGCCCGTTGGCAGACCCCCCGACCTGGAAGGTGCGAAACATTTCAGTGTTCGCCGCTGGCGCCCAGTTCCGCCAAGCTCTGTAGAACGCGCCTTCCCACTGGTGGTGGGCCCACGGCCACGGCCCTTGGAAGCCTATGGCGGCCAGACCAGCCAGCAGCCCTTCTGCGGTGTTCTTGAGTTTCTGCGGCTTGGTCATCGTCACGAGGGCATCGTCGCAGATGCCGAGATGCAGCGAAGACGGTGCGTCCGGGTCGGTGAACCCTGCACAATCAGGGCCTGCAGCAGAGCGTTGTGCAGAGTAGTGCCGCTGCGCGCGGCTAGCCGACAGGAGTGAGGGGTCACGCATGTCCCTTCCTAAGTTGATCGGTGAGATCCAGGGTCGAGAGGTACCACCAGAAGATCCAGTCGAGGTATGCCTCGTCGTAATCACGTTGCTGGTCGGCCTTGTTGTGGCGCAGGTCGAACTGATTGGCGATCTGAAAGAGTGCCCCTTCATCCTTTGTCAGCAGGTTGCTCTTCAGCTCTTGGCGACGGTCCTCAAGCAGCCGTGCGAGAGCAACGATGGCGCTCCGCTTGGCTTCACGATCAGCAGTGCGTGATCGGAATAGGGCCACTGCATGCCTGCGACTGTCGCGGTCTGTATCGGCCTCCAGTACCCGGTCAACCAGGATGGAGCGGTTGTCGTCGGTCGTGTGGGTCAGTCGGCCGATGTCCTCACCGGCGTCAGCGAGCCGTAGATCGGTGCCAGCAAGGGCTAACAGCCTGTTGATGCGCCACCGGTACAAGGTCCGCCCGGCAGCTGAAGAGAACTCTGCGTAGTGCCAGTGGCGCCAGAACGAGTGGTAAGAGCGGAGCCGGGGCCGTGCCACGAGGTCGTGGAGGGCTTCGACCAGGTCGTAGAAGATGCCCACATCATTGTTCTCTGGGTCCCAGATCTCGCGGCTGGAGTGGAGGGGCCAGAGATCGGCGACGCCGATGCGGTCGAGCAAGATCAACGAAGGGTCTGCTCCAGTCTCGGTGTTGTCTTCGTCTTCGCAGCCTGAGGGAAAGGCGTACTCGAAGTAGCCTCGGCTGGTCAGATCGCTGACCGTTCGTGCGAACCATTCGGCTAGGTGGGATCTGTCTTGACCGGGTGCCCGGGGCGCGTGGCGTTGGCTCCAGTAGGGCCGCGGCTGAGTCTGGTTCGGGAACGTACTTGCCGAACTGGCGAGCCACCTGAGGAACTCCACCGGTGTGTTGGCTGGCACCTGGGGAGGGGAACCCCACGGGGTGCGATCTGTCGTGGCTCGAACCAAGTAGTCACGAGCAGCAGTGCTGGTAAATGCTTCCTCGAGCAGATTCTCAGCCCGCTCTTGCCAGTTGTACGTGTCTGGCGCAGCGGTCAGCATCTTCGCCTCAGAGATGAACAGATGTGGAGGCCAGCGAAGCTCAAGGTCTACGAGAGGGAGCACGGGACCAAGGCTAGAGCGCGGCCGAGGCACAGGAAGACAAGATCTGCGGGTTGAGCGGGACCGGTTCAACTGGAAGGAGCGGTACCGGTCGGGTGGTGTGGCCGTTTGTGCGAAGTTGTCGAGACGCAGCGAAGATTGCACAACGGCTTGCGCGGTACTTTGCACCGGTTCGACTCGATCCGGCCGCGGCGTGCAAGATCCTGGCGGGGCATCGCCACAGGTCTGCCGTCCGTGGCCGTGTAGTGCCTGTCACGCCGGGCGAGTCGAGTGCACGACCTCGGTAGGGGCCGAATTGGTCAACTGTCATGGGACGAACTTTCCGTGCCGATCGGCCACGGGCTTGGTCCTGCACGGAGGGGCTGGCCTCATACTGGGCGGATGCTCGACTTCAGTGAACTTGGCGCTGCCGGACGCGGCTTGGAGCAACTAGTGCGGGAGGTCCTCATCCAGGTCGGGTACAACCCGCAGTGGAGCGGCCAGGGACCAGACGGGGGCCGGGACCTGACGTTTGTTGAACAGGGCGATGCCATATTGGGACGCAAGCAACGGCGCTGGCTCGTGTCATGCAAGGACAACGTCGAGGCAGGCCGGGCTGTTGGGGCGGATGCGGCGGACGGAATGTTAGAGGTCCTTGAGCAGCACAACTGCCAGGCCTTCCTGTTGGTTTGCACCACACATCCCTCGGCTGCGCTTGTTACTCGCCTGACCGAGATCGAGGCCCGTCGTCTGGGTCGTGTCGCAGCCCACGTGTGGGACGGAGTGACTTTGGAGAGACTTCTGACGACCCCTCGCGGGTGGGCGGTGGCTCAGCAGTTCATGCCGGTCAGCAGCGAAGCAGCCGGGTGGAAGATCTTCGCCACGGACAGTCCGAACCAGTGGCGGGCGGCGCACCGCGGCTTCTATTTTCATCTGAGTGCACGCACGGCCGGAGGCGTCCGAGCGTACGAGCTGGAGTCGCTCGATGAGCATCTCGACACCATCGCCGCGGTTGCGGCAATCTTCGACGTGCGTATCCGACTTCGAGCCATCTGGCACAACGACACCAAGGGGGGTGGGTACGTGTGGTTCCTGGACTGCTTCCCGCCTCACGGAGAAGCCGCGCCCGACGCTGCGGACATGCTAAATGCTCTGGGCGATGGCTACGCCCACGGCGATGGGCAGTTCCACTCGTTCGAGATCACCCCACGCGAGGTATCGCTGAGCGATCACTTCGACTACGACCACTACAGCTTCTACGACGACCTGCCGGGCTACATCTGACGCCGGATCCCCAACACACCCCTGTGCCCCGATGCAGCGTTGACCGCACGACTTCCAGCATGGTCGTTGCCTTGAGTCGTATCGGTTGGCGCGGTGCGCAGCGCGGCGGGCTCGGATCCAACCCGCCGCGCTGCCGGCTGGACTCCACTAGGTCCCCGCGAGCGCGACGCCTCCGCTGATGAAGTCGGTCAGTGGACAGGCCTCATGCGCGCTTGTGCAGCGCGTAGGCGAGTTCCAACTGTTGCTGGTCATCGAGCGAGTCCTCGAACTGGCGGTAGAGCGCGCGGTCTCAAAGCTGCTCCGAGAACTTGGTTGGTGTCGATTCCGTTTCCATGTGGACGGGAACGATCGTCGAGCATGTGCTACAGAGCCTGAGGTTCGCCTCGTGCGATCGAGACGAGACGCTCGTAGGTTTCGCCTTTTAAGCTCAAGCTGTAGGTGATGAGAGCTTGGCCGATGACAAGCCCGCCTTCCGGCAACGAGTCCTTCAGTTTGGCGAACGCGTCGTCTCCGGCGTGCACGTGTAGGGGCCCTTCAGAGTAGATCGTTGTACTTGTTGACTCGGTGATCTTGCCGTCAGAATCCGGGAGCAGGAGCAACTTGAGGTCGACCTTGTGCACGATGGCGTTAAAGCCCACGGGTGTCACGTGAACCATCCCCTGCCCGTTCGACAGGCGCACCACCCTGGCGACGAAGTCCCGGACAATACTGGCTTCTGACGTTGCTGCCGTTCGCATTGCTGCGTCCGCCGACTGCTGGGCGGACTCGGCACTAGCCTTGGCGCTCTTGGCAAGCTTCCAGGTTAGAACAGCGTAGATTCCAGTGACGACGAGGAGCCCCAGGCTCGACCAGGCAGTCAGGTCATCCATCGACGAACTCCATCCGTGGTCGTTAGCGAGGCGGACGCGGCAGCAAATTGAGACCTCGCTTGCTGCGGCTGATCATGACAGATGTCGGACAGTACCTCGCCGAGCTTCACCTACCTCCGTCGGATGCCGCCCTCCGTCCCGCGCCGGATCCCAGTGCCCTTCCTGGCGCCTCCCCGATCGCCCGTAGGCATCCTCGCGGTAGATCAACCATCAGTTGCAGACCCCTCTGCCTCCACCCAGAAGCCTTCCGTAAGGAACGTGTGGTGGGAATCGAGCAAGTGCTCGATCCGGCGCGCGACTGCTCGTGTCTTCGGGTCGCCATCGTCGCTGTCTACGTGCTGCCAGAGGTCCAGAAGGTGGCCGATGAGTCGAGCGCGATACTCGGATGTGCCGGCGAACCGACGCGTTAAAGATCCGTAAGTGGCGTCACTGGCTGGACGTTCCGCACTCTCCTTGACCGTAGTCAGTGCAGCGCTAAGGCGGCCCAGACCAGGCGCCATCGACGAACGGAATTTCTCCTGCCAATGGGGATCACTCGTCAGTTCCAGCAGTCGCGCTTCGAGCCCAGACGAACCTACGGGCGATCTGGCGCTTGACCAACGCTGGTTGTCACCCGCGGTCTTGGCCTTGAATTTCAGCAGCACTCGCCCGCCGGTATGGGGGTGAGTGAAGGAATAGTCAGTCAACGACTGGTCGCGCTCTGGACCCCCTTCAACCTGTCTCGTTAAGGGGGTGTCGGGCATGAGTACCTTGAGGATCCGCACGCCAGATTTTTCACTGGGCGCCCGTCGACCTTGTTCCACGGCTCGGATGGTGCCCGCTGACAGGCCAGCTTCTTTTGCCACCTGGTCCACGGACATGTTTATCTCCTGGCGAAGGCGCTGGGCCATCTGGCCGAAACGGCTGGCGCCTGGCTCTCCACCACCAACCAGCCAGTACTCATCCTCAACATCCATGCGGCCATACTAAGGCACGCAGCAACAGCCTCCAACATCACCTCGTTGCAGCCTTGCGCTCAAGCCTCGACTGTGGCACGCTTCTGCTATGAACAAGGCTGCAACAAGGTCGCCTTGTACAACTGCGAGCAGATCGGACATGAGCGATGAGCAACAATCAGACAAGAGGACTACTGGACGGGCCGCGGCGGGTGGCTGGAGTGGCCAGCCGGCGCTTGAATCAGCACTGCCTGCGCATGAGGGCGGATACGGCCTACCGCGACGCAGTGAACAAGCTCCTTGAGGACCTCGCGGCCCGGCCCGACCAGATTGGGAAGGCCGCACGTCTACTGGCGCCGGGACACGCCCTTCTTGTACAGGTGGTCCCGTGATGTCCCAGGCCGGCCGGTGCCGGGTCACCGGGAAGCGTCGCTACCGGGACAAGAAGGAAGGCATAGCGATCCTCCATCGAGCCCAAATTGCTCGCCGATGGGCAGAACAAGATGGTGGCGCGACCCATCGTTGGGAAGCCCGCATCTACGAGTGCCCTAAGCGGGCACCCCCTCCGCCTGGGCACCTGCAGTGGGAGCAACCGGCTCGTTGGTCATCTGGGCGGGGGCCAGACGACGACGTCGAGGCTCTTGTCTTCACTGGCTGTCATCAGCTTGGTTGTGCGCGTGGGTTCGTTGGTCGGCTCGCCCCCGTCACCCGGTCCGGGGATGGGTGAGATGACGCCGGAAATGTCGAGCACGACAGCGTGGGCGGCGGTCCAGTGGTCATCCTGGGCTTCCTGAGCGACGTCCTCGAAGGTCGAGGCGGTGGCCGTTGTTGTAGGGGTGTCCGGCGGCGATGCCGGTGTAGCGGGTGAGTTCGGCGAGGTCGGCGCAGTCGTCGTGTGCCGTGCAGGTCGCGCAGATGGTTCCAGGATCGGCTAGTGCCGCTGACCGTTGCGCCGGGGTTCTGGCTTGTTTGTAGGCATGTTCCCAGATGCTCCACTGGGCCGCCATCCCGGCGCAGGCTGCGTCGGCGATGCCGGCGGTGAGGTCTTGAGCCAGGACGACGCGACTCAGGTCGCGCGTCGCGACATGGGGTGGGATGAACAGGCTCACTCGCAACTCCTACCTTCAGGCGCGCTTGTGCAAAGCGCTGGTCAGGGAGCGTTCGTCTCCTCCCGTGAGGGAGGATTCGAACCGTCTGTACTGGGTCTTGGCGGTGCGGAGATCGTCGAATCTGTCCCAGGTGGGGGCGGTGTCTGGGTGGGCGTGGGCGGCGTGGATCCACAGCCAGGTGATGGCGTGGAGTCGGTCGCTGTTCCGTGTTTCGGGTCGCCAGATCCGCACCCACTCCGCGAACCACCTGGACATGTGAACTCGGCGGGTGATCGTGGCTTCAAGCGCATGGTAGTCGAGGCGTGGCAACTCTTCAGCTGCCAGAGCGAGCCTTCTTGTGAACTCGTCCGTTGGGACGGTGAGGCGCGCCGAGCAGGCACGCGCGGTATTTGTACCTATGGTCGCTGGGAGACCGAGGCGCTCCGCGGCCTCGGCCCAGGTCCGCACTTCTGGTGCTGCGCGAGCCAGGCACAGGCTGGCATAGGTGCGGCCGGTCAGATCAACTCGGTCGATGAGCCCGCTGAGGTACTTCTCGTACAGGTCGGTGGGGAGCACTTGGGGAATGTGATGCACGGGGCGACCTCCAAGGAGGGGGCGGGTGTCGAGGTGGTGGGAGATGCGTCGGTATGGGGCGAGGCCTGTGGTGACCAGCCTGGTCAGGGTCGGGGTCATGGTGGTGCGGTCGGCCAGCCACCCAAGCGGGCCGTCATTGGTGGCCGGGATGAGGGAGAACCATGCGGCGAGCTGGCTGCCTGCGGTTTCGAGGTCAAGGCTGAGGATCTGGTCGGCCGCGTCGAGTGCTAATGCCCTGACCGTGGTGTCGGTCGGAGGGCGCACGCCCCACCGTGGGCCGCGCTGGTCGGTGCGTGTTGCCAGTTCGTCGTGGAGCAGGCCAGCCCAGGGTGCGTGGTCGCTGGCCGTGGGTTGGCTGGCGAGGTGGAGCAGCAGCACGCACAGTCCCCGCAGGTTCCTCAGGTACTGCCGTGCTGGTGCGGCTGAGCCGAGCACGGTCACGGGCTCACCAGCCAGTCCGTCATTCGTGCGGCGTTGCCTGGCCACGCTGTCTGGGTCAGCCGCCGTGGCGATGATGCTGGCTAGGTCGTGCTGGCACTGCAGTAGAGGTCCAGCACCGAGAGGGTTGCCGCACCGGGTGTCGGCCCCGACGGGACGCAGATGGCTGTGGCGCCCGTCCCGGGGTGGCCGTCGGCAGCTCGGGCAGAACGTGACCAGATGGTCGCTGTGTGTGGTGCAGGTGGTCACGATCGGCAGGCGCCACACGGTCTGCCAGGACCGGTCGGTGGCCAGGCAGGTCGGGCAAACCTGGGTGCCGTGCAGGAACACCCACCCTTTGGCGGCGATGGCCCGGTGGCCGTACCGGCCAGCCGCCTGCACGCCAGCAGTGCTGATGTCCGTGAGGGAATGGTCAACTAAGGCACTGCCGTGCAGGTCGCTGACGTCGAGCCCGGCCAGGTCAGCTACCGCGGACAGCAACCGCGGATGGGGCGCCACCGGCAAATACCGAGTCGGCGCCCCATCGGCGCGCAGCAGGCTGATCAGCTTGGCCGTCGTGAGTTGGTTTACGTCCGCGAGGTGCTCGAGATAGGAGTCGAGTGCCTGGCCCGGGTGAGGTCGAACCCGGACTGGCAGCGCACTCACGCCGACCTCCGCTGACCTCGGGATGTGCCGTCGCTCCGGATAGGCACGATGCAGATACAACGGCTCGTCAGTTCTCCCAGGTGGGGCCAGTCGTGGGTCTCCATGTCCAGCCTGTCCGTGCGGCACGCGGACGCGTCGTGCTCGTTGGTGAAGGTGCCGATCAAGTCGCCGCAGTCCCAGACCTGCCAGGTGCCGGTGGTGTTCATCCGGTACTCCGTGCCGTCGTGGGGACGGTGATGCCGTGCTCGGTCGGGTTCGCGTGGAGGTCGGGGCCTTCGGTGATGGCGTGTGCGGCTTCGTGCAGGTGCAGACGGGCCTCGGGGTCGATCGCGGCATCGAAAGCCATGACGGTGCTGGTCCGGATGGAACGGAACGGGCTGGTCCACATCGGACCTCGGGCGAGATGCACCCACATCCAGCAAAGGGCCAAGCGGTGCCCGGGCACGTCGCTGATGTCGGGCAGCCGATCTGCCGGGATCTGAAGTTTCGGTAGGCGTCGCACGGCTCGCAGGGCCTGCCTGCGGCGCCGGTAGTTGACCAGACCGCTATCGAGGAGGTGCTCGACGCCTGCAAGCAGTAGTTCGTCCTGGTCGGCGGGGATGCCACGGTGCAGGCGGATGCCATCGAGGAAGAAGTTGGTCTCGGTGTCGGTGGTGCCCAGGTCGTGGCAGGCGGCGGTCGCGGCACCGGGTTCGCCGTGGGCACGGGAGATGAGCATGTGCAGCCCGATTGCTGCGAGCCCGCGCTCACGCCATAGCGGACCGGGCGGGACTGGGTCATCTCCGAGTAGCAGGAGGAAGCCGGGCACGTGACGGGCGTGCAGCCCGGTAGCCACGACGAGCTGTCGCAGGTCGTGAGTGAGCTGGGTGAGGCGTGCACGGTCGGCGTAGCGGTACACCGGCAGCACTGGCGGCCGTTCTTCTGGCCGCAGGGTGCGGGGCAGCACCACTGGCGCGGAGGGGGTCTGGGCGCGCTGCTCGTACCGGTCCATGACCTCCTGGGTGAAGCGTTCCCGAGCACGTTTGCTCCCAAGCGCTGGCTGGGCTGCGGTCAGAATGGTCGCGGTGGTGGCTGGGTCGGGGCACGGGTGCGGTCCCCACGCACGTGCGGCAGGTAAGTCTGCGCGCGGAAGGCCGGCGGGCCGTGGTGGCCAGTCGTGGTTGATCGTGTGCGCGACCGCGGCGCACACCTTGCGGTAGGAGGCAAGCTTCGCCCGGGCCGCACGGTTGCCCGTGGTGGCGTCCTGAACGAGCCCAGTCAGCCTGCCGGTCAGGTCCAGCAGTGCGTCGGGTGCGGTGCAGACCCGGTGTATGTCGTAGGCGCGGACAAGCAGGACGCGACAGCGGGTGCAGACCGGCATCAAGGCCAACCGCCACAGCAGTGCTCGGTACCCCCGCTGGTCGGTGCAGACCGGGCAGATCCAGGTCACCGATTGGTGCAGCCGCCACCCGTGGCGGGCCAGTTTTCCGCGGCCACGGATCGAGGGCGGCATCGGCGCCATCGTCATTCCGATGACCTGCGCTGGTGTCATGCCGGCAGCGGTGGACAAGCGCCTCACCATCGCAGGCGAGGCGGTGACGTCGGTGTAGTCCCGTCCGATGAGCACGTTTGGGGCGATCCCGTTGGCGTCGGCCAGTCGCACGGCATATCCGGACAGTGCCTCTCCGTCGATGACCGCCGGGCACACAGGCAGGGCGTGGTCAGGAAACATCGGCGCGCTGCTTGCGGTTGCGCCGGTTGGACGGTGCCGCGGCTGCGGACAAGAGGTCGGCCTCCGAGGCCGCGGCCCTAGCGGACAGGGCCACTGCCTGCATCAAGTCCCGGGTCATGAGGTCCTGGGCGTCGTCAAACCCTGCGAGCATCGCCTCCGTTACCAGTCGGACGGTGTCGCCGACGTACCCCTGGGTGCGTCGCCAGACGTGCCCAGCCAGCTCACGAGAGAACGTTCCGGTTGGGAGCGTGTCGAAGTAGGGCAAGAGCAGCTCCTCCAGTCGGCGCAGGAACAGCTGCCAGTCGGCGCGGCCGCCTACGGTGGTGATCTCGTACGGGGTCAGGGTGATCTTGTCCAGGCGGCCGACGATTTGCGGGTCCTGATACAGCGGGCCGCTCTCCAGATGGGCACCGACCAGTATCATCGTGGCGCCAAGTTCTCCGAGTTCTGTGTTGAGGAACTTTAGGTAATCGAGGACAGCCCGTCCGTCGGCGTGGGTGGTGGTGAGCATGTGCACGTCGTCCACGATCAGCAGTCGCACGCCGTGAGTGGCCAGGACCTTGACCACCCGAGTTGTCGTGACCCGGACCAGCCCCTCGGACGGGTAGCCGAGGAAGGCGAGAATTGAGGCGTTGATGTCCTTGATCTTCGACGCCGCCCGAAGTGTGATGTAAACCTGCGGCACCCAGTCGGCGGATAGTTCTGGCTCAGGTGTCCAGGTCGGCAGCACCTCCGGCGCCCCGCTGGCCACGCGGTTTCGGTAGGCCCCTTGGGCCCAAGCTTTGACGAAGGTGGACTTTCCCACAGCGAACGGAGCGTCGATCCCGATCACGGACTTCGCCCCCGGGGGGCGGCGGATGTTGACCGCGACCAGCCTGTCCAGGCGTTGCTCGGCCCGTGCCGTGAGTACAGAAGGAACGACCAGGGCTGGCAGCCCTTCGGAAAGTTGGGTCCAGTATGCGTCCTGCTCACCGGGAGGCAGTCCGTCGAATTGCTCAACCGGGACCGGGTCCGGCAACGGAGTTTGAGTGAATGTCGCCTGGCGGTGCCACATGCGTGCGTCCATCAGCCGAACTCCTCGTAGTCCGGCCAAGGCTCCTCGAAGTCGAGCACAGCCTCAACGACTCCCTCTGCCTGAGGTGGTTGGTCCACCCTGGGGATACGGGGCAAGCCCTGTGAGGCGTGCTGCTCCAGCAGTCGGTGCGCCTCGGCGACCTCGTTGTGATCCTTCTGCGCCTGTTCCCAGCGCAGTCGCGCTGCTGCCATCTTGCTCCGCCACTCCTCGCTGGACGGCGTCGTCGTCAGCTCTCCGATCTCATCGATGATCTGCCGCATCACCGTGGTGCGGTTCAGCGCACGGTTGCCGCCGCGTTCCCTGATGCGGGCAAGCGCCCTGTCGCGCACCACGTCGACGAGAGGTGCGTGGATCAAGTGGCTGCCGCGCCATCTGACCTCGTGGATCCTGTCGGTGTCGGGGTGGCGGAACCACAATCTGGTCACGTCGCGGGGGTCGTAGTGGAAGGGGACCGCGTTGTCCTTGTCCCGAAACTGTCCGGGGCGGACGTCGCGTAAGTCCTCAAGGACATCGGCGTCGTAGGTGAGGTCCTTGTACTCCACGCCGGCGTGCCCGACCCGCAGCCACCGGATAGGCAGGAACTGGTAGATCAGGTCCGGGTGTTGTGGGACCAGCAGTCGGCCGGTCGCCTCGGCTATTGCGTCGAACATCTCCAGTGGTGTGAGGCGGATGCCGGGTGCGCCGGGAAGAGTGAGTCCAGAATGAGGTTGACGGTGGTAGTCGAGTGCGATGAACTGCCGTAGGCGAGTGCCGAGTTCTTGTGCGGTGCACAGGGGCTCGTCGGCGACGACTCCCACATACGAGCCGCGTTCGTGCACGGCGCGGCCCTTGAAGCCGGGCTGCTGCTGGTAGAACCGCTGGTAGGTCTCATGCAGGCGTTCGACGTGGGGATTGTCGGTCGGCTTCTTACCGCGGGAGAGCATGAGGGTGATGCCGAACTGTGCGAGCAGATTGCGGAAGTGGGCTCCGACGAAGATGCTGCCGTGGTCGCTGCGCAGGCTGTGTGGCGTCAACCCCGGGATCTGGTGGACTCCTCGCAGGCTCTGGTCGGACTTCGCAACTGGCCGGCGACCTGTATGAATTGGGTTGCCCGACAAGTCCAGGGATGTGGGTATGCCGGTCCACCTCCAGTCGTCGATGTTGGCGTGGTCGTCGACCAGCATGGAGTGGCTGCGCAGGGCGTCGTAGAGGAGGAGGCCGATATCGACGCCGTTGGCTGAGCGGGGAAAGATGCGCAGTGCCGTGATGACTCGCGTAGAAACAGACATGATGGTGCCGATCTCCACGGACATCGGTCTTTCCAGGAGTGGGTCATAGACGAGGTTGTCTGCCCGCGTGAGGTCACTGGCGCAGTGTCCGGGGTGGTGCGCCGGGTAGTTCGATCGGCTGCTCACCTTGCGCAGCGATCGAGACTTCTGCGCCCGAGTGGTGCGGCCCAAAGCGCGGTAGTGATGGGAGAGGAACTGCGCGGTAAGCCGTTGGGGCAGGTGCGCGTCATCGATCCCCTCGTACTTCATCCGAACCCTGATCCGGCGTTCGATCTCCTGGAGGTTGACCGTGCTTGTAGTCCCGTCGAAGGCCGCGAACTCTTCGTGGGCGATCTGCCGAAATCTGGAGTCGAGCGGCTCGAAGTCCTGTCGACCACGTGTTGAGCGACCATCAACGAGACCGCGCAGCCCATCCTTCGCCCAGGCTTGGTCCCAAGACTGCAGGGTGCGTGCCCCTATCCGGCCATCCTGAAGCTCGCCGTCGTACACGCGACGCATGACATCGCGGTCGGCGGTGCGTTCGAAACTGATGACCTCCGCCATGTTCTCGTAACGCCGGGTGAGGCTCACGCCGTACCCGTCCCCGAATGGGAAGAACGGTTCTCCGGGCTGGGCCAGCTCGGGGAGGCCATGGCGGAAGCCGGTGCGGGCCTCCAGGACGCACTCTTGCTTGAAAAGAGCCAGTTTGCGCGCCTCGTCGGGAAGCTGGTGCCACCAGGGCACTAGCGAGGAGTGCTCGGCCTGGACCCCCTCGGCGGTCAGACTGCGGGCCGTCAGTTGGGTGAACGGGACAGATCTGACCGAGCCTAAGGAGTCGCTCAGGTCTACGTCATGCCGTCCGAGTCGGGTCACGACGGCGGGCCCACGGTCGGTCATGACCCTGTCACCGTTGGACAGTTCGACCCCGAAGCCCTCAGCCATCAGCGGTCGCCCAGTTGATGGCGGAATCGCGCGTGAGCGGCAGGTCGAGGTCGATTTCGACCGCGCCGGACCAACAGTGGTGCCACAGCGCCGAGAGGAGGTGTCCCGCTCCGTGGTCGGCAGCCAGGACGTCCACGACACTGGCTCCCGGCCTACGACTGACTCGTTCCAGTTCCGCTGCCGCATTCTCGTACCAGGGCTGGACGTGACGGAACGCACTCACCCAGCGCAGGTTTGCCGCCCGGACGGGAGAATGCCCCGCAAAGACTCGGTAGCCCCACTCGACCTCTTCGCATGCCGCAGCGGCCGCTTTAGTTGCGGCCTTGAACTTCTCGTCCTGCCTGTCAGTCGGCCGTGCATCCCAGACAGTCACCGCACCCGTCGCGTCGATGCTGAGCAGGTCCGGGGTGTGCGACCGCCGACGGGAAACTCCTGATTCCAGGTAGCGCAGCCGGAACGGCTGGGGGACCAGCCAGACCACCGTGGGATCCCTGTCCAGGTCGAGCACTAATTCGTACTCGAGGCCGGATTCCACCAACAGCACACTGCCTGTCGTCATGCTGTGAACGCGGACCGGAATGTGGCGTTGCTTCTCGCTGGAAGTCGGCGTGCGCACGGGACCCAGACTCTTCGGGTCTGGCGTCCCGCGCGACCAGTCCCACGAGGTTGTCTGACCACCTGACCGCACTATCCACTCGGGCTTGACATGGCTAACGGAGGCTGGCGACCGACACGGGTCACCCGTAGCATGGGCCATGACTGTCCTTCGCTTGTCGACCAGACTGCATCAGGACCGTCGTCGAGGGCGTACCGGGTGCAACCGGTGCGCCCTCACTACACTCCGAGGACGCTTCGCCGTTGACTAGATCCAACGGAACCGTACCCCTACCAAGCCGGTCACACAAGACTTACGACTCGCGGAAACGCGATGGAAGTCTGTGAATGAGATCCACCGAGTGATTTATGTTCGAACGCCATCGATGCAGGTCACGTTCCGACAATCCACACTCGAGTCGCTGGGTCCCTGTCTTCTTGCTGGTGATGACACCTAGTCATAAGTTAGATACTGTCGTCATCAACACTCCAGACTTATGACTCATGGGACTACGATGGAACAGACCAACCACGTGACGACTGACCACCGTCCCTCTGCCCACGGCGGCCCGATGACCCGAACATTGCAGACCCTCCTGCGGGGTGAGACCACCCCGGACCCGCAGACACTCGTGGATGCACTGGAAGACTGCGTCGAGCCCGCTCGCAGTTACCGCTGCATGAACCCGGACTGCGATCAATCGTGTGATCTGGGATCAGGTCAGCACGCTGGGCGCCCCGCCCGGTTCTGCTCCCGAAGGTGTCGACAGATCTTCACTCGGGTGCGTGGACGCCTGACGTGGGAAGTCGGCGTGCTCACCTCGACAATGAGCCAACCGCACCTGTCCTACGAGCAACAGCTAAAGATCGCTACCGCGCTGGCGCACCGTCGATGGGCCCTGGAACGATATCCCGGACGTGACGGGGACTGAGCGGACGGGGCGGCTCAGGAGCCGTCACGCACTTCAAGGCCCGGCAACGCGTCCACGATCTCCATGGTCTCCAAACTCACGGTCACGATCCTGGCGAGCAGATCAACGATGTAGCGCGGGTCACCGACCTCGCGGGACCAGTCGTTGGGGTCGTTGACGATGCCAGAGGCCTTGTCGACCTTGACGCGGTAGCGGTCGAGGATCCACTCGATCGCCGACCGCGACCCGAGCATGTAGCGGTGCGCCTGCTCGGGAATGCCACTCAGCTTGATCTGCGAGTTGTAAATGATCGTCGACCGGTCTGCGACGAGCTTCTTGGTCTCGGGGTCACGCGTCTTGGCGAACCCCATCTTCTGGACCCGGAAGAAGTCGTATGCCGCGTCGCCGGCTGGTCCTTCGACGTCCAGCCCGTCGAGGGGATAGGGAGTGACGGTCTCGTAGCCGAGGTGCAGCTCGCTGAGCCGACGGCCCGCGTCGAGGTATGCCGTGGGCTCGGTAACCAGGGGGATGCGCGGCAGCATCTTCTTCAGGTCCGCGGCGTAGGTCTCGCGGTATTCAGGCGAGTGCAGTAGGCCGTAGCAGTAGTAGAAGATGTCTTCTTTGGTGACCCCGGCTCCGTAAGCGGTCTGGAACCGGGCCAGCGCCTCGTCGGTGATGTTGTCGATCTTGCGGTAGCCGTCGGCGATCTCGTCCTCACCTGGATCGAGCGCCAGCATGCCATCGTCGTTGGGCCTCTCGTAGCGCCACCGCGCAAAGTATCGACCGTTCTGCCCAGCGCCGAGCATCTGAACGTCTGGAACCGCCGAAGACATCAGTGTCGAAAAGTCCGCCGTGGCTCCGACCCCCAGTGTATAGAAGCCAAGGTTGGCGCATGCCGCGCTTGGATAGATCGCCGGAACCCGGTACACCATGTCATTGAGTGGGCGACTGAAATAGATGTGCTGCTTGGTGAAGGGTCGATAGGATCCAAGGACGATACTTTGACGTTCAAAGACACGTTTGCGGTCTCTGTCCAAGTCGGAGAGGAGGCCACGCGTCCAACTGATCAGCGCCGAATCGCGGGTCGCCGTCCTTGAGGTGCGATCAGCGGCTCGCTCACCTTCGAAAGTGGCAATCAGCCTCGACATGTTTCGGACGACAGCTGCGGTACTGAAACTGGACGCCCAGGAGTCCCGCGCTGTCTTCAGGCCAGCGGTGGGAGTCTCGAAGAGGTGTTCGATGGATGGGAAGTTGGCGAATTCGGCGGCACGTTGGTTGAGCCAGTCGCCGTGTTCGTTGGGGGTGATGTGCGTGACGGGTTCAAGCCCCGTCACGGTCTCAGCGTCGGTGACCTTGGCGAGCTTCTGTTCACGGGTGAGGTAGTCGCCGATGTCGGTGTAGTGGATCGTGGTGGGGCCGGTTCGTGCGGGGTCCTTGACGAGGATGGTGATGGCGATGGTCGCCCGTGAGCCACCGCCGAAAATCTTGCCCCCCTCCTTTCGGGACTCTTCCCCGGCCGTGCGTTGGTTGCCGCGCAGGTTGTAGACGTGGATGTCGCTGAACTCTTCGGTGAGCGTTTTGCGCATGCCGTCGGCGGTGTTGGAGTCGAGCCACCCACCATTGGTGACGTAGGCGATGACACCGCGGTCGCCGATGCGCAGGGAGGCCCACTTGATGGCGCGGATGTAGGAGTCGTACAACTTGTTCAGGTTCTTGGCAGTAGACGCTGCCGCGTAGGTCGCCCGAATGGCGGCATCCAGGTGTGGATACGACTCATTCGCGTTACCTTCGTTGTTCGAATCCTGTCCCGCTGAGTAGGGCGGGTTGCCGATGACGACCGTGATCGGCAACCCGCGTTGGCGGGCGATGCGTTGGCTGGTCGCCGGGAAGACGTCGAGGGAGTCGGTGTCGCCGTCCTCGTAGGACTGGAAGGTGTCGGTGAGGACTAGCCCGGGGAACGGCTCGTAACCTGGGCTGTCGCTCTCGGCCGATTCGCGGAGCAAGTCTTGGTAGGTGACTTCGATATTGATCGCGGCGATGTAGTACGCGAGCAACAGGATCTCATTCGCGTGCAACTCAGACGCATACTTGCGGGCAAGGTCGTGCGGTTCGATCAGGCCCAGCTGGAGCAACCGGACGATGAAGGTTCCGGTGCCGGTGAATCCGTCCAGGATGTGCACGCCTTCATCGGTCAGGCCCTGCCCGAAGTGCTCGTGCAGGACATTGTCGGCGGAGCGGAGGATGAAGTCGACGATCTCGACCGGGGTGTAGACGATGCCGAGCTTGTCGACGGTCTTCTTGAAGGCGGTGGAGAAGAACGTGTCGTAGAGCTGCACGATGAGTTTCTGCCGGCCTTCTGCAGTGTCGACGCCCTGGGCGCGCATGGCCACCGAGTCATAGAACTTTGCCAACGAGTGGTTCTCGTCGTCTATGTGGTGCTCGTCCAGCACGGCGAGCATCCGGTCCATCGTCTGGGAGACCGGGTTGTGTGCAGCGAAGTCATACCCGGCGAACAGCGCCTCGAACACCGGGCGGGTGATCAGGTGTTGGGCCAGCATCTCGACCGCGTCGTCGCGGGTGATGCCCTCGTTCAGGATGCCGCGTAGACCGGTCAGGAAGGTGTCGAACTCTGTTGTGACCTTCGGGTTGCCGCCGTCCAGGAGCGCGGTGATGCGGGTGATGTGCCGGTTCGCGATGTCGGCGATATCTTTAGCCCAATCCTCCCAGTAGCGTCGGGAGCCGACCTTGGCGACGATCTTCGCGTAGATCGCCTCACGCCACTCACCCAACCAGGTCAGGTCCAGACTGCCCTGCGTGCCCGAGGACGTGCCGTCCTGGTCGCCGTCTGAGCCGCCGGGGACGCCGATGACGTTGACCTTGTCGTCGCGCTTGTCAACCAGCTCGATGCGGTTGACCATCGCATTGAACCGCTCGTCGTGGGCACGCAGCGCCTGCAGGACCTCCCACACGGCGGCGTACCGCTTGTTGTCCTTCAGCGCCTGCTCCGGTGTCATCCCGGCCGGGATGCCGATCGGCAGGATGATGTAGCCATACTTCTTGCCCGGGGCCTTGCGCATCACTCGCCCAACTGACTGGACGATGTCGACCACCGACTTGCGCGGGGACAGGAACATCACCGCGTCCAGGGCTGGGACGTCCACACCCTCGGACAGGCAGCGGGCATTCGTCAGGATCCGGCACGTCCCGTCGGGGACCTCGGCCCGGAGCCAGTCAAGCCGAGTATTGCGCTCCAAAGCATTGAAGGTGCCATCGACGTGCTGGATCTCGCAGGTGAGCACCGGGTCACCGGTGGTGTCCTCGAGGTCGTGGGCGGCGGCATACTGCGCTACGGTCTGGCCGAACATGGCCTCGATGTGCTTGGAGTCCTTGATCGTGCCGGAGAACGCGACCGCTCGACGCATCGGGGACGGGTCGGTCTCGAAGGAGTGCTCGACCGCCCCACGTTTGGCCAGCCCGTTCCAGCAGCCGACGATCTTGGCCGCGTCGTCCAGTCGCAGCTCGTTGCCGTCGTCGGCCAGTTGCATCTGGAACGTGCGTGACACCGACTTCTCATCAACCGCCAGCACCAGGACCTTGTAGTCGGTCAGCAGGTCCTGGGAGACCGCCTCACCGAATCCGAGGCGATGCAGCTCCGGGCCGTAGAGGTCCTCGTTGTCCATCGAGGCCAGGACCGCGTTTGCCTCACCGGCCTTGGCCTTGGAGGGGTCGTCATAGATCCGAGGGGTCGCTGTCATGTAGAGGCGTTTGCTAGCCCGGATGTAGGTGTTGTCGTGGACCTTCACGAACGCGGACTCATCCGCGCCCGCGAGTGTCGTGCCGGTGGTGCGGTGCGCCTCGTCGCAGATGACCAGGTCGAACGGGTCTAGCTCGCCCTGGGCTTGTGCCTGGGCGATGACATCGATCGACTGGTAGGTGGAGAACACGACCGTCATCGAGTCGCTCTCGCCGAGGGCCTGGGTCAGGCGGGACTCCAACACGGCCACGTTCGTCGTCGACGGCAGTGCCAGGTCGACCGCCGAAATATCCTCATCGACCGCTTTTGACCGGACGGTAGCCTTGCGATCCGAGCAGACCGCGATCGGCGCCAACGGCACCTGCGCCTCGGTGGCCCACTCCCGCAGTGTCTGGGACAGCAGGCTGATAGAGGGGACGAGGAACAGAACGCTGCCGCCGGCGCCGACCATCTCCTCGGCCAACCGAAGGGAGGTGAACGTCTTGCCCGTCCCACACGCCATGATCAACTTGCCTCGGTCCCCGGTGCTGAGCCCCTGGGTGACCGCGTCGATCGCCTCAGCCTGGTGCGGGCGGACCTTCTTCTTGTCCGTGACCGGCAGGACCTCCGGCTGTGCCCAGGAAAACTCATCCCAGTCCACAATCGAGGCCTCGAGATCGGCCAAACCGATGCGACGCACGGGGATCTGCTGACCCTGGAGGGCGTCCTCGGCGTGCTGGTTCCACCGATCCGTGGTCGAGACGATGATCCGCTGAGTGAAACCCTCCTTGCCCGAGGCCGACAGGAACGAGTCGATGTCCTGCTTGCCGATCGTCGAGGACGGTGCGTAGAACTTGCACTGGATCGCCACGTTCGACCCAGTGATCTTGTCCACCGCGACCAGGTCAATCCCCGTGTCGTGCTTGCCGTCGCGTCCCGGCCAGTCCTGCCACAACCACACGTCACTGAACTGCTCCGCGAACACCGGATCCGTCTGCAGGTAGGACAGCATCAGCTGCTCGAGCTTGCTCCCCTTGTCCACCTCCGACGTGGCAGACCCCCGCAGTTGCTCCAGAACCTCGTAGATCGACGCCGACATGCCCCGATCTTGCCCCATCGCCGCTCGGCGACTTCGGACCGCCACCCGAATGGTCGCGACAACCCGTCACCAGCATCCTGTGGCGGAATCTCCCCGCTCTGCCAGCGTGAAGCGCCCTGGCCTAGTCGTCATACGCTCCACTTACTGATGCGGTTACTGCTAGTTATGCGACATAGGAGGTGCAGTTATGCAGAGTTGGCTGCATCTCGACATCTCGACACCAAGGTCAGAAACTGCTCGCCATGTTTGTGAAGCGTGAATAATGCCCCTGGAACGCGACGACTATCGTGTCCGTAGGACCATTACGGTGCTTGGCAACAATCACGTCGGCTTCACCCTCGCGTGGTGACTCGCGCTCGTACATGGACTCTCGGTGGAGGAGGATCACGACGTCGGCATCCTGCTCGATCGAGTTGTGAACGGCGATGCCATTGGCCACGAAGTTGTGCGTGCCGAGGACAGTGGCGTCGAAGACTTCCTCCATACCCTCGAGCTCGATCGAGGTCACCCTGTCCCAGAAGACGTCATTCGTGGCTTCCATCTCCAGCGCGGCACTGTCCAGCACGGCCGCTACCCGACCGAGCCGCTCTCGCGAGGGCGCTGACTTGTCCAGCGCTGACCCGCAGTACTGAGTCCCGAGCGCCGCCTGGAACTCTCGGGTCGTCATGCCCTGCCCTGCCATCTCTGCACGGACGGCGTCCCAGACCTGCACCGGGACCGTGTCCACATTGGTGGTGGCCTGACGATCTCGGATGATCTCCAGGAGCGCGACCGCGGACGCGGATCGGCCACCGTGCACCCCGATCTCCTGCAGGAAGCGGCGCTGGCTGTCCACACCGGAGACGTCGATCGTGTAGCCGTCCCGGTAGCCACTCTTGTGCACTACCCGAGTCCTGGTGGAGATCCCGAAGCGCAGCAGGAGCGTAGAGAGGTCGTCAACAAGTCGCCGACTCGTCGAGTGGTAGTAGATCCGTCCGCCGCGCTGCGACTTGTTGACTGTCACGGAGCCATCGGTCGCCCAGATGTGATTGAGGAACAAGGCAATCTGCCTCTTCGAGGCATGGAACAGCCGCTCCGGCACGAACTTCTCATGGCTGCGGAGACCGAACAGGCCCATGTCGTCAAGCCACCCTGCGATCGGATTGCGGCGGCCCCGAGCAAGGCGGTAAGGCGCTCGAAGACGCAGCGTCGCGCAACGAGCGGCGGGATACTCGTCGCGCACGGCCAACACACCGAAGTGCATCGCGGCTCGTGTCACTGCGCGCAGATTCTCCTCGTCGACCGACGCATACCTCAGGGGCTGACGCCTCACCATCGAGCCGTCACCGAGCATGTGGGCAAGCAGCACAACCTCATCGTCGGCCCAGGGTTCGTGGCGTTCCGGCGCCGGCACGTGCCGGGGAACAGCGAGTCGGTCGTCGGTGCGGAGATCGCCGAGGGCTCGCCACCCGTCATAGGTCAGGAAGCGGTGGTTCTCCGTCGCGCGGATGGTCTTGCCTGACGCGAGTGTCATCCGAAAGACGGGCTTCCGACCAGTGGAGAACACGTGCGTGACATGTCGTCGCACATACCGCAGCGAGTCGTCCAGGGCCCACACGGGGATGTCTTTCTCGCCTGACGCATGCAGTTCACCGAGGGTCACCGAGCCGCCGGTGTCGGCGCGCAGGATCCGGGTGTCAGCGGTGAGGCAACCGGACTCACGGAGGTCCGACATCTGCGGCTTCTTGTCCGTGCGTTGTTCCGGACCTCGGTTCAGCTGCGAGAGCGCGATCACCGGCACCTCGAGCTCCTTGGCAAGGAGTTTGAGCGCACGGGAGAACTCTGCGACCTCCTGCTGCCGCGACTCGACACGCTTGCCGGAGCTCATGAGCTGCAGGTAGTCGACGATCACGAGCTTGAGATTGTGCCGCTGCTTGAGCCGCCGGCACTTGGCCCGGATCTCCATCAGCGACATGTTTGGGCTGTCATCGATGAAGAGTGGCGCACCGTGGATGCGGCCCTGCGTCTCGGCCATCCGTGCCCAGTCCTGGTCACGCATCGTGCCCTTACGCATGTGCTGCAGCGGAATCTCTGACTCCGCCGAGAGCAGGCGCATGGTGATCTCGGTTCGACTCATCTCCAGGCTGAAGACAACGGTTGCCAGGTCACTCTTGATGGCCGCCGCCCTGGCGATGTCGAGCGCCAGGGTCGAGTTGTGCGTAGGGATCATCGAGTGACCAGCGAGGTAGAGGTGACTGTCGTTATCGACCTGAACACACCGCACCGGGACGGAGGTCACTTGCCGCACATTCGTGATGAAGAGGGAGTCGCGCCGGTGGAAAGCGCGGGAACGGCGCTCCTTGTGCACAAGTTTCTTGCGCTCCAGCCGAAAGACATCGTGGTCGGTCGAGAACGTGAGCGTATGTGCGATCGAGGACTCTGGTGTATGCCCACGGACCTGCTTCTTGGACCAACCGCAGCGATAACCGAGGCCGAGGATCAGTTCATAGACATCGGCAGCGAGGCGTTCAGACGTTGAGGTGAACTGGGGGCACCCGCTCGCCGTCACTGTGCCGTCAGTGTCGAGGAGCCCTGCGAGCAGCGCCCGACGCTGCACCTCGCTGGCACGGAGATACTCCTGCGGGATGTGCTTGTTGCCAAGCACTCCAATCTTGCGCAGCAGCGCCTTCACCGAGCCGTGGTCTGCCGCGCCAACGACGTCGTGGGGAAGGAGCAGCGAGTAGCTCATCGCAGCCAACTGCCTGACCTCGATGCCCTCGGCCTCGAGGTGGATCACCATCTCGGGGTCGGCGGAGGTGAACCGGCTACCAGCCGTTTCGCCGTCGCCCAGCCACGCGCCCAGGACATAGGGGGACAACGCGAGATCGGCTTCGGGGAGGTCGAGAGCCTGCGTGAGGGCGATGCTGTGGTTGAGGCGGGCATCGGCAGTCTGGCACCGAACTGTCTCGGCAATCTCTCTTGTGGTCCGGATGCTCGCTGAGGCCTCGCGCAGCCCCCTCCGCTCCAGCCGCGTGCTGGTCTGCCAGAGGTGCTCCGCGTCCGCCACGATCACGGACCCGTCAGAGAACTCCACCTCGTAGCACGGCCGGTCCGGCATGGCCTCGGTGGCGGCCAACACTGTCGTCGGTCTCCCGTCCGCCCCGATGAGCTGATCGCCGACCGAGACCTCCCCCATGGTCGTCCACCCCTCGGGTGTCGCCAGTGGGGTGTCGAGGGCGAGTGCCTTACCGACAGCCGGCCTGGCCGCGATGATGATCATCTGGCCGGGGTGCAGGCCGTTGGTCAGCTCATCCAGGTCTGTGAAGCCCGTCGGCACGCCGAGCATCTCCCCCGAGGTCCCAGCGGCGTGCTCGATCTCGTCCATCGTCGGCTCGAGCAGGGCGGCAAGCGCGTGGTAGTCCTCCCCGCCACGCTTGTCCGCGACGCCGTAGATCTCGGCCTGGGCAAGGTTGACGATGTCGTCGACGTCGCCACCGCCCTGGGCGAAGCCCATCTGCACGATCCGGGTTCCCGCCTCGACCAGGCGGCGCAGCACGGCGCGCTCGGCAACGATCTCTGCGTAGTAGCTCGCGTTGGCCGCGGTCGGGACACCGTTGATCAGCTGGTAGAGGTAGGGCGTCCCGCCGATCCGGGTCAGGTCACCGCGCTTGGTCAGCTCGTCAGAGACGGTGACGGCATCGACCGGTTCGCCGCGGGCGTAGAGATCGAGGATCGCCTCGTAGATCGACTCGTGCGCGGGGCGGTAGAAGTCGTTGGCCTTGAGCGTCTCGACGCAGTCGGCGATGGCGTCCTTGGACAGCAGCATGCTGCCCAGGGCACTCTGCTCGGCGGCGACGTCCTGAGGGGGCAGCCGGTCCTCCGGGGGGCCGTCCGGCGCCTCGGAGTAGCTTGCCTCCAGCTCACTGAGCGACATCCGCCCGCCTCTCCCGTTCTGTCACTCCTGCACCTTCTGTCACGCAGCCAACCACTGACCCCTGACACAGCTCGGCGCGCACGACAACAACCCCTCCGACCTCAGGTGATCGGCTCACGTTACGGCGGTCCGGGCACCTCCCCAAACGGTCCTGTGGATAACCCTCGGGACAGCCTGTGTACAGACCTGTGGCCGGTCGTTCACAGGCTGTGCACAGGCCTGTGGATAACCAACTTTCTCGGCGCCCGGACGCCGGTTGACCAGCGGGAACGTTGTCCACCGCATGTGGACCAGAAATAGTCACCGCGTCGGCCCTTCTGGCGGACCTGCCCATGGTGTGGCTGTCACTGGTCTCGGGCGTCACCGGCAGCGGGCCCGGTGACTGTGGGTGGCGCGGCTCGCCAGTACCCGCCCTGGGAGCAACGCTCTGCACCTGTGACGCCATGCGACACCTTCTGCAGAGCCACAGCCGCCCGCGGGCCACTGTTGTCCGCGGAACGCACTGCTCAGGAAGTGCCGTCCTCCGGAGCGGCGTCCTCCCGAGCGGGCGTCTGGCCGTCGACGGCTTGGTCGCCCCGGCTCGCGTCCGCGTGGTCCTTCGACGGTCCGAGGTGGATGTCGGAGGGGGCCACCTGGCCGGTGCGGAAGCCCGCGCGACCCACCATGTGCGCCCCGACGGGAATCGTCAGCATCTGGAACACCCCGACCAGGATCAGCGTGCCGATGTGCAGGCCGCCCTCCTTGCTCAGCGCGACGCCGCACAGCACGAGCAGGACGCCGAGCACCTGGGGCTTGGTCGCCGCGTGCATGCGGGTCAGCAGGTCCCGGAAGCGCAGCAGGCCGATCGCGGCGGTCAGGCACAGGATGGCACCGCACAGGATGAGCACCATGCCGATCACGTCGGTCACCGAGTCGAGCGTCCACGTCATGCCTGCTCACCCCTGCCCGGCTCCTCCACCGTGTCCGGCTCGTCGAAGTCCACCGGGTAGTCACGGTCGCGCGCCACGAAGCGGGCCACCGCCACCGACCCCATGAAACCGACGAGCGAGAGGGTGATCAGCAGCGGCATGGTGCTGGAGCCCTCGACCAGCGCGGTCTGCGCGCCCAGGCTGCACACCACGATCGACACGAGGACGTCGGTGGCGACGACCCGGTCCAGGACGCTGGGGCCGGTGATGATGCGCACCACCGACAGCAGCGACGCCGAGACGAGCAGTATGCCGATCGCCCAGGTCATGATCTCGGAGAACCCCATCAGCCGGTCACCTCCCGGCGTCGCCTCGGGTTCAGCACGGCGTCCGGGTCCGGGTCGAACGCACGGAGCACCCGGGCCTCCTGCGCCAGCACACGGTGCCGGACGACCTCGGCCTGCTGCCGGGTGGTCACGTCGATGACGTGCAGCGTGAGCAGCCGCCGCTCACCGTCCAGGTCGATCACGACGGTGCCGGGCACCAGCGCCACCATCTCGGCGGTGATCGTCTGGAAGAGGTCGTTGTCCGAGCGCAGGCGCAGGTCCACCACCACACCGCTGACGGTCGGCCCGGGGCGCACCGCGAGCCAGGCCACCTGCACCGACGCGGTCGTCATGTCCCAGAGGAAGCGCACCGCCAGCACGACGAACGCGACCGGCCGGAAGTGCACGCCGAGCGTCACCGAGGGCAGGGGGAAGACCAGCTGGACGAGGAAGGCGACCAGCACGCCCGCCAGGACGTTGCCGACCGACACCTCACCCATGAGCATCACCCACACGACGGTCAGCATCAGCAGGGGGAGCCAGTGGATGCCACGCAGCTGCCTCATCGCGGTCCCTCCCCGAGCACGGCCAGCAGGTAGGGCTCGCGCAGCAGCAGGTCCAGCGCGGCCCGGTCGGTGATGTCGAACAGCGGCCCCGCCACGAGGGTCAGGCCCAGCCCGAAGGCCACCAGCGACACGGTCGGCAGGACCACGCCGGCACCCATCGCGCGGCCGTTGCCGGTCCGCGCCGGGGTGTAGGTCATGCCGTCCTCCGCCTGGGGAGCAGACCCCCAGAACGCCCGCCCCCAGACCCGCGCCACGGCATACAGGGTGAGCAGGCTGGTGACGACCGAGCCGATGACCAGCACCAGGGCCAGCCAGGTGCCGTCCTCGACCCCGGCCTGCAGGAGGCCGACCTTGCCCAGGAACCCGGAGAACGGCGGGATGCCCGCCAGGTTCATCGCGGGGACGAAGAAGAGTATGCCGAGCAGCGGGCTGACCTTGGCCAGCCCACCCAGGTGCGAGGAGGCGGTGGTCCCGCCGACCCGCTCGACCAGCCCGGTCACCAGGAACAGCGTGGTCTGGATGGTGATGTGGTGCAGCACGTAGAAGATCGCCGCGGACACCCCGGCCGCGCTCCCGAGCGCGATGCCGAACAGCAGGTAGCCGATGTGGCTGACCAGGGTGAAGGACAGCATCCGTTTGATGTCGTCCTGGGTGACCGCGCCGAGGATGCCGACGATCATCGTCAGCAGGGCGGCCCACATGAGGACCGCGTTGAGCGTGCCGTCGGGGAAGAGCAGGGTCTGGGTGCGGATCAGCGCGTAGACACCGACCTTGGTGAGCAGCCCCGCGAACACCGCGGTGACCGGCGCGGGTGCCGTGGGGTAGGAGTCGGGCAGCCAGCCGGACATCGGGAAGACCGCCGCCTTCACGCAGAACCCGAGGATCAGCAGCACGTGCAGCACGACCGAGGTGTCGTCCGGGATCATGTCCAGCCGGGTCGCCAGGATCGCGAGGTTCACCGTGCCGGTCGCCGCGTAGATCATCGCGATCGCGATGAGGAACATCATCGAGGACAGCAGGCTGACGAAGACGTAGGTGACGCCGGCACGCACCCGGGCCTCGGTGCCCCCCAGGGTGAGCAGCACGAAGCTCGCGGCCAGGAGCATCTCGAACCCGACGTACATGTGGAACAGGTCGCCGGAGATGAAGGTCGTGGACACCCCGGCCGAGAGCACCAGCATCGTGGGGTGGAACACCGGCAGCGGCGCGTGCCCGTCACTCTCGTTGTCGAACGAGGAGCGGCCCTGGCCGATGGAGTAGCGCAGCACCCCCATCGTGACGACGGTCGAGACGATGACCATCAGGGCGGACAGCCGGTCGACGATCAGCACCACGCCCTCCGCCGGGGCCCACCCGCCCACCTGCACGACCTGCGGCCCCAGCTGGTCCGCGGCGAAGAGCAGGGCCACACTGATCGCGAGCACGGCGGTGAGGATCGACATGCTCACCAGCCGCTGCACCCGGGTGCGGCCGACGGCCGCCAGGTTGATGCCGGCCCCGACGAGCGGCAGGACGACCGGCAGCGGCACCATCCAGGAGAAGTCGTTCATCAGCTCGCCCTCCCCATCACTCGTCTTCCTCCGCGAACTCGGCGGCGATGACGTCGGCATCGTCCCTGGACTCGTCCGACAGGTCGTTCTCCTCGGCGCGCCGGTGGATGCGCACCGACTCCTCGTCGTCCTCCAGCAGGTCGTCCCGGCCGAGCTGCCACGCCCGGTGCGCCAGGGACAGCACGAACGCCACCATCGCCAGGGTGATCACGATGGCGGTGAGCACCAGGGCCTGCGGGATCGGGTCGGCCATCCGGTCGCCGTCACCGTGGCCCAGGATCGGCACCTCGCCGGCCGGTCCCGACGAGACCATGAACAGGATGTTGATGCCGTTGCCCATCAGGAGGAAACCCACCAGGGCACGCACGATGGACCGCGCCAGCAACAGATAGACCCCGGTGCCGATCAGCGTGGCGGCGACCAGGACGAGGGCGATGTTGGGGCTCACCCGGCCTCCTCCTCGGTGATCTGGTCGTCCAGGGCGGAGCCCAGGCTGCGCAGGATGTCGAGCATCAGGCCGATGACGACGAGGTAGACGCCGATGTCGAAGAGCAGGGAGGTGACCAGGTGGACGTCGCCGATCAGCGGCAGCGGGACGTCCACCACCCAGGTCCGCAGGGGCGGTGAGCCGAGGAACATCGGCAGGATCGCCGAGGCCCCGGCGATGAACAGTCCGCCACCGAGCAGCAGACCGGGCATCACGGGCAGGGCCACGCGCAGCTCGTAGCCGCGTCCCGCGAGGTAGCGCAGCGCCAGGGCCAGCCCGGCGACCAGGCCGGCGGCGAACCCGCCGCCGGGCGCGTTGTGCCCGCTGAACAACAGGTAGACCGACCACAGCATGATCGTGTGGAACACGATCCGGGTGACCACCTCGAAGATGGTGGACCGGCGGCTCGGGTCCAGCTGCGGGGCCGCGGCGATCCACCGCGTGGTGCCCTCCTCCTCGACCGTCGTCCGGTTGCGCCAGGTGTGCCGCAGGGCCCGGCGCGCCCGGATGACGGCGTCCTGCTTGAGGAAGATCAGGCTGGTCACGCCGGTGGCGGCGGCCAGGACCACCGAGAGCTCGCCCATCGTGTCCCAGGCGCGCACGTCGACCAGGATGACGTTGACGATGTTGTTGCCGCCGCCGTACTCCTTGGCGGTCTCGATCAGGCCCTTGGCGGACGGCTCGTGGGTGCGGACGGCCGCGGCAGTGAGCGCCACGGCGGCAACCACGAGCCCAGTCGCCAGACCGAGCAGACCGCGCAGGCGGCGGGTCAGCACGCTGGGGTCGTCGGGGAAGCGCCCGGAGAGCCGGCGCAGGACCAGCACGAAGACGACCAGCGTGACGGTCTCGACCAGCACCTGGGTCAGGGCCAGGTCCGGGGCCCCGTGGAGGAGGAACAGCAGCGCGGTGCCGTAGCCGGTGACGCTGGCCAGGAAGACCGCCCGCAGGCGGCGCCGGGCGCGCGTCGTCGCAATCGCGGCCACGACGATCACCAGTGCCACCCCGACCTGGGCGGGTGTGTCGAACCAGCGCACGCCCGACGGCCAGGTGACGCCACGCACCAGCACGACGGTGGGCAGGGCCACCAGGACCAGCAGGATGATCGCCAGCAGCGTCGGCAGCGAGCCCCGCTGGAAGCCACCCGTGACCTCCAGCGCCAGGCGGTCGACACCCCGCACCAGGTGCTGGTAGCTGCGACCGGCGTCGTACGGCAGCTGCAGGCGGCGCTGGACCGCGGCGACCGGGGCACTGCCGAGGAAGAGCAGACCGCCCAGCACCCAGATCACCACGGACAGGCCCAGCGCCGGGGTCAGCCCGCTCCACAGCGCCAGGTGAGCGGGATCCTCACCCGCGGGAAAGACGGAGGTATGCCGCGCGAGCAGGTCCTCGAGGACGGGTGACAGTGGGCCGAGGGCCAGGCCGGCGAGCGCGAGCACGACCGGGACGGTCACCAGGAGGTACTCCGGGTGGTGGGCCACCGTGGTGACCTGGCCGGCGTCGCCGGCCAGCACCGGGTCCTTGCGGGCGAAGGCACCCCACATGAACCGCGCCGTGTAGCCGAAGGTGATCACCGACCCGGAGGCGACGGCCAGGAGCATGACGCCGTCGAAGGACCACCAGCCCCCGGCCGGGTGCAGCAGCGCGTGGAGGGCCGCCTCCTTGCCCACGAAACCCAGGACCGGCGGCAGACCCGCCATGGAGAGCGAGGCGACGGCCGCCGCTGCGGTGAGCCACGGCATACGCGCACCGACGCCCGAGAGGCGACGGATGTCCCGGGTGCCCGTCGCGTGCTCGACCGTGCCGACGGTCAGGAACAGGCAGGACTTGAAGAGCGAGTGGGCCAGCAGCATCCCGAGACCCGCGAGCGTGGCGCCGTGCGTGCCGTACCCGACCAGCAGGGTGATGAAACCCAGCTGGCTGATGGTGCCGTAGGCGAGGAGCAGCTTGAGGTCGTACTGGCGCAGCGACCGGTAGCCCCCGAGCAGCAGGGTCCCGGCGCCCAGGACGACCACGGTGTAGCGCCAGGCCGGCAGGTCGGCGTAGGCCGGCGCGAACCGGGCGACGAGGTAGACACCGGCCTTGACCATGGCCGCGGCGTGCAGGTAGGCGCTGACCGGCGTGGGGGCGGCCATGGCGCCCGGCAGCCAGAAGTGGAACGGGATCAGGGCGGACTTGGTGACGGCGCCCACCAGGAGCAGCACGACGCCCCAGGTGAGGTAGGTGCCGGACCCCGGGTCGGCCAGGATCTCGCTGATCCGGTAGGTCCCCTGGGTCTGGCCGATCATGATCAGCCCGACCAGCATCGCCAGGCCGCCGAAGGTGGTGACGAGCAGCGCCTGCTTGGCCGCCGCGACGCTGGCCCGGCTCGTCATCACGTAGCCGATGAGCAGGTAGGACAGGATCGTGGTGAGCTCCCAGAACACGTAGAGCAGGAGCATGTCGTCGGTGGTGACCAGGCCGAGCATGGCCCCGGCGAACGCCGTCAGGGAGCCGGCGAACAGCCCCAGGCCCTTGCTGCGCTCGCGGTCGTCGAAGTAGTGCGCGCAGTAGAGCAGCACGAGGGCGCCGACCCCGGAGACGATGAGCGTCATCAGCCACGCAAGGGTGTCCATCCGGAACGTGAGCGTCAGGTTGAGCGACTCGACCCAGCCGAACTGCTCCAGGGGCGGTGCGTCCGTGTCGACGCGGGGGAACTGCCAGGCGGCGTAGCCGGCTGTCACCGCGGGGACCACTGCCAGGGGCACGAAGGCGCGGGTGCCGAGGAAGCGGACCAGCACGGGCGCGAGGAGGGCGGCGACCGCGTGCGCGACGACAAGCGCGAGCATGGGCCTCCTCGATGGTCGGGCGGTGCAGCCGAGGCCCGGGTCAGTGGGTGCCCTCGACCCACGATCCGCGGCGGCGGAAGGGGGTTGGAGTCAGGCTCACTTTACCTGTTCAGGGGCCGGCGATTGTCGCCGGGACAGCAGAGGGGCCGGTGGGGATCGCTCCCCACCGGCCCCTCCCGTGCTGCGGTGGCTCAGGCCTCCTGGACCACGACGGTGATGTCGGCTGCGACATCGTCGTGCAGGCGGACGTGGGCCGAGTGCTCGCCGACGGTGCGGATCGGGGTCGGGACCTCGATCCGGCGCTTGTCGACCTGCGGACCGCCGGCGGCGACGATCGCCTCGGCGATGTCGGAGGCCGTGACGGCGCCGAACAGGCGGCCGCCCTGGCCCGCGCGGGCGGACACGGTCACCGGGGTGGACTGCAGGGTCGCCTTGGCGGCCTTGGCCTCCTCCTCGGTCTTGTGGGAACGGGCCTCGCGGCCGGCCAGGATCGCGTCGACCTGCTTCTGGCCGCCCTTGGTCCAGGCGGTGCCCAGCTTGCGGGGCAGCAGGTAGTTGCGGGCGTAGCCGTCCTTCACGTCAACGACGTCACCGGCCACACCGAGGCCGGACACCGGCTGGGTGAGAATGAGCTTCATCAACTTCTCCTTGTCGAAAGGTGCTCAGCGCGCCGAGCTGGAGTAGGGCAGCAGCGCCATCTCGCGGGCATTCTTGACCGCGGTGGCGATGCGACGCTGCTCCTGCACGGAGACACCGGTCACCCGACGCGCACGGATCTTGCCGCGGTCGGAGATGAACTTGCGCAGGAGCGCGGTGTCCTTGTAGTCGATGGACTCGATCTTGGCGGCCTTGAGAGGGTTCGCCTTCTTCTTGGGCTTGCGCACAACGGGCTTGGCCATCGTGGTGCTCTCCATTCTGTGAGAGCCCGAGGGATCACCTCGGGATGGGGTGTTTCTTCCGGGCGCCGAGGATCACCCCGGGCCCGGTCATGAGGTCAGGGTGCGATCAGAACGGGGGCTCGTCGTAGGACGGGCTGTTCCAACCGCCACCCTGCTGACCACCGGCGCTGCCGCCGGTGGCCCACGGGTCGGTCTCGGACTGGCTGGCCTGGCCACCCTGCTGCGGAGCCGGCTGCTGGCCACCCTGAGGTGCGCCGAACTGCTGGCCGCCCTGCGGGGCACCACCCTGACCGCCACCGAAGCCGCCGCCACCGCCGCCACGCTGGGCCTTGGTGACCTTCGCCGTCGCGTAGCGCAGCGACGGCCCGACCTCGTCGGCCTGCATCTCCATGACGGTCCGCTTCTCGCCCTCGGGGGTGTCCCAGGAGCGGGAGACGAGACGACCGGTCACGACGACGCGGGCACCGCGGGTCAGCGACTCCGCGACGTTCTCGGCGGCCTCACGCCAGATCGAGCAGCGCATGAACAGCGTCTCGCCGTCCTTCCACTCGTTGGTCTGCCGGTCGAACTGCCGCGGCGTGGAGGCCACGGTGAAGTTCGCGACGGCCGCACCGGAGGGGGTGAAGCGCAGCTCGGGGTCCGCAGTGAGGTTGCCCACCAGGGTGATCGGGGTTTCGCCAGCCATGTCTGAGTCCTTTGCTGTGGGGAGTCGGTCAGGCCCCGACGCGCATCATCTTGGTGCGCAGAACGGTCTCGTTCAGGCCAAGCTGACGGTCGAGCTCCTGTGCGGTGGCAGACGTCGCGGTCAGGTTGACCACGGCGTAGATGCCCTCAGACTGCTTCTTGATCTCGTAGGCCAGGCGACGACGACCCCAGATGTCGAGGTTGTCGACCGTGCCACCTTCCTTGGTGACAACGGCAAGCAGCTTCTCCAGCGTCGGCTGGAGGTTCCGCTCGTCGGACTCCGGATCGAGGATGATCATGAGTTCGTACTGACGCATGCGTGAACCCACCTCCTTCGGTCTCAGCGGTCACGGTCTCTCCGTGACAGGAGGGTTGCATTCGTCCCACCGCTTCGTGCTGTCTCCCACCCTGCCAGAGTCGACCGACACCCGCAGGGGTCGATCCACAGGCAGGCCGGAGGCAGCCGTCATCGGTGAACCCGTCCACGATACCGAGTCCGCGGGGCCGCAGCCTAATCCGAGCCGTGGCTAGCCGAGGGCCACCTCGAGCCAGCGCCCGATCATCGGCACGAGCTGGTCGGGCACCTCCAGCTGCTGGAAGTGGCCGGACCCCACGGTGCGTCCGAGCGTGAGCAGGCGGCGGTCCGGCACCAGCTGCTCCAGGCCCCGCTCGGCGTGGGCGGCCTGGATGACCAGCATCGGCGAGGCGAGGTTGCCCAGGGCCCCCGCACCGTCGAACGTCGCCATCGCCCGGGCGCCCCCCGCCGCGACCTCCGGGTGGGTGGCGGCCATCACCTCGACCACCCGGTCGTAGCCGGCGCGGTCAGTGTCCAGCACGAGGGAGCGGGCGAACGCGCGGCGCAGGTCGCCGGTGTGGTCGCGACGGATCGCCGCGGCCCGCTCGGCCCAGTCGGCCTTGCTCCTCTCGTGCGCGAGGGGCGCGGGGTCGAGGAGCACCGCCCCCACGGGGTGCGCCGGCCGCCGTGGGACGCGACGGAGCGGGCTGTCGGCGCGCACCAGGGTGTCGAGAGCGACGAGGGCACCCATGCTGTGCCCGATCACCACGGGGTCCCGCAGCCCCGCCGCCTCACAGACCACGACGACGTCCTGCGCGAACTCCGCCACGCTCGTGGCGACCGTGCCCGTCGGCACCGGAAGGTCCTCGCCCCAGCGGCCACGACCGACCCCGATCGACCCGTCCTCGGCGACGTCCTGGCTGCGTCCGTGCCCACGCAGGTCGAGCGTGACCACCCGGTGGGTCTGCTCCAGCCGCTCCCTCAGGGGCGCCATCAGGCTGCCGTCACAGCACCAGCCGTGGACCAGCACCAGGTCCCTGGTGCCGGACCCACCCGGGCCGGACACGGCATACGAGATGGGGTTTGCCCGGCCTGGCGCTCCGGTGCGGACGACGGGTGTCATGACCGGCTCCGCAGCGGTCCGCCAACGACCGGTGCGCCCGTCACCGGGTGGGCGGTCGCGGTCTGCGGGTCCATGGTCCGACATCCTGCCAGCGCCCTGTCGACCACGTCACACCCCGTGCTCAGAGGTGGCCAACGACACACGCCATCGCCTGTCCCCCGTGCGGGGTGGCCGGTAGCCTCGGGGGGATTCTGTGTGTCACGACCAAGGGGTATGACAATGCGCATCTCGGTGATCGGAACGGGCTATCTCGGGGCGGTGCACGCCGCGGGGATGGCCGAACTCGGCTTCGACGTGGTCGGCGTCGACGTCGACGCCGCCAAGATCGAGATGCTGAGCCAGGCCCGTATGCCGTTCTACGAGCCGGACTTCGAGCCGCTCCTGGAGAAGCACGTCGGCAAGGGCCTGCGGTTCACCACCGACATGTCGGAGATCGCCGACGCGGACGTCCACTTCATCTGTGTGGGCACCCCGCAGCGCAAGAACAGCCTGGCCGCGGACATGTCCTACGTCTACGGCTCCGTCGACGCGATGATCCCGTTCCTCAAGGACGGCGCGCTGGTCGTCGGCAAGTCGACCGTCCCCGTCGGCACCGCCGAGAAGCTCGCCGAGCGGATCGAGGTCACCACCCCGGAGAGCGTCACCGTCGAGCTCGCCTGGAACCCGGAGTTCCTGCGCGAGGGCTTCGCCGTCCAGGACACCCTGCACCCCGACCGGCTCGTGCTCGGGGTCAACGGCGAGAACGCCGAGCGCATCCTGCGCGAGGTCTATGCGCGCACCCTCACCGAGGAGCAGACGCCGGTCGTCGTCACGGACCTGCCGACCGCCGAGCTGGTCAAGGTCGCCGCCAACTCCTTCCTGGCCACCAAGATCTCCTTCATCAACGCGATGGCCGAGATCTGCGAGCTCACCGGCGCAGACGTCACCGCGCTCGCCGACGCGATCGGCTATGACGAGCGGATCGGCCGCAAGTTCCTCAACGCCGGAGTGGGCTTCGGCGGCGGGTGCCTGCCCAAGGACATCCGCGCCTTCAGCGCCCGGGCCTCCGAGCTCGGCGCCGGCCAGTCGGTCGCCTTCCTCAACGAGATGGACGCCATCAACCAGCGCCGTCGCGAGCACGTCGTCAACCTCGTGCGCGAGCACCTCGGTGCCCTGCTCGGGCGCAGGGTCGCCGTCCTGGGTGCCGCGTTCAAGCCCAACTCCGACGACGTGCGTGACTCGCCGGCCCTGTCCATCGCCGGCCAGCTCCACCTCTCCGGTGCCCAGGTCAGCGTCTATGACCCCAAGGCGATGGACAACGCCGCCAAGGTGTTCCCGACCCTCAACTACGCCGCCTCCGCGACCGAGGCGATCCAGGACGCCGAGGCCGTCCTGCACCTCACCGAGTGGCCCGAGTTCCGCGAGCTCGACCCCGCCGTGATCGGCGAGCAGGTGGCGAACAAGCTCGTCATCGACGGCCGCAACCTGCTGGACCGCGAGGCCTACCGTCAGGCCGGCTGGACCTACGTCGGCCTCGGCCGCCCCTGACACTGCCGCAAGATCCGCGGTCCTGCAGAAGTGACGTCATGCGACATGAACTGCAGAGCGCTGGCGCGACGGCAGTGCCCGGCTCTGCAGAAGTGACGCCATGCGACATGAACTGCAGAGCGCTGGCGCGACGGCAGTGCCCGGCTCTGCAGAAGTGACGCCCTGCGACATGAACTGCAGAGCGCTGGCGCGACGGCAGTGCCCGGCTCTGCAGAAGTGACGCCATGCGACGTGAAGTGCAGAGCGCTGGCGCCTCCTCCGGCCAGTTCGGTGACGCGGTGCCGGTGCCCGACGAGGCCGATGTCCAGGACCGGCTCATCGGCTTCATCGGTCGGGACCCCGCCTGGTCGCCACCGGTCTGACTGGTCGTCTACCACGCGCCCGGTGCGGCTGAGCCTCAGGTCACCGTGCGCCCGGTCGGCCGGAACGTCGGATGACCGTGCGCCCGGTCAGGGGGAGGGGGGTGACGCGGGGGTGGCGGCGGCGGACTCGAGGGCCGCGATGAACACCGGCGCCACCGTCTCCCAGTCGTAGCCCTCCGCCGCGGCATGGTGGCCGGCGCGGCCGAGCTCGCGGGCCCGCTCCGGGTCGCGGTGCAGCCCGAGCACCGCGTCCACGGTCGCCGAGACGTCCCTGAACGGCACCAGGATCCCGGCGCCGGTGCGGCGCAGCAGCTCGGCGGGAACGGGTAGGGGCGTGCTGATCGCGGGGACGCCGTGGGCGAGGTACTCGATGACCTTGGTCGGCATCGAGTGCCGGAAGTTCGCCTCGTCGTGCAGGAGCGACAGCCCCGCGAGGGCGCCGTCGAGCATCGGCAGCGCCCGGTCGCTCGGGACAAAACCGTACCACACGACCGCACCGTCCTTGACGGCCGAGCGCAGCTCCGGCACGGCCTCGCCGTGCGCCTGACCGATCACGTGGACCCGGACCTCACCACCGGTCGCGGCCTCCAGGTGCCGCCCGACCTCGATGAGCTCGCGGGCGCCGCGCTCCACGGTCAGGGTGCCGAGGTAGACCACCCGCTGACGGCCCTCGCGGTCGCGACGGCCCGGGAGCACCGGCGTGCGGGGCACCCGCGTCGTGTTGGGCACCACCGGGTGCTTCCTGCGGAACCGGCCGGCGTACTCGTGCTCGGCCAGCAGCAGCGGCATCCGGTCCTCCGCCCAGCGCTCGAGCCGACGCACCCCCCACCCGGCGGGTGAGCGGAGCGGGTCGGGCACCCACGGCCTGACCTCCAGGGCCGCGGCGGTGTCCTCGTGCACGTCCCACACGACCGGCGGCAGGCCCCGCAGGCCCCGCACCGCCAGCAGGAGCTCGGGGTCGTGCAGCAGGACCACGTCGTGACCCGGGCCCCGGTCACGCAGCAGCTGACGGGCGGCGCGGAGCGCCGTGAGCCGGCTGCGGCCGGAGGCACGCGGGAGCTCGACCGGGACCAGCCCCCGGATGCCGACCGGCCGGGTGAGGCCGTAGTCCGCGAACGGGGCGGCGTAGGTCACCTGCCAGCCCGCCTCCAGCAGCGACTGGATCTGGCGGTGGCGGATGCGGGCGTCCCCGGGGTGGTGGACGACCGTCACGACGAGGGCGGACCGGGTCATCGGCCGCCGCCCTGGGCCCCGGCCTCGTCCTGCCCGTCGCCCCCGGGCTCGTCCGGGTCCTCCGTCGCCCTCGGCTGGGCACGCTTGGCCTGTTGCGCCTTCGCCCGGGCGGCCTGCTGCTGCTCCACCCACCGCGTGTAGGCGTCGACCACCTCGCCGCTGGGGCCGTCCATGATCACGTGCCCCTGCTCGAGCCACAGCGCCCGGGTGCACATCCGCTTGATGGTGGCGTTGTTGTGGCTGACCATGAACACCGTGCCGGCGCTCTCGCGGATCTTGTTGATGCGGTCGTTGGCCTTCTTGCGGAACTCGGCGTCACCGGTGCCCAGGGCCTCGTCGACGACCAGGATGTCGGGCACGGCCGCCGTCGAGATGGCGAACCGCAGCCGGGAACCCATGCCGGAGGAGTAGGAGCTCATCGGCAGGTTGATGAACTCGCCGATCCCGGAGAAGTCGACGATCTCGTCGAACTTCTCACGGACCTCGTGCGTGCTGAGCCCGAGCGCCTGGCCCCCGATCATGACGTTGCGCGCCCCGCTGAGCTGGCGCATGAGCACCGCGTTGACCCCGAGCAGCGCGGCCTTGCCGTTGAGGTAGATCTCGCCCTGGTCGGGCGGGATCAGCCCGGCCAGCGCGCGCAGCAGGGTGGACTTGCCGGACCCGTTGCGGCCGATCAGGCCGACCGACTCGCCCTGGTAGGCCACGAAGGACACGTCCTTGACGGCGTGCACCTCCCGCACGCCGACCTGGTTGGCGCCCCTGTTGAGCAGGCGGGCCAGGCGCGACTCCTCGGGCACGGTCTTGCCCCGGCCGGCGCCGAACACCCGATAGGTGACGTGGACATGACTGAGTATGACGGCAGGCACCCGGTCCTGGTCGGCACCGACGGCGGGGGTCGGGTCCTGACCGGTCCGGTCCGCACCGGTCCCGTTGTCCGGGGAGAGCTCAGCCGCGGCCATAGCTCGCCTCCGCCCGCCAGAAGAAGACGAACCCGATGGCCGTCAGCACCAGCCCCCAGCCCAGGCTGACCAGCCAGGTCGTCGGGTTGAGCGGGAACTCGCCGAGCAGCGACTCGCGGACCATCGTCAGGCAGACCGCGATCGGCTGGTACATCAGCACCGCACCGATCCAGCCGGAGGCGAAGTCGGCGATGGGGAAGAAGATGCCCGAGATGTAGCGCAGCATGCGGGTGAGCAGCGGGACCAGGTTGCTGACGTCGCGCGCCGCGTGGACGATCCGGGCGGCGATGAGCCCGATGCCGAGGGTGACCAGGCCGGTGATCAGCAGGGAGACGGGGAAGAGCAACCACTTGAGCGAGGGCTCCTCACCGGTGGCCATGGCCAGGATGAGCAGCATGACGAACGCCGGGATCGTCGCGATCAGCTCGGTGATCATCACCGCGATGGGCAGGATCGCCCGCGGGAACCGGAGCGCGCGGACCAGCCCGGTGTTGTCGACCAGCGCCCGTGAGGCGTAGTTGAACCCGGCCGAGATGAAGATGAAGGTGAACAGCCCGGCGGTGAGGAAGGCGACGAAGTTGTCGACCTGGCCGCGGGTGCCGAGCAGGAGCCCGAAGATCAGGAAGTAGGCCGCTCCCAGCAGCAGCGGGTTGAGCACCGACCACACCAGGCCGAGGTAGTTGTTCTGGTGCCGGGAGATGAACCCGGCCTGGGCCATGGTCCAGATGAAGTTGCGGTGCCGCCAGAGGTCGGCGCAGTAGCGGCCCAGCGGAGGACGGACCCCGACCTGGTCGAGCCCGTGCCGGCGGGCCAGCGCAGCAGCCTCCTGCGCCGACAGACCCGGCAGGGAGCCCTGGTGGTCGGGGCCGCCCGTGGTCACAGCCGACTGACCCGCTCGCCGCCGGCGGCCTTGCCGCGGGTGTCGAAGAAGCGGTTGGCGGCGGCGGCGAGGGTGTCGACGTCGTACTCGCGGTGGTTCTGGACCAGGACGGTGAGGTCGGCCTCGGCGACGGCGGTCGTGGCGTCCTCGACGCGGGTGGCGGACTCGCCCAGGGCGCCCCAGGAGGCCACGTGCGGGTCGTGGAACTGGACGACGGCGCCCTTGGCGATCAGCTGGCGGGCCAGCGGCACGGCCGGGGACTCGCGCTGGTCGGCGATGTTGGGCTTGTAGGTCACGCCGAGCAGCAGCACGGTCGAGCCCTTGAGGGACTTGCCGTCCTCGTTGAGCAGGTCCTGGATGCGGGAGACGACGTAGCCGGGCATGCCGGAGTTGATCTCCTGGGCCAGCTCGACGAACCGGAACGGGTAGCCCAGCCGGGCCCGCACGTTGTGGGACAGGTAGTTCGGGTCGATCGGGATGCAGTGCCCGCCCACCCCGGGTCCGGGGTAGAACGCCTGGAACCCGAACGGCTTGGAGGACGCCGCGTCGATGACGTCCCACAGGTCGATGCCCAGCTCGTGGCAGAACCGGGCCATCTCGTTGACCAGCGCGATGTTGATGTGCCGGTAGGTGTTCTCCAGCAGCTTGGCCGTCTCGGCCTCCCGGGTGCCCTTGGCCCGCACGATCGTGTCGACGAACTTGCCGTAGAACTCCGCAGCCGCCTCGGTGCACGCCGGGGTCTGCCCACCCACGACCTTCGGGGTGTTCTTGGCCCCGAACCGCTCGTTGCCCGGGTCGATCCGCTCCGGGGAGAAGGCCAGGTGGAAGTCCGTGCCCGCGACCAGCCCACCGGCCTCCAGCTTGGGCCGCACCACCTCATCGGTGGTGCCCGGGTAGGTCGTGGACTCCAGCACCACCAGCATCCCCGGGCGCAGGTTCCGCGCGACCGCGTCGACCGCGCCCTCCACCGCCCGCAGGTCCGGCCCGCCCTCGTCCGACAACGGCGTGGGCACACAGATCACCGCGACCTGGGCCGAGGCGATCTCCGACTCATCCGTCGTGGCCCGGAACCCCCCGGCGACCATCTCGGCGATATCGGCATCCGAGAGGTCATCGATGTGCGAGGTCCCCGCGTTCAACGCATCGACCACACCCTGATTGATGTCATAACCCAGGATCGACAGACCTGCCCGCGTGGCCTCCTGGGCCAGCGGCAGACCGACATATCCCAGGCCGATGATGACGGCGTCTACGGCCACGAAGTGCTCCTAGCGTGTCTGTGGTCTCTGCTCCGGACGGCGGGGCGCCCTCGGTCCACCCCCGTGGCACCACGCTCAGGGCGGGCACCATCCGGTCGGTCCGGAGGTGGTCGGCAGCATATCGCAGGGACCTCCCCGGAACCCGGTTGTCGGGCCGTCTCCCAACGCCCCGCACCGGCAGATGTATTCCATCTCACGCACCGGGCGGCGCGCCGCAGCGAGCGCCGGAACGGTGTCCCGGGTTCCCCGGCCGGCCCGCGGCAGCGTGGCAGGATGTGGGCACCATGAGCCCAACCAGCCGCGACGTGGACGTGCTCCTCGTCTCCGACCTCCGCTTCCCGGGCGGCACCTCCCACAGCATCGCGGCCGAGGTCGAGGCCCTCCACGGCGCGGGCTACCGGGTCGGCCTGGTCCACCTCAACGGTCCGCTCGTCGCCCGCGTCACCCCGATCAACCCGGCCCTCGCGGGGCTGGTCCGCTCCGGCAGCGCCGCCCTGCTCCTCGGGCGGGCGCCGGTGACGGCACGGCTGGTCGTGTTCCGCCACCCGGGGGTCCTGCAGGCTGCCGCCGACCAGCTGCCGCCGATCAGCACCGACCGGGCGGTCGTCCTGGCCAACTCCGGTCCGCGGGACGCCCGCGGAAGGACCGTGTATGACGTGGGGCTGGCTGACCGTGCGGCCCGCGAGAGCCTGGGCGTCGAGCCGCTGTGGGCCCCGATCGGCCCGCTGGTGCGCGACGAGATCGAGGGGGTCGTCCCGGGCGGCCGGCTGATGGAGCAGGACTGGGTCAACATCATCGACGTCGACGCCTGGGCGCCGCCCCGTCCGCGGGAGGGCTGGGCGGGTGACCGCCCGGTCATCGGTCGCCACAGCCGGCCGTCGGCACAGAAGTGGCCCCGCGACGCCGCGACGCTCACCCAGGTCTATCCCGTCGACGGGTCCTGGGACGTCCGCGTCCTCGGCGGCGCCGATCCTGTCGAGCGGCCCCTGCGCGGCATCCCCCGGGCCTGGACGGTCACCGAGTTCGGCGAGCTGAGCCCCCGGACCTTCCTGCAGGGCCTCGACTTCTTCGTCTACTACCACGACCCCCACTGGGTGGAGGCCTTCGGTCGCACCATCCTGGAGGCCCTCGCCGCCGGGGCGGTCGCCGTCCTCCCACCACACTTCCGGCGGCTCTTCGGCGACGCGGCGGTCTACGCCGAGCCGGCCGGGGTCCGTGAGGTGGTCGAGGGGCTGCGCGCCGACCGGGCGGCGTATGTCGCGCAGCGGGACCGCGCACGGGCCCTGGTCCGCGAACGGTTCAGCTACCAGGCGCACGTCGCGCGCGTGGCGGACCTGATCGGCACCCCCCATTCTGAGGGAGGTTCGGACCGTCCGGAAAGCAGTTCTGGGGAGGATCGGACCGCGCCGGCCCACGCCGTGGGGGAGGCTGCCGCGGCGCCGGCCACGCGGCATACCCCTGCGGTGCGCCGCCCGGGTGGGCCGCGCATCCTGCTGATGTCCAGCAACGGGGCCGGGATGGGCCACCTCACCCGCCTGTTCTCCTACGCCACGCGCCTGGAGCCCGGCGTGAGCGCGCACGTGGTCTCGCTGTCCCAGGCCGCGCCGCTGGCGGGGCGTCTCGGGCTGAGCTACGAGTACCTCCCCAGCGCCAAGGCGCTGTCGATGCCCCCCGGCCGGTGGCGCCCGATCTTCCAGGACCGGCTCGGCGACGCGCTCAACCGGTTCGACCCGGACGTGGTGGTCTTCGACGGCACCTGGCCCTACGGCGGCATGGAGGAGATCCGGGCCGCGCACCCCGAGGCGCACTGGACCTGGTCGCGGCGCGCGATGTGGCGCGAGGGGCGCAACAGCGAGCAGCTGGCCAAGACCGCGTGGTTCGACAGCGTGCTGGAGCCCGGCGACCTCGCCGCGGCCTACGACCGCGGCGCCACCGTCACGGCCGAGGCGCACCGGGTGGGGCCGGTGACCCTGGTCGACGCCGCCGAGCTGCAGCCGCGCGAGCAGGCCCGGGCCGCTCTCAGTCTGCCCGCGGACGGGCCGCTCGCCCTGGTGTCCCTGGGGGCGGGCAATATCAACGACACGACCTCCGAGGTGGGTGCCGCGGTCCACGCGCTGACCGGCCTGGGGGTCGGGGTGTGCGTGACGGTGCCGGGCATCGCACGCGCCGGCGCCGCCGCCGGGGAGGACCTGCACCTGGTGCGCGACTACCCGCTGTCCCGGCGCTACTCGGCCTTCGACGTGGTGATCAGCGCCGCCGGCTACAACTCCTTCCACGAGCTGCTGCGGATGGGCGTGCCGACCCTCTTCGTGCCGAACACCGAGACCTCGCTGGACGACCAGGAGGCCCGGGCGCGGTTCGCCGCGGACCAGGGGTGGGCCCACCAGCTGCCCCAGCTCAGCGTCGAGACCGCGACCCCGCTGCTGGAGGACCTGCTGGACCGCGGCCGGACGATGGCGGCCCGCGCCCGGGAGGCCGACCCCGGCAACGGGGCCCTCGCCGCGGCACAGTTCCTGACCGAGCAGGCGGGAGGACGATCCTGATGGCGGGCAACGGATCCGGCAAGGGGCTGTCGGTGGAGCGGGTGGCACTGGCCCTCGTCCGCCGGGCCCGGCGCGTCCCCCGCGCCGAGGCGGCGGCGCTGCGGGTGGCGACCGGGCTGCGGGAGAGCCAGCTGGCCCGGACCGCGGTGTCCCGGGCCTTCGACATGGACCTGGAGGGTATCGGCGGCACGGTCTTCCTGGACGGTGGCCACCTGCTCGCCGGGCAGGGCCTCGACAACGTGCCCGTCGTCATACTCACGCTGGTCGGGACCCCGGACGAGCTGGTGCCCGAACGTCTCGAGGAGATCGGCCGGGAGCAGCTCCTCACGGCGGGGTTCCGGCCGGTCCTGGTCGTGGACGGTGACCACTTCGGCGCGGTGCGGGAGTACGGCTGGCCGGTTGAGCTCGTCCTCAGCCGCGCGCAGTGGGACGGCCAGGAGCGGCTGCGCGACGAGGCGGGCTGGGAGGCCTACCTGGCCCGGCGGTTGCGGGAGGTCCGCCGCAACTACCGGGCGGCAGCGCTCCTGGAGTTCGGTCCCGAGCACCCGCTGACGCTCACCTACCTGCGCAGCCTGGGTCCCGAGACTCCCTGAGCGCGGGGGTCAGGCGCGCGGGACGTCCCCGCGCCAGGCGCCGGTCTCGGTGCCGCGTGCCTCGATGAACTCCTTGAAGCGCTGGGCGTCACCCTTGACCCGGCGGTCGTCGACGCCGACAGCGGCCCCGGCCTTCTCCACGAGCCCCTGCGGGTCCCAGTCCATCTGGATGGTGACCCGGGTCGAGGCGTCGTCCAGCTTGTGGAAGGTGACCACGCCGGCCTGCTTCACGTCCCCGTCCACCGTGGTCCAGGCGATGCGCTCCTCCGGGTGCTGCTCGGTGATCTCGGTGTCGAACTCGCGGGTGGCGCCGCCCACCTCGACGACCCAGTGGTTGCGGGTGTCCGTGACCTGCGTGACCGACTGCACCCCCTCCATGAACCGGGGGAAGGACTCGAACTGCGTCCACTGGTCGTAGGCCGTGCGGATCGGGACGTTCACGTCGACAGACTCGGTTACCTGGCTCATGGCCACACCTCCGTGTTGTGGGGTCGTCGGTTCCCCTCCACACAACCGCAGGGTCGGCGGGCCCGCGAGCGCAGGGGCCACCCCTCAGTCGCGCGGCGCCGGCAGGTGACCGCCGAAGCACCACTGGGCGCAGTCGGCCGTGACGACCTCCCAGCCGCGGGGGTCCTCCTGGTGCGACCGGTGACCGGGCGGGTAGTAGTTGGTCGCCGGGTGCAGTCCGTGCAGGTTGCGCAGCGGACGCCCGTCGATCACGTCCAGGTCCAGGCGCCACCTCGCCTCGTCCCAGGCACGGCCCATCGCCATGTCGTGGTCGCGGCGGTAGCGCTGGGGCCCGCCCGGCGCACGGGTCAGCTCACCCAGGACCGGCCCGTCCACCGTGTCGTAGACGTCGACGCGGATGAACGGCAGGGCGACCGCCCGGGACAGGTGCCGGGCCACCGCGACGAACTCCTCGAACGGCTCGGGCAGCGGGATCGACGGGTCAATGCGCGCGCCGTGCACCAGGTCCGCTCCCAGGTCGCGCCCGCGGCCGTCGGTGTAGCGGTAGCGCGCGTGGTCGAGGTTGGCGTGCACCGGCATCTGCCGGAGGAGCACCATGGCGACCTCGCCGTAGGAGGAGTAGATCTTGATGTCGTCGGGAATCTCCTCGGTGACCACCCGCTGACGCAGGAACGCCTCGGCGAAGAAGGGGCCGCCGGTGGACTTCTTGGACCGGTAGCGCTCGATGAGCGACGCGGTGGTGAACACCTCGTCACCGCCGACCAGCGCGTAGCGGTCCTCGTCCACCCGCCGCAGCGGGAAGACGCCGTGGCCGCCGGCGCCGAGGTCGGACTTGAGCACGAAGGTGTCGGGGAGACCGGAGAGGTCCAGGTCCTCGATCCGGCCCCAGACGCCGAGGATCTCGGGGACGGCGATGCCGTGGCTGGCCGCCAGCCGGTAGTTGCGCAGCTTGCGCGGGATCTGGAGCACCGGATGGAAGACGTCCGGGTCCAGCGGGCGCAGGGCCTCGACGTCCCGGCGCAGGTTGATCAGGTTGCGCCGGAACGACGGCGGCACGGTGTCCAGGTGCTCGGGCCGGTCCGTCGCCAGGCGCTCCTGCGCGCGCTTGCGGGCACCCTTCTCCCGGGCGACCTGCTCCCGGAGCCGGGCGATCGTGGCGTCCTTCGCCTCGAGCGTCTCACGCAGCTTCAGCACCTGCCGCGCCCGCTTGGCGAGCAGCTCGGTGCGCCATCCCACCACCGGGACCTTGCGCACGATCCTGCGACGCAGGCTCTCCCTCATTGCCATCCTCCAGTCCTCGCGCACGGGTAGGGGGCACCATACGCTTGAGGACACCACAGAAAGGGGCACCACGCGTGACGGAGCGGACTGTCAGCGAGGACGAGGAGCGCGAGCGCCTCGTCGTCGACGGGGCCTTCGGCTGCGGCTACCTGGTCCGGGGTGGCGCAGCCTCTGCTCCCGACCTCGTGGACCGGTGGCCCGTGCACCGTCTGGGGGCCCTGACCTACCACCTGCACCCCCGGACCCGCCTGCAGACGGCCGTGCGCGCGCACGGCCCGGGCCGCGTCGTCCTGCTCGGTCACCCGGTGGACGTGGACGCCGGCACGGCCGACGGCCAGGCCGTCTGCGAGACGGCGCTCGACACGTGGGCGGCAGGCGGGCTCGCCGCCGCGGTCCGCTACCTGGCCTACCTGGGGGGCCGCTGGACCGCGGTCCTGGAGCCCCTGTCGGCACCGGACGCGGAGGTGCCGGGGGAGATCACGGTCGTCCCGGACTGCCAGGCGACCCAGGCGGTCTTCTACTCGACCCGGGCCGGGATCGCGCTCGGGTCGCAGCCCGCCCTGGTCGCCGGCGCGGTCGGCGCGGACCCCAACCCGGCGTCCGTGCGGATGATGAGCGACCTGCGGGCCGCACGGCCCAGGGGCGTGGTCTTCCTCCCGGGCACGATGACGACGCACGAGGACGTGCTGCCCCTGGTGCCCAACCACCTGTTGCGGATCCGCCTCGGCGGCCGCTCCGCCGCGGTGGGGCACGAGCGGTTCTGGCCGTTCCAGGACCGCGTCGAGATCACCGACACCTCCCGGGTCATCGACGAGTTCGTCGACTACTTCCGGGAGCACACCCGACTGCTGTGCACCATCGACCGCCCGGTCGTCAGCCTGACCGGGGGTCGCGACAGCCGCACCACCCTCGCCGCGGCCCTGCCGCACCTGCGCCGGGACTCCTTCACGTTCACCTACTACAACCCGCGCGACGGCCTGGTCGGTGAGGGCGCGCCCCTGGACGTGTTCACCGCCAACGCCCTGTCCGCCTCGGTGGGCGTGCAGCACCGGGTGCTGCGGTGGCGCCAGCCACCGGAGGGCAGCGTGTTCGCCGAGATCTACGACCGGACCTATCCGGTCCGCCGGGGCTCGACGGGTGCGGCCCACGCCATGTGGGCCGACCTGCCGCACGACCTGGTGCACCTGCAGTCCATCGGCGCCGAGCTGGGCACGACGTTCTACACCGTGCGTCCCGACGCGCCGCTCACCCCGCACCGGCTGATGGAGATCGTCACGGGCCGCAGCGACCTGCCCGCGGAGCTGGAGCAGCAGGCGTTCGGCGACTACCTCGACTACGCGCAGTTCACCCCGTCCGCGATCGGCGGCTACGACTACCACGACGTCTTCTACTGGGAGCAGCGGATGGGCAAGTGGGGCTACCTGAAGTACCAGGACGGCGACTTCGCGCACCGGATGCTCATGCCGTTCAACGCCCGGGGCCTCATCGAGATCATGCAGTCCCTGCCCTACGCGCAGCGCGCCGACAAGGTGCTGTTGCGCGCGATGCTGGCCACGGTGCCCGCCCTGTCCGACGCCCACCTCCCGGCCCACCTGCGACCCGACCCCCCACCCGAGGAGCAGGCCATCACCTGGCGCGACCTCGTCCACGCGCGCCCGCACGTGCGGCCCCGGATCCGCAGCGCACTGGACCGGGTGCCCCTGCGGCGGAGCTCCGACCGGAGTATGCCGTGACCGGGCTGCCCGACCGGGTCACCCGCACCGTCGGCCGGGTCCGGGACCGCGTCGGCACCGCTGTGCAGCAACGGGTCACGGTGGTGCGGGAGCGGGACCGTGAGCACGGTGTCCGGTCGGTGGCCGGGGACCTCGCCTTCGGCTGTGGCTACCTGGTGCGTGGTCCGGGCGTGCCGCGGCCGGCCGAGGTCGCCGGGTGGCGCACCCGCAGCGTGGGTGGCTACCACTACCACGCGCGGGCCCGCATCACGATCAGTCCGACGGGTCCGGACGGGGCGGTGGTGCTCATCGGACGACCCGTGGACGTGGACACCCGCACCACCACCACGCAGACCATCGCCGACCGGCTCGCCGTCCTGGCCGCTGACGCCTCCGGGACCGATGCCGTCGTGCGGGCGGCCGCCTACCTCGGCGGCCGCTGGACCCTCTTCGTGCACGGCGGGGACGGGTCCCTGACCGTGGTGACGGACGCACTGGCCAGTCAGCAGGTCTGGCACTCCGACGACGGTTCCACGCTGGCGTCCTACGCCTCCCTGGTGCCCGGCGGCACCGTCCTGCCGACGAACTCCCTGCTCGAGGTCCACGGCGGCACGGTGCAGGTGCGCCGCTACTGGCCCTGGGACGAGCCACAGGACGCGGGCGTGGACGGTCTCCCGGCCGGCTCGAGCACTGAGGCCGTCTACGAGGAGTTCCGCAGCCGGATCGTGGCGCACACGCGGTTGTTGTCGGACCTCGGTCGTCCGGGGGTCGCGCTGACGGGGGGCACCCGCAGCCGCGCGGTCCTGGCGGCCTACCTTCCCCACCGCCGGGACGGCGGCTACGCGTTCACCCACTTCGCGACCGAGTCCTTCCGGGACGGGCCGGGGCAGGCGGAGGACCTGTTCGCGGCGAGCGCCCTGGCCCACCGCCTGGAGCTGCCCCACCGCGTGCTCCGCGCGATGGAGCCGTCGCGTGACGACGTGTTCTCCCTCGCCTACCGGCGCACCTACCCCCGGGGTGACTCGCTGGCCAGCGCGTTCGCCCGACACACCCTGCCCCGGGACACGGTCGAGCTGCACTCGGCCGGCGCGGACATCGTGGACCTGGACTCCTGGGAGGGGCTGGGAGGTCCCTTCCGTGAGGGCGACCTCGCCCACCGCGTGCTGCTGCCGTTCAACGACCGGCGCCTGCTGGAGCTCATGCTCAGCGTGCCCGTGGAGCAGCGCCGGGCGGGGGCGCTGGTCGGCCGGCTCGCGGCGGAGCTGGAGTAGAGCGAGCTCCCCACCGCGAGGAGTCAGCGCACCTGCTCGTCGTCCGGGTGCGGGGAGGTGGCCCACCCGGCGGACGCGGTCCAGCCCTCCGGCACGACGATGTCAGCCAGCGTCACGAGCTCCGCCTCCGCGCCCGGCAGGTCCACCTGCACCGTGGTGTCGCGGCGAGGGGCAGGTGGGCCCTGGTCCCCCTCGTCGGCCGGCAGCCGGCTGGCGACGTGGACGAGGCGGTCGCGGCAGGTGACCAGGGCCGCGACCGGCGAGGGGGCAGTGTCCAGCAGCGCGTGGGGCAGCCCGTCGCCGGGGTGGGCGGCCAGCTGCTCGCCCAGCCACTGCGCCACCTGCTCGTCGGAGCCGGGGGCGTGGACCACCGCGAGGTGGTCGGCGCGGGTCGCGTCGGCTGCTGAGCGGATGGCCACCGCGCGCACCTGCCAGGGCTCCTCCGCCACCACCACCGGCGCACCGTCCGACCCCGGTCGCACCGGGAGGACCCGCACCACCGGCTGCGCGCCCGTCGTGTCCTGCGCCCCCCGCGGTCCGTCACCCTCCGCCGGAGTCCTGTCCACCGCGGTGTCGGCGGCCAACGCGTCCACCTCCCCGGCGAGCGCCTCGCCCGGGACCGCCTCGCCGGAGAGCGCCGCGATCCGGTCCACGAACTGTCCGTGGCTGAACCGTTCCTGGACCAGGGCCCGCGACCTGGCGACGCGTGCGGCATACCGCTCGGGATCGGCGACGTAGGAGGCGATCAGTGCCTGCGCCTCGCCCGGGAGCGCGTAGTCGACGGTCTCACCGAACACCGGCTCGTGCTTGGGGTGCGCGATGGTGAGGACCCCGCTGGCCGCGGCCTCCAGGATCGTGCGGCCGAACGCCTCGTGCATGTCCGGGTTGTCCAGATAGAGGAAGAAGTCCAGGCCGGCGAGGTAGTCGATGACATCAACCGCCTTGTGCCGCACCAGCACCCAGTTGTCAGGCAGGTCCGTCAGCGTCTGCTCCTGCGCGCGGAGGAGCTTGGCGAGGGTGTTCTGGGCCCCCATCATCCGGACCTCGTAGCCGGCTCCGAAGTCGTAGCCGGTGATGATCTGGTCGAGGGTCGGTGCGAACTTGATGACGTTGTCGCGCGAGTAGCGGCCGACGACCACCGGCCTCCCGTCGGCGCCCGGGGCCACGTGCTCCCGGACGGCCCACTCCTCGACGTCGATCAGCCCCGGGTTGTCCCAGGGAGTCATCCGGACGGTCGGGTCCTGCTCCCGGAGCACCCGGCGGATCGTCGGGCCCTGTGGCACCCACAGCGGGTCCCGGCCGAACAGCTCGCGGGTGCGCTCGGTGACGTCGCGCACCACATAGCGCTGGTCCGACCCGTCGGGCTCGAGGGGCGCCTGGTTGGCCATGACCAGGACGTGGCGGGCGCGCACCGTGCGTCGTCCCGGCAGCGGTGGGTACTGCAGGATCGGGGGATAGCGGACCATGAGCACGTCGATGTCGACGTCGTCGTCCGGGTGGACCCACTCGACCTCCCCGGAGTCGACCAGGGCGAGCACCGCCGAGCACAGGGTGTGGTCCTTGGTCGTCATGAACCGGAAGGCCTCGAGGTGCATGATCGCCACCCGCAGACCCGCCCGCCGGGCAGCGGTGATCTCCTCCATCATCGAGCGCTGCGGCCCGCCCCACCGGCGCCAGTCGCCGGCCAGGCACAGGTCGAAGTGGCGGGGCGCGCCGAGGTCCGGCGCGACGGGCTTGGCCCACCGGCGCGGTTCGGGGAAGCGACGCGGCGCGGCGGGGTCGAGGAACGGGTCCCACTCATCGCCCGTGCTGATCCGCCGGTGCCACACCCCGTAGGCGCCCTTGTAGGCGTGCCGGGCGCTGTGCCGCCAGCCGCGGGAGAACTCGCTGGAGGAGAGCGTGTCGCCGCCGCGCAGGAAGGTGACCACCACGGGGAGGTCGCGGACGGCGCGCCGGCCGAACGCGGCCTGGATGCGGCGGGCGTACTCCGTGTCGGCGCTCTTGCTCGTGGGGTCGAAGTAGCCGATCCGGTCCACGACCGGGTGCACCCGCACCAGCAGCGAGGGCGCGGACGTGACGCGGGGCAGGTAGCCCGGGCGGTTGAGCTCCAGGTCCTCGCTGATCCGCACGCCCTGCCCCCGGGTCGCCATCGCCCCCGGCTGGGCGAGCAGGGTCCGCACCGCGACCTCGATGGCCTGCGGGTGGAGCCAGTCGTCGGAGTCGAGCACCGTGAGGAAGTCGCCACTGGCCTGCCGCATGGCGGTGTTCCGCGCCCGGTAGGTGCCTCCGTTGATGGCCTTGCGGATCACCCGGATCCGGGGGTCGAGCGCCTCCGCCTGAGCCAGCAGGGCGGCATACGCCGGTCCCGAGGCGTCGTCGACGACGAGGATCTCCAGGTTGCCCCAGGTCTGCTCCCGCAGCGCCCGGAGGGCGGTGAGCAGCGGCGGACCGGGCCGGAAGGAGCTTATCAGCACGGTCACCAGCTGGGGCGCGTCGACCGGCTCCGCCCCGGGAGCCGACAACCTGTCGAAGACCGCCTCCTGCGACGCGCCGGGCGGGAGCAGCGCGAGCGGAGCCATCCCCTCGCTGCCGAGCGCCTCGTCGAGCGCGTCCAGCCAGGCCCGCTCGTCGGTGTCACCGGGGAAGAGCACCGGGTTGGCCAGGTCTGCCCGCACCGCCTGGGCCATCGGCGCACGGACGGCAGGGTGCTCGAGCAGGTCCAGGGCGCCGTCCCGGTCCCGGTCGGCGACCCTGAGCTGCAGCAGCAGCTCGGTCACCCGTTCCGGCAGCTGCTCGTCGAGGCCGGCGGCCAGGACCGCCTCCACCGCGGCCCGTCCTGCGGCCCGCTCCTCGGGCCGGCCGGTCTGCAGGGCCAGCACCTGGCCGTAGCGACCGATCCAGCCCGGGTCCATCCCGTCCTGCAGCGCCGGCCACGGCGCACCCGAGGCCGCCCACCGCTCCACCTCGGACGGGGTGTGGCCCGGCCAGGCGAGCTGGGCCAGGATCTCGCGGGCGTGGACGGACTTCGTGCGCAGCGCGGTCGCCACGAGCGCGTCCGGGTCACGCAGGGCGAAGAACGTGTGGTCGAGGGCCACCTGCGCGCGCGTCGCCCGGACCGGGCCGTGGACGGCGGCCATGTCCTCTGGGGTCACGGGGGTGTCGGGCGCGTGGAGGCGGGCGCCGCCGCTCTCCGGCTCGGCCGCCTCCCCCGTGGCGGGGGTGCTGGACGTCACGCCTGGTCGCTCTCCGGGGTCGGAGGGCTCTGCGCGGCCGACGGCTCACGGTCGGCCACGTCGCGCAGCTGCGCGACGGCCTGGTCGAGGGAGGCCTGCATCCGGTCCAGCCGACCGGTGAACTGCGCCTGCAGGACGCGCACCGTGCCCACGACGTCCACCTCGGACACGGGCGGGGCCTCCAGCGCGGGAGGCAAGGCGCTCTTGCCGTTCTTGCTGACCTCACCACGGATGTAGGGGCGCAGGGCGCGGGCGCGACGGTCGGCGTCCATCGCGATGATGAGGGTCACGCTGAGCAGCACCATGCCCGCAGCGACGACGAGCCACCACCACTCCTGGACCGCGCCGAGCACGGCCGCGGCCGTGAGGACGACCGAGAGGGCGCCCCCCGCCAGCAGGAACTTGGATCTCACCGTGGGCCTCCTCGGTCCGTCCGGCCCGGCGCTTCCGCGCACGCCGCGAGCCTGATCGTGTCGCCAGCACGCTACCCCGTAACGTTTCCGGTGCCCGCACAACCCACCGGGCACGGCGGCACCGTTGTCGCCGCCCCGGTGCCGACCCGATGGAGACGAGCATGCTGGACCGCCCCCGAGGTCCTGGAGCGACGCACCCGGTCCAGCCGGTGCACGGGCCCGGGTACCGCACGGCCTGGCAGCTGTGGCGGCGGGGCGAGCACCCCGATGCCCTGGCCCACCTCGCGCTGCGCACGAGGTCCCCGGTGGTCCTCGACGCGCTGGCCCTGACCGCGACCGGTGGGTCCCTCACCGTCGACCAGCTGCTGGGGCTGGGCACCATCCGGTTCGCCCCCGGGCGGACGGCCCCGGCCGCCGCGCTCGCCCTCGCGCTCGCGGGCACGGGACGCTCGGTCGAGGACCTGGTCGCCGCGGCCGACCTCTATGAGGAGCTGTGGGCCGCCGACGCCCTGGGCGACTGTGCGCCGATCCACCACCAGGCCCTCGCCCAGGCCTTCCTCCTCACCGGGCGACACGACCGCCTGCGCCGGGTCCTGCCCGACCTGAACCGGCTGGCCGCGCCGGTGCGGCACGACGTCGAGGTCGACCTGGCCAACCCGCACCTCGCCGGTGGAGCCGTCGCCCTGGCGGACCACCAGCGCTGGGTGCACCTGCTGACCTCCCGGTTCGTGGACGCGGGTCTCGAGCCGGTCCAGGTCTCCGGCGAGGCGACCCACCTGTTCGACCGGCTACGGGCCGACCCGGGACTGAGGGGCACCGCGGGCCCGGGACCGCTGGTCACGGTGATCATGCCGTGCTACCGGCCGGACGAGGGACTGCTGACCTCCCTCGCCTCGATCAGCAACCAGACGTGGGGCGACCTCGAGATCCTCGTGGTGGACGACGCCTCGGGACCGGACCACGAGGAGCTCTTCGAGCGCGCGGTCGCCTCCGACGACCGGGCCCGGCTGGTGCGGATGCCGCGCAACGGTGGCAGCTACCTCGGACGCAACGCCGCCCTGGAGCAGGCCCGCGGGGAGCTGGTCACCTTCCAGGACGCCGACGACTGGTCGCACCCGCGACGGATCGAGCACCAGGCACGTCTGCTCACCGCCGACGCGGAGGCGGCAGCGAGCCGGAGCCTCGCCGTGCGGGCCAAGGACGACCTGACCCACCAGTGGTTCGGCTACCGCTCGGTCCGCGACAACGCCTCCAGCCTGATGGTGCGCCGCAGCGTGATCGACCGGATCGGTCCGTTCGGGGCGATCCGGAAGGGGGCGGACTCGGAGTATGCCGAACGGGTCACCTGTCTCGCCGGTCCGGTCCTGGACACCGGCACGCCGCTGGCCATCACCCGGCTGCGCACGGGCACCCTCTCCCGCGGTGACTTCACCTACCAGTGGTCCACGCCGGAGCGGCTGGTGTTCAAGGGAAGCTACCGGGCGTGGCACCGCAGGCTCACGACCGACCGGGAGGGCGGCCCGCCAGCGACCTCGGCCGTCCTCGGCCCCGACGACCAGCTCGGCTGCCCCGTCCCGCGCTCGTTCCTGCGCGGGCTCGACCACTACCCCGACTGGGACACGGTGCCCGTGGCCTACCTCGGCGACCTCTCGGCCGACCCGCGTGAGTCCGGGGCCGGCGCCGACGGGCACCTCTGGCGCGAGCTGGGCGAGCCCCGCGAGCCGCGGGTCGGCCTGTGGCACCTGGAGACGGCCGCCCCACCAGTGCGGAGGAAGCGCCCGGAGATGCACGACGCGTGGTTCGACCGCCTCATCGCCTCCGAGGGTGCCGTCGTGCCACTGACCCGGTTGGACGAGGTCCGGGTCGAGCGGCTCGTCGTGCTGGACCCCGGGGTCCTGCTCCTGGCCGAGGCGCAGCCCTGCCGTCTCCGGGCCGGTCAGGTCGAGGTGTGGCTCTCACCCCGGGTCCTGGCACCGGACACCTCGGGCCTGCCGATCGACCTGCTCGCGGTGAGCGACACCTGCCGGGCCTGGTGGGGCACCGGTCCGCGCTGGGTGCCGGCTCCCGGGCTCAGCGAGGCGCAGGTCCTCGAGCTGGAGGAGCTGCTCCCCGGCCTGCTCAGCCCCTGACCGCGGCCGTCGGCATCAGCGACCGGGGGACGTCTCCGGGTCGCCGGACGGCCCGGCGCCCTCCACCAGCGGCACCAGGTAGCCGGCGAGGGGCTCGCTCAGCACCTCGGCGAACGTCGCCGTGATGTGGGAACCCTGTCGATAGGTGAGCACGTTGCGGTAGACCGCGGGGCAGGTTCCCTCCGGACAGACCCACGGGTTCATGTCGACGTACTCGGCGGTGTCCACCTGCTGGGCGGCGGCGCGCAGGGCGGGCGAGCCGCTCCCGTCCCCCGCGGGCCAGTCGCAGGACGCGACGTCGTCCGGCGCGTCCGCCACACACTGGTAGCTGCGGACCTCGCCGCGGGGCTGCGGGCTGTCGGAGATCGCGATGACCGGGACCTCCTCGGCCCCGAGAGCCGTCCAGTAGGCCGTGTAGCCCTCGACCATGGCGTCCTCGGTGACCTCGCCCGAGGCGTCCAGGGCCTCACCACGCAGACCGGAGGTCACCACGACGTCCGGCAGCTCAGGGCCCGTGATCCGTTGGAAGACCTCGTCGGACCAGGTCCGGCAGGATGTGAACGGCTCTCCGGTCTCGGGCAGCACGATCGTCGCCGCGGTGAAGGTGCAGCCGCTCTTGGTGTAGACCCGCAGCAGCCAGCCGCGGTCGGCCGCGATCTCTTCTAGTGCCGGCAGCCACTGCCCGACCTTGGAGTCGCCGACGACCGCCACCACGACGTCCCCGTCGGCAGCTCCCCGCTCACACATCCGCACCGTGGCATCGGTGACCTCGCTGGCGCAGTCCAGGTCGTACAGGGCCGGCAGGTCGCTGGTCGCCGACGCCGGGTCCGGTGTCACCCGGTCGAAGAACGGCTCGTCACCCGGCTTCTCCGAGCTCGGGTGCGGCAGCGCCACGACCTCACCGGCCAGCGACGGTCCGGACGGGTCCGCGTCCGGCGGTGACGCGCCGTCCCCCGCGGCCGAGCCGGACCAGGTGGCGCCCGTGGGCCGTGCTGCCGCCGACGGGCCGAGGGTGCCGCCCTGCCCGAGCGCCAGTCCGGCGACCAGCGCCACGAGGGTGGCGTTGACCCCCACCGACAGGGCGTAGCGCGGGGAGAGGTTGAGGGCCCGGGCGTGGCGGATCGGGGACTCCACGTAACGGTAGGAGAGCCACGCCGGGAGGAACGAGAAGGCCACCACCACGAGGCCCTGCACGGCAGACGGGGTCCCGAGCTCCCACTCCCAGAACCGCAGCAACGGCCAGTGCCACAGGTACAACGAGTACGACAGCCCGCCGACCCAGACCAGGGGACGCAGCCCCAGCAGGCCGGCGACCCCCATCCGCCGGCAGCTGAAGCCACCGGCGATGATGGCTGCGGTGCCCAGGACCGGAGCCAGGGCGGCCGCCCCCGGCCACGGCGTGCTGCTCGTGACGGCCACCGAGCTGGCCGCGAGCACCAGCAGCCCGACCCAGGCGACCAGGGCGCCCGTCCGCTGCCGCCACCTGCCGAACGTGCCCGCGCCGAGCGCCACCAGCGCCCCCGCACCCAGCTCCCAGAGCCGGGTCGGGGTGACGAAGAACGCCGCTGCGGGCTGCAGGGCCGTGAACACCACCGAGAACACCAGCGACGGCACGACGATCACCGCGAGCAGGCCGGCCGCCAGCGACCGCCGGGACACGGCGGCCCCGCTCGCGCCGCGAGCGCCGGAGCGCCGGGCCCGCCGGCGCAGCAGGAGCACCAGGCCGATGAGGACCAGCGGCCAGAGCAGGTAGAACTGCTCCTCCACCGCGAGCGACCAGAAGTGCAGGACCGGGGACGGCTCGACGTCCTCCGCCAGGTAGTCCACCGAGCGGGCCGCGAACACCCAGTTGACGAGGTAGACGGCGGAGCCGGCGATGTCCCCGCCGATGCTCTGCCACTGGACCCGCGAGGTGAGCAGCCACGACGCCACGGCGGTGACGACCAGGACGAGGGCGGAGGCGGGCAGCAGCCGCTTGGCCCGGCGCCCGTAGAAGCCGAGCAGGTGGACCCGCCCGGTGGCCTCGACCTCGCGCACCAGCTGGTTGGTGATGACGAACCCCGAGACGACGAAGAAGACGTCCACGCCGATGAAGCCGCCGCTGAGCCACGGCACCCCGGCGTGGTACGCGAGCACGAGCAGCACCGCGACGGCCCGGAGGCCCTCCACGTCCTTGCGGAACCGCGAGCCGGTGACCCGTTCCCCGGTCGCGGGGGTGGCGGTGGCCGCCGTCATCCGGCCGGGCCCTCGCCCCGGCCCTCGTCGCCCGGTGGATCGGCGGCGAAGGTCTCCACCAGCGGCGCCAGGTAGGCCGCCAGCGGTTCGGCGAGCACCTCGGCGAAGGTCGCGGTGATGTGCGAGCCCTGTCGATAGGTCATCACGTTCCGATAGTCCCCCACACAGGTGCCTCCCGGGCACACCCACGGCCCCATGTCGACGAACTGGGCCCCCTCGACCTGGTTGACCGCCTCCTGCAGCGCCTCCGTGCCGGGCGAGGGATCGTAGGGCCAGGAGCACGCGCCGGGGTCGTCCCGGTGCTCGTCGACGCACTCGTACACGGGCCCCACGTCCCCGTCCGGTGACGGCGTGTCGGACAGCGCGATCACGCCGACCCCCTCCTCACGCAGGGCCGACCAGTAGCGCACGTAACCGTCGACCAGGGCCTGCGTGGACTCCGTGGTGGCGTCGTCGGTCGGCAGCGCCTCGCTGCGGACTCCGGAGGCGAGGACGACGGTGGGGCGCTCCTCACCGGTCAGCCGCTCCAGGACGTCGCGCCCCCAGTCCCGGCACGTGGTGTAGGGCTCCCCCTGGGGGGTGAGCTGCAGGACGTCCGCGAAGGCGCAGGTCTGCTTGGTGTAGGTGCGGATCAGCCAGCCCTGCTCCTCACCGATCCGCTCCAGCGCCGGGATCCACTGGGCCGCCTTGGAGTCGCCCACGACGGCCACGACCACGTCGCTGTCGAGGTCGCCGAAGTCGCACGGCTCGGAGCTGTCGTCGTCCTGACGGATCTGGCACCCGGACGCATACAGCCCGGGCACGTCGGCCGTCGCCTCCAGCGGGTCCGGGGTGAGGCGGTCGAAGAACGGCTCGTCGCCGGGCTGCTCCTCCCCCGGCAGGGGCGGGCCCGTCGTCCCCGGCTCCTGCGGGTCGCCCGCCGACCCGGGGTCGTCCGCACCGGACGGCTCCTCGGCCTGCCCGCCGGGCGCGGTGGCGGCCGAGCCGTCCGTCGACCAGCCGGCACCGGTCGACTGCCCGCCCCCCGAGGTCCCCCCGAGGGCGCCGAGGACGAGCAGCACCCCTGCCAGGAGGGCGGCCAGGGAGCAGTTGGCGCCGACGGACAGGGCATACCGCGGCCGTGCGCTCAGGGCGGGGGCGTGCCGGACCGGGGTCTCCACGAAGGTGTAGGCGAGCCAGGCCGGCAGGAAGGACGCCGCCACGATGACCAGGCCCTGCCACACCGACGGTGTGCCGAACTCCCACTCCCAGAACCGCAGCAGCGGCCAGTGCCACAGGTACAACGAGTAGGAGAGCCCGCCGACCCACACGAACGGCCGCAGGCCCAGCAGGCCGGCGGGTCCCCACCGTCTCGCCCGGAAGCCTCCCGCGATGACCGCCGCCGTCCCCAGCACGGGTGCCAGAGCGGCATACCCGGGCCAGGCGGTCGTCGCGTCGACCAGGAAGGCGCTGGACAGCAGCACCCCCAGGCCGAGCCAGGCGACCAGCCCCGCGACGAACCGGCCCCAGGACTCGAAGACCCCCGCCCCGAGCGCCACCAGGGCCCCCAGGCCGAGCTCCCACAGGCGCGTCGGGGTGATGAAGAAGGCCTCGCTCGGCGCCTGCTGCGTGTAGAGCACCGAGAACAGGAAGGAGGGCAGGACGAGCACGACGAGGAGCCCCAGCGCCAGGCGACCCTGCACCGGCCCCGGGGAGACCTCGTCGTCCCCGGCGGCCGTGCGGCGCCGCCACGGCAGCCGCGCCAGGGCGAGCAGGCCGAGGATGAGCACCGGCCACAGGAGGTAGAACTGCTCCTCCACCGCGAGTGACCAGAAGTGCAGGACCGGCGAGGGCTGCACGTCCTCGGCCAGGTAGTCCACGGAGCGGGCCGCGAAACCCCAGTTCACGACGTACGCCGCGGCCGCCGCGATGTCCCCGCCGATCGTCTGCCACTGCACCCGCGAGGCCATCAGCCACGCCACGACCGAGGTGGTGACCAGCACCAGACCGGCCGCCGGCAGCAGGCGCTTGGCCCGGCGGCCGTAGAAGCCCCACAGCGACAGCCGGCCGGTCGACTCGACCTCGCGCACGAGCTGGTTGGTGATCACGAAGCCCGAGACGACGAAGAAGACGTCGACCCCGACGAAGCCGCCGGAGACCTCGGCGACGCCGGCGTGGTAGACGAGGACGAGCAGCACCGCGATCGCCCGCAACCCCTCGATGTCGCCCCGGAAGGGGGACCCACCAGTAGACCCGCTGCCGCGGCTGTGGCGCGGTCGGCGGGTCTGCTGCACGTTCTCAGAACTGGGGGCAGTCACTCAGCAGGTCAGGTCGGGGTCTCGGGGCAGCGCATATCGTCTCACGGGCGACGGATCGGACCGGTCCGTATGCGGTGTCGCGGGGGCCCGGAGGGACCTCAACTTTTTCCTGTGCAACCTTCTGACCACCCGGTAGCGTCTGGGGTGCAGAGACGGGCACGCAGTTCACGACGGGGAGCAGACATGGCGCTCAGTACGCGCACAGCACGGCGGGGGGTCGCTGCCCTGGTCACGGTGATCGTGGCCGCCACCCTGGCCACCGGGTCAGCCAGCACGGCACCACCACCCGGGGGCGCCGCCTCACCCGACGAGAGCCGCCAGGCCGTGTCGTGGGCGGGTGGGCTGGCCGGTGAGGCGCCCTGCCCCGAGGGCCACAGCCGCAACGCGACCCTGATGACCGAGGGCTTCGGCAAGGGCGTGCCCCACGCCGGCTTCAACAACGGCTGGCGGCTGGTCACCCGGGGCCTGGTCGGCGCCGCCGCGCGCTCGGAGGTCAACTCGGGGGACAGCGAGGACTGGTTCTTCACCCGTTGGGCCCAGGCTCCGGTGGGAGCCCACACGATGCTCGCCTTCCTCTCGCGGGGCAACGTGCAGTCCTCGGGCTACTCCCGCGCCGACGTGAACTCGGTGTCCCTCCAGGCCGCGGCCAACACCGAGTCCTGGCGCGGCAAGGTCTTCGACATCACCGCCGCGACGAAGGACGAGTCGGGCCGTCTCGGCCCGTGGTTCCAGCACCGCCACCAGATCGGGGCGACCCAGTGGTGGGAGGTCGACAACATCCAGATCTACACCTGCCGGCGCGCCGCGGTGAGCCGCGTGCAGGGTGAGAACCGCTACGACACCTCCGCGCGCATCGCCGCGGAGTTCCCCGCGGGCCAGGACGTGGTCTACCTGGCCAACGGCACCAACTTCCCCGACGCGCTGGCCGGGGCGGCGCTGGCCGCCAAGCACGAGGCGCCGGTGCTGCTCGTGCAGCAGGACCGCATCCCGCAGCCGGTGGCGGCGCAGCTGGACCGGCTCGACCCGGCCCGGATCGTCGTCCTCGGCGGCACAGGGGCCGTCGGCTCCGCCGTGGTGGAGCAGGCACGGACCCACGCCACCAGCGGCGAGGTCACCCGGCTGGCCGGGGAGAACCGCTACGAGACCTCGCGTGCGATCGCCGACACCTATCCGACCGGGATCAGCACGGTCTACGTCGCCAGCGGCACCGCCTACCCGGACGCGCTGGCCGGTGGCGCGGCCGCGGGACGCAACGACCGGCCGCTGCTGCTGACCCACCCGACCCAGCTGCCGAGCGCCACGGCGGCGGCCCTTGACCGGCTCGACCCCGGTCGCATCGTCATCCTCGGGGGCTCCGGCGCGGTCTCCGAGGCGGTGGCCCGCACGCTCGCCCAACACACCGACGGGGACGTCACCAGGATCGCCGGGGCCGACCGCTACGAGACCGCGGCCCTCATCGCCAGGACCTTCCCGGACCACCGCAGCCGGGTCTTCGTCGCCACCGGCACCGACTTCCCCGACGCCCTGGCCGGCTCCGCCTTCGCCGGCGGCGAGCACAACCCGGTGCTCCTCGCCCAGCCCTACCGGCTCCCCCAGAGCAGCCGCGCCGCCATCGCCAGCCTCGACGCCGACTCGGGGGTGCTGATCGGTGGCCGCGCCTCCCTCGGCCCCATCGTCCTGGACCAGCTCGGCCGCTACGTCGGCTGAGAGGAGTGACCATGCGCACCACACGACGTCTGCACACCGGAGAGACCCTCCTGCTGGACGTGCCGGCCGCCGCCGGGCTGCCGCCGGCCGCCTCCATCAGCGTGCTGGCCCACGACGGGCTCGAGCTGGAGGTCAACAGCGGCGTGGCCCATCACCTGGAGCACTACCTGTCCGTCAGCGGCAGCACCCTCACCGACGAGGTGCGGCTGCGCACCGGGGTCACCCTGCGCCACGGCCGCTACGGCGGCGACCCCGCCTCCGGGCTGGCCTTCGCGGTGGCCGTCGGCGGTCACGAGGTCTACGGCTTCACAGTGCCCACCCTCGACCTCGAGGGCTTGAGCGCGGTGCTGTCCCAGGTGGAGCTCACGGCGACGCCGGACGGTCCCGTGCTCACGCCGAGCGGGTCCGTGGACTGGTCGCCCTACCGCACCCACGACGTCGCCCAGGTCGTCGAGCTGTCCACCGGGGGCCACGCCCTCCTTGACGTCCGCCGGACGCGCACCGGGGTCACCCGTCCCTCAGGGGCCGGCGTGGACGTGCGCGGCGGGCGGCTGAGCCGCTCCGCCGAGGACGAGCGGGCGCACTACGCGGTCCTGGAGGCGCCGGCGTTCGTCGTCTACGGCATCCCGGGCACCATCGAGGACCTCGACACGGTCGCGACCACCCTCAGCCAGGTCACCGCGGAGCTGGCATGAGCGTCCTGTCCCCCGCCCTGCTCGGCACGGTCGGCCTGGTGCTCGTCGCCGCGTCCGCCGGGCACCTGCGCTCCCCCGGCGCGCTGCGCGACGGGCTGCGCGCCCACGGGGTCCTGCCCGGCACAGTCCACGGACCGGTCGCGCGGGTCCTCGGCCCGGTCGAGGCGCTGCTGGGCGGCGCGGCGCTGGTCACCGCGCTCACCGGCGCGCCACCCGGCGTCACCCTCGCCGTGAGTATGCCGTCCGCTCTCCTCCTCCTGCTCCTCACCGGCTACCTGTGGCAGGTGCTGCGGGTCACCGCCGGGAGGGTCGTGCCCTGCGCCTGCGGCCTGGGCGACGCCCCGGTGAGCCCGTCCGCGGTCCTGCGTGGCGGCATACTCGCCGTCCTGGCCGTCGTGGGCGGGACCACCGCCGCGGGCTGGAGCCTGACCACGGCGCCGGCCCGGGAGGTCTTCGTGACGCTCGCTGCCATGGTGGTCCTCGCGCTCGCGGCCGCCCTGCTGCCGGCCGCCCGCGCGGTGCCCGAGGCGGCGCTGCTCGCCTCCGGGCCGCACGACCACGGGGGCCACCGATGAGCTTCCTGGAGTCGGCCGTGCTCCTGGCCTGGGTCGCGCTCGTGCTGCTGGCCCTGGGCCTCGCGGGGCTGCTGCGGCAGGTCACGCTGCTGACCCGGGGCCAGGCCGGCGGCGGGTCCCAGGCAGCGGCCTCCGGGTCCCCGCGCAGCACGCGCGACCTGGTCGGGTTCCGGCTCCCCGCGCACGGCGAGCTGGCCGGGCTGGCCGAGCCGGGCGCCCACCGCACCGTGGTGACCTTCGTGTCCCCCGGGTGCTCCTCGTGCGACCTCACCCTGAGCGGTCTGACCGACGTCCCCGACGTGCGGGACGGCTCGGTCGCCCTGGTGGCGGTCTCGACCGGCTCCTGCGGGCCGGCACTGGGCAGCCTGTCCGGCACCGGCCGCTGCGTAGCCGAGGGGCGCGCGCTGCTGGAGCAGCTGCACGTCCCCGCGACCCCCTACCTGATGGCCCTCGACAGCGGCGGCACGATCGTCGCGGCGACGCTGCCGGACCAGCACACCGACCTCACCGCCTGGGTCCGCGCGACCCGCGGCTCGATCAGCCTCACCGAGGAGCAGGGATGAGCGACGACCTCAGCACCGGACAGACCATCCGCTTCGCCGACCTCCCCGTCGCGGACACGCGGCACCTGCGCAGGAGACTGCGGCCGCGACCGTCGCGGCGGACCTTCCTGGGCTCGGTCCTGGGTGCCGGGGCCGCCGTCGGGCTCGGCTCGCTGTTCCTGGTCAACCGGGCGGCCGACAGCGCCCAGGCGGCGTACTGGCAGGACTGGACCAACACCTCCACCGGGCCCTGCGCGACCTACGCCAAGGAGCACACCGAGCACGGCATCATGTGCGGCCCCTCGCCGATGTGCACCTCGCGCGCGTGCTGCTGGAAGTACCGCAACGGTGCCGGCAACCTGGTCGGCTGGCACAAGCACGCGCCCGGATCGACCGGCTACTACACGCACCGGCCCGACGACTGCTGGAACGGCACCTACGACTCCTGGCACTGGAAGTTCAGCGACGGCAACACCTACCGCTGCTCCGACGGCTGGAGCTGCAGCGCCTCCGGCGCCTGCAGCAAGTCGATCTGCCCGTGGGCGATCTGAGCACCACGCCGGTCTCCCCCGCGCGGCGGTGGGTCGCCGACCCGCTGCCGCTGCTCGGGCTGCTGGCAGCTGCCGGGGGCGTGCTCGGGGTGCTGCACCTGGGCGGCGTGGCGGTGCCCTGGCCCGTGCCGGCGCTGCTGGCGGTGGTCGCGGCGGGCCTGGCCCTGTCGGGCTCCACCTGAGGCCTGAACAGCGCGTGGGCGCTGGTGGCCTCGGTCCGGGGCCGGTCGATCCAGTTGCGGTTGTGGCTCGCCTTCCTGGCGGGCTGCACCGTCGGCGGTGCCTTCACCGGCACGGCGCTCGGCGTGTTCTCCGGGCTGCTGTCACCGCTGCCGCTGCCGCTGCGCGCCGGGGTGCTCGGCGCCCTCGCCCTGTTCCTCGTGGTGCTGGACCTGCGCCAGCCCGTGCTGCGCCTGCCGCAGCGCAGCCAGCTGATCCCCCAGGAGGTGTTCGCCCGCGGCATGGCGCGCGGCGGCTTCCGGTTCGGGGTCGAGTACGGCTGCGGCTTCCGCACCCTGGTGCCCTCGGCCGCCTCCTACGTCGCGGCCCTGTTCGTCCTGCTGGCCGGTATGCCGCTCGGCTGGGCCGCGTGCCTGGGTGCGGCCTTCGGGGTGGCCCGGTCGGTGGCGGTCCTGCAGTACATCCTGCTCGGACGGCCCGGCTGGCAGCAGTTCCTCTCCAGCCACACCCGGTGGCTCGAGCGGGGCGGCACGGTCGTCGCCACCGCCCTGCTGGCCTGGTCCACCCTCCTGCTGCTGGGCTGAGCCGGGCACGGGCGAGGCCTCCCGTGGAGCACCCACGCCCTCAGGGTGTCCTCGGGAGGCCTGTCCGCACGGTGGCTGCTACTGCACGTAGTCCTGCAGGATGGTCGCGACGTTGTGGGAGACCACGTTCGTGCCGCCGACGATCACGATCTTCTGCGGGTCCAGGGCGGCCAGGGCGGCCCGCGTCGTGCTGTCCACGGAGTTGGGCGTGACCAGGAGGACGGGTCCCCCACGCGCACCGGCCCGCGCCGCGCCGGCCAGCGCGTCCGGGAACTCCTTGCCCGTGGCGATGATCACCGTCTCGAGACCGTTGGGGTAGTACCGAGCCAGCTCGGAGGCGGTCGCGTAGCGGTCCCGTCCCGCGACGCGCTGCAGGTTCTTGGCCCGGGTCATCGACCGGAGGTCCTCCGCGACCGCGTCGCTGACCGCACCCTTGCCTCCGAGCACCACGACGCGGTAGGGGTTGATCGCCTGCATCGCCCTGCGCGTCTCGCTCGGGATGCCGTCCTGGTGGGTGAGGAGCACCGGCCCGTCGTTGTAGCCGGCGCGCGCCGCACCGGCCAGCGCGTCGGGGTAGTCCGTGCCGGTGGCGACGTAGACGACGGGCACGGCGGTGCCGAAGTTGCGGGCCAGCGCACCGGCCGTCGCGTAGCGGTCGGCACCACCGACACGGGACACCGGCGCCGGAGTGAGCGACCGGACCGTCGTGAGGACGGAGTCGGCGATCGCTCCCCTGCCACCGACGACGACCACCCGGGACGGCCTCAGGCGCTTGATCGCGTCCTTGGTCGCCCCCGGCACCGTGGTCGACTTGGTGAGCAGCACGGGAGCACCGAGGGACCCGGCGCGGGCAGCGGCCGTCAGCGCGTCCGGATACTCCTCCCCCACCGTGAGGTACAACGGCTTGCCCGTGGGGAAGAGCGAGGACAGCTTCGCGGCCGTGGCGTAGCGGTCCGTTCCCGAGACCCGGCTGACGCCGGGGTCCGGCGCCGGCGGCGCGGGGGGCGGCGGAGGCGGCGGGGGCGCGGGGGGAAGGGCACCCGAGCTGATCATGTGCGCCCACGTGGACTTGTCCAGGACTCCGGTCCACGGGAGCTTCTTGTTCGCCTGGTAGTTCAGGAGCGCCCGGAGCGTCATCGGCCCGAAGCTGCCGTCCACGTCGGCGCCGGTGAAGCCGAGGGCCTGCTGGGCCTGCTTGACGTAGTCGTTGCGGGCGCCCGGCAGCAGCACGGGGTTGGGGGCTGTCGGCGGCGCCGGAAGGTTCGTGGGGCACGGGGTGGGGTTGTAGCGGGTGTAGCGGGGCGCGTACGCGTCGCGGAAGACCCGGCAGGTGCCGTGGTCGTGCGTCGTGATGGGCGTGCCGTCCCACCACGAGGTGCGCCCCATCGCACCGTCCCAGCTGAAGCTGATGTGCAGGTGGTCGGTGTGCGGGGAGGGCCCGTAGTAGGGGTACCAGGCGCCGGGCTTGTAGAGGTACCAGGAGTACTTGTTCCAGATGACCGACTGCACACCGAAGCGACGGGCCATCTCACCGTTGTTGGCCGTCAGCCACTGGGCGACGGCGTCCCCGATGGCCTTGTCGTCCGCGTTGTAGGCGTTCATCGGCCAGTCGAAGGCACGGCCCTCGTAGTGCTGGCTGTTGTCGCCGTACTTGCAGGCCCGCGAACCCCACCAGGTCGGTCGGTCGTAGTGCTTCGAGACCAGGTTGGCGAAGGCCACCATGCCCGCCCGGTTGTTCGGGTCGCACGAGTAGGTGTACTGCCACGGGGGTGCCGCGTCGAGGGTGCTCGGCAGGTCCTTGGTCGGGGGCGCCGGCACCGCCGCCGGGACGACACCGGTCTCCTCCGGTGCCACGCCGAGCGCGTCATAGCCCCCACCGAGGTAGCCGTCCGCGGCCGACATCAGCTCCTCCGGCGTCGCGGGGTCCACCTCGACCGCCGGCTGCTCGGTGAGCCACTCCTCCGGGAACTCGGACGGGTCCGGCGGCGGGCCCACCCAGTCCATCGGGCTCTCCGGGAAGGTGCGCACCAGCTCACCCGCCCCGCTGTCCTCCGGCACCACGAAGGGATCGCTCTGGAGGAGCAGGCTCTCGGCGAAGGGGTCACCCAGGGACTGCAGGGACGCCCGGGTGGCGGCATCGTGCCCGTGGTCGTGCTCGTGCAGCTCGACGTCCTCCGCCCCGTCCGAGCCGACAGCCGGCTCCGGGACCGGATCGGCCTGGGCGACCGGTGCGGCCATCAGAAGGGCCAGCGTCGCGACGCTGGCCGCACGGAGGTGGCGCGAGGAGCGGGGGCGCATGTGTTCTTCCCTTCATCACAGAACCGGGGCCGGACGCCTGTGATCAATGGTGTCGTTGTGACTTATGAGGCGTTAGGAGAATACACAAGAAATCGAGCTACCGAACAGTTGGGTAGGTCACAGTTTTTTAAATGACAAAGGTGTCATTCTCGTGCGCCGACAAAAGACGAAAACACCACCGGGAATTCCATCGGTGTGATTTACCTGCCACACGGCGAGAGTCCGCCCTCGCCGCGGCGTGGGGCGGACTCTCGGACGGACCCGCAGGTCCGGGTGGCGGTGGGAGGAGCGGGGCGGCGCTCAGCGATCGATCTCGCCCCGGATGAACGCCTCGACCTGAGCGCGTCCCTCCTCGTCGCGCATCTGCTGCGGCGGCGACTTCATGAGGTAGGCCGAGGCCGACACGATCGGGCCGCCCACGCCCCGGTCCTTGGCGATCTTGGCAGCACGCAGCGCATCGATGATGATCCCCGCCGAGTTCGGTGAGTCCCACACCTCGAGCTTGTACTCGAGGTTCAGCGGGACGTCACCGAAGGCGCGCCCCTCGAGGCGCACGTAGGCCCACTTGCGGTCGTCGAGCCACTGCACGTAGTCCGACGGGCCGATGTGCACGTTGCGGGCGCCGAGGTCGTGGCTCACGTTGGAGGTGACGGCCTGCGTCTTGGAGACCTTCTTGGACTCGAGCCGGTCCCGCTCGAGCATGTTCTTGAAGTCCATGTTGCCGCCGACGTTGAGCTGGTAGGTGCGGTCGAGCACCACGCCCCGGTCCTCGAACAGCTTGGCCATCACCCGGTGGGTGATGGTGGCGCCGACCTGCGACTTGATGTCGTCGCCGATGATCGGGACGCCGGCCTCCTCGAACTTGGCGGCCCACTCCGGGTCGGAGGCGATGAAGACCGGGAGCGCGTTGACGAAGGCGACGCCGGCGTCGAGGGCGCACTGCGCGTAGAACTTGTCCGCCTGCTCGGAGCCGACCGGCAGGTAGGACACGAGGACGTCCACCTCCGCCTCGCGGAGCGTCCGGACGACGTCCACGGGCTCGGCGTCGGACTCCTCGATGGTCTCGCGGTAGTAGCGGCCGATGCCGTCGAGGGTCGGCCCGCGCTGCACGAGGACGCCGCTGGGCGGCACGTCGGCGATCTTGATGGTGTTGTTCTCACTGGCGTTGATCGCCTCGGCCAGGTCGAAGCCGACCTTCTTGGCATCCACGTCGAACGCCGCCACGAACTCGACGTCGCTCACGTGGTACGGGCCGAACTGGACGTGCATCAGGCCGGGCACACTGGCGGCCGGGTCCGCGTCGCGGTAGTACTCCACCCCCTGCACCAGCGAACTCGCGCAGTTGCCAACACCCACGATGGCGACTCGAACTGATCCCATAGTTACTCCTCGTGTTGCGCGACACCGCGGTGGCCCGCGCTGCGCTCGGTCTCGATCAACCCGGTGAGCCAACGCACATCGCGTTCGGCGGACTCCAGGCCATGGCGGTAAAGCTCGACGGCATAGCCGTCGCGGGTGTCTCCCTCTGCGGGTCTGTTGGCGCGATACATCGCCAGACGCTCCTCCAGGCGGGCGCGGCGGCCCTCGAGGATTCGCAGGCGGACCGCACGGTCCGCGCGACCGAAGAAGGCGAAGTGCACGTCGAAGGCGTCATCTTCCCATGCGTTCGGTCCGGCCCCGGTCAGCAGGGACTGGAACCGCTGCTGGCCGGCGGACGTTACGGCGTAGGTGATGCGGGCCCTACGACCCGACACCGGGGTGTCGTGCTCGACGATGAGACCGCGCTCCACCAGGAGCCGCAACCTGGGGTAGAGCGTGCCGTAGGACATCGCTCGCACCGTGCCCAGCACGCGGTGGACCTGCTTGCGCAGCTCATAGCCGTGCATCGGGGAGTCGTGCAGCAGACCGAGGATGGCGAGCTCGAGCATCTCGGAACGCCTGGTCACGCCACACCTCCTCCACTGGGACCGGGACGACCCGGCAGCCTGCCGAGCCGGTCCGGGCGACACCCCGCGGTCACCCGGATATATCGACCCGATATATCGTACGGCACTTCCGGTGCAGGTCGCGTCGACCCGCGCCCTCCGGCACATCGCGGTGCAGGATGGACCCACCCGCAACAACGAGGAGGCCCGCTGTGGGCAACGGACCCCAACGCCCCGCGCGCACGCGTGCCGGCCAGCGCCGCACGGTGCGCGCCCGCAGGTCCCGACGCCGTCGGCTCACCTGGCGCAGGGCGCTGCTGACGCTCTTCGGGCTCGGCGTGGCCGGGCTGCTGCTGGGCGGTGCGGTGCTGGCCCTGGTCTACAGCCGCACTGACATCCCGCAACCCAACGAGTTCGCGACCTCGGAGAGCTCCATCCTCTACTACGCGGACGGCGAGACGGAGCTGGCCCGGTTCACCGGTGGCTACGACCGGGAGTCCGTGCCGCTCGCCGAGGTGCCCGAACACGTCCGGCAGGCCATGCTGGCCGCCGAGGACCGCTCGTTCTACGAGAACCAGGGCGTCTCGGTCACCGGCACCGCGCGGGCACTGTGGCGCAACCTGACGTCCGACAGCACCCAGGGTGGCTCGACGATCACGCAGCAGTACGTCAAGAACTACTTCCTCTCGCACGAGCAGACACTGACCCGGAAGTTCAACGAGGTGCTGATCGCGGTCAAGATCGACCGCGAGCTGTCCAAGGACCAGATCCTGGAGAACTACCTCAACACGATCTACTTCGGTCGTGGGGCCTACGGCATCCAGACCGCATCGCGGGCCTACTTCGGCAAGGACGTCAGTGATCTCAGTGTCGCCGAGGGCGCCTTCCTGGCGGGGGTGACGAACGGTCCGGCCCTGTTCGACCCGGCCTACCAGGACGGCAACCAGGAGCGCGCCGAGCAGCGCTTCGCCTACGTCATCGGCGGCATGGTCGAGGAGGGGTGGCTGCCCGCGGCCGAGGCCGAGGCGACCGGTTTCCCGGAGATCCAGGACCCCGAGCCGACGACCGCCACCACGGGCACAGAGGGCTACATCGCCACCCGGGTGCGGGCGGAGCTGGTCAACGAGCTCGGCATCGCGGAGGAGGACCTCGACCGCGGCGGTCTGCGCATCGTGACGACCATCGACGAGCGCCACCAGGAGGCGGCCGAGACCGCCGTGCGGGAGAACCTGCCCGAGGAGCCGGAGGACCTGCGGGCCGGCCTGGTCGCGATCCGGCCCGGTGACGGGGCGGTGACCGCCATGTACGGCGGCGCCGACTACAGCGAGCAGCAGCTCAACACGGTCACCGACGCGCAGCTGCAGGCCGGTTCCCTCTTCAAGGTCTTCACCCTCATCGCGGCCGTCCAGGACGGGATCAGCACCGAGTCCGTCTTCCCCGGCCCCAGCCCGATGGAGTTCACCATCGAGGGTCAGGACGAGCCCTACGAGGTGAACAACTTCCGCGACGCACAGTTCGGCCCCATCGACCTGCGCACGGCGACCGCCCACTCGGTCAACACCGTCTACGTCCAGCTCAACCAGCAGATCGGCCCGGAGCGCACCCGAGAGGTGGCCGAGCAGCTGGGCCTGCCCGAGGACACGCCTGGCCTGGACGACGAGCTCTCCAACGTGCTGGGCCCCGCGGCCCCCACGGTGCTGGAGATGTCCGCGGCCTACTCGGTGCTCGCCGCGGAGGGCGTGCGCGCCGAGCCCTACCTGGTGACGACCGTCAGCAGCGAGAACGGCGTCTACGACTACGAGCGCGAGCCCCTGACCGAGGACGTCCTCGACGGGGCCGTCGCCGCCGACGTCACCGAGGCGATGACGCACGTCATCACCGAGGGTTCCGGGGTCTCGGCCGGCGAGCTGGGCCGTCCGGCCGCGGGCAAGTCCGGGACGAGCGAGAACAACAAGTCGGCCTGGTTCAACGGCTTCGTGCCGCAGCTCACCGCCACGGTCGGGATGTACCAGGGTGACGGCACGGTCGCGATGCAGGACATCGGTGAGTTCGACCAGGTCACCGGCGGCACCTACCCGGCCCGGATCTGGGGTGACTTCATGCGGGCCGCGATGGAGGGGGAGCCCGTCGAGGCGTTCCCGGAGCGCGTCGGGATCGGGGACGAGGTGGAGGAGACCCTCGAGCCGACCACGGAGGACACCGTCACCGAGACCGAGGAGCCCACCACCGAGGAGACCTCCACCACGACGACGGAGGACGAGACGACCACGACCACCGAGGACCCGACGACCACGGAACCGACCGAGGAGCCCACGGAGACCGGGCCTCCCGAGCCGACCGAGACCAGCCCGCCGGAGCCGACCGAGACGACCCCGCCGGAGCCGACCGGGACCGAACCGACCGGTCCACCGGGTGGTGACCCGGGCCCGACCGGTCCGGGCGAGACGGACGACCCGACCGACCCCGCGGAGCCCGGCACCACGGGCACCAACGGGACCGGCACGCGTGGGACCGGAGGAGCCAGCCGGACCGGCTAACCTGCCGCCATGCCCAGAGCGCCGTACGTCGTGCCCTCGCGCCACGACCCGGTCGTTGCCACGGCCAGCCGCTTCCTCGGCGGCCCGGTGGGACGGTTCGCCCGGATCGGCGCCCGCGGCCTCGCCGCAGTCGCCGCGACGCTGCTCACCCTGGCGGGGGTCGCCCTCGCGCTCGGGGTCTTCCAGAAGGGCCACTGCGTCGCCAAGGGGTGGGCCAACCCGGACCAGTTCTGGCGGGCGTGCTACTCCGACATCCCGGTCCTGCACGTGACGACGAGCCTGGCCGACCGCCAGCTGCCCTACGCCGGCTCGGGCAGCGACCAGCCGCTGCTGTCCGGGCTCGTGATGTGGCTGCTGGCCAGGGTCACCCCCCAGGCGGGCACCGGGGTGGGCGCGCAGCAGTGGATCTTCTTCCTGTGGGCCGCCCTGGCGCTGGTGCTCCTCGGCGGTGCCGTCCTGGCCGGCATCGCGCTGGCACCGGGTGACCCGTGGCACGTCGCGCACCTGGCTGCCTCACCGGTCCTGGCGGTGCTCGCCCTCGTCTCGACCGACCTGGTCGGCATCGCCCTGGTGATGTGGGGGTGGTGGGCCTGGAGCCGCGACCGCCCCGCCGTGGCCGGGACCCTGCTGGGCCTGGCGTTCCTGGTGCGTCCCTACCCGCTCGTCTTCCTGCTCGCCCTGGTGCTCGTCGGGGTGCGGGACGGTCGGGGGCGCGCTGCGCTGACCGCCGTGGTGTCGGCGGCGCTCGCAGCGCTCGCCCTGTTCCTGCCCGCCCTCCTCCTCCTGGGCGACGCCGTGCTGCAGGCACCGCGCGCCTGGTGGTCAGCGGGCCCGGGCTACGGCGCGCTCGCCCTGCTTCCCCAGCAGTTCGGCGCCGGGCTGTCTGCCGCGACGGTGACCGGTGTCGCGCTGCTCGGCTGGGTGGCCGCCCTGGCGGTCGGTGCCTGGCTCACCTTCCGCTCCCTGGGCCACCCCGACGCCGTGCAGGTCGCTGCCGTGATGCTGCTGGTCGTGGCGCTCACTGCGAAGTCGTTGTCGGTCCAGTCCGGGTTGTGGCTCCTGCCGGTGCTGGCCCTGTCCGGCATCCCCTGGCGCGACCACCTCGTCTGGGCGGCCGCGGAGATCGTGCACTTCGAGGCCACCTGGCTGCACATCGGCTTCGGCTCCGACGCCGGCAAGGGGCTGCCGCCGGAGGCCTACGCGATCGCCATCCTGCTGCGGATGAGCGGCTGGGCGTGGGTGCTCGGGATGGCCTGGATGACGCCCGGCCGCGGCGCGCCTCAGGGCAGCAGCACGAGCTTGCCGGTGGTGCCGCCACCGGCCAGGTCGGCGTGGGCCCGGGAGGCCTCGGCCAGCGGATAGCGGCCACCGATCCGCACGGTGAGCGTGCCGTCGGCCACCTGCCCCAGCACGGAGCCGGCGCGCTCGGCCAGCTCGGCCGGGTCGGCCACGTAGTGGGCCAGGGAGGGCCGGGTCAGGAAGAGCGACCCCTTGGCATTGAGCACCTGCGGGTCGACCGGGGCGACCGCACCGCTCGAGGCACCGAAGAGCACCATCGTCCCGCGCGGCCGCAGCACGTCCAGGCCGGCGTCGAAGGTCGAGGCGCCCACGCCGTCATACACGACATGGACACCCTCACCGTCGGTGAGCCGCCGCACCTCGGTGACCACGTCCTGCTCGCGGTAGAACACGATCTCGTCGGCGCCCGCCTCCCGGGCCAGCTCGGCCTTCTCGGGCGTGGAGGTCGTGCCGATGACCCGCACGCCCTTGGCCGCCAGCATCTGGCACAGCAGCAGGCCCACGCCGCCGGCCGCGGCGTGGACGAGCGCGGTCTGCCCCTCACGCGCGGGGAAGGTCGACTCGACGAGGTAGTGGGCGGTCATGCCCTGCAGCATCACGGCGGCCGCCTGCTCGGCCTCGACGCCGGCAGGCACCCGGATCAGCCGGTCGGCCGCGACGAGGGTCTGCTCGGCGTAGCCCGTGCCGGCCACCATGGCCCAGGTGACGAGGTCACCGACGGCGAGGTCGGCGACCCCCGGCCCGACGGCGCTGATCGTGCCGGCGCCCTCCGACCCGGCCACGAACGGCAGCTGCATCGCGTAGGCGCCGGACCGCTGGTAGATGTCGATGAAGTTGACGCCCGCGGCCTGCACGTCGACACGCACCTGCCCCTCGCCGGGCTCGGGGGTCTCCCGCTCGACCAGCTCGAGCACCTCGGGTCCGCCCTGCTCACTGACCACTACTGCACGCACGTCTGCCTCCAGGATCTCGGGTTCGGCCCCAGTATGCCGAGCGGCTGGCTGCGTCCTGCGCCCGGGCCCGCCACACGGACTGGCAGTTCGCGTCCCGGCGGCGGTCGGTCGTGCTCAGGGGACGGCGGCTCAGCCCGAACTGCCAGCCGTTGTGGCGGCGGCAGCGGCCGCGGCGGCGCGCTCGAGCCACTTCGGGGTCGCGCCGTAGCGCTGGCTGGGGATCAGCCGGCCGGCGGCGCAGTCGGCGACGAGCTGCGTGATCCGGCGGTCACGGGTCGCCTGCTGCTTGGCGGTGAGCACCCAGCTGACGGCCAGCTTGCGGTAGGACGGCGTCGCGGCCTCCCAGAAGGCGGTGGCGGCCGGCGAGGCCGCGAGGCGGGCGGCATACTCGGGCGGCAGCTCGCGGTCCCGGGTCTCGTAGGGGTAACCCGAGCGGTCCTCGCGCCGGGCCTCGAAGGCGGCCAGGCCGGCCGGCTGCATGCGTCCCTGCGCGATGAGCCGCTCCACGTGGGCGATGTTGACGGTGCTCCAGTTGCTGCCCGGCCGGCGTGGCGTCCACCGCTGCCGGCGGGAGTCCTCGTCGATCCGCTCGGACTTCGAGTCGATCCAGCCCCAGCACAGGGCCACGGGGACGGCCTCGGCCCAGGTCAGCCCACGGTCCGGGACGTGCTTCTGGTGCAGTCCCATCCACAGCTCGGTCTCGGTGTCGTGGTGGGCGGCGAGCCAGGCGTCGAACTCCTCGGCGGAGGCAAAGAAGCGTGCCGGGCGCTCCGGCGTCCCGCCCATCCGGCCCTGGCCCGCGCCGCTCACTGCTGGTCCGCCTCCGGCTGCTCGGCCTCCTGCCGACCCGTCGTGGGCTGCTCGGCCTCCTGCTGACCCGTCGTGGGCTCGTCGGCCTCCGGCTGCTGGGCCCACCAGCGCCGCAGCTCGGCCTCGGCCGCCTCGCGACCGATCGGCCCCTGGTCCAGCCGGACGGCCAGCAGGTGCTTGTAGGCCCGGCCCAGCACGGGACCGGGGGCGATGCCGAGCACCTCGGCGATCTCGTTGCCGTTGAGCTCGGGCCGGACCGCCGAGAGCTCCTCCTCGGCCCGCAGCCGCGTGATCCGGGCCTCGAGGTCGTCATAGGTGCGGGCCAGCCGCTCGGCCTTGCGCCGGTTGCGGGTGGTGGAGTCCGAGCGGGTCAGCTTGTGCAGGTGCCCCAGCAGGGGCCCGGCGTCGGTCACGTAGCGACGCACGGCCGAGTCGGTCCACTCGCCGTCGCCGTAGCCGTGGAAGCGCAGGTGCAGCTCCACCAGCCGGGAGACCGCGCGGACCGTGTCCTTGTCGTAGCGCAGGGCGCGCAGCCGCGCCCGGGTGAGCTTGGCGCCGACGATCTCGTGGTGGTGGAAGCTGACGCCCCCGCCCTTCTCGAAGCGTCGGGTCGCGGGCTTGCCGATGTCGTGCAGCAGCGCGGCCAGCCGCAGCACGAGGTCCGGTCCGATCACCCGGTCCGGTCCCTCGGCGCCCGGCTCGTCCTCCAGCGCGATCGCCTGCTCCAGCACGGTGAGGGAGTGCTGGTAGACGTCCTTGTGCCGGTGGTGCTCGTCGATCTCCAACCGCAGCGCCGGCAGTTCGGGCAGGACGACGTCCGCCAGCCCCGTGTCGACCATCAGCTCCAGCCCGGCCCGCGGGTCGGCCCCGAGCAGCAGCCGGCTCAGCTCGTCACGCACGCGCTCGGCCGAGACGATGGACAGCCGGCCCGCCATGTCGGTCATCGCGGCGCGCACGTCATCAGCGGCCGTCAGGCCGAGCTGCGAGGCGAACCGCGCCGCCCGCATCATCCGCAGCGGGTCGTCGGAGAAGCTCACCTCGGCCGTGTGCGGCGTGGTCAGGACGCCGGCGGCCAGGTCACCGAGGCCGTCGTGCGGGTCGGTGAAGAGCAGGTCGGGCAGGCGCAGGGCCATCGCGTTGACCGTGAAGTCCCGCCGCACCAGGTCGTCCTCGAGGTTGTCGCCGAAGGCCACGACCGGCTTGCGCGAGGCGGCGTCGTAGGCGTCGGCGCGGTAGGTCGTGATCTCGACCGTGCGCCCCTGGTGCCGCGCGCCGATCGTCCCGAAGGCCCGCCCGATGTCCCAGGTCTGCTCGGCCCACCCCTGCAGCGTCGCCTCGATCTGCTCGGGGCCGGCGGAGGTGGTGAAGTCCAGGTCCGGGGAGGTGCGGCCCAGGAAGGCGTCGCGGACGGGCCCGCCGACCAGCGCGAGCTCGTGCCCGGCCGCACGGAACCGCTCGCCGAGCTCGGTGAGCAGGGGCAGCACCGGCGCCAGGTGGCGGACGGCGCGGGCCAGCAGCTCGGGCTCGGACGGAGTGGAGGACACGAGGGTCAAGCCTACGGCCCGGCACGCCCCGCTTCGGGGCGGTGGCTCGTTAGAGTGAGGAAGATGACCACCGCTCCGCCTCCGCGCCGCTGGCAGCACCACCTGCCCTCGGTCCAGGAGACCTCGGCAGGGGGCGTGATCATCGACATCCACGAGGGCGCCGCACGGATCGCGATCATCGCGCGCCGCAACCGCGCCGGCCGCATCGAGTGGTGCCTGCCCAAGGGCCACATGGAGCCCGGCGAGACGCTCCGGGAGGCGGCCGAGCGCGAGGTCGCCGAGGAGACCGGGATCGTGGGCCGGGTGCTGGTCGACCTGGGCACGGTCGACTACTGGTTCTCCACCCCCCAGCACCGCATCCACAAGCGGGTCCACCACTACCTGCTGGAGGCCACCGGCGGTGAGCTGTCGGTGGAGGGTGACCCCGACCAGGAGGCCATCGACGCCATCTGGTGCCCGTTGACGGAGGCGCACCGCGTGCTCACCTTCCCCAACGAGCGCCGGATCGCCGAGGTCGCCTGGGCGCGGCTGGCCGGGACGGCGTGAGCCACCACCGCCCCGCGCCGTCCCTGCGCGGACTGGTCGCCCTGCTCCTGACGTATGCCGTACTGCAGGCTGCGGTCCTCATCGCACCGCTGACGTGGGTCACCTCCGCGGCGGTGGCTGCCGAGGACGCCCTGGTCGAGGTGCGCCTGGATGTCGTGTCACCGGCGATCGCCGCCCCTGACACCACCATCCGGCTCTCCGGCACCCTGAGCAACACCGGTGCCGACCCGGTCCCCGTGCACAGCGTCCGCGTGAGCACCGCCTACCGCGGGCTGGACACGCGGGAGGCCGTCCAGGAGTGGGCCGAGGTCGGCCTGGGTGAGACACCGATCGGGCTGGCCGAGGACCACGTGGGTGTCGCGCTCGCCCCGGGCTCGACCGTCCGGTGGTTCGTCGACGTGCCGCCGGACGCACTCGCCCCGGGCTTCGAGTTCGCCACGCTGCCGCTGCGGGTCGAGGTGCTGGCCCAGGACGCGGCGCAGGAGGGCCCGGACGCTGGCGGCGCCGACTCCGGTGACGAGGGCTCCGCCGTCACGGACCCCGGTGAGAGCGGCGCCGTGGCCGGGGCCGCGCTGCCCGGCAGCGAGCTGCGCACCTTCCTGCCCTGGCGGGACGCGGACGACGCCGCGTTCAACCCGGTCCGGATCGCCTGGCTGGCTCCGCTGACGCTGCCCGGTGGGCCCGACCTGGTCGATCCGGACGACCGGACCCGGGCGGACGCCTGGGCCGAGGCGATCGGTCCCGGGTCCCGCAACCTCGAGCTGCTCGAGGGGCTGGCCGGGACCGACGCGACGTTCGTGGTGGACCCGGCGCTGCTGGAGCCCCTCGACCCGGTCGCCTCGCTGACCGAGGCCGTGGTGCTGCCCGGTGAGGAGGCCCCGCCGACGGAGACGGAGCCGGAGCCGACCGACCCGGGCGTGACGCCACCGGCCCCGTCCCAGCCGTCCCCGTCACCACCCGTCACGCCGCCCACGTCGTCCGCGTCCGCACCGGACGCCCCTGGCGCAGGAGCGACGGCGGGCAGCGACGCCGATTCGGGCGACGGTGCGGCCACCGACCCATCGGGACCCGGCACCACCGGCCCGTCGGGACCCGGCACCACCGGCCCCGACGGCTCGGGCGCGACCCGGTCCCCCGGTTCCACCGCAACGACCGGCCCGCCCGACGACTCGGAGGAGCCCACACAGGCGCCGGAGCCGGTCGTCCCGCCGACACCGCCCACCACCGCGAGCGCCGTCGAGGCCCTGACCCAGCAGATCCGCGAGCTCCCCGAGGGACAGCTGTGGTGGCTCCCCGTCGGCGACACGGACGCTGCGGCCCTGCTGGGCCTGGGGGCCGGTGTGGGCGAGATCGCTGCGCTCGTGGGGCGGGACACTGCCGAGGGCCTGGTCGCCCCGGGCCGCACCGACGTCGCCTGGCCGGTCGCCCGGACGTTCTCCGACGACCTCATCGAGTCGCTGCGCGCGGTCTGGTCGGCGGCCGGCGGTGCCACGGGCGCGGCGGGGGACGGCAACGGCAGCCTCGGTGCCGCCGTCGTCCCGTCCCAGGTCATGGAGGACGTGGCACTGACCGGCAACGCCGTCCGACCGCACGCCTCCGGCCCACAGCTGATCGGCTACGACGAGCGGCTCAGCGCCGTCGTGGCGGCCTCGGGCGCCGAGGACCGCGACGGTCGCGCCGTCCAGCGGTTCCTCGCCGAGACGCTCGCCGTCTACCAGGAGCGCCCGGCCACGGACCGCTCGATCGTCATCGCGATCCCGCGCACCGCCCAGGTGGACGCACCGACCCTGCAGGCCCTGACCGCTGCCGCGGGCAGGGCGCCGTGGCTGGAGAGCAGCACCGCCAGCGAGCTGCTGACCGCTGCCAGCACCTCCGAGACGACGACGGTCGAGTCACCCGGCGAGGAGGGGCCCCGGGCGACCGACGACGGTCCGGGGTCGGCCGTCCCGGGCGACCTCACGGCATACCCCGAGCCGGGCGAGAGCCCGCTGACCATGACGCGGGTGCGGCGCACAGAGCTGACCCGGGAGGAGGTGGTCGGCGTCTCCGCGATCGTGCCCGGCACCGAGGAGGCCCGCGACACCTGGCTGCGCGTGCTCGACCGGCAGTACTCCACGAGCTGGAGGACGGCCGAGGGCTGGGAGAAGCCGGTCGAGGACGCCGAGGCCCTCGCCGGCGAGATCCTCAACGGCCTGTCCATCAACCCCACGACGATCAACCTCTTCGCCGACGAGGGCCTGATGCAGATCACCGTCGTCAACGAGCTCCCGCTGCCGATCGAGGGGCTGCGGATGAGCGTGGACCCGGGCAACGGGCGCCTGCGCGTGCTGGGGCAGCCCGACCCGATCACCATCGGCCCGGAGTCCCGGGCGACCGTGCAGTTCCGGGCGCGGGCGGTGGCCGCCGGCCAGGTCCCGCTGCACACCAGTCTCAGCACCCCGAACGGCACCCAGGTCGGCACGGCCGAGGAGACCGTCGTGCGGGTGCAGCCCACCGGCGTCTGGATCTACTGGCTGCTCGGCGGCGTCGCAGGTGTCATCCTTGTCCTCGGCCTGGTGCGCGCCCTGCGCCCGGCCGGCGGCAGGACCTCGCCCGGAGGCACCGGGCAGGACGGTGCCGGCCAGACCACCCACGAGCAGAACGTCGCGCCCCCGGGGCCCGACCTGGAGAGTCCTTGAGCGAGCAGTCCACCCCCCTGGGTGCCGGAGCGGACCCTGGGCCCACGAGCGGGAGCACGGGCCACTCGTCGGCGTCCCTGGCCCGGGCCAGCGCGCTCATGGCGTCGGGCACCTTCGTGTCCCGCATCCTCGGCATGGTCCGGGCGCTGCTGCTCGCCGGCGCCATCGGGCTGCTGTCCCCGTCCGGCAACGCATGGCAGACCGCCAACACGCTGCCCAACACCATCTACATCCTGCTGGCCGGGGGCGTCCTGAACGTCGTGCTGGTCCCGGCCCTCACGCGCGCCATGGCCATGAGCCCCGAGAAGGGGCGGGACTTCACCGACCGGCTGATCACCCTCGCCCTCAGCGGTCTGTTGCTGGTCACCGTGCTGTTCACCGCCGGTGGGGCGCTGCTCACGCAGTTCTACGCGCTGTCCTGGTCCGGCGACCAGCTGGCCCTGGCGATCACCTTCGCCTACCTGTGCCTGCCCCAGATCTTCTTCTACGGCCTCTACACCCTGCTCGGTCAGATCCTGAACTCCCGCGAGAAGTGGGGGTGGTACATGTGGGCGCCGGTCGCCAACAACATCGTGGCGATCGCCGGTGTGTCCGTGTTCATGGTGCTCTATCCCGAGGCCAGGACGCTCGCCCCCGGCGAGTGGACCGGCGACATGATCTGGCTGCTGGCCGGCACGGCGACCCTCGGCGTGATGGTGCAGGCGGGCGCGCTGCTGTGGCCGGTCTGGCGCAGCGGGTTCCGCTACCGCCCCCGGTGGGGCTTCCGCGGTGTCGGGCTGGGGGCGGCCTCCCGGATGGCGCTGTGGATGCTGGCCATCATCGGCGTGTCCCAGGTCGGGATGTGGCTGTCGAGCAACGTGCTCAACCGGGCGAGCGACCTCGACCCGGACGCCGGCGGGCGGATCCTCTACGACAACGCCTTCCTCATCTACATCCTGCCGCACAGCCTCATCGCGACGTCGCTGATCACCGCGATGTTCACCCAGATGTCCCGGTCCGCCCACGAGGAGGACCTGGCCGGGCTGGGCGCGCAGTACCGCCACGGGTTGCGTCTGCTCGGGGTCGCGATGGTGCCGATCAGCATCGGCATGCTCATCCTGGCCCCCGCCATCAGCAGCGTCCTGTTCTTCAACAACAGCCAGGAGGAGACCCTCGCCACGGCCTGGGTGACCATGTCGATGGTCATCGGGCTGGCGCCCTACGCCGTCTACATCCTCTCCAACCGGATCTTCCACGCCTTCCAGGACGGTTGGACGCCGTTCCGGCTGCAGCTGGTCATCACGGCCGTCTCGATCGTCGGCATCCTCATCGCCGCGACCCTCCCGCCGACCCGGACGGCCATCGGCGTCGGCCTGGCCCAGACCCTCGGCCAGGGGTGCGCCGCCGTCCTGGGCATCCTCTGGGTCCGGCGGCGACTCGGCCGACTTCCGCTCGGCGACGTGGTGCGCGGCTACAGCCGCATCGTGCTCGCCGCGCTGGCCGCTGCAGCCGTCCTGGTGCTGGTCGTCCTGGGCAGCAACGTGCTGCTCGACGGGCGGCCGGCCTCCCTCGTCGCGCTGCTGGTCGGGGGGCCCCTGTTCTTCGCGGTCTACGGTCTACTCGCCCACCGGTTGGGCGTCAGCGAGCTGGCCGAGGCCGCGGGGCCGCTGCTGCGCCGCCTCGGTCGCGGCGGGACCGCCCCTCGCACCCCACCTGCCGCAGGGCCGACGGCGCCGGCGCCGGGGACGAGCGGTGGGCCACCGACGCCGGACGACCGGGCCCACGACGGGTCGGACGACAGCCCGGACGGAAGCGCACAGGAGGACGACGACGCGGCCCGGCCCACGGCATACGAGGACCTGCGGCACGCTGAGCAGGGCTCCTCGTCACGGAGCACCACCGATCCCGCCATAGGATTAGCCGCAGCATCCGGGCACGCACAGGACTGGGAGGTGTGGGGCATGGGCCTCGAGCCGGGCACACTGCTGGGGCGACGCTACGCCCTTGAGGAGCTGCTGGCCCAGCGTGGCGACGTGCTCGAGTACTGGTCGGCCGTCGACTCGACGCTGGAGCGGCTGGTCGCTGTCACCGTGCTGCCGTCCACCGGCGACCGGGCGATCCTGGCGCACGCCGTGCTGGACGGCGCACGGCGCACCGCCGGCGTCGACGACCCCCGGCTCGTCCGGGTGCTGGACGTCGGCGAGGAGAACGGCTACTGCTGGATCGTCGAGGAGGGCCTGCCCGACGCCGAGTCCCTGGCCTCGCTGACCAGCGAGGGCGAGCTGCCCGCCGAGGAGGCCCGCCGCGTGGTCGGTGAGGCGGCCGTCGGTCTGGAGTCGGCCCGCCGGCGCGGCCTGCACCACCTCTACCTCAACCCGCACTCGGTGCTGCGCACCCGGGACGGGAGCATCAAGGTCTCCGGGGTCGGGGTGACCGCCGCGATCGAGCAGACCGACGACATCGCGGCCCGCGAGGCCTCACTCATCGACACGGCCGACCTGGTGAGCCTGCTCTACACCGGCATCACCGGCCGCTGGCCGGGCGACGAGATCGAGGGCCTGGCCTCGGCCCGGCGGCTGGCCGACGGTTCGCTGCCGGCCCCCTCCGAGGTGGTCGCGGGCGTGCCCGGCGACCTCGACGCGCTGTGCCGGACCATGCTCGGTCTGGACTACGACCCCGCTGACGGCCCTCAGACGCCCGGCGAGCTCGCGCGTCAGCTCTCCCCGTGGTCCTCGGACATCGTGGCGCCCGCGCCCCGCGCGCCGCAGCGGCCCACCCCGGCGGGCCCGGCCGAGGAGCCGGAGCCGGCCACAGACACCTCCGGAGGGGGAGCTGCGGCCGCAGCGATCGGCGCGGCCGCCGCGAGCCGACCAGAGGACGCCGGGACCACGGCGATGCCGGTGGAGGGCCAGCCGAGCTCCTACTTCCGCACCCAGGTGGACGACGAGGGCTACCGCGCCGGTGGCACGTCCTACACCCCCGAGGAGGCCGAGGACCAGGACCTCGCCGCCCGCTACGAGCAGACCCCCGACCGTGGGCTGCCACCCGGCGTGCGCGGCCGCGAGACCCCGCGCGGGCAGACCGGGGTGGTCCTCCTCGTGATCGCGGCGCTGATCGCTGTTGCCGCCTATGTCGCCTACAGCGCCATCAGCAGCACCCTCAACGGCGGCACCGCCTCCGACGACAGGCGTCCGCTGCCGACCTCCACCCAGACGCCGAGCACGTCCGGCGAGCCGTCCCCGTCCGGGACCGCGACCGACGACGCCGAGACGACCACCGAGGCCCCGGAGCCCGGGGCCGAGATCGAGTTCACCGACGCGGTGGACTTCGACTCGACCGGCGGTGACGAGAAGCCGCAGCTCACCGGCAACGCCATCGACGGCGACCCCGACACGGCCTGGAACACCTTCACCTACCTGACCCCCAACTGGGGCGGACTGAAGGAGGGCGTGGGACTGGCCCTGGACATGGGCGAGACCACGACCGTCTCCGAGGTCACCGTCGAGTTCCCCGAGGGCGACTACGGGGCGACGGTCTTCGTCAGCGACGAGCCCACCAACTCCGGCACCGAGATCGGCACCTCCGACGATGCCTCCGGCACCTGGACGGTCAGCCCCGACGAGCCGGCCGAGGGCCGCTACGTCGTCATCTACTTCGACCGCGCGTGGGCCGGCCCCGGCGGCGAGATCGTCCGCGTCTCCGAGGTGACGGCCCGGTCATGACCCTCCGTATGCCGTGCGGTCGCCGCCCCGCCCAGGTCGGGGTGGCGTCGTGGTGACCCCGGACCTGCAGGAACGCTCGGACCACGAGCTGATGCAGCTGCACAAGGACGGTGACCCGGACGCCTTCGGCGAGCTCTTCCGGCGCCACAAGGACCGCATGTGGGCGGTGGCCCTGCGCACCGCGCGCGACCCCGAGCTGGCCGCGGACGCGGTGCAGGACGGCTTCATCAACGCCTTCCGCCGCGCGGACTCCTTCCGCGGCGACTCCGCCGTGACCACGTGGCTGCACCGGATCGTGGTCAACGCGTGCCTGGACCGGCTGCGCCGGATCAAGCCGACGGCCGACATCGCCGACCACGACCCCGTGGAGACGCGGGACCACCACCGCAGCGTCGAGGTCCGCCTGGACGTGCGCGAGGCCCTGGAGCAGCTGCCCGAGGGCCAGCGCCTCGCGCTGGTGCTCGTGGACATGCACGGGCTCAGCGTCGCCGAGGCGGCGCAGATCCTGGAGGTCGCCGAGGGCACCGTCAAGTCCCGGTGCGCACGTGGCCGCAGTGCGATGGCCCAGCTGCTGGAGCCGGCATGAGGACCACCGTCGAGGTGTCGCGCCTCACACGCAGCGGCCGGGACCGGTCGGGAACCTGTGCGTCCGGCCGGACGTCGTATCTCCGTGGGGCTGACTGGCACCACCGCCGACCGAACCCGTTCGATGCCCTCGTGAGGAGGTTCCAGTGACAGGGTCGCGACCCGAACCCCGCAGCTCAGACGACGACCTTGACCCCACTGGTGTCCGGGCGCTGCTCGCCAATCTCCCGGACCCTGGCCCGATGCCCGAGGACCTGGTGGCCCGCATCTCGCAGAGCCTGCAGCTCGAGCAGCAGCGACGCTCGTCCGGCGGTGGCGACTCCGCCTACCCCGCGGCTGCCAGCGCGACCCCGTCGGCGGTGGGCTCCGAACACGCGCAGGACAGTGGCGTGGTCTCCCTGACGGCCGAGCGGCAGCGCCGGCGCCCTGGTCGGACCATCCTGTGGCTGGGCGGCGCTGCCGCCGTGGCCATGGTGGCCACGGTCTCGGTCAACCAGCTGGTCGGTGGCAGCGACACCGACACCGGCGTCTCCGCACGGGTTCCCGCAGCCAACGACTCCGCCGAGGGCGGTGCGGACGCCGGCGCCGAGGACCTGGACGTGGGGGGCGACAACGAGACGGCAGGCAGCTCCACCGGCGATGAGGACACCCCCGAAGCGTCCGACGACCAGGGTGAGTCGACCCAGGGCTCGGTCGATGAGGCGCCCGTGGGGGGCGCCGGGGACGGTGCCGCAGCCGAGGTTGCCGCCGTGCCGGGCACGGTCGAGCTGTCCGCCACCGGGTGGAGCGAGCAGGTGAGCTCCTGGATGGACGCACGACCGGGTCACAGCACGGACAACCAGGCGACCCAGGAGGCCACCGACTGTGTGGCGACCGGTGCCCTCGACACCGAGGGGGCCACCACCCTGGTGCTGTCCGACGCGCTGTGGGACGACCAGCCCGCGATCCTCGTCGTCGCCGAGGACACCTCGGGCGACACCGCCTGGGTGCTGAGCACGGACTGTGCGGATGTGCTCTCCGGGCCCTCTCCGCTGCCCTGACCCCGCACCCACACTGCTCCCCGGGCCCTGCCCGTGCTGCGTGCGCCGTCCTGACCCTGTCGCACCGACCGGCGGCATGAGCAGCGCGGTCGCGCCCGGGGAACATCCGGCACGTAGGATCGGTTGAGGACAACGAGGGTGGCCTCCCGGCGAGGCCCCACCACCGACGACGCACACTGGAGTCCTGCATGATCACCATTCCCGAGGAGCCGACCACGCCTGTCACCGACGGCGGTGAGGTGCGCGACGTGATCATCGTCGGGTCCGGCCCTGCTGGTTACACGGCGGCCGTCTACGCCGCCCGTGCGAACCTCCGGCCGTTGCTGTTCGAGGGCGCGGTCACCGCGGGCGGTGCGCTGATGAACACGACCGACGTGGAGAACTTCCCCGGCTTCGAGAACGGCATCATGGGGCCTGACCTGATGTTCGCCATGCGTGCCCAGGCCGAGCGTTTCGGCGCGGAGCTGGTGCGCGACGACGTGACCGCCCTGGACCTGACCGGTCCCGAGAAGCTGGTCACGGACGCCTCGGGGCAGGTGCACCGCGCCCGTGCGGTCATCCTGGCCATGGGGTCGGCCTACCGTGAGCTCGGCCTGCCCGACGAGAAGCGCCTCTCCGGACACGGCCTGTCCTGGTGCGCCACGTGCGACGGGGCCTTCTTCCGCGACCAGGACATCGCCGTCGTGGGCGGCGGTGACTCCGCGATGGAGGAGGCCACCTTCCTGACCCGGTTCGCGCGCTCCGTGACGGTGATCCACCGCCGGGACGAGCTGCGCGCCTCCAAGATCATGGCCGAGCGCGCCCAGAACGACCCCAAGATCAGCTTCCGCTGGAACTCGGAGGTCGTCGGGCTCCACGGCGACCCCAAGCTGACCGGTGTCCGCCTGCGCGACACCGTCACCGGCGAGGAGACCGACGCCGAGTTCGCGGCCGTCTTCGTCGCCATCGGGCACGACCCGCGCAACGAGCTCATCCAGGGTCAGGTGCACCTGGACGATGGTGGCTATGTCCTGGTCGACGGGCGGAGCACCCAGACCAACCTGCCCGGTGTCTTCGCGTGCGGCGACCTGGTCGACCACACCTACCGACAGGCCGTCACGGCCGCCGGCACCGGCTGCTCCGCGGCGCTCGACTCCGAGCGCTACCTGGCGGTCCTCGAGGCCGACCAGCCCGTGGCCGAGCTCGTTCACTGACCCAATTACTCACTGCCACAACAGAATTCACACAAGTAGCGCCCGTTGACCGGCCGACCGGCCCCTCAACGAACAACGCAAGCACACCACGAGGGAAGGAATCCCATGGCCACGAAGCACACCACCGACAGCGAGTTCCAGGCGGACGTCCTGGACCAGCAGACCCCCGTCTTGGTCGACTTCTGGGCTCCCTGGTGCGGCCCCTGCAAGATGGTTGCACCCATCCTGGAGGAGCTCTCCGAGGAGTACGGCGACAAGATCCAGGTGGTCAAGCTCAACACCGACGAGAACCCGGCCGTGACGGGCAAGTACGGCATCACGGGCATCCCGACGATGAACGTCTACGTCGGCGGTGAGGTCGTCAAGACCCTGGTCGGCGCCCTGCCGAAGCAGAAGCTGGTCCGTGAGCTGGAGGACTACCTCGGCTGAGTCCGTCCCACGACGACGAACGCCCCCGACCTCATGGTCGGGGGCGTTTGTCGTGCGTGCCGGGTGGGTCCCGGGACTGCTCAGTCGGTGGCCAGGAGGCCCAGGATCCGGTCGAGGTCCTCGAGCGAGGCGAACTCGACGGTGACCTTCCCCTTGCGCCTGCCCATCGAGATCGCCACCCGGGTGTCCAGCCGGTCGGCCAGGCGCGAGGCGTGCTCCTCCAGCTCCGGCTGCGGCTCCCGAGCCGACGTGGAGCGACGACCGACAGGCTCGCCACCTCGCTCACCGAGCACGACGATCTCCTCGACCGTGCGCACTGACAGGCCCTCGGCCACGATGCGCTGGGCCAGCCGCTCCATGGCCGCGCCGTCAGAGAGTCCGAGCAGTGCTCGTGCGTGCCCCGCGCTCAACACACCAGCGGCCACCCGTCGCTGCACCAGAGGTGGCAGCTTCATGAGACGCAGCGTGTTGCTGATCTGGGGACGGGACCGTCCGAGACGACCGGCGAGCTCGTCATGGGTGCACCCGAAGTCGTCCAGCAGCTGCTGGTAGGCGGCCGCCTCCTCCAACGGGTTGAGCTGGGCCCGGTGCAGGTTCTCCAGCAGGGCGTCCCGGAGCATGTCCTCATCAGCGGTCTCACGGACGATGGCCGGGATCGTGGGCAGCCCCACGTTGCGCGTGGCCCGCAGCCGGCGCTCACCCATGATGAGCTCGTAGCCATCGACTGCACGCCGCACGACGACGGGCTGGAGCACGCCGATCTCACGGATGCTGTGCTCGAGCTCGGCGAGGTCGTCCTCGTCGAAGACCTGTCGTGGCTGTCGGGGGTTGGCCGCGATCTGCTCCACGGGGATCTCGGCGAACAGGGCACCCGGCACGGGCTCGAGGTCCGCGGTGCCGCTGACGCGTTCTCCGGCGGGTCCGTCCGGTGCCAGCGAGTCGTCGGTGTTGCCGGTGACCACGCCCTCCACCGTCGGAGCCGCAACGGCCTCACTGGCCGGGCTGACACCGGCGCCCGTCTCCCCAGCGGGCGCCAGGAGAGCGGTCGCGCCGCTCTGACCTGCGGAAACGCTGGTTGAGCGGGGGAAGAACACGTCGCTGGGCCGATCGACGCCTGAGGGTGCCGGGGGGATCAGCGCCCCCAGACCGCGGCCCAGTCCTCGTCGCCGGTCACTCATCGGTGCTGCCTTCCTCTCCTGCCCGCACTGAACGGGCGACTTCCTTGGCGGCCTCCAGATAACAGAGGGCACCGCTGCTGATGGGGTCGTAGGTGATGACCGTCTCCCCGTGGCTGGGCGCCTCACTGATGCGCACCGAGCGTGGGATCGAGGTGCGGAGCACCTTGGTGGTGAAGTGGGCACGGACCTCGTCGGCGACCTGTGCCGACAGACGGGTCCGACCGTCATACATCGTGAGCAGGATGTGGGACACCTCCAGGTCGGGGTTCAGGTGCTCCCGGATCAGGTCGATGTTGGTCAGCAGCTGGCTCAGCCCCTCGAGGGCGTAGTACTCGCACTGGATCGGGATGAGCACCTCGGACCCCGCCACGAAGGAGTTCACCGTGAGCAGCCCCAGGCTGGGCGGGCAGTCGATGAACACATAGTCGAAGGAGTCGCCGCGCTGGTCCTGAGTGGCCAGGAACCTGGTCACCGCCTTCTGCAGGCGACTCTCGCGGGCCACCATCGGCACGAGCTCGATCTCTGCGCCGGCCAGGTCGATGGTGGCTGGTGCGCACCAGAGGCCCGGCATGCTCGGGCTCTCCTGCACGACGTCAGCAAGGTCGACACCGTCGATGAGAACGTCATAGATCCCGGTGACGTCGCCACCGTGGGGGATGCCGAGTGCTGTGCTCGCGTTCCCCTGGGGGTCCATGTCGATCACCAGCACGCGCAGTCCGGCCTGGCTGAGGGCGGCGGCCATGTTGACCGCGGTCGTGGTCTTGCCGACGCCGCCCTTCTGGTTGGCCACCGTGAGGACCCGCGCGCGGGTCGGTCGCGGAAGGTCTGGCGCCCGCGCCGGGGTGGCCTCGGGCGCAGCCGCCGGCGCGTTAGCGGGCGGGCGCGTTTCACGTGAAACCTCACCCGCTGGCCCCGGGTCGCGGGTGGCGACTGCCGCCACGTCGGGGGCGGCGACGTCCGTTTCACGTGAAACATCGCCGGCCGAGCTCCGATCGGGCGTCGTCACCGCCTCCTGTGCGCGCGTACTGGGCTCAGTTTCACGTGAAACCACTGCCGAGCCGTCCTCTTCCGGTGCTGCCTCTGGGTGCGCCGGCCTGACCGTGTCTGAGCTGCCGGGCTGCGTTCCGGCCACACTCGGCCCCTCCAGGGGACGGCGTCCGGTCGGCCATCCCAGAGCCGGGGTGGACGTCCCGTTCGTGCGGTGCGCCGCGGTGGACTCCGTGTGCGGCCAGCCCAGGCGTCCGCCCGGTGTGGTGAGTGTCAACGTCTTCATCGCTCCCATCATCGCCCGTCGCCCGAGCTCTTCGGGGACCCACGCCGCGAGGGCGACCGATCCGGCCCCGAGCGTCCGGTGCGCCTGCGCGATCGTGAGGGCGAGGTGCCCGGGGCGTCGGCAGCCTGGGTCGCACGACCGCTCCGGGTGGACGACCCCTTGGCGTTGCGGAGCGTGGCAGCCTGCGTCGGGCGCACCGGGTGGGCCCCGATGCGGATCTCGACCACGCGCGTGGGCTCGGGGAGGATCTCCTCGCCGACGAGCAGGAGGCGCCCGGAGACGGCACCGGCCCGCCGGATGTCCTGCTCCTCCTCGGCGAGCTCCCGCTCCGCCGTCGCCCCCTTGAGCGCAAGCAGGCGGCCCTCGCCGTCGAGCAGCGGCAGACACCAGCCGGCCAGCTCACCCAGGCGCGCCACCGCGCGGGCGGTCACGACGGGTGCCCGCAGCTTGCCCCAGAAGTCCTGGGCCTTGCCGCGCAGCACCTGCACGTTGGTCAGGTGCAGCTCCTCGACCGCCGCCTCGAGCCACTTGGTCCGGCGCAGCATCGGCTCGACGAGCACGACATCCAGATCCGGACGGGCGATGGCCAGGACGAGGCCCGGCAGTCCGGCCCCGGATCCGACGTCGATCAGCCGGGTGCGGTGTGGGAGCACCGACTCCACGACCCCGCAGTTGAGGAGGTGGCGGTCCCAGAGTCGTGGAGTCTCCCGCGGTCCGATGAGACCGTGGCTCACGCCCGTGTCCGCGAGGAGATGGGCGTAGTGCTCCGCGATCCCGAGGCGGTTGCCAAAGATCTCGCCGGCCACGGAGGGGGGCCTGTCGGGCAGGCCGGCTGCCTCGCCCTCGTCGTGTTTCACGTGAAACGTCCTTCGGTCAGCGGGTCGTCCGATGGCGCCCGAGGGCACCGCGAGGGCCCAGTATGCCGGAGGCCACCACCGCGCCTGAAAGCACCTCCGGCCCGTCCCCCTGTCGACCAGGGAGACGAGCCGGGTGTGCTCGGTCCGGGCACGCGGACCGGGAGGATCAGTTGCTGGGGAGGACCACGACGTAGCGGTTCGGCTCGGTGCCCTCGGACTCGGACACCAGCCCCGCGGCCAGCACCTCGTCGTGCACCACCTTGCGCTCGAAGGCGCTCATGGGCTCCAGCTCGGCACGCTCGCCCGACTCCTTCACGCCCTCGGCAGTGCGGCGCGCCAGCTCCACGAGCTCGGCGCGGCGACCGGCGCGGTGCCCGGCGACGTCGAGCATGAGCCGGCTGCGGTCACCGGTCTCGGCCTGCACCGCCAGCCGGGTCAGCTCCTGGAGCGCCTCGAGCACGGCTCCGTCGCGACCGACCAGGCGGGTCGGCGCCGGGCCCTCCTCGGAGTCGACGATGGAGACGGCGGCCCGGTCGCCCTCGACGTTGACCTCCAGGTCACCGTCCAGGTCGGCGATGTCGAGCAGCTGCTCCAGGAAGTCCGCCGCCACCTCACCCTCGTGCTCGAGGTCCGCGCGCCGACCCGAGCGTCCGGTCCGCGCTGCGAGAGCACCGCTCTCGGACGCGGTGGCCGCGTCGCCGTCCGCGGCGTCCTCATCCTCTGGAGCGTCGTCCTCCCGCTCGCTCTCCAGCGCCTGGAGGGCGGTCTCCGCGGTCGTGCCCGGCTCGATCGTGGCCGGCGTCTCGGTCTCCGCGCGCTCGGCCTCGCCGGCGGTGCCTGCGGCGGCCTGGACCGGCTGGTCGTCTGTCGGTTTCGTGCCGGTCGCGTCGTGCTCGGCCGGCTCCTGCGTCGTGGGTGAAGTGCTCACCAAGGCTCCTCGGTTGTCCGGATGGTGGGGGTGGGAGGGATCGCCGGGTGGAGCCGGCGACCGGGGGACGCTAGCGTCCCTTGGGGCGGTTGGCGCTGCTCTTCTTGCGCTTCTTGCTCTTGGGCTGTTGGCGCTGACCGCCACCCTGCGCCGTCCTGGGTCCAGCGGACGCGCTGGTTGTGTCAGCAGCGTCGTCAGTCGGCTCCTCGCTCGTGCTGAGCTGCATCTTGGTGACCGGCTTGCCCTTGGCCAGGCGACGCGCCTCCAGGGCCTTCTCCGCGGGCGAACCCGGAGCGGGCATCCGCCGGATGACATAGAACTGCTGGCACATGGTCCACAGGTTGGAGGCGGTCCAGTAGACCAGCACACCGAGCGGGAAGTTCACGCCGGTGACCGCAAAGATCAGCGGCAGGGCGTACAGCAGCACCTTCTGCTGCCGTGCCATGGGGTTGTCCAGCGCCGTGGCCGGCATGTTCTTGCGCATCAGCTGGTGCTGCGTGGTGAACGTGGTCACCGACATGGCGATGATCAGCACGACCGAGAGGATCTTGGCCGAGGTGTCGTCGCTGTGCAGGAAGCTGGAGGACAGCTGCGCGCCCAGGACGGTGGACTCATCCATCGCCCGTGCGAGCTCCGGCGTGAAGAAACCAGGGACCGTGTGCGTGCCGTCCGCGATCTTGGGCACCGAGTTGAGGATGCGGAACAGGGCGAAGAAGAACGGCATCTGCGCGAGGATCGGCAGGCACGAGGAGAACGGGTTGGTCCCGTGCTTCTTGTAGAGCGCGAAGCTCTCCTCCTGCATCTTCTGCCGGGAGATGTCGTCCTTCTTGCCCTTGTACTTCTGCTGGATCTTCATCAGCTCGGGCTGGATCAGCTGCATGCGTCGCTGCGAGTGGATCTGCCGCACGAACAGCGGCATCAGCAACAGCCGGAGCACGACGACCAGGCCGATGATGACCAGGATCCAGGTCAGCCCGTTGGTGTCCTGCATGCCGACCTCGGTCAGCAGCCAGTGGAAACCGGCCATGATGGTTGAGACGAGCCAGGTGAAAGGCCAGAGCAGGGTGTCTAGGAAGCCCATGTGGTCCTCGGTGTCGGTGCGGGACGGGCGTGCCGGGTGCCCCGCGGTCAGTGGTCAGTGGTCAGTGTGGTCGCGCCGAGGTCCCCGCTCGGGCACATGGTCGACGCCGCCATCGCTCCAGGGGTGGCACCTACCCAACCGACGGGCCGCGAGCCAGGTTCCCCGCAGCGGCCCGTGCCGCACCAGCGCCGTGACGGCGTAGTTCGAGCAGGAGGGATAGAACTTGCAGGTCGGGCCGAGTAACGGTGAGAGGAGGAGCTGGTAGATCCGCACCAGGCCGACGAGCGGCAGGGCGAGATAGCTGCCGAGGGTTCGGGGCTCGTGGGCCGTCGCGGTGCTCACCGGTCCGCCCGGCAGGCGCGTGCGAGTGCCCGGTCGAGTGCCTCGGCCAGCTCCGCGGAGGAGGCGGTCGCCGCCGGCGGGTTCGCCCGGACCACCAGGTCGGTCGAGGGAGCCAGCGACGCCAGGCGCTCGGCGGCGAGGGCGCGCAGGCGCCGCACGACGCGGTGGCGCACCACCGAGTTGCCCACGGCCCGGGACACGACAAAACCGACCCGGGCGGGGCGGCTCGGGCCGGTCCTCTCGGCGCGGTGCACCACGAGCAGGTGCGTGCCGGCGCGGCGCCGGCCGGTCACGGTGCCGTCTCCCCGCAGCACCGCGGAGAACTCCCGCGGTCGGGTGAGGCGGTGGTGACGCGGCAGCACTGCGCGGTCGGCTCGGACGCTCAGGCAGACAGCTTGCTGCGGCCCTTGGCGCGACGCGACGCCAGGATGCTGCGGCCCGCGCGGGTGCGCATGCGCAGGCGGAAGCCGTGCACGCGGGCACGACGACGGTTGTTGGGCTGGAAGGTGCGCTTGCTCACGAGAACTCCGTTACCGCAGCACGGTTCCCGTGCTGCCTGACACGTACTATTGGTGGGTGGATCAGGGCGGACGGCCCGTGGGCCGGCCGCAATCGAAAGCCCACGCCGTTGCGACCCACACGGGGCCACCACTCGTGGGCAGGCGAAAACGGCCGAGACAACAGGCCACCGTCAAAGGTACGTGAGCAGGGTCCCTCTGGTCAAACCCGGACCTACCTGCCACACCCGGACGAGGCGTGGATCCACTCCGGCCCCGGGGAGATCGGATCCACGGTCGGCACGGACCAGAGGCAAACCGACCATCCTGACCCACCTGCCGGCCGTCGTCCGGGCGACACGCCGGGGACAGTCGGACCGATGGTCAATTTCTGACCAGCGCACTTGCCCAGGGGCCGTGTTCCTTGTTAGCGTCCCGGCTTCGGCCTCTTCTGTCCACCGACCTATGCACAGGTGTGGATAACCCTGTGGATATCCGTTGTACGGTAAAGGACCGGAGCACGCCCACCAGCTAAGGACGCCACCACCGATGACGCAGCCAGAGGTTGACTACACGCAGGTCTGGCGCGACACCATCGGACAGATGGACGGAGACACCTCTCCGCGTGACCGTGCCTACCTCGCCATGGTCCGTCTGGTCGGGCTGATCGACTCGACGGCACTCCTCGCGGTGCCCTACGAGCACACCAAGGAGACGCTGGAGACCAGCCTGCGCGAGCCCGTCCGTCGCGCGCTGTCCGCGGTGCTCGAGCACGACGTGCGCCTGGCGGTCACGGTCGATGACCTGCTGCGCAAGCAGGTGGAGGGCGAGGCCGACCCGTTCCCGGGCACCGACCGGGCCGGGGACGACGAGGACAGCGAGGACGAGGACGACGACCGGAACGCTGCCCGTGCCGCCTCCAAGGCCCGGGTCACCGAGCAGACCGACGGCCAGCCGATCCACCACGCGACCACCGCGGACAGCGACTCCGACGAGACCGGCCCACGACCGGGACGGCGTGGCGGGGAGCGCCCGCCCAAGCGCAACGCACCGGCGGACATGGACCCGCGGCTGAACCCGAAGTACACCTTCGACACCTTCGTGTCGGGCTCGTCCAACCGGTTTGCCCACGCCGCCTCGCTGGCCGTGGCCGAGTCACCCGCCCGCGCCTACAACCCGCTGTTCATCTACGGCGAGTCGGGCCTGGGCAAGACCCACCTGCTCCACGCGATCGGTCACTACGCCCGCAACCTCTACCCGGGCGTGCGCGTCCGCTATGTGAACTCCGAGGAGTTCACCAACGACTTCATCAACAGCATCCGCGACGACCGCGCCGGAGCCTTCCAGCGTCGGTACCGCAACGTGGACTTCCTGCTCATCGACGACATCCAGTTCCTGCAGGGCAAGGAGCAGACGGTCGAGGAGTTCTTCCACACCTTCAACACGCTCCACAACAGCGAGAAGCAGGTCGTGATCACCTCCGACCAGCCACCCAAGAAGCTGTCCGGCTTCGCGGAGCGGATGCGCAGCCGGTTCGAGTGGGGCCTGCTGACCGACGTCCAGCCGCCGGACCTGGAGACGCGCATCGCGATCCTGCAGAAGAAGGCCGCCCAGGAGGGCATGACCGCCCCGGACGACACGCTCGAGCTGATCGCCAGCAAGATCACGACCAACATCCGTGAGCTCGAGGGTGCCCTGATCCGGGTCACGGCGTTCGCCTCGCTGAGCGGCCAGCCGATCAGCGCCGACCTCGCCTCCCACGTCCTGAAGGACATCATGCCCACCGGCGACGCGGGCACGATCACCGTGGGCACGATCATGACCGAGGTGGCCGACTACTTCCGGATCAGCGTCGAGGACCTCTGCAGCACCTCCCGCTCCCGCGCCCTGGTCAACGCCCGCCAGGTCGCGATGTACCTCAGCCGTGAGCTGACCGACGACTCGCTGCCGAAGATCGGTGACAAGTTCGGCGGCCGCGACCACACGACGGTGATGCACGCCGAGCGCAAGATCCGGCAGCTGATCGGTGAGCGGCGCGCACTCTACGACCAGATCACCGAGCTGACCGGGCTGATCCGCAAGGCCTCCGCCCGCTGAGGCACCTCCGGGCACCACTCGTCCGGACACCGCTCGAGACCCCCCTTTTGTGGTGCTCGGTCACCTCGGCGCGCGACTCCCCGGCCCGGGCCGCCACGCTGATCTCACAGGCCCATCCACCGGCGCCCCCCGCCGGTCACCTGCGACATCACCAGTTTATCCCCAGCCTGTGGATAACTCTGTGGGTAGTCTCCGGCGGTTCACCACCCCTCCACCTGCGTGTCACCCCGTGGAACAGCACTCGTCCCAGCCACCCCTGTGGATGCCCGGGGGACGACCTGTGCCCAACGGCAGGTCAGCCTGGGCACAACCGTCGTATGCCGAGGCGCGCGTCTGTGGACGAGTCACCTCCGTCCCCAGGCACCCGAGCCCGTCCCCAGAGGTGTCCACGCGGCATACACAGGGTGAATCGCCGGGCCCACCTGCGACGGGACACGGTTGTCCACAGGATCCACAACCCCTATGACGATGACGAACTATCTTCTGGGAGGGCCTCGCCCCGCGTCCCTGGAGTTCTGGGAGGTGACCCTGGCCGGTGTTGGCCGCAGACGATGCGGGAGGCTAATGTCATCTTCCACGCGCCGACGCCCCTGTCGGCGGGGGCGCACCAGACCAACCAACCGCACTCGAAGGGCTGACCGTCGTGAAGTTCCGCGTAGAACGCGATGTCCTGTCCGAAGCCGTCGCGTGGGTTGTCCGCGGCCTCAGCAACCGACCGCCGGTCCCCGTGCTGGCCGGTGTGCTCCTGCAGGCCGACGAGCAGGGCACGCTGACGCTGTCGGCCTTCGACTACGAGATCTCGGCGACCGTCACCGTGGAGGCGGACGTCTCCGAGGGCGGCGAGGTGCTGGTCCTGGGCCGGCTGCTGGCCGACATCTCCCGCAACCTGCCCACCAAGCCGGTCGAGTTCAGCACCGACGGCACCAAGGTGCAGCTGGTCTGCGGCTCGAGCCGGTTCTCGCTCATCCAGATGCCGGTCGGTGACTACCCGTCGCTGCCCACCTCCAGCGAGGCCAGCGGCAGCGTCGCCGGTGACGTGTTCACCAACGCCGTCGCCCAGGTCTCCATCGCCGCCGACCGCGGCGACACCCTGCCGATCCTCACCGGTGTGCGCGTCGAGATCGAGGGCGAGAAGATGACGCTCCTGGCGACCGACCGCTACCGGTTGGCCATGCGTGAGCTCACCTGGAAGCCGCAGGACCCGAACGTCTCGCACGTGGCGCTCATCCCGGCCCGCACCCTCTCGGAGACCGCCAAGGCACTGGGCGCCGCCGGCTCCATCGACGTCGCGCTCGGTGACGCCGCCCGCGGTGAGGGCCTGATCGGCTTCGAGGCCGGCTCCCGCCGCGCCACCACCCGCCTGCTGGACGGTGAGTACCCCAAGGTCACCTCGATCTTCCCGAACAGCGTCGACACCACCGCCGTCGTGGACACCCACACGATCCTCGAGGCGGTCCGGCGCGTGGCGCTGGTCGCCGAGCGCAACACTCCGGTGCGGCTGCGGTTCACCGAGGGCCAGGTGGCCATCGAGGCCGGCACCGGTGACGACGCCCAGGGCAGCGAGGCCATCGAGGCCGTGCTGACCGGCCCGGAGCTGGAGATCGCGTTCAACCCGCAGTTCCTCATCGACGGACTGTCCGCCCTCGGCACCGCCTTCGCCCGGATCAGCTTCACGCAGCCGTCCAAGCCGGCGGTCCTGTCCGGCCAGGCCGAGATGGACGGCGAGTCCGACGAGAGCTACCGCTACGTGTTGATGCCCGTCCGGTTCGCCGGCTGACCAGAACGGACGCGCATCCCGAACCACCCCCAACACCCCACGAAGGAGCCATGACCATGCAGCTGGGAATGATCGGACTGGGCAAGATGGGCGCCAACATGCGCGACCGCCTGCGCAACGGTGGTCACGAGGTGGTGGGCTACGACCTCAACCCCGAGGTCCGCGACGTCGACAGCCTGCAGGCCCTGGTGCAGTCGCTCCAGGCCCCGCGCGTCGTCTGGGTGATGGTGCCGCACGGCGAGCCGACCCAGCAGACCGTGGACGAGCTCGGTGAGCTGCTGGACGAGGGCGACCTGGTCATCGAGGGCGGCAACAGCCACTTCAGCGACGACGTCAAGCACCACGAGCAGCTCGGTGCCAAGGGCATCGGCTACGTCGACTGCGGCGTCTCCGGCGGCGTCTGGGGCATCACCGAGGGCTACGGCCTGATGTGCGGCGGCGACCCCGAGTGGGTCGAGAAGGCCATGCCGATCTTCGACACCCTGCGCCCCGAGGGTCCTCGTGAGGAGGGCTGGGTGCACGCCGGCGACGTCGGGTCGGGCCACTACGCCAAGATGGTCCACAACGGCATCGAGTACGGCCTGATGCACGCCTACGCCGAGGGCTTCGAGCTGCTCACCGCCAAGGATGCCGTCAAGGACGTCAAGGGCGTGTTCCAGGCCTGGACCCGCGGCACGGTGGTGCGCTCCTGGCTGCTCGACCTCATGGTCAAGGCGCTGGACGAGACGCCGGGCCTGGAGGGGATCAGTGAGTACACCACCGACTCCGGCGAGGGTCGGTGGACGCTCATCGAGGGCATCGAGCACGCTGTGCCGATGCCGGTGCTCAGCGCGGCGCTGTTCGCCCGGTTCGCCTCCCGCCAGGAGAACTCCCCCGCGATGCAGGCCGTCGCCGCGCTGCGCGGCCAGTTCGGCGGTCACGCGGTGCGGATGCTCGACGAGGAGGCACCCCAGGTCCACAAGGGCGCCGAGCCCAAGCACGACGAGGGTGCCGCCCGCCCCGGCGCCGGGGCGGAGGCCCCGGGTGGCGAGCAGCACGACGAGGGCGCGGCCCAGGCCGGCCCCACCTCGGGCTCCGGTGAGACGGAGGGCGCGCACGGACCCGCTGCCCAGGAGCAGGCCGCCGAGGCCGGCCCCTCGTCCGGTTCCGGCGACACCGGACCCGCCGGCGCCGGCCCGCGGCGCTAGCCACGCGGCATACCCGGGCCCGTTCTCCCGCGATCCGACCGTGCACCTGCGCCACCTCAGTGTCAGCGACTTCCGCAGCTACCACCGCGCCGAGGTCCCGCTGACGCCGGGCATCACCACGCTGCTGGGGCGCAACGGGCAGGGCAAGACCAACCTGGTCGAGGCGGCCGGCTACCTCGCCTCGCTGGCCAGCCACCGGGTCGCGACGGATGCCCCCCTCGTGCGGCACGGTGCGGAGTCGGCGATCGTGCGCGGCGCGGTCGTGCGGGACGGTCGGGAGACCGTGGTCGAGCTCGAGATCGTGCCGGGCCGCGCCAACCGTGCGCGGCTCAACAAGTCCCCACTCACCAGGCCCCGGGACGTGCTCGGGACCCTGCGGACGGTGCTCTTCGCCCCCGAGGACCTCGCGCTGGTCAAGGGTGACCCGTCCGAGCGCCGCCGCTTCCTGGACGACCTGCTCGTGGCGCGCCAGCCCCGGTGGGCGGGCGTGCGCGGCGACTACGACAAGGCCCTGCGGCAGCGCAACGCCCTGCTGCGCTCCGGGCAGCACCTGTGGCGCACCGGGCGGCGTGGCACGGACCATCGTCTGGCCCCCGGCGAGACGGTCGAGGAGGCGCGTGCCGCCGCCGAGTCGACGCTGGAGGTGTGGGACGGTCAGCTCGCGCAGGTGGGGGCCGCCCTCACCTATGCGCGGCTGCGTCTGCTGCGCGACCTGGGGCCGTACCTGTCCGAGGCCTACGCGACCATCAGCGACGCCGGGGCCGTGGCGGCCGCGAGCTACCGGTCCAGCCTGGAGGGGCCGCTCGCCGAGGGGATCGCTGCCGGGGAGGTCCCGGAGCAGGAGGAGCTGTATGCCGCCACGCTGGCAGCCATGCGGGCTCGCCGCCGCGACGAGCAGGAGCGTGGGGTCACCCTCGTCGGCCCCCACCGGGACGAGCTGGTCCTCGCGCTCGGCGAGCTGCCCGCGAAGGGCTATGCCAGTCACGGGGAGTCGTGGTCGATCGCGCTGGCGCTGCGGCTGGCCTCCTTCCGGCTGCTCCAGCACGACGTCGGGACGGACCCGGTGCTCGTGCTCGACGACGTCTTCGCCGAGCTCGACTCCGGCCGGCGGGAGCGCCTGGCCCAGCTGGTCTCCGACTGCGAGCAGGTGCTGATCACCGCGGCGGTGGGTGAGGACGTGCCGGCGTGGCTGTCCGGCCGCGGCGCGATCCTCGACGTGGCGGACGGCACCGTGACGCCGCGCGGACAGGAGGGCACTCCGGCGGCGGGTGCGGCGGCGGCTGTTGGTCAGGCCGTTGCCGAGGAGGAGGACGGGCCCTCGGCGGGTGCGGCGGCCGTGGTGCAGGATGCGCCCTCCGAGGACACTGGACCGTGATGAGCAGCACCGAGGACCCGCGGTCACCGGACGGAGATGCCGGTCAGGAGACCAGCGCGGCCGAGACACCACCGCTCGCGGGCGAGACACCTCCGCTGGCGGCCGCCGCCGACGCGCTGGCCCGCGCCCGGGCCAACGCCCGCTCCCGCGGCCTGCGACCCGGACAGGTCGACCGGCGGCGCACCGCCGGTGACGCCCTGGCCGAGCGCCGCTCGGGGACCGGCGCGGGGGCGGCCCGGGACCCGAGGCTGCTGGACACCGAGGTGGACCGACTGGTCAGCTCCCGCGGGTGGAGCACGGACGTGCAGGTCGGGGCCGTCATCGGGCGGTGGGCGACGATCGTCGGTGCCGAGGTGGCCCAGCACGTGCGGCCCCTCGGCTTCGACGGCACCGTCCTCACCGTGCAGGCGGACTCGACCGCCTGGGCCACGCAGATGCGGCTGCTCACCCACTCGGTCCTGACCCGCATCGAGGCCGAGGTGGGCGAGGGGGCCGTCACCGAGATCACCGTCCGCGGACCGGCGGCCCCGAGCTGGCGCAAGGGGCGCCTGCGCGCCCAGGGTCGCGGGCCCCGCGACACCTACGGCTGACCGGTCGGCTGGGACGCCTCAGGACCGTCTGAGGCCCCGTCCGACGGGGACCACCCCAGGGACGGGGGCTTTCTGGCCGCAAAATGCCGATCTAGGGCCTGTGGATGGACGGTTTGGACGGCGCGACGGCTAGACTGGGACGGCTCACCCACCCACTCTTCCTAGGAGCCCCGTGGCCACTGTCGGACCAGACAATCCCCAGGACGTCGAGCCGGAGATGCCGGAGCTCCCCGAGGTGACACCTCAGGAAGGGGCGCCGGCATCATTGGCGACCGACTCGGCATACGACGCCAACGCCATCCAGGTCCTCGAGGGCCTGGAGGCGGTCCGCAAGCGGCCGGGCATGTACATCGGCTCCACCGGAGAACGTGGTCTGCACCACCTCGTGTGGGAGATCGTCGACAACTCGGTCGACGAGGCGATGGCCGGGCACGCCGACCGCATCGACGTGACGATCCTGGAGCACGGGGGCATCCGTGTCGTCGACAACGGCCGCGGCATCCCCACCGACATCCACCCGGTGGAGAAGAAGCCGGCCGTCGAGCTGGTGCTGACCCAGCTGCACGCCGGCGGCAAGTTCGGCGGGTCGGGCTACAAGGTGTCCGGTGGCCTGCACGGCGTCGGCTCGTCCGTGGTCAACGCGCTGTCCGAGACCTTCGAGGTGGAGGTCCGCCAGCGGGGTCACGTGTGGCGCCAGACCTACAAGCTCGGCGTGCCGCAGGCTCCCCTGTCCCAGGACGAGGAGATCCCGCACGACGAGACCGGCACGACGATCACGTACTGGCCCTCCCCCGACATCTTCGAGACGGTCAACCACGACTTCGAGACGATCCGCGCGCGGGTCCAGCAGACGGCGTTCCTCAACAAGGGCCTGACCATCACGCTGACCGACGAGCGGCCCATCGAGGTGGTCCGGGACATCGACGCCCTCGAGGACGACCCGATCGACGGGGTCGACCAGGAGGACGTGGACGCCACCCCCGATGCCTCCCCCACGGGCGCGGCCCGGCGCAAGCCGGTCTCCTACTGCTACGAGAACGGGCTGCTCGACTACGTCCAGCACCTGAACAAGTCCAAGAAGTCCGACCCGGTGCACGAGGAGATCATCGGCTTCGAGACCGAGGACAAGGAGCGGATGCTGGCGGTCGAGGTGGCCATGCAGTGGACCACCTCCTACAGCGAGTCCGTCCACACCTACGCCAACGCCGTCAACACCCACGAGGGGGGCACGCACGAGGAGGGCTTCCGGGCGGCCCTGACGCGGCTCATCAACGACTTCGCCCGCGCCAACAAGGTGCTGCGCGAGAAGGACCCCAACCTCACCGGTGACGACGTCCGCGAGGGCCTCACCGCCGTGATCTCGGTCAAGCTCGGCGAGCCGCAGTTCGAGGGGCAGACCAAGACCAAGCTCGGCAACTCCGAGGTCAAGGGCTTCGTGCAGTCAGCCATGACCGAGGAGCTCGGCCACTGGCTCGAGGCGCACCCGCGCGAGGGCAAGGAGATCGTCACCAAGGCGGTCCAGGCCGCCGCCGCCCGGGTGGCCGCCCGCAAGGCGCGTGAGGCCACCCGCCGCAAGGGACTCCTGGAGTCCGGCGGGCTGCCCGGCAAGCTGCGCGACTGCCAGAGCAACGACCCGTCGATCAGCGAGGTGTTCATCGTCGAGGGCGACTCGGCCGGCGGCTCCGCCGTCCGCGGTCGCAACCCCTACAACCAGGCGATCCTGCCGATCCGCGGCAAGATCCTCAATGTCGAGAAGGCCCGCCTGGACCGGGTGCTCAACAACCAGGAGGTCAAGGCCCTGATCTCCGGGTTCGGCACCGGCATCGGTGAGGACTTCGACATCACCCGGGCGCGCTATCACAAGATCGTGCTCATGGCCGACGCCGACGTCGACGGCATGCACATCCGCACGCTGCTGCTGACGCTGCTGTTCCGGTTCATGCGCCCCCTGATCGAGCACGGCTACGTCTACCTGGCACAGCCGCCGCTCTACCGCATCAAGTGGACCAACGCCGAGCACCAGTACGTCTACTCCGACCGGGAGCGTGACGCCTTCGTCAAGGAGGGCCTGGCCAAGGGCTGGCGCCTGCCCAAGGACTCCGGCATCCAGCGCTACAAGGGTCTGGGCGAGATGGACTACTCCGAGCTCTGGGACACCACGATGGACCCGGACCACCGCGTGCTCCTGCAGGTGACGCTCGACGACGCGGCCAAGGCCGACGAGGTGTTCTCGGTGCTGATGGGTGAGGACGTCGAGGCGCGCCGCGGCTTCATCCAGCGCAACGCCCGCGACGTGCGCTTCCTGGACATCTAGACGTCCGGGGGCGGCGCCCCCGGACCCCCACCGCCGACCGGACCACACGACATACACGAAGGACAGGCGTGACCGACATCAACCCGCCGGAGACCGACCGCATCGAGGAAGTCGATCTCAACACCGAGATGCAGCGCAGCTACATCGAGTACGCCATGAGCGTGATCGTGGCCCGTGCGCTGCCCGACGTCCGCGACGGCCTGAAGCCCGTCCACCGCCGCGTGCTCTACGCCATGTATGACGGTGGGTACCGCCCCGACCGCGGCTACAACAAGTGTGCCCGCGTCGTCGGTGACGTCATGGGTCACTACCACCCGCACGGTGACGGTGCGATCTACGACGCCCTCGTGCGCCTGGTGCAGGACTGGTCACTGCGCTACCCCCTCGTCGACGGGCAGGGCAACTTCGGCACCCCCGGAGACGACCCGGCCGCTGCCGCGCGGTACACCGAGTGCAAGATGGCGCCGCTGGCCATGGAGATGGTCCGCGACATCACCGAGGACACCGTCGACTTCACCGACAACTACGACGGCAAGACCCAGGAGCCGACGGTCCTGCCGGCGCGCTTCCCGAACCTCCTGGTCAACGGCTCGGCCGGCATCGCCGTCGGCATGGCCACCCAGATCCCGCCGCACAACCTGGGCGAGGTCGCCGAGGGCGTGCAGTGGCTGCTGGACCACCCCGAGGCCACCCGCGAGGAGCTCCTCGAGGCGCTGATCCGGATCATCCCGGGGCCCGACTTCCCCACCGGCGCGCAGATCATGGGGCGCAAGGGCATCGAGGAGGCCTACCGCACCGGGCGCGGCTCCATCGTCATGCGGGCCAACGTCGAGGTCGAGGAGATCCAGGGCCGGACCTGCCTGGTGGTGCGGGACCTGCCCTACCAGGTCAACCCGGACACCCTGGCCAAGAAGATCGCCGACCTCGTCAACGACAGCAAGCTCAAGGGCATCGCGGACATGCGCGACGAGACGTCCGGCCGCACCGGTCAGCGCCTGGTCATCGTGCTCAAGCGCGACGCGGTCGCCAAGGTCGTCCTCAACAACCTCTACAAGCACACCCAGCTGCAGCAGAGCTTCGGCGCCAACATGCTGGCGATCGTCGACGGGGTGCCGCGCACGCTGCCGCTGAGCGCGTTCATCCGGCACTGGGTCGAGCACCAGATCGAGGTCATCGTCCGTCGGACGAAGTTCCGTCTCAAGCGCGCCGAGGAGCAGATCCACATCCTGCGCGGCTACCTCAAGGCCCTGGACGCGCTGGATGACGTCATCGCGCTGATCCGTCGCAGCCGGACCGTCGAGGACGCCCGCGACGGCCTCATCGACATGCTGGAGATCGACGAGATCCAGGCGCGGGCGATCCTCGAGATGCAGCTGCGCCGCCTGGCCGCGCTGGAGCGTCAGAAGATCATCGACGAGCACGACAAGCTCGAGGCGATGATCCTGGACTACGAGGACATCCTGGCCAAGCCCGAGCGGCAGCGGCAGATCATCAGCGACGACCTGGCCGAGATCGTCGAGAGGTACGGCGACGAGCGCCGCACCCAGATCGTCGCCTTCGACGGCGACATGTCCATGGAGGACCTGATCCCCCAGGACGACGTGGTCATCACGATCACCCGCGGCGGCTACGCCAAGCGCACCCGGGTGGCCGAGTACCGCCCGCAGAACCGCGGCGGCAAGGGGCGCCGTGGTGCGGCGCTGCGCGCCGACGACGTCGTGTCGCACTTCTTCACCACCAACACCCACCACTGGTTGCTGTTCTTCACCAACCTGGGCCGGGTCTACCGCGCCAAGGCCTACGAGATCCCCGAGGGCGGGCCGACCGGCAAGGGGCAGCACGTCGCGAACCTGATGGCGTTCCAGCCGGGCGAGGAGATCGCCCAGGTGCTGGCGCTGGAGAACTACCAGGTGGCGGACTACCTCGTGCTGGCCACCCGCAACGGTCTGGTCAAGAAGACCCGGCTGGTGGACTACGACTCCCCCCGATCCGGCGGGCTGATCGCGGTGAACCTGCGCGACGGTGACGAGCTCGTGGGGGCCGGTCTCGCCGGCCCCGAGGACGACATCCTGCTGGTCTCGGTGAAGGGCCAGTCGGTGCGGTTCACCGCGACCGACGAGGCGCTGCGCCCGATGGGACGGGCGACCTCCGGCGTCACCGGCATGAAGTTCCGGGGCGAGGACCGGTTGCTGGCGATGTCCGTCATCACGGCGGGCAGCGAGCCCTTCGTCTTCGTCGTCTTCGAGAGCGGCATGGCCAAGCGTACGGCCGTCTCCGCCTACCGCGTGCAGGGCCGCGGTGGCCTGGGTATCAAGGTCGCCAAGTCGACGGACCGGGGCGGCGACCTGGTGGGCGCGCTCACCGTCGAGGAGGGCAACGAGGTGCTCGTGGTCATGGAGCGCGGCAACGTCGTGCGGTCCTCCATCGACCAGGTCCGGGTGACCGGCCGCGACACCGCGGGTGTGAAGTTCGCGACCCCCGGCAAGGGCGACTCGATCGTGGCTGTCGCGGTCAACGCGGAGTCCGAGCTCGCCGAGGAGATCGAGTCGATCGAGGGTGAGGAGACGGACGTCGTCGCGACGCCGGATGACGCCGTGGCCGACTCCGATGTCCTGGACACGCCGGAAGATGCACTACCGTCTGATGAGTCGGCGGACGTCGACGAGGCGACGGACGGACCGGAGCAGACCCCGGACGCCGGCGCCGCGGACGCCGATGAGCCGGACACTGGAGGCGAGTAGTGAGCACGACTGGACAGGGCACCTCGACCGGTGCGTCCGGGTCTCCGGCGCGCCGGGTCGCTGACGACGAGACGCAGAAGATCCGTCGCCCCGGCACCCAGACCGGCCAGGGCAGCGGTATGCGGGACGGTGCCATGGCGCGCACGTCACCACGGCGCGACCTGAGTGCCGCAGCCGCCCGGGCGCGCGGTGGCGGAGCCCCCTCCGCGCCGCGGACCGCGGGCACCAGGCCCCCTCGGCGCACCGGACCCCGCCGGGTGCGGCTCACGCTGCAGCGCGTGGACCCGTGGTCGGTCATGAAGATCTCGTTCCTGGTGTCGGTCGCCCTCGGGGTGGCCACCGTGATCTCGGTCGCGGTGCTCTGGACGGTCCTCAACGGCATGAACGTGTTCTCCACGGTCAACGAGCTGATCGTGGAGATCACGACGGGTGAGACCTCGGCGAGCACGTTCAACCTGATGGACTACATCGGCTTCGGTCGCGTGGTGTCCCTCTCGGTCGTCATCGGCGTGATCAACGTAATCCTCCTGACGGCGCTGGCGACCCTCACGGCCTTCCTCTACAACGTCTGCACGGCGCTGGTCGGTGGCGCCCAGCTCACGCTGTCCGACGAGTGAGCTCAGCCGCACCGGGTGCGGCGGCGGATCATCCTCGCTTCCGACCGGAGTGGCAAGCCCCGGCTGCTGGGTAGTTCTACCCATATCGCCCGGATCGGTGCCTCCCTACATTTCGAGTACCCGTGAAAAAACTCGATATGAGGAGTACCCATGCCTTCCCTGTCCTTCCGTGTGCTCGGTGGCGCTGCCGCCGTCTGTCTGGCCACCACCGCCCTCGCCTCCGCAGCCGCCGCGGATGATCCCGGCGGCACCGTCGTCGCCTCGGGCCTGGACAGCCCCCGCCACCTGACCGTCGCCCCCAACGGCGACCTCTACATCGCCGAGGCCGGCTCCGGTGGTGACGACTGCGTCGTCCTCGGTGACGACGGCGCCCCCGTGTTCGAGAACGGCGAGCTGCTCCCCTGCGGCAGCTGGGACCCGGAGGAGCACCCCGACTGGGGTGAGGTCGCGCTGGGTGACAGCGGTGCCATCACCCGGGTGTCGCACACCGGCAGCCAGGAGCGTGTGGTGACCGGGCTGCCCTCCGCGTTCCTCGACGGTGCGGAGGGGCTCGGCCCCAGCGACGTCTCGGTCAGCGGCAACAAGCTCATGGTCACCGTCGGTCTGGGCGCCCCGCCCGAGGCGCGGGACATGATGGTGGACCTCTTCGGCGACTTCTACTCCGGCTTCGCGACCGTCCAGCAGGCCAAGATGATGGGCGACCGGGTGGACGTCAACCAGGTGGTCGACCTGGCGGCGTTCGAGACGGCCAACAACCCGCACGACTCCGTCCTCGACACGAACCCCAACGCCATCTCCGCCGACGGCAACGGCTGGCTGCTGGCCGACGCCGGCGGCAACGACATCCTCCGTCTGGACCACCAGGGCGACCTGGGCCTCGTCGCCGTGCTGCAGAACGAGATGGTCGACGCCCCACCGTTCCTGGGTCTGCCGCCCGGCACCCAGATCCCGATGGAGCCGGTCCCGACCTCGGTCGAGCGCGGCCCGGACGGTGCGGTCTACATCAGCCAGCTCACCGGCTTCCCCTTCCCGGTCGGTGGGTCCTCGATCTGGCGGGTGGCGCCGGACGGCACGATAACCGAGTGGGCCACCGGGCTCACCAACGTCACCGACCTCACGTTCGGCCCGGACGGCAGCCTGTATGCCGTGCAGCTCGCCAACAACGGCCTGCTGTCCGGCGACCTCACCGGCTCCCTGCTGCGGATCATGGAGGGGTCGGACACCCACGAGGTCATCGCGACGGGGATGTTCGCCCCCTACGGGGTCGCCGTCCACCACGACCACGCCTACGTCACCACGGGCACCGTCGTCCCGGGCGGCGGCGAGGTGGTCCGGTTCGACCTCGACTGACCACGCTCCGCGCGAGCTCCTGACGGGCTCGTCGCGAGAGGCCACGGCGGGTGGTTCCCGGTCAGACCGGGAGCCACCCGCCGACGCGTGAGGGCGTCCCCGGTGCCTCAGTAGCCGCGGGTCAGAACCCGTTCCCGTGCGGAGGCGAGGGCCGAGCCGGACTGGCGCCGCGACATACGGCGCAGGGCGACCGGCGCCAGGACCAGGCCGAGTACCACCCACACCCCGAGCACCCCGAAGGTCTCCCAGGTGCGCCAGGACTCCCCGATCTCCAGGGCGACCGCGTCGGCCGGAAGGATCACCGACCGGAACCCCAGGCCCAGCCAGTAGACGGGGAAGACCTGCACGACCCACTGCAGCCACCCGGGCAGCGCGGTGACGGGGTAGAACAGCCCGGAGACCGCGCACAGGCCGTAGATGATCAGCGTCGTCCACAGCATCGCGATCGGTCCCTTGAAGATCGCGCCGAGCACCGCCCCGAGCGGGAGCATGGCGGCGATCGTCAGCACCGACAGCAGTAACAGGCGGACCCAGCCCCAGGCGGTGGTCGGTGTCACGCCGTCGACGAGGAACGAGGCCCCGACGACGATGACGGCCAGGGGGATCAGCGTGGTCACGAGGCTGGCGAAGAACTTGGCGATGAGGTGGCCGGTCATGGCGTGCGGGACGGTCTTGGCGCGCAGCAGTGTGCCGTCGTCACGTTCTGTCGTGATCTCGCTGGAGACGCCGAGCACCCCGCCGCTGATCACGCCGAACGCGAGGTAGGCCGGCACCAGGAACTGCCCCAGCGACAGGGCGGACTCCATCACCTGGGAGTCGCGTGCCCAGATCAGGACGACGAGCATGAACACGGGTCCGAGCAGCCCGAGGATCGCCAGCGGCGACAGGATCTGCTGACGCAGCTCGATCCGGGCCCGGCGCAGGCCGGCGCGCAGCACGGTGGGCACCTCAGGTCTCCTCTCGGGTCGCCGGCACACGGTCCGGAGCAGGATCGGGCTCGGGACCCGGCGGTATGCCGAGGGTCGCCGGCCCGGTGTCGGCGCCGGTCTCGACCTGGTGGACGAGGGTGAGGTAGGCCTCCTCCAGCGAGGCCCGCCGGACCTCCAGGTCGGCGATCTCACCGGGCCGGGCGAACAGGCCTCGCAGGTAGCCGACCGGGTCGTCCGTGGACTCGGTGTGGAGCTCGCCGTCGCGCCGGAAGCGGACGGAGGCGGTGGCGGACATCCGATGCCGCAGCTCGTCGGGCGTCCCGTCCGCCACGATCGACCCGCCCGCCAGCACCAGGATCCGGTCGGCCAGCAGCTCGGCCTCGGCCAGGTCGTGGGTGGTCAGCAGGATCGTGGTGTCCAGGTCGGACAGGGACCGGATCAGCTCGTGGAAGTCGCGTCGGGCCTGGGGGTCGAAGCCGGCTGTCGGTTCGTCGAGGAAGAGCACCTCGGGCCGGCCCAGCAGTCCGACCGCCACGTCGAGGCGTCGGCGCTCGCCACCGGAGAGGCGGTCCAGGCGCCGCTGCGTCTTGCCGGCCAGCCCGACCCGCTCGAGCAGGTCCGCGGTGGGCCAGGGGCGCGCTACCTCCGGCGTGGCGTAGTCGGTGTAGTAGAGACCCAGGTAGTCCAGGAACTCCTCGACCCGCCATTTGCCGTGGTCGCGCCAGGACTGGAGCACCACGCCGACGCGGGCCCGCCAGGACTCACCGGCCGTGTGCGGTGTCTCGCCCAGGACGCTCACCTCACCACCGGAGGGCACCCGGAACCCCTCCAGGATCTCGATCGTGGTGGTCTTGCCGGCGCCGTTCGGACCGAGGAGCGCGACCACCTCCCCCCGGTCGATGGTCAGGGTGACGTCGTCGAGGACGCGCGTCGCGGCATACTGCATCTGCAGGTTGTGCGTCCGGATCGCTGGAACGGACTCTGGCATCGGGCTCCCCTGCGGCCGCCGTGGGTGGTGCGTCCAACGTAGTTGACAGGGAACGTCCACAGGAACGGATATCTCGCTTTGGAGCCAGCGGCTGTGATGGGGTAATCTCGGGCGGCGCGTGTCCCTCGGGCACAGCACCCCCCGGGCCTATAGCTCAGACGGTTAGAGCGCTTCCCTGATAAGGAAGAGGTCACAGGTTCAAGTCCTGTTAGGCCCACCACGAACCGCAGACCCTCCGGTCTGCGGTTCTTGTGTTTCACGTGGAACGAGCCGGCTCGCTCTGCCAGGGGCCACCGCCGAGTCCCGGCGAGACCGCCGGCTCGAGCGATGGCCCATGGCGATGACTACCTCCTCTGGTGAGCTCTCACTTGAGGAGAACGATGGTCACCACCCGCTGGTGTTGTAGCGCCAGACAGACTTCACGGTGCCACCCGAGGCGTGAAAGCCACGCACCAGGTCATAGCCCGAGAACCACATCCACGGCACGTCCCAGTAGCAGGCCTCCATCGAGCCGTACGACACCGTCGTGTAGCCCACCTTTGCGGTCGGCGCCGCGTCCCCACCGACTGCGTTGGCAGCGGTCCCCGACAGCGCGGCGACCCCCACGACACCTGCCACTGCCATGCTGCGCACGATCTTCTTCATGAACGTTCCCCTTCGTCTTGGCTGCGCCGGCAGTCCTGAGTGCTGCCGGCCGGTGAAGGGACCGTCCCGTGGGCACAGGAGTTCCTCGCTTTGACAAATCCTGACGATCTCCGAACGCTGCGTTGACGGACACGGATGAGACCACGCCAGGTTAGGAACCAGCGCCCACCCGCAGGTATCCTGTGGGAGCACCACACCACCTCGAGGAGTCTTCATGAAGCGTCTGCTGGCCATGGTTGCCGTCGCGGCCGGAGTCCTCGCTGTGGCCAAGAAGCTGCAGGACGAGCAGGCCGAGCGCGACCTGTGGGCCGAGGCGACCGACGGGGTCACCGACGCGCCGCCCAGCAGCAACTGAACGACCCGCCGACCCCGGTCGGCACCCTTCGGGGCCTTGGCGCAATTGGTAGCGCACCTGCTTTGCAAGCAGGGGGTTAGGGGTTCGAGTCCCCTAGGCTCCACCACAGGTTAGAGGTCTTCCTGGTATCCGGGACGGCCTCTAACGTGCTCGTACCCAGATAGGTACTGGAGCGGCTACCGACTAGTGACTGGCCGCTTGTCAAGAATCCGCGTCGCGACGGCGTCGGCGTCCGCGGACACCTCGCACTCCCATACGCGTATGACGTGCCACCCCTGCTCTTGCGCCAGTGCCGTTGAGACACGGTCACGTTCGGCGTTACGGCGCATCTTGGACTCCCAGAGCTGGGCGTTGGGCCCGGTCCACGGGGTCTTCCGACCGTGCTCGGGGCAGCCGTGCCAGAAGCAGCCATCAACGAACACAGCGACATGCCGTCCGGGAAGCAGGATGTCCGGGGTGCAGCCCTTGGCCAGCTGGCGGTGCAGCCGAAATCGGCCACCCTGCGCATGGATCGCCTTGCGGAGAACAATCTCAGGCAACGTGTCCCTCTTGCGCCGACCGGCCAGGTGCCGGCCTCGCGTCGTGCTGACCCAGCCGGAAGCCACCGTCCAAGGCTAACGACTGGTTGCTGAGCCGTCGGGCCTGGCCAAGTAGGTCATGATCGGTGCCGTGCCATGACGACACGGAGGAAACCTTGGGAATCGAGTGTGGGCACGGCGTGGAACGGCGTGGTGCGCCATGTGCACGAAGACGGCAGAGGCGCCGACCTCGCGCGTAGGCGAGTACGGCTTCCACGATGGGCGTCCGACGCAATACCTGTTCGACGCCATCTGAGATGAGCTGAGGGACCCCCGGGCGCCGATAGGGTTGGGCAGCAGCCTCCCGTCGCGCGTGTCCATGAAATGGCGGTCAAGGTGGGCGTCCCCACTGTTCGATGCCCGAGGTCGGCGAGGCCCTGGCTGAGAAGGCTGGCCTGACCTTGGGTGCAAACTGTGACAGCCGGACTCGCGTTTCGGCGGTGGCTAGACGGTGACTATCGAAGGTCTGAAGGTCTTTGAGCACGTTCGCCCGACTTCTATCTCGGTGAACCCCGCCAGTTACCGTGGCTACGGCAAAGGTCCCACTTGTGGCTGAGTGAGGTCCGCGATGGTGGCCAGCTAAAGTCAGCCACCTCTGCTCGTGTCACCTCCGAGCTGAGCCCCCGAGCGGTGACGGTGGTTGGTGTCCAGCTGTCCTGACCGATGACCGCCCAGGGCGCTCCATGAAAAATATGAGGAATGAGTCAGACATCGGTGCCACAGACCAGTTGGCGGGACCCCGGGTGAGCAGAACCACCCCACGCATCACGCCTCTACGGTTCCAGGAGATTGCCGAAAGCCTGGACCACCCTGTTGGCCCGAACCTGCAAGTCACCCCCAACACCCGTGTCGTGACCACCTCCGCCGGACCCGCTGCGCGACCAAACAACCAGTGGAACAATCCGGCAGCGACGCCGGGCGCTCACCCCGGCCCGAACCAGGTCGGTAGATCGTGGCTAATGCGAAAGAACCGCTTCCCCTTCAGTTCGAGAATGAGGCCACAGCGCCTTGGCTATCAGTGCCGGGTCCCGAGGTATCGGAACTGGGTCTGGCGCGCGGAAGTAGACCGCTGCCTGCGCCCTCCGTGGTGCAGATTGCCCCTATCCGGCTAGGAGGGATGCATTAGTGTGTTGTCTGTCAGGAGATGGAGCGGCTGAACGGGGGTGGACGGTGGCCAAGTCGAGCAGTTCCGACACGCCTCCACATGTCGCAGACATGATCGAGCGGAGGTGGCGCGGGGACACACTCAGTGAGATCGGGGCTGCTCATGGATTGACGAGGGAGCGGATTCGCCAACTGCTCAAGAAGCACGGCGGGCCGACTGGGCAAGACGTTCGAGAGCGTCGCGAGGCCCGCGATCTCGAGGAGCAACGAAAACGTGAAGCCGCCGTTGCTGCTGCAGTTCGCGATGCTCTGGATCAACGCACGGCAAAGACAGTCGTCGAGGTTGCTGAGGTGACCGGATTTGATTCAGCAGATGTCTCCAAGAACTGGCCGCAGGACCTGGACTACTTGCGCCTGCATGCGCCAGGGAACTACGATTACCAGTGGTCGGATGAGGCGATCCTTGACGCGATCCGCGAGGCGGCGTTGTACGAGTTTCCACTGACTACGAAGGATTACGGCGAACTGTTATCGCAAGGGCAGGTTCAGGGGCCGTCGATGCCGCGAATCTGGCAGCGCTTTGGATCCTGGACCTCAGCATGCGAGGCCGCAGGCGTCGTCCCCGGAAAAACCATGCGATCGCACTACGAATCGCGCTGGTCGGACGACGATCTGCTCCAGATTGCTCGCCAATATCTCCTAGATCCGAACGTACCAACTTCAGCTCGGTACTTCGACGAGTGGAGGCGGACGGTTGCTCCAGACGGACCTTCTTTCCAGACTCTTCGCAACCGTTTCGGTTCCTGGACCGAAGTGAAACGACGCGCTCTCGCGCAGGGGGGGCAGACCACATGAGCGAGATCGAGAGACTCGATGGGGTACTCGCAGGTACCATCGACGAACAGACTCGTAATGGCATATGGGAGTCCGTGAAGGCGATCCTCGAGCAGGGTCCACAGGAAGGAACCTCCACTCAGTCCACCGTGCTCGCACTCGGCTACGTACAGTCCGGAAAGACGACCTCCATCACCGCCCTCGCCGCAACGGCTGCCGATGCTGGCTACCAGGTAATCGTTGCGCTTCTCGGCTCGACCAACCTCCTCCTCGACCAGAACAGTGAGCGTCTGGAGGCTTCCTTGGGCATCACGACCAGGTCCGACTACGTCTGGGTCAGTGAGACTAACCCGGCGACCGATGCAGCAGGTAAGAAACTTCGAAAGTTTGTTGACATGGGGCGTGTGTGCTTGGTGCCGGTCCTGAAGCATGCCGGTCGCATCCGAGCAGTCGCGAAGCAACTGGAGAAGATCCCTGACGACCTCCGTGTCCTCATCATCGATGACGAAGCTGATCAGGCGTCGTTGAACACGAGCAAGGACGCAGAGAGCCGCACCTACTCGGCAATCCGGGAACTTCGCAAGGCCGTGCCGAGCCACCTCTATGTGCAATACACGGCGACGCCCTACGCGCCCTTGCTTCTCGACGCGGCGGATATCCTCAGTCCCCAGCACGTGGAGTTCCTGACACCAGGCAAGGGCTACACCGGAGGAAAGGAGTTCTTCATCGACAACGCGGACCGCGTTGTTCGCAACGTCCCGCTCCTGGACGAGCAGGCATCGAAGACACCACCGCTGCAGTTGCAGAAGAGCCTCCACCATGCGCTCGCATCATTCCTGGCGGGATCCGCCCTGCTGCTCCTACACGATGCCGCGAGCCCTCCGATCAGCATGCTGGTGCACTCCACGGCGCGAAACGACGTGCAGGCGCGATATGAGTTCCTGATTCGCCGGCAACTTGAGCAATGGAGAAAAACCATTGTGTCGGGAGAAATAGCCACCGTTGCGGACGTTATCCAGGAGGAGCGTCGCCGCATAGTGAGCAATGGAGCCGAGGACGTTGACGACCTAGACTTCGTGGACAAACTCAAGGTTGTGATCTTCGAGGCGATGACGTGGCTAGTTAACAGCGCGGCAGACGTCAACAAAGTCGACTGGCACGTTTCGCCGATCCACATTCTGGTAGGTGGCAACAAGCTCGATCGCGGCTTCACCGTCGAGGGACTGACCGTCACCTACATGAATCGACCTGCAAGCCCTCAAGTCGACACCTTGGAGCAACGCGCTCGTGCGTTCGGATACCGAGGCGACCTGTTGCCGTACTGCCAGTTCTTCGCGAGCAAGAAGACGGTCAGGTCATTGACCGAATTAGTCCACACGGAGGAGGACCTTCGTGCGCGCCTACGGGATCACGTCGAGAGCGGTGGGTCAGTGCACACTTGGGCGCGCGAGATCGGACTCCTGTTGCCAGAAGATATGACACCGACCCGCCCGAGCGTGGTGACAGCGCTGTCAAAGATGGGGCTTGGCTGGCACCAGATGCGGACGCCGTCCCGTGTGCCTGAGGACACTGCCTACAACCGCAGTCTGCTCGCGCAACTTGGCCTGATGGATGCCCCGCACTCGCCCCAAGGCCGGCTGTCCTTCCGTACGATCCACTTGGATTCAATCGAACCCATAGAGAAACTACTCAATGAATGGGCGCGCCCGCCGTACAGCCCGGGCTGGCTTCACGACGAGTTCGTCGACGCTGTCATTCGTGGATTCGCGCAGCTCAAGCGGGCCACCGTGATGCTAATGGAGGACGGAGACGGCCCACGGACCCGCAAGTGGTCTGGTGATCTTGGGTTCGTCAACCTCTTCCAGGGCCGGGACTTGAAGCCCCAGCCAAACGGCGACTACTACCCGGGCGATCGGTTCGTGGAGAACCTTGAGACGGAGCCGAATCAAATTGTCATCCAAGTCCATCGCACGCAGGTGCGACAACATGAAACCGACGGTGAGGTGTTGGCCCTGGCTATCTACCTCGGATCCGGGCTGGTAGTTAGAAAGGAATCGAATGTCTAAGTCCATTCCAGTCAGCGCAGGGCGGTCAGGCAGCGTCCCTCTGTCGGCACTCCGGCTTGATCCCGAGAATCCGCGTATCCCGGAGACGCATCGGACCAAGGACACTGCGGAACTCGCCACTCTTCTGGAGATGGGTTTTGAGGCTTACCCAGTCGCCCAGTCGATCGCGGAGTTGGGGTTCTTCAATGCAGAACCCCTGATCGTCATCCCGAACGCCGATGAGGCGAACACGTGGATCGTGGTAGAGGGGAATCGGCGCCTGACGGCTCTTGTCGGGCTGGCGTACCCAGACATTCGCGCTGGGTTCGCGACACCGGATCGGTGGGAGAAGCTCGCGTTCAAGCGGCCCATCAGCCCTGACATGGACGTCCCCGTCGTGATACACGACTCGAGGGACACAACTCACGCCGAGATTGCTCGCGTCCACGTCGTGGGGAAGTTGGGCTGGCGGCCATTCATGCAGGCGAGGTACATCGCTGCCCGAGTAGCCGAGGGTCGGACCTTGCACGAAGTTGCGGACCTGATCGGGATTCCGAAGAGCAAGGCGTCCGACCTGTACCGCGATCAGGCAGTACTTACCCAAGCAGCAAACCTCGGACTTGAAACCTCGCAGGTAGAGAGCGCTTTCTCACTTCTGACCGTGGCGATGGGAAGCACCAAGATCCGCAACCACGTGGGCGCGCCATTGGGATCGCAGACAGTTGTTGGACAGGACCCCGTTCCGGCAGACAAGGCCGCTGCGCTCAAGGAAGTCATACAATGGGTATTTGGCGATGATGAACACGAGTCGCTCATCTCGGATTCTCGGCAGATCTCGCAACTCGGCAATGTCATCGCCTCGGATGTCGGACTTGGAGCGCTTCGAGAAGGAAAGACGCTCGAGGAGGCGAAGCAACGCATTCAGGAGAAGGGACTAGACCCACTAAAGGCGCTCACCCTTAAGTTGAATGCAGCCAAAAACTCGCTGACAGCGGCGAGTAGCGACATCGCTGAGTTCGCCGCTGACATCGAGATCAAGAAGTTGGTTGACGACATCGAATCGCTCGTCGGAAGCATCCGGTCGACAGTGGACGACATCGAGGCAGAGTCAGGTCTTTAGGGTATGGTCGACTTGGAGGTTTCGACAACGGAAGCAGTAGCAGACTGGATTGAGACAAGCCTCTTGGCGAGTGCCTCAGGGCACTTCGGCCGGGACAAGTTGGACGACCTTGCTAGCGTTGAGATCGGCGCTTCTCGAGCGAAGGTGGCGATGGCCCTCGACACGATGGCTAGGCGGTCGAGCGTGCTCGGGGACTCCTACCCCTTTGCGGCCAGTGACATTGCAGTCCTACGCAAGAAGAGCCGACATGCTGCCGAGTACACGTCGCTTCTCTACCTCACCCCGGGATCAGTTGCCCGTCAGACTGTGCGCTCGACGGATACAGCGGTGATGGCTGAGTTGCTGGAGGTGATCAGCGAGGTCGCACTGGCAAACTTCTGGGGTCACGGCGGTCAAGCGCTGTCGTTCGGATACCCCTCAAGGCATGGCCGCCCTGAGGCGTTCGATCAAGCGGTGATCTGGTTGGCCGAGAAGATTGGGCTTGAGGCCGGAAGGGGATACCGACCGCCACGTCGCAAGGACGGCGGTGTTGACGTCGTCGCGTGGCGCCAGTTCGCCGATCGGCGTCCTGGCTTCCCGGTAGCGCTGGCACAGTGCACGATCCAGGCAGAGACGTTCACCAAGACGTCGGATATTGATCTCCGCCTCTGGGCAAGTTGGCTTGCGATGGATAGCGACCCACTCAGTTTGTTGGTCGTTCCGGGAACGATTCGGTCGGCTGGACCCGAGTGGCGTCAGTTGACCACGGTGGTCATGGTCATCGACCGAATCCGGGTGATGGATCTTTTGGGTCGTGGGACCGGCGAAGGTATCGATACTGGCTGGTCCGCCGAGACGACGGCCGCGCTGAGACCCGTGTTGAGATCGGCAGAGTTGTGAGCACTAAGGCAGACATTGTCTGGGGGATCGCCATCAAACTTGGGGTCGAAACACCGAAGATGTCGACTGGATCGACCGAGCCGCGAGAGATCTTCGAGATAGTGAATGACTGCTTGGGCCTGGGCATCGATGCACGGCTTACGAAACAGGAAATGGCTCGAAAGATCGTCGAGGCCGCCGGGATGCCATGGAATGCTGACTATGAGTCTAGGGGCGGCACGGTGACCAAGGTCGGTCTCGCGGCAGTCCTCGAGGCAGTAGAGTACTTCGTCGCTTAAGGACCTCTCTCAACCTGCAACGCGTTGCACTGCGTCTGAACGCCGTCGCCTGAGAATGACCTCGCGGTGTGGCTCACGGTAGCGTTCGATTGCGGAGTCAGGGCTCATCTCAGATTGCACCACGGCTTGTGCGAGGCGGGGCGCACGACGACGCACTGCGTCCAGTGAGCGAAGAACATGTTCGCGGAATACGTGATACGCGGCCCCGACATTCACGCCGTTGCCTAACTGCTTGTACGTGGCGGAGTCAGGCTGGTTGCAGAAGTCGAACCACTCTGGGAGACCCTGGAGTCGAGCGGCCTCTCGTGGGGATAGCCTGCGGAGACGATCACCGAGAATGCTTGTTTGGGTGATTGCCACCAAAGCAGGGACGTACGTCGCCTGTTTGACGCGCAATCCAGAGGGGCGCAGGTGCATCACTGTGTCCACAAGCGACTCGGCATTCTGCGCCTGCCACTCGAATTTCCTTCGAGACGGCGGGAAATCGCGGAGGTAATTCCAACGAGAAAGCCAGGACTCGATGAGTTCTTCATGCTCGGTGTAGAAGGCTGCGTTCTTTCGAAGGAACGCTGCCTTCCAGGCCGGGGTTCCCGGTGAAACCACTAGGTGGCTCTCGTGGACGAACGCATCAACCCACACCGGGAAGCCGGGCAACTTCTTGACTCCGGCAGCTCGGAGCGTGACCACGAAGTCGTTCCACGCCTCGACCCATGTCCTCTCCGCCGGACCGAGGTTCAGGTGCAGCTGGTTTTCGAGTTCGCGGTCTGGTTGGATCGGCAGATGTTCCGCTAGGTCCCATTCGGACGGTGACCATCCGTCAACAGGTAGATGGGGCACGGATGGCTCAACATCGACGAACGAACTGCTCGTGCCGACATATGTCGCCATGATGAATACGCGGTCACGAATCTGCGGTCGCCCCCCGCGTTCCGGCGGAAGAAGGTGCGGCGAGAAGACGATCGGTCGGGACGCTACCTGATAGCCGAGTTCGCGGAGCGAGCGAACGATCACTTCCCACTCGTGCTTGTGGCGCGGTCCGTATATGTTGCGGACGTTCTCCAGTAGTACGACGGTTGGTCGACGGGCCTCCAGGATACGGAGGATGTTCCAGAACAACGTGCCGCGTGCTTCGTCCATGCCCCGCTGGAGGCCTGACTTTGAGAACGGCTGGCAGGGGAAGCCAGCGGCAAGGACGTCGTGCTCAGGGACGCGCATCGTCGACTCGGTGTCGTTAACGATGTCGCCGTGAGCCGCCATCCCCCAGTTGCGTTCATAGACTGCAGCGGCTTCAGCATCCTTCTCGACTGCATACACGCACTCGCCGCCGACGGCGCCGAGCGCGGCGTGGAAACCGCCTACTCCGGCGAACAGATCGACAAACGTAAACGGTGCCGTCGGTGTGTTCACGTCAGCTACAGTAGCTGACACATAGTCCCGTCGCAAGTACTTCCTCACGAGAGTCCCCCTGTATGTCCCCGACAAGCGCACAACCGTGCGCCGCTTCGCTATGACCGTACGCGCGAGCGCCGACAGAGTTGAGGCACTCGTCATGGAGAGTGGTGATGCGCGCAGCGATGGTGGCCGCCTCCTCGGCGGCGTCAGCGTCCAGGTTCACCCTCGAACGACCGCCGCGGCAGCCGGGCCGCGGGGGCGTGGGCACCGATCGAGCCCGCCGCGAGGGTCCGGAGCCGTAGTGTCACTGCCGACACCGCTTCGTGGGTGGGTCCGCACCGCGCACCGGGTAGGGTCCCGCGACATGGGCTTGATATCAGCACGCCGGAGTTGGCTCTTCCTCCCGGGCGCCGACCGGGAGCCCCTGCTGCAAGCGGCCACATGCGGCACAGACGTGGCGATCCAGGACCTGGAGGACTTCACTCCGGCCACACTCAAGGAGCGGGCACGCGGCCTGAGTGCCGAGATCTGCGCGCACTGGATGGAGCACGGCGTGGAGCCCGCGGTCCGCGTACGCCCACTGGAAGAGGGGGGTCACGTCGACACCGAGGCAGCCGTGGCTGCAGGAGCTGCCATCGTCGTGCTGGCCAAGGCGGAGAACGGCGACGAGGTCCGGGCACTGGACCGGCTCATCTCTTACCACGAGGGACGCGCCGGTCGTGCGCACGGAGTGGTGGAGGTCTGCCCGACGGTCGAGAGCCCGGGTGCCCTGCTTCGGCTCCAGGAGATCGCCTCGGCGAGCACACGCGTCACGTCGGCGATCCTGGCCAGTGAGGACCTGGCGACGAACCTCGGCGTCTCACGGACCATCGACTCGACCGAGCTGCACTATGCGCGGAGCCGCTTCCGGCTCGAGGCCGCGGCAGCCGGCATCCTCGCGGTGGACTGTCCCTTCACCTTCGACGACGCGGAGGGAGCCGTACGCGACCTGACACAGTCCGCCGCGCTCGGCTACCGCGCGAAGTCACTCGTGCGCCCCGGGGACGCACCCCTGGTCAACTCCACCATGGGGCCGGACGGGCACGAGCTGGAACGGGCCGCCGGGCTGGTCGCGGCGTTCGAACAGGCCTCGGCCGAGGGGCGGGCACAGGTCGTGTTCGAGGGGCGCATCGTCGAACTGTCGGCCTACACGGCCGCCACGCGTCTGCTGGCCTCGGAAGCGGACCGCACCGGAAAGTAGGCAGCCCGCTGGGCCGCTCACTCGTTGATGGTGGTGCGCGCCCCCAGCTCGGCGTCCAGGCGCAGCAGGCCGGCGCCGTCGTCACCGATCATCCGGAGCCGACCGACGATCTCGGAGACGGTGGCCTCCTCCTCGATCTGCTCCTCGATGAACCAGTGCAGCAGCGGGATCATGTCGATGTCGCCCTCCGCCTGCGCGAGCCGGTAGAGGTTGCGGACCGCCTCAGAGACCTTCTGCTCGTGGGCCAGGGACGCCTCGAAGGCCTCGAGCACACCGGTGCCGTCGGCCCGGGGCGCGGCGATGGCGCCGATCTGCGGACGACCGCCCCGGTCGGTGACGTGTGCGATGAACTTGGCCGCGTGCGCCCGCTCCTCGTCGGACTGCAGCCGCATCCAGCCCGCCATCCCCGGGAGGTCGTTGTCCTCGAGGGCGATCCCCAGTTGGAGGTAGACGATCGAGGACTCGAGCTCGAGCGTGATCTGGTCGGACAGTGCTGTCAGGAGAGTGTCGTTGAGAGCCATACCGTCGAACGTAGACCCATCCCGACGTGCGCGCTAGCAAGGTTTGGCGACCCTTCCCGGGGCGTTCGGCGGCTGCCTCTCCACCGGCCGACCACCGCACAGTGACGCCCAGAGAGGTCACTGGTGCGTCGTCATACGGCATTGAATGAGCCATTCTTGACCGCGGCTTGACACCCCTCTAATAATCTTGACGCATTCTTGGCGCACGCTCCCCACAACCCGTACTTACCCATCAGTAAGGTGCCTTCTGCCCGACATTTCTGGGTGCTCGCACCTACGAAGGGGGTATCGACCATGCCGGTGGACACCGCGCCGAGCGACGCACCGTTCGCCACCACTCTGCGCGAGGCCATCGAGGCCCGTGGCCTGGGTCTGGGACGCATCGTGGCGCGACTGGAACAGGCGGGGACGCCGGTGAGCGCCGCCACCCTGAGCTACTGGCAGTCCGGGCGGAGCCAGCCGGGGCGGCGCACCTCCCTGCAGTGCCTGAGCGTCCTGGAGCGGATCCTCGAGCTGGCGCCCGGAAGCCTCGCAGGACAGGTCGGGAGACCCGCCCCGCGCGGCCGCCACGCCCCGCGGCCGACGTGGGGAGAGCTCTGGGACGAGGTGCCCGCGGTCGTCACCGCCTACGAGCAGATCGACGCCTGCAGCGAGGACCATCTCACCCGGATCTCCTACCACGACCGGGTGCACGTCGGCCCCGACCGCACCGAGCGCGGCACCTGGACCAGGCAGATCATGCGGAGCGAGCGGGACGGCGTCGACCGGTTCGTGATCATGCACGGCAACGACGACCCCACCTGCCCGGTGTCCGAGGTGCGCGGCCTGACCCGGTGCCGGGTGGGTCGGATCAGCAGCGTGCCGGGCTCGGGCATCATGACCTCGGAGATGCTCCTGCCCCGCCCCTTGCGCCGCGGCGAGTTCATCGCGGTCGAGTACGAGTGCGTCCAGGCGCCGCCGTTCCCCCCGGCCTACCGCTACGAGCGGCGGCGCAGGTTCAGCAACCGGCAGTACCAGCTGGAGGTCCTCTTCCACCCGTCTGCGCTGCCCGTCCGGTGTGAGAGCTACACCCAGCCGGTCGACGGAGAGCCCACCGTCGAGCCGCTGGACCTGGACCCCGAGCACGGCCTGCTGCTCATCGAGATCGACGGTCGCCCGGGAGTCGTCGGGGCACGCTGGGAGTGGCCGGACGATGCCGCCTGATGACTCTGGGGCGGTATGTCGTGAGGCCCGGTCAGTGCCCTCGGGTGTGCCCCTGAATGTGGTTTCGTCACACCTCGCTCCTAATTGTTAAGCCTTGTCTGCCCCCATTGCCTGATCCAGTGTTGTCGGCACCGCGTCACCGACGATGCGGAGAGAGAGGAAATCGATGTCGACATCATTCATGCGACGGGCCGGTGTGCTCGCAGCGGGCGCGATGGTCGCCCTGGCACCCCTCGGAGCCGCCGCGGCAGCAGACTCACCCGACCGCTCCGCGCCGCCGGACCGAGCGGACTCCTTCCAGTCGTCCGCATCCGGGCTGGCGCCGCTCGTGGTGCCGCAGGGTGGTGACCCGATCGAGGACCGCTACATCGTCGTGCTCGACAAGGACGCTCCCGGCCAGGCGCTCTCGGCGGCCAAGCGTTCGGCCGCTGCCGACGGGGCACGGGTCCTGCAGACCTACGACACGGTCCTGACAGGCTTCACCATCGAGGTGCCCGAGCAGGCGCTCAACGGCCTGCGCCACAACCCGCACGTGGCGTATGTCGAGCAGGACACGACGGTGGCCCTGACCGGCTCCGGCTCGGAGGCGAACGCGACGTGGGGCCTGGACCGGGTCGACCAGCGCAACCTCCCGCTCAACGGCAGCTACTCCTACGCCGCCAGCGGCGAGGGGGTCACCGCCTACGTCATCGACACCGGCATCCGCACGGCCCACAACGAGTTCGCCGGCCGCGCCACGGAGGGCTTCACGGCCATCAACGACGGTCGCGGTGCACAGGACTGCAACGGGCACGGCACGCACGTGGCGGGCACGGTCGGTGGCGAGACCTACGGCGTCGCCCAGGACGTCGCCCTGGTCGCCGTCCGGGTCCTCGACTGCAACGGCTCGGGCAGCAACTCCGGTGTCATCGCCGGCGTGGACTGGGTCACCCGGAACGCCTCAGGCGCTGCCGTGGCGAACATGAGCCTGGGCGGCGGCAACTCGACCGCCCTGGACGACGCCGTGCGCAACTCGATCAGCTCCGGCGTCACCTATGCGGTGGCGGCGGGCAACTCCGACGCCAACGCCTGCAGCGGCTCGCCGAACCGGGTGGCCGAGGCCATCACCGTCGGATCCAGCACGAGCAGTGACGCCCGCTCCTCGTTCTCCAACTACGGCAGCTGCCTGGACCTGTTCGCCCCCGGGTCGAGCATCACCTCGGCCTGGCACACGAGCAACTCCGCGACGAACAGCATCAGCGGCACCTCGATGGCCTCGCCCCACGTGGCGGGAGCCGCGGCGCTCTATCTCGAGGACAACCCGTCGGCCTCGCCGGCCGCGGTGGGCAACGCGATCACGTCGAGTGCGACGTCAGGGGTGCTGAGCAGCATCGGGACGGGATCGCCGAACCTGTTGCTGCACACGACCTTCGGCGGAGGCGCCGACCCGGGTCCCGAGCCCGAGCCGACTCCTGGCTGTGACCTCCCCGAGAGCGAGTCCGGCAGCCTGTCGGGGTCGGGCGCCTACGCCTACCACCCCGGCAGCAGCGGGATGTACTACAGCGGCTCGGGCACGCACACCGCGTGCCTGACCGGCCCGGACGGCACCGACTTCGATCTCATCCTGGAGAAGTGGAACGGCTCCAGCTGGGTGACCGTCGCACAGGGCATCAGCTCGGACAGCACCGAGCAGGTCTCCTACACGGGCACCTCGGGCTACTACTCGTGGGTCGTGGAGTCCTACCGCGGCTCGGGGAGCTACGTCTTCGACCTCGACCGCCCCTGACAGGCCCTGCCACCAGGTGGTGACGGACGGCCGACAGCTCACGCGAGCTGCCGGCCGTCCTGTCGTCCGAGCGGCCGCGAGCGTGTCTGACGTGGAACAAGGGGTAGGCGAAATTTGTTGAACCGTCAACACATTCGAGGTTTTGCGCGCATGCGCAGGAGGAGTGAGGACGATGGCTCGCTTGGACGGCAAGGTCGCATTCATCACGGGGGCTGCGCGAGGGATGGGTCGAGCCCACGCCGTGCGTCTGGCGCAGGAGGGCGCGGACATCGTCATCACCGACCTGGCGCGCGATGAGACAGGTGTGGACTACACGCAAGGCACTCCGGAGGAACTGGCCGAGACCGCCGGCCTGGTCGAGGCCGCGGGGCGCCAGGTCCTGGCTCGCGTGGCCGACGTCCGGGACCTGTCCGCCCTCGAGGCGGTGGCGGCCGAGGCCGAGGAGAAGTTCGGGAGGATCGACATCCTGGTCTCCAATGCCGGCATCTCCAACCAGAGCCCGGTCCTCGAACTGACGGACGAGCAGTGGCAGCAGATCCTCTCGGTCAACCTCGTCGGCGCGTGGCACGCAGTCAAGGCAGTCGTGCCCGGCATGGTCAAGAACGGTGGCGGGTCCGTCGTGATCATCAGCTCGACGGCGGGTCTGGTCGGCGCACCGAACCAGGCTCACTACACCGCGTCCAAGCACGGCCTCCAGGGGCTGATGGGGACCATAGCCAATGAGTTGGGCAAGAGCAACATCCGGGTGAACACCGTCAACCCCGGCATGGTCAACACGGAGATGGCGATGAACCAGCGCCTGCTCAAGGCCTACGTCCCCGACGTCGAGGAGCCGACGCTGGAGGATGTGCAGCGCGTCTTCGGTGGCATCTCGCTGCTTCCCGCAGCGTGGGTCGAGCCGGAGGACATCAGCAATGCCGTCCTGTGGCTGGCCAGTGATGAGGCGCGCTACGTGACGGGGATCGCGATACCGGTCGACGCCGGGTTGCTCGCGCGGTTCTGAGGCCTCCCTAGGGCCAGGCGGTGACGGACGGCCGGCAGCTCACGCGAGCTGCCGGCCGTCCTGTCGTCCGAGCCCAGCGGAGCGACCGCCGCTCGCCGCTACTGGCGAAGCGTCGACATGGCCCCGCTGGCTGCCTCCAGGGACTCGAACAGGCGGGTCACCTCGTCGGTGTGCCGCTGAGCCGGAGTGAGGATGCCGTCCTCGAAGTCGATCATGGTGCTGAACGACAGCTGCGCCTTGATGTCGAACATGTTGGCGTTGGCGACGATCGGACGCCACTGCTCGATCACCCGGAACCCGAAGGCGGCGCCGTAGGACACGAAGGCGATGGCCTTGCTCCACCACTCGGGGAAGATCCAGTCGAAGGCGTTCTTCAGGCCGCCGGGCACGCCGTGGTTGTACTCGGGTGTCACGAACACGAAGCCGTCGTAGGCGTCGATGGTCCCGCTCCAGCGGTTGACCCGGTCGTCGCCGTAGTTCTTGTCCGACGCGGCGGGCACGCGGGAGGAGGTGTAGACGGGCAGGTCGAACTCCTTGAGGTCGATGAGGTCGTAGGCCACGTCCCTCTCCTTGGCCTGCTCGTGCACCCAGTTGGCCACCTGCACCCCGATGCGTCCGTCCCTGACCGAGCCGATGACGATGCCGATCTTCATGTGTCTCCTCGTGTGTGTTGGGGTGTCTGTTCGTCAGAGGCGTGGCGGGCCGCCAGGATGTGTGCGCGCATGATCGCCTCGGCCCACTCGCCATCGCGCAGCCGTGCGGCGTCGACCAGCTCGGCGTGGTGGCGCATGCTCCGTTCCAGGGCGTGTCTGCTGTAGGTCTGGAAGGTCCGGGCCACGAACACCGGCCGGGTCACGGTCTGGATCGCGAGGGTCAGGTGCCGGTTGCCCGCCTCGCGGATGAAGACCGCATGGAACTGGTCGTTCAGACGGGCCAGCTCCGCCGGATCGGGCTCACCCGCACCGACGAGCGCCTCCATCTGGGCCGCCAGCCCGACGAGCTCCTCCACGTCCTGTGCGGACAGCCGTTCCACGGCGAGCCGCGCGGCCAGCGGCTCGAACCGCGCCCGCAGGTCATACAGAGAGGCCATCTCCTCGGGGCTGAACGAGGCGACCTGCGCGCCGCGGTGCGGGCGCAGCTCGACCGCGCCCTCCGCGGCGAGCCGGTTGAGCGCCTGACGGACCGGGGTGCGGCTCACGCCGATCTGCTCGGCGAGGGTGGTCTCGCGCAGCCAGGTCCCCTCGCTCGCCTCGCCGGTCACGATCAGCGCCAGGACGGCCCGGTAGGCACGCTCGGCCGCGTCCTGGGCCTCGCTCTCCACTCCTGCGGGCTCGGTCACGGCAGCTCCTCCGGCCACTCCGCGCTCGCCAGGTCCTGGCGAGTGCCTCCGCGCGCGACGAACGACGTCGTGGGGACTCCCGTCAGTTCCTCCACCCGGCGAGCCACCGGCAGGTACTTCTCGAGCGAGATCCCTGAGGCCACGCCCAGACCGTCGCACAGGTGGATGAGGTCCTCCAACGGGGCGTTGCCGAGCACACTGGGGTCGCCCGGGAACCACAGGTCGCCGCCGAGACCGCAGAAGCTGCCCTCGAGCCAGGCGGCGCCCGCCTGCATCGCGGCGACGGCATTGGCCGTGGCGAACCCGTTGCGGTTGTGCAGATGGACACCGACCTCAAGATGGGTATGCCGCTCGCGCACCTCCGTGAGCCGCTCACCGACCTCGACGGGATGCTCCTGTCCGGTCGTGCAGGCCAGGTAGAGCGCCGGCACACCGGCGTCGACGGCGGCGTCGACCACGCGCAGGTACTCCTCGCGGGGCACCGGACCGCGGGCCGGCGCGAAGAACGCGCACGCCACGGCCACCACCAGTCGCACGCCGTTCTCCCGGGCCAGTCGGGCAACGTCCTCGAGCTCGCCCAGCATCTGGGTGACGGTGCGCCGCTGGTTGCGCAGGCTGGTCTCCTCGTCGGCGGCGACAACGAGGGTCCACTCGTCGAGCCCGGTGGCGACCGCGCGCTGCGCACCACGAAGGTTGGGCACCAGGCCGCGGTAGGTGACGCCCTCGGGGCGCGGCACGGCCGCCATCACCGCCTCGGCGTCGGCCAGCTGTGGCAGCACGCGGGGATGGGCGAAGGACACCGCCTCGATCTCCCGCAGCCCGGCGTCGATGAGCCCCTCGATCAGCGCCACCTTGTCCGCGGTCTCCAGCGGCGCCGGCACGGCCTGGAGCCCGTCCCGCAGCCCGACCTCGACCAGCCGGATCGTCTCGGGCAGTGTCCCGGTCGTGGCCATCTCAGACCACTCCTGCCTCGTGCAGGGCGGTGACCTGGTCGTCGGTGAGGCCGATGCGCCGCAGGACCTCGTCGGTGTGCTCGCCCAGCCGCGGACCGGGCCAGCGGACCCGGCCCCTGGTCCGGCTCAGGCGGGGGAAGACGTTCTGCATGGCGACCGAGCCGAGCACCGGGTGGGCGATGGAGGTGATCGACTCGCGGGCCAGGAACTGGGCGTCCTGGACCATGTCCCTGGGGCGGTAGATGCGGCCGTTCGGGACGCCGTAGTCGTTGAGCAGCGTCTCCATCTCCTCCAGGGACCTGCTGCGGGTGAAGTCGGCGATGAGCGTGTCGAGCTCGACCTGGTGCTCCCCGCGGGCGACGTGGGTGGCGTAGCGCTCGTCCTCGGCGAGCTCGGGCGCTCCCAGCGCCTCGGACAACCGGCGGAACACGGTGTCCTGGTTGGCGGCGATGAGGATCCAGCCGTCGTCGCGGGTCGGGTAGACGTTGCTCGGTGCGATCTTGGGCAGGATCGCTCCGGTCCGTTCCCGCTGGAAGCCGCTGGAGGTCCACTCCGGCACCAGTGACTCCATCACCCCGAGGACCGCTTCGTAGATCGCGGAGTCGACGACCTGTCCCCGCCCGGTGACGTGGCGCTCCTGCAGGGCGGCGAGGGCACCGATCGCGGCGAACATGGCCGCGAGCGTGTCGCCGATCGAGATCCCGGTCCGGGACGGTGGTGTGCTCGGGTCCCCCACGACGTACCGGAGCCCACCCATCGCCTCGCCGATCGCACCGTAGCCCGGTCGGCCGGCGTAGGGCCCGTCCTGGCCGTAGCCGGAGACCCGCACCATGATGATCCCGGGGTTGATCTCGCTGAGCACGTCGTAGCCCAGGCCCCACTTCTCCAGCGTGCCGGGGCGGAAGTTCTCGATGAGCACGTCGGTCTCGGTGACCAGGCGCCGCACCAGGTCCTGCCCCTCCTGCGAGCGGAGGTTGATCGTGACGGACTGCTTGTTGCGGCCGATGATCGACCACCACACCGACTGGCCCTGGGGCAGCTCACGGCCCCAGCTGCGGATCGGGTCGCCGCGTGCGGGGTCCTCGACCTTCACCACGTCCGCGCCGAGGTCACCGAGCAGCTGCCCGGCGAAGGGTCCGGCGATCAGCTGGCCCATCTCCAGCACCCGGACACCGGTCAGCGGCCCGCCCGGATCGGCTCTCTGGCTCTGCTGCGCAGTCATCTCCGTCCTCCCTGTGCGTGTCGTGGCTCAGCGCAGGTTGTGCGCGTCGAGCCAGTCGATGACCTTGTCCGCGAACTGTTCCCGCAGCTCCGGCTGGTCCTTGAAGTAGTGGTTGGCCCCCGGGATCTCATAGAGCTCCCGGTCCTGGTGCCCCACGCCGTCGTACAGCGCCCGCGCGTGCGCGGGGAAGGCCGCGTTGTCGGCCGACCCGTAGGCCACCAGCACCGGCACGCTGACCCGCCCGAGGTGGAACGGGCCGTCGGCGTTGCTCTCATCGATGCTCCACTGGCTCAACCACGAGCGCAGGCTCGTGTTGTGGCCCAGCGAGGCGGGCAGGAAGTTAGCCACCCACGGGTCACCCCACAGGGTGCCCTGCTCGCGGTCGGACGGCTCGATGTCCGGGTCGAGGAAGCGCAGGTCGGCGCAGGTGCCGTGCACCGTGAAGGGCAGGTCCTGGATCCCCTGGCCCTCGGCCTGCAGCTCGGTGAGCCGCTGCCGCACCCAGGCGGTGATCCGGCGGTTGCGCTCGACCTGCGCCGCCCGGTACCGCTCGATGAACTCCGCGGAGTAGGGCGGTGCGTTGCGGGGGTCGAAGGCGTCCAGCTCCGGGTCCCGCTCGAAGGGGCGCTCCTCGTCCGTGATCGCCGGGTCGAGCCACTCGGTGTACACCGAGGCCCGCCCCGGGTGGGCCATCGCGCAGATCACACCATCGGCCGCGGGCAGGTCCGCCTGGGTCAGGTCGGGCGCGTCGCCGGCCGGGGTCGCGGTGATCGAGGGCCGTTCGGCCTGGCTCTGGTAGAGCGAGACCAGGCCACCTCCGCCGGAGTTGCCCATGAGAACGACCTTGTCGAAGCCGTTCTCCTTCAGATAGCGGACGCCCGCGCCCACGTCCAGGACACAGTTCTCGGTGATCAGCGCGGCATCGTTGCCGAGGTAGCGGGTGTTCATCCCGACCGCCGTGACACCGCGCTCGGCCAACGGCTCCAGCGCATAGTGACCCAGGAAGTTGGACGTCGGGTGCACGATGAGCACCGCCGTGCGGCTCTCCCCCTGCCGGGCGCGGTGACAGCTGGCCCAGAGCTTGCCGGCCAACCGCGCGACACCCGAGTAGACGTCGAGACGGCCCCCGGAGGGCATCGGGATCGCCAGCAGTTCCTGTGAGGTCATTCGTCGGTCCTTCGGTGTCGGGTGCGGTTGTCGTGGGCGGCGGTCCCGGGAGCGAGCTCGGTGGCCCGGTCGGTCGGTGACCGGTCGGTCGGTGGTATGCCGGGGGGCTGGCAGGTGCGTCGGCCCCCGGTCAGGTGGGTGGCGGCTCAGATCTCACGGCCCACCCGGTGTCCGTCGGTGATCGCTGCCAGGGTGTCGCGCGGTGCCGCAGCGTCTCCGACGGTGAGCACCTCGAGGTCGGGGCCCGCACGGTCTCGCAGGGCAGCGGCCAGAGCGGCTCCGCCGCCGACGTCGCCCGTGGCGACCACGACGACCGCCGGGTCGAGGGCGAGCACCGACTCGGCGTCGGCGGGACAGCTGGTGTGCACCGAGACGCGGTGCTCGTCGAGCATGCGCTCACGCCACCGGATGATCTCTCCCCACTCGCGGTGGTCCTCCTGTGTGGCGAGCGCACGCACCGAGCCGCCGACGGAGTCCGAGGCCTCGAGCAGGCTCACCGGGTGACCGCGTGAGGCGGCGACCCAGGCCGCCTCCAGACCTCCGGGGCCGGCGCCGACCACCACGACACGACGTGGCCGGTCGGTGGCGGGCGCCGGATCCTCCGGCCAGTCCAGCTCCCGCCCGACAGCCGGGTTCTGGACGCAGCTGATGTCGAGGCCCTTGAGGAGCCGGCCGAAGCAGCCGACGTTGCACAGGATGCACTGGCGGATGTCGTCCGCGCGGTCCTGCCCGACCTTGCGCATCAGGTGCGGGTCGCTGATGTGTGCGCGTGTCATGCCGACGAGGTCAGCCACTCCCTCGGCCAGCACGGACTCGGCCTCGTCCGGGGTGATGATCGAGCCGACCGCGACGATCGGGAGGCGGTCGACGACCTCACGGATGGCGCGCGTGAGGTGCACGAACGGCAACCGGCCGTAGCTCGCGTCGGGGATGAAGCTTCCTGGGTCGGCATAGCTGCCCTGGCTCACCGACAGGTAGTCCACCAGCCCGAGGTCCTGGATGCGCCGGGCGATGTCTTGCATCTCCCCGATGCCGAGACCCCCCTCGGGTGCGAACTCGTCGGCGCTGATCCGGACGCCCAGCACCGTCGGCCGTGGCACCGCTGCCCGCACCGCCTCGAGGACCTCGACGAGGAAGCGCATCCGGTCTCCGACGCCGCCGCCGTAGGCGTCGGCGCGGTGGTTGCTCCACGGGGAGAGGAACTGTTGGATCAGGTAGCCGTGACCGGCGTGGACCTCGACGCCGTGGAAGCCGGCCGCCACCGCGCGGGTGGCGGCCGCCGCGAAGGCCTGCACGAGCTCGGCGATCTCGGGGACGGTCAGCTCGTGCGGCACCTCACCGCCCTTCGGCGACGGGATGGGGGACGGCGCGACGAGCGGCCGCCGGGTGATCAGCGGGTTGTGCTCGCGGCCACCGTGGTTGAGCTGCGCAAAGATGGTTGCGCCCTCGGACCGGACCGCCTCCGTGACGGCGCGCAGCGGCTCGATGGCCGAGTCGTCCCACAGCTGGAGGAAGAACGTGTTGGGGCCGGCGGTGGGGTGCACCGCCAGGGACTCGGAGACGATGAGCCCCACCCCTCCCCTGGCGCGCTCGGCGAGGTAGGCCGCTGTGCGTGGCGTGGCCCGGTGCTCCTGGCTCCCGAAGTTGGTCACGTGTGCGGTGACCACCGCGCGGTTGCGCAGGGTGACCCCTCCCAGGTCGAGGGGCGCGGTGAGGTGGGGATAGGGGGACATCAGCCGATGAAGGACGCCTCGAGGCGGCCGCTGTCGTCGACGAGGGAGCGCGGGTCGGGCTCGTCGATGTGGATCCGACCCAGTCGCAGGACGTAGGCGTGCGTGGCGATGTCGAGGATGCGGACACTCTGCTCCACGACCAGGAGGGTGACGCCGGACTCCTGGTTGATCCGGGCCAGGGAGTCGACGACGTCGTCCACCACGACCGGAGCCAGGCCGAGGAACGGCTCGTCGAGCATGAGGCACGAGGGACCGCTCATCAGCGCCCTGCCGATGGCCAGCATCTGCCGCTCGCCGCCGCTCAACGTGCCGGCAGCCTGGGAGACACGGTCCCTGAGCCGGGGGAACAGCTCGAAGACCCCGTCCATGCGTTCCTCGCGCACGGCGGCGTCCTTGACGGTGAAGGCACCCAGGAGCAGGTTGTCCCGGACGGTGAAGTCGCGGAAGACGCCGCCCGCCTCGGGGACGGCGGCCATGCCGTGCGCGACGTTGTCGGCGACCTCGCCACGGGCGGTGTTCCGACCGTCATACGTGACCGACCCGGCCGTCGGTCGGATGGCGCCCATGATGGTCTTCAGCGTGGTCGACTTGCCGGCACCGTTGGTGCCGAGCATGACGGTGATCGAGCCGGGCTCGACGGTCATGGAGATGCCGAAGAGGACCTCTCGGCGTCCGTACCCCGCGCGCACGTCGGTGAGCTCAAGACGCATCGGGGGCTCCCTTCTGTGACGGGGTCAGTGGCTCGTCGACCGGGTCCTGCGCGGTGTGGCTCCGGGAGAAGTAGACGTCGATCACCGCCTGGTTGGCCTGGATCTGCGCAGGTGTGCCGGTGGCGATGACCTGCCCGTGGTGGAGCACGGTGACCCGGTCGGCGTAGTTCATGATCAGGTCCATGTTGTGGTCGACCAGCAGGACGGTGCGGCCGCCCGCCACCGCCTCGCGCAGGACCGACCCGATCTGGTGCAGGTTGACGTCGGGGAGACCCGCTCCGGGCTCGTCCAGCATGAGCATGTCCGCCCCGGTTGCCAGGAGACGCGCCACGACCAGCAGCTTCTGCTCGCCGTAGGACAGGTCGGAGGCGAGCGTGTCGGCCCGGTCGAGCAGCCCGACGTGATCGAGCAGGTCCACGGTCTTCTGCACGGTCGCCCGGTGGTGCCGGTTGGCGACCCAGGGGGTGAGCAGGAGCCGGCTGAGCCGTTCCGCCGGCTGGTCGGGGAACCCGAGCAGCACGTTCTCGGCGACGGTCAGCCGCTGCATGACCTCCAGGTCCTGGAAGGTCCGCGCCAGGCCGAGGCCGACACCCTGGTGCGGCCGCATGCCGGTGATGTCCTGCCCCCGGAAGGTGACCCTCCCCTCGTCGAGGCGGGTGAAGCCGGACACTGCGCCGAGCAGGGTGCTCTTGCCGGCGCCGTTCGGGCCGATCAGGGCGGTGACCTGGCCCTCCTCGGCGCTGATCGAGACGTCCTTGAGGGCGCGCAGGCCGCCGAAGCTGACCGAGGCGTTCGCGACGTCGAGCATGGTGGTCATCGGGTCGCTCCCGGGGCGTCGGGGGTGGTCGCGGAGGCGGGTGAGCCAGGACGGGTGGGTGCGGTGACCGTGCCGCGCCGCAGCATGCGTCCGACCCTCAGCACCGGGCGCTCCGCGATGATGCCCTTGGGGCGGAACCAGACGAACGCCATGAGCACCACGCCGTAGATCACACGCTCCATGGGCCCGAGCAGGTTGCTGGGGATGACGTCGCTGGTGGCGATGAGCTCCGGGATCGACAGCAGCAGGACCGCGCCGAGGGCCGCGCCCCACATGTTGCCGAGGCCCCCCACGAGCAGGTAGGCCACGATGATGATCGACAGCATGATGGTGAAGCTGTCCGGGTGGATGAAGGTCACCATCGAGGCCTGCAGGGTGCCGGCGATGCCGGCGAAGGCCGACGCGATCACCATGACCAGGATCTTCACCCGGACCGTGTTGCGTCCCAGTGCCTGCATGCTGGGGACGCTCTCCCGGACCCCGCGGAGGACCAGGCCGAAGGTCGAGCCGGCCATGCGCATCATGACCACCGCACAGATGAGCGTCACGACCACGGTGAACACGGCATACTGCTCGATCGTGCGCATCGGTTCGCCGAACAGCTCGGGCTTGGGCACACCGGAGAGGCCGTAGGTGCCCCGCGTCACGTCGGTCCACCGACTGATCGCCTCGATGATCACCATCTGCAGGGCGAACGAGGCGAGGATGAACTCATCACCACTGATCCGCACCGTGGCGAGCGCGAAGAGCCACCCGATGAGGGCCGCGGCCGCGGCAGCGAGGAGCATCGCCCAGACCATGTTGACCTCGGCGTTGATCGCGAACCAGGCAGCCGTGTAGGCGCCGATACCCATGAAGCCGCCGTGGGCCATGGACACCTGACCGGTGAAGCCCATGAGCAGGTTGAGGGACATCGCCAGGATGATCCCGATGGAGAAGAAGGTGACCAGGGTCAGCAGGTAGCTCATGCGGAGACCCCCGTCCGGTCCTCGGCCCGCCGGAGTCTGGGCCGGCGCAGGCTCCGCACGTCGAGACTGCGGACGACCAGGTAGATGAGCATCGCGAAGAAGGCGAAGAGGGTCTGCAGCTCGGTCGGGAACGGCCAGGCCACGAGTCCCATGAACAGGCCCAGCGCCAGGGACCAGGCGGCGACGTTGGTGAGCTTGCCCGCCCCGAGAAGGGTGGCGATGAAGGCGAAGAGCATGACGTCGAACCCGGAGCCGGGGCGCACGCCGCTGCGCGTGACCGCGATGAGCCCGGCGACCGCACCGATGGCCGAGCCCAGGGCATACGCGAGGACCTTGATGCGCCCCGTGCGGATCCCGACCAGGTCGCTCATGGTGGAGTCCCGCATCACCGCGCGGATGGCCAGGCCGATCTGCTGTCGCTCGAGCATGTGCCACAGACCGGCCCACACGACGAGGAAGACGGCCACGGTGACCAGGTCGATGACCCGCAACGGGGTGCCGGCGACCGAGACGGTCCTGGTCAGCGCCCCGGCCGGCAGCACCTTGTCGGTCGGCCCGAACATGATGTGCAGGACGTTCTCGAGGATGATCGCCATGCCGAAGGAGAACAGCAGCACGGCGAGGTGGTCGTTGAGCCGGCGGTAGAGCCAACGCTGGATCACCGCGCCCACGACCGCCCCGAACGCCAGGGCCAGCGGCGCGGCGAGCAGCAGCGGCAGGCCCTGGTCGACGACGAGGGAGTAGTAGAGGTAGCCGCACGCGGCCAGGATCGCGCCGTAGGCGAAGTGGAGTTCCTTGGTCGTGTAGAAGATCAGCGCGAAGCCGAGGGCGGCCACGCCGATCCTGGCCCCGTCCAGGAGGCCCGTCAGCAGCAGGTCAGTCAGCACGGTCCCCTCTGCCCTTTCGTGTCGTGCGTGTCGTCGCGGGGATAGCCCGTGACCCGGCGGTGGTCAGGGCCACCACCGGGCCACGGAGTGCTCACTCCCAGACGCCGATCTCGCCGTCGCTGATCTCGAACTCGTTGAGGGGGAAGTCCGACTGCCGCTCCGGGGTCATGGTGGTCGTGCCCAGCACGCCCTCGTGGTCCTTGACGTTGGCGACGTAGTCGATGAGGGCGGCGCGGTCGTTGCCGACCTCGCGCAGGCCCTCCGCCAGGATCATCGTCCCGTCGTAGGAGACGGCGGCGGTCACGTTCGGCCAGGTGCCGTAGGCCTGCTCGTAGCGCTCTGCCCAGGCGTTCGCCGCCTCGTCGTCGCCGATGAAGGACACCGCGATGCCCTTCATCCCGTTCATCGCGTCGCCGGCGATCTCGAAGTTGTCCGGGGACAGGGCGTAGGTGAAGCCGTAGCGCGGCAGGTCGATGCCGAGCTCCTCGGCCTGCGCGACGCTGTGCCCGACCTCGCCGACGTTGGAGATGAAGACGAGCGCCTCGGCATCGGTGGACTTGATCTTGGTGAGCTGGGTGCGCATGTCGGTGCCGCCCAGCTCGTGGATCTCGTGCGCCGACACGGTGCCGCCGGCACCCTCGAGCGCGGCGATGAACGCCTCGGCCGTGTCCTTGCCGTAGTCGTTGTCGACCGACAGGATCGCCACCTTGGTGATGCCCTCGTCCTCGGTCAGGCGGGTCGCGAGCCGACTCGCCTCGGCCGCCGAGGTCGGGATGAAGTTGTAGACCATCGGGACGTCTGGCGAGATCAGGGCAGGGGACTGGGCACCGATGTTGGCGAGCATGATCTCGTCCTGCTCGGCCAGCGGCGCCAGGGCGAGCACGACCGAGCTCCCCGCGGTCATCACGGCCACCGGGTCCTTGCCCATGGTGCGCTGGTAGGCAGTGATCGAGGCCTCGGGCTGGAGCTCGTTGTCCTCGAAGAGCACCTCGAGCTCGGCACCATTGATGCCGCCGGCCTCCTTGATGTCCTCGAGGGCCAGCTCGACCCCGCCACGAGAGGCCTCGCCGAACGCCGCGGAGGCGCCGCTCAGGGGGTTGATCCAGGCGAGGGTGTAGCTCTCGGAGGCGTCGCCGCCGCCCGCCGTCGCGCCGTTGTCATCGCCGCCCGAGTCGCTGCCGCACGCCGCGAGCAACATGCTTCCTGCGGCCGCCAGAGCGACCACCAATCGACCTCGCATCACCATCTCCTTTGATTGGGTGTGCTGAATGCTGAGCGACCGGGCCGCGGTGCGGACGGTCGTGGTCTCCACGGGTTCACGTCAGGGGAGAGACCTAAGTTGTATACAACATGGTGCCGATGCTTTCGTCAAGCCCCAGGACACATCGTTGCCAGACTGTGACCCGAGCAGTAGGTTGCATACATTCACTGGCGGCGTGACGAGGAGTGAGCAGTGTCCGGAGACGAGTGGGACCTCATCGTGGTCGGCGCGGGCGGCGCCGGTCTCAGCGCTGCGGCGTCCGCCGCCGAGCGCGGTGGCCGTGTGCTGGTCCTCGAGGCCGAGGACGCCGTGGGCGGCTCGATGTCACTGGCCGCGGGGATGTTCACCGCGGCGGGCACGAGGGTCCAGGAGGCCCTCGGCGTGGAGGACTCCCCTGACCGCTTCTTCCAGCACTACATGGACCTCAACCAGTGGCGGCTCCAACCGGGCCTGATCCGGACCTTCTGCGAGGCGACCGCCCCGACGCTGCACTGGATGATGGACCTGGGCCTGGAGGTCCCTGCCCAGCGCTCCACGAACGCGCACATGCCGGGGTTGGGTCATGCCGGGGTCGAGGACGTCTGGAGGGGGCACACGCCAGCAGGTGAAGGGTTTGCCGTCGTCGAGCTGCTGGAGCGCACGATGCGCACGCACGGCGCCGAGCTGGCGCTCGGTGCCCGGGTGGACGGTCTGGTCGTCGAGGGCGGCCGCGTGTGCGGCGTGCGGGTCGGCGGGGAGGAGGCCAGGGCCGGGGCCGTGGTGGTCGCCTCCGGTGGCTTCGCGCACGACCGGGACCTGGTGGACCGCTACTTCCCGGCCGCCCGTGCGGCGGGTGAGCACCTGTTCGTGGTGGCCGGCGCCGGCAGCCGCGGCGACCACCTGCGCCTGGCCGAGCAGGTCGGTGCCGGCCTCACGGGTCAGGGGTGGGGCCTGCTCCTCGTCACGGCCTACCTGCAGCGTCACCACCACTGGGACTCCGGCTTCCCGCCCCTCTCCCGGATCAACGTCAACTCGACCGGCCAGCGGTTCATGGACGAGGACGTCTCCTATGCCGTGTCCGCGGGCATCCTCGCCGACCAGGAGGGGCCGTGCTGGATGGTCTTCGACGAGGCCGCCCGCCTGTCGTTGCCGGAGGGCTTCCTGGACTGGACGCCCGAGCGTGTGCACGAGGAGGCGGAGGCCGGCCGGACGCACCGCGCGGACGACCTCGCTGCGCTCGCCGCGGCGATCGGCGTGCCCGGGAGCACCTTTGTGCGCACGGTCGAGCGGTGGAACCAGACCCTGCCACACGGCCTGGACCCCGAGTTCCAGCGCCATCTCACACTCGCGGCGAAGGGCGTCGCCACACCGCTGACCGAGCTGGGGACACCACCGTTCTACGCGGCGCTGCTGGTGCCCGGCGAGCTGGTCTGCACCCACACCGGTCTGCGGATCGACTCACGCGCGCGTGTGCTCGACGTCCGTGGTGACGTGGTCGCCGGCCTGTATGCCGCGGGGGAAGCCGGAGGAGGGGTGCTGGGCAACCGCTACGTCGGCGGCGGCAACGCCATCGCGAACTCGCTCACCCTGGGGCGCATCGCCGGCCTGGACGGTCTCGAGCACGCCGGGCGGTCGGCCTGAACCGTGGTCAGGGGTCCCGTCGGACCTGTCGTGCGCGGACCAGCAGCTCACCGGACGCGTCCGCGAGCTCGTCGCTGATCACGACGTGCCGCATCAGGGACGGGGCCCCGTCGGCGTCGATGCGCACGATCATCAGGTAGGCCCGGGCGGTCTGCGTGGCGGCATCCACGTGGATGCTGTTCAGCCAGTGCCGCTGCCGGATCCCCTCCTTCTGCAGGTCGGTGTAGACGCCTTCGGCGAACCGGGTCAACGCTGCCGTGCCGACGACGGGATCACCGAACGTCGGGGAGCTGAAGCTGCCGTCGGTGGTGAACGTCGCCGCCCAGCCGCCTGCGTCACCCTCATCGATCGCGTGGCTCTGGCGGGCGTAGAGGGCGGTGACTGCTGCGGTGTCGATGACGGTCATGCGGTGGCCTCCGGAGCGTGCGGCGCGAGCGCCGCGGTGAGCTGGTCGACCGCGTCGGCGACGCGGTCGGGGAAGGGTGACCAGTCGTGGTCACTGAGGGTGACGACCCCGATCGCGGCGGGCAGGCCGGGCAGCCCCGGGACCGCGGCCACGACACCGGTCGCCCCCGGGGTCAGCTGTCCGTGGCTGATGAAGACGCCGCGCTCGCCGGCCATCGCTGCCTGGAGCGCCTCACCCAGGGCTCCCCTGTCGAGCGGGTGGCGGGTGCCCGGGCGGTAGGCGAGGTGGAAGTCGGTCGAGCGGGGCTCGACGACGCAGACCGCGACCGAGTCCGCCCCGTCCGCCACCGCCAGGTGCGCGGTGGCACGGAGGTCCTCCGCGAGCCGCTCGAGAACCGGCTGACTGGCCTCGCGCAGCGACGGATAGAAGTTCTCGGTGAGGCTGAGCACACCGAGTCCGACCGAGAGTGCACCCTCGCCCGTTCGGCGCACCAGACCGTGCTCGACCAGGGTGCCCACCAGGCGGTAGACGACCGTGCGGTTCAGTCCCAGGTCGGTGGCGACCTGGGTGGGGGTGCGCGGTTCGCTCGAGGCGGCGAGGTACTTGAGCACGTCCAGACCGCGACTGAGGGTCTGGGAGCTGTCGGCTGCCGCCATGTCAGCCCTCGGGGTGAGGAGTCCGGCGCCCGGCCCAGGTCCAGGGGTACTTGTCGTCGTCGCAGGCCAGGGCGCCCTCGCCGATCTGGAGGGTGTTCATCGTGTCGACCATGAACGCCATCTCCTTGCTCTCGTCGGCGCCGACGGAGTTGAGGTAGGCCTGGCGGGTCGGGCCGTGGGTGTAGGCCGCCGGGTGCAGCGACACCGAGGCGTTGCCGATCCCGGTGCCCTTGCGGGCGGCGGTCTCCCCGGCGTAGTAGAACATCACCTCGTCCGCGTCGACGTTGGAGTGGTAGTACGGCACCGTGATCGCCCCCTGCCCGTACTCCAGCATCCGCGGCACGAAGTTGCACACGACGAAGTTGTGGCCCTGGAGGATCTGGTAGGTCGGCGGCGGCTGCAGGATCTTGCCGGTCACCGGCGAGAAGTCGCGGTAGTTGAAGGCGTAGGGGTAGAGGTAGCCGTCCCAACCGACGACGTCGAACGGGTGGTGGTCGTAGACGACCACCGAGCCGTGCACGTCGGCACCGCTGCCGTGCTTGACGTAGACCTCGGTGTCCTGGTCGGCCACGTCGGTCGGGGCGAGCAGCGGACCGACCGGCCCGCGCATGTTGCGCTCCGTCAGGGGTGCGCCCTCCACGAACTGGCCGAACCGGGTCAGGTACTTGGCCGGGATCTCGATGTGTCCCGTGCCCTCCACGCAGTAGGCCTTCAGGGGTCCGTTCGTGTCCACGTCGACCGGCACCCAGCGGTGGATCGTCACTCGCGGGATGACCACGTTGTCGCCCTGACCCACGCGGACCGTGCCGAACACGCTCTCGATGTCGGCGACGCCGCTCTCGATGTAGATGACCTCGTCGCCGATGCCGTTGCTGTAGAGCGGCGACGTGGTGTCCGCGACGACATAGCTGATCCGCACGTCGGCGTTGCCCAGCACCAGGCGGCGGTGGCGGACCACGTCCTTGCCCTGCTCGGTGCCCGACGGGAACAGCTCGGGCAGCCGGAAGTGCCGCGGACGCAGCGAGGCGTTCGGCTGCAGGGACACGTCGCCCAGGTCCCACGTCCGCGAATCGACCAGGTTGGCCGGGATGCCCACGTGGTACAGGTGCGAGGCGGTCCCGGAGAAGCCCTCCTCGCCGATGAACTCCTCGAAGGTCTCCCGACCCTCACTCGTCTGGAACGTGACGTGCCGCGAGGCCGGGAACTCACCCATCGACCGGTAGTACATGCGCGCAACCTCTCTGTCGCCCCGATAGCGTTGCGTTCGACTATAGAACGTCGGTGTTCACATGTCGACCCCCGACGCCTACCGGTCGCGTGCTGGCTCCAGCGGTCCTCGTGCCCTACCCGGGCAGGACGTCCTCGGGTCGCGGCCGGCGGATGTCGTGGATCTCGCCGAGGCGGCCCCACTGGTGGCCGCCCAGCCGGCTGAGCGGATCCAGCTCCCGAGCCTCCACCCGGCCCGCGCGCAGCACGCGCTCGTGCACCGTGATGGCCTGCACCAGACCCAGCACCAGGACGCTGTCGCCGACGTCGACCGTGGAGTGCAGCGTGCACTCGATCGAGGCGGGGGACCCGGCGACCCGGCCGGGCCGGACCACGGCACTCGGTTCCATCGCGATGCCCAGCAGGGCGGCCTCGTCGACGGACGGGCCCACCTCGGCACTGGTCGCGTTGCACTCCTCGAGCTGGGCGGCACTGACCACGTTGACGACGAACTCGCCGGTGGCCACCACGTTGGCGAGGGTGTCCTTGCGCCCCACCGACGTGAAGGTGACCACCGGCGGGACCGCCGAGGCGACCGAGAAGAACGAGTGCGGCGCGAGGTTGCCGACCCCGTCCGTGCCCACGCTCGAGACCCACGCGATGGGTCGCGGCAGCACGATCGAGGTCAGGAACCGGTAGGCGTTGACCCCCTCCTCACCCGGCCGGTAGACAACGCGAGGGGAAGGACCGGGGCGACTGTCCGGCATACCGGCGGCCTAGAGGAACGCGGTCGGGTCGAACTCCTCGATCGGGATGACCCGCAGCCGGGGCAGCGGCGCGGTGAAGGCGCGCACGTCATACTCCAGGTCGTAGGCCTCCAGGCCCTGCTCGAGCAGTTGGGTGAACCCGCCGTTGCGGAACTCCGCGAACGCGACGACGCCGACGCGCCGCTCGGTGCCCAGCAGCGGCTCGATGTCCTCCAGGAAGTCCCCGTCGTGGCTGACCAGCATGACGTCACCGTCGCGGTCGGCCATGGCCTGCAGGGTCCGCTGGATCGCGATGTCGACGATCTTCTCGTCCGAGGGGCCGGACAGGGGCACCGGCACGTAGCCGATGGCCTTGAGGGCCTGGATGAACGACATCGGCATGCCGCTCGAGGCGTTGAGGAAGAAGAGCCCCCGCGGTGAGCCTCCCCACTTCTCGCGGGTGAACTGGAGCAGCCGGTCCCAGCGGGGCCGCTCGTAGGACTCGGGACGACGTCCCAGGATCGAGGTGCCCAGGGTCGCGTCGATGTTCTCTCCGTCCACGAGCAGGTATGCCGTGGGCTGGGTGTGGTCGTCCACGTTGCCTCTTTCTGTGCCTTATTCGTAAACGAACTTTTGGGGGCCTGGGTAGATCCAGGACAGACCGTCGCGGAGCCGGTCGCGCCAGTTCTCCCAGCTGTGCCCGTCCCGTGCCTCGACGTACCGCACGGTACTCCCTGTGCTCTCCCACACCGGCACCATCGAGCGGTTCGGCACGATCAGCGGCTCGTAGACTCCGCACGACACGAAGAGCCGGTCAGCGATCTTGCGTGGCCGGGCGCGGTAGCGGTTCATGAACTTCACGACGGGGTCGAAGGCGGGCCCGCCCCCGTGGTCGTTGCCGATGTCGGTGAAGACGAACGAGCCGGACTGCAGCAGCAGCGAGCCGAACAGCTCGGGGTTGCGGAACGCCACGCTCATCGAGGCGACGGCACCGAAGCTGGCACCCATCAGGGCCCGCCCGTCCGGCCGTCGCATCACCGGGTAGTGCTCCTCCAGGTGCGGGACGAGCTCGGCGACCAGGTGCCGGGCGTGCGGCGCGTAGTTGGCGTACTCGCGGGTCCGGTCACCGGGGTTGGCGAAGACCACGATCGTCTCGGCCATGTCCAGGTGGTGGATCAGGTTGTCCAGGACGGTCTTCATCGAGGCGTAGTTGAGGTAGTCGTCGCCGTCGTGCACGACGAGCAGGGGGTAGGTGCTGCTCCGGCGGAACCGTGCCGGCAGGTAGAGCCGGTGGGTGGTCTCCCGCCTGAGCGCCTTGGATGGCAGGTGCAGGTCGTGCAGCTCGCCCGGGCGGGCCTCCGGGTCGTGCTGGGTCCACTCCGGGGTCTGGTAGCCGACGGCCTGGCACACCGAGGACGACCCCACCGGGCTGTGGGCGACGAGGGGGTTGAGCGGGTCGTTCCCCTGCACGGTGTGGCCGTCACGGGTCAGCTCGAGCTGGTACTCCACCCGCGAGCCGAACGGCAGCTCGATGATGACGTACCAGAGGCTGGTGCCCTCGACGCGGCGCAGCGGCACCCGCTGCGGCTGGTTGACGATGCGGTGCAGCAGGTGCACCTCGTCGGCGTGCCCGCGGAAGAGGAAGGTGCACTTGGCACCCTCGATGATCGGCACCTGGCGGCCCCGCAGGAAGGCGTCGACGGCCGCCTCGTCCCGGTGCTCCTGCTCCCGGAACTGGTTGATCGCCAGCCGGCGGCGGGTCGTCCCGCGCATCGGCTGCGCCGGGAGTGACACGCTCACCGGACCCGCTCCAGCAGCGTCGGCGTGCCGTCGTCGGCGAGCACCGGTGCGTCGTCGGGCAGCCCCGAACCGGGCGGTATGTCGACTCTCGCCCGCTCGTCGAGCAACAGGCACCGCGCGGGCGAGAAGCGTCGGGCCAGGACCCCCATCCGGAACAGGTTGCTCACCTCCAGGCGCTCGCGCGCCGCGGGCAGCGCGACCGTGTCGCGCACCAGACCGAGCCCGGAGGTGAAGACCTCGCTGACCGAGGGCCCGTGCGCGGCCCGGTCGTGGAAGAGCACGACGCGGTCGGTGAGGGCCATGGCACCGGCACCCCAGGCGACGATCGGCACCCGCAGCTGCGGCGCGATGTTGAACAGGTGCAGGGCGCCCACCAGCACCCCGACGTGGCCACCGGGGACGAGGACGACCTCGACGTCGGCCAGCTCGGAGCTGATCTGCTGGCGCAGCACCTCGACGGGGCGGCGCTCGTGCGGGGGCCACCGGCCCCAGAAGTCGGCGTGCACCTCGTTGACCCGCTCCAGGTGTCGTTGGTCGATCTGGCGCATGATCTGCTCGGCGTCCGCGAGCGCGAGCTGCTGGACCTCCGGCGAGCGGGGCACGCGGTCGCGCATGGTGCGCAGTGCCGAGATGACGTGGTCCAGCGCGATGACATAGAGGTCCTGCATCTCCTCGAGGACCATCCGTCGCTGCCGGTCGGCCGCGTCGAACTCGGGGTCGGCGTCCCAGACCTCCTGCATCCGGTGCCACAGGCGCAGGTTGAGGGCGTTGCCGCCGGTGAGGCTGACGAGCAGCTCGTCCTCGGGCTCCCGCTCCTGCCAGCCGGCGTTGATGATGGCCGTCCGCGCACCGTGCAGCCGCAGGGACCTGAGCACCGCGTCGACGCGCGGCGTGCGCTGGGGACCCAGCAGGGTGATCGACGCGTGAGGGGTCCCGGGCCGGTCCTCAGCCCGCATGGACCTGGACGACCTGGCCCACGTTGTCCAGCATGGAGCGCAGCACGTCGTAGTCCGGGTGCCGCATCCGGATGTAGGCGTTGGCCATGTAGCCGGCCTCGACCGGCTGGGTCGGGGTGCCGGGCTGGGGCAGGTGGGCGTCGATGATCCAGCGGCCGAGCCGGTTCTCGACGTCCTCCAGGCCGGAGTAGCCGGTGATCGTGCCGTCGCGGTCGGGGCGCAGCGCGATGATCGCTGCGGAGTGGCTGCGGCTGGGCCGGGCGAACACCTGCCCGTGCACGATCGCGTCGGCCCAGGCGCGGTAGGTGTCCATGTCGTTGGCCGCGGAGTAGAGGTCGTAGCACCCCACGCCCGGTGGCCGGGCACCGATCTCGCTGAACTTCAGGCCCTTGGGCCCGTGGAACCACTCCATGTGGGTGGCCGACGTGCCGATCCCGAGGGCGGTGATGACCTTCTGGCCCATCTCGCGGATCTCGTCGTAGAGGCCACCGCCCTCGATCCGGTTGGTGGTCACGTAGACCGGCGAGATCCAGCGGGTCCGCATCGCCTCGAGCACGCCGGGGAAGTAGTGGCAGGCGAAGTCGACCTGGGGCCTGCCGTCGACGCAGATCGTGTCGTAGAAGCCCTCGTGGCCCTCGATGAACTCTTCCACGGCGATCGACGTGGTGCCCGGTCCGAACCGCGCCAGCGCAGCCTCCAGCTGCGAGTCGTCCTCGACCTTGCTGGTGCCCGCCGCTCCCGCGCCATCACGCGGCTTGAGGATCAGCGGGTAACCCACGCGCTCGGCGAAGTCCCGCACCTCGTCGAGGCTGGACGCGGCGGTCGAGGCGGCGGTCGGCACCCCGACACGGCGCAGCGCCTCCTTCATCGACGGCTTGTCACGGCACAACCAGGTGGTGTGCACGGAGGTGCCCGGGATGCCGGTCGCCTCCCGCACCTGGGCCGCCGGCATCGTGTGGGCCTCGATCGTCGCCTCGAGCCGGTCGACCCAGACCATGCCCTGCAGCCTGCGGACGACCTCCGTCATCGCCTCCACGTCGGTGACCGAGCCGACCTGCTCGTAGTGCTTCATCCAGGACTTCAGCTCGTCGTCGAGGTACTCCGCCGGTGTCTCCCCGACCCCGAGCACGTTGGCTCCTGCCTCGGCCAGGGCCCGCACGAACTCGCGTTGGTTGCGTGGGAAGTGCGGCTCCACGAAGACGATGTTCACGGGTCGAGCCTGCCACAGATCGGAGTCCCACGGCAGTCTCACTGTGAACGGGCTATTTCTGCGAAACCCTTGACAGGGGGTTGTGACAGGGCGCACACTCCTCAGTCATATGAGAACGATCTCACAACAGAGAGGCATCATGACCCAACGCCAGCCCGTCCGCCCGCTCGGGAGCCTGCCCGAGCGTTTTCGCGAGAAGATCGACGCGGCCGCGACACCAGAGCTCGAACGCCAGGTCACCGACTTCGTCGACAAGGCGCTCAAGCCCACCACGCGAGCGATCTACCTCGTCGGGTGTGGCGGCTCGCTCTTCATGTTCGGCGCGATGCGCTACCTCCTCGAGCGGTCGCCCATCCCGTATGTCGCCCTGAACGCCGACGAGTTCATGCACCGCAACCCGGCCGCCCTCGGCGCGGACTCGATCGTGATCGCGAGCAGCACCAACGGCGGGACCAAGGAGACCGCGCGTGCGGTCAGGTTCGCCAGGGATGCCGGTGCCCCCGTCCTGCTCGTCACCACGGATCCCGAGAGCATCGTGGCGCAGGAGGCCGATGACATCGTCCTGCACGAGGGGGTCGAGGCAAAACAGATCCTGCAGGGCCTCATCGCGTACGTGCTCCTCAAGGCGCAGGACGCGGCGGACGACTACGACGACGCGATCGAGGCGTTCCGCGGCGCAGCCAGAGCCTTCGAGACCTCGGTGCAGGAGCTGAACGATCACCTCCGCGACATCGCGGCAGCGTGTGTGGACGAGCCGGTGGTGTACGTGCTCGGGTCGGGTCCGATCCAGGGGGCGGCGGAGACGTTCGCCGCGTGCTACCTGCAGGAGATGCAGGTGAAACACGCCGTGGCGACCGGCTCCGGGGAGTTCCTGCACGGGGCCTTCGAGGTGGTCGACGGGAACGTGCCGACCATCCTGTTCCTCGGCGACGACGCCACCCGCCCGATGGGGGAACGCACGCTCCGGTTCCTGGAGACCTACAACCACCGCAACTACGTCATCGACGTCGCCGCGCTGAGCCTCCCCGGCGTTCCCGACTCCTACCGCGGGATCATCGGCGCCTTCGTCATGGCCAGCTGTGTGACGGCGCGGCTCGCGCAGCACTTCGAGGCCTTCTCCGGTCGTGCGCTGACCGACCGCCGCTACATGTGGCGGGTCGAGTACTGATGAGGCTCGTGGCTGTCGGCGACAACATCACGGACTGCTACCCGGCCGCAGGTCAGATGTTCCCGGGCGGCAACTGCGTGAACGTCGCTGTGCATGCCGCCCGGACGGGCGCCAAGAGCTCCTACATCGGTGCGATCGGGCGCGATGAGCGCGGTGCACAGCTGCGCGACGCACTCGACGCCGAGGGCGTCGACGCCACACGCTTGCGTGTTCTCGACGGACCCACCGGTTACGCGACGGTCCTGCACCGTGATGGCGAGCGCAGCTTCGGCGCCTACGACCGAGGGGTTGCGCCCTTCGCCCTCGACGATGCCGACCTCGACTTCATTGCTGAGCACGACGTCGCGCACTCCAGCTACGCGGCGGGGCTGGATCAGCAGCTGGCTGACATCGCCGACCGGGTGCCACTGTCCTTCGACTTCGACGCGCACGCCGGCGACGACTATGCACGGCTCGTCATCCCGCACGTCACCTACGCCTTCTTCTCTGCCTCGCACCTGACGGTGCCGGCCACCGAGGACCTCCTCCACTGGGCGTGCGACGAGTCCGGCGTCCGGGTGGCACTGGCGACCCGGGGTTCGGCGGGCGCGATGCTGTACGACGGGGACGATCTCGTGGTGCAGCCGGCGATACCGGTCGACACCGTCGACACGCTCGGGGCCGGAGACGCGTACATCGCCAACGTCCTGGCTGGTCTCTGGGCCGACCTGCCCACGGCTGAGACGCTGCGGCGCGCGGCCGAGGAGGCGGCCTCCGTCTGTACCAGGCTCGGCGCCTTCGGTTATCCGTTGGCGCTCTCGGGGACTCGACCGCAACAACTCACCACACCCCTGAAGGAATGACATGATCCGCACCACTGTGAGCCGTGTACGCACGTCCACCGTTCTGCTCGCCGCCTGCGCCACGTTCGCCGTGGCCGGATGCTCCAACGAGGAGACCCCCAGCGCGGAGGCCCATCCAACCCCGGATGTCTCCAAGGGCGAGGAGGTCGCGCAGCTCGTGCCTGACGAGTTCCGGGAAGCGGGCGTCGAGGTTGCCGTGTTCGGTGACTGGGCACCTGAGGAGTACGTCGAGAACGGTGAGGTGAAGGGGTGGAGCGTCGACCTCGCCAAGGCGATCTCGGCGAGAATGGGCGTTGAGTTCACCTACCACCCCTCCAGTTTCGACGCGATCATCCCGGGCCTGACCAATGAGCGCTATGACCTCGCCGTCGCCTCGCTCGGCGTCACCCCGGAGCGCCTGAAGTCGCTCGACTTCGTTCCGCTCCAGAAGGAGGGGACGGCGTTCGGCTGGAAGGCAGGCACCGACCAGGACATCACCGAGTTGGCAGATGCGTGCGGCAAGTCCGTGGCCGTCCTGACGGGTGCCTGGGAGTACGAGTACCTCACCGAGGCGAACCCGAAGGAGTGCTCGGACAGTCCGATGGACATCCAGCAGTTCAAGGACCAGCCATCGGCCGAGCTCGCCGTCACGTCGGGCCGGGTCGAGCTGGTCGCCGCAGGCTCCGGCAAGTTGCGTTACGCGGCCAGTCAGACCGGCCAGCTTGATGTCTCGGACCTGCTCATCAACGCGGTCTACAACGGACTCGGAGTGCCGCAGGGCAGCGAGCTCGGACCGGCTGTCGAGGCTGCGTTGCAGTCGTTGATCGACGACGGGACGTATCTGGAGATCCGTGAGGAGTGGGGCGTCTCGAGCCCCGGCGACCTGAACGAGGCCGTGCTCATCACCGAAGACAACCCCACGGGCTGAGAACGTCCAGGAGGAGGCCAACATGACTGTGATCAGTCGTCGGACGGCAGGGGACTCCCTGGTATTCCGTAGTGCAGAGGGCGTGCGGCCGGTGGCGCGCCGTCACCCCTGGTGGTGGATCGGCGGCGCGGTCCTCGTGCTGCTCATCGCCTCGTTCATCCATCTCCTCGTCACCAACGAGAACATGAGGTGGTCCGTCGTCGCGAGCTACCTGTTTGACACCGAGATCCTGTCGGGCCTGCTCACCACGATCGAGCTGACCGTGCTCGCGATGGTGATCGGCCTGGTGCTCGGCGTCGTGATCGCCATCATGCGCCTGTCAGCGAACCCGTTGTTCCGCACCGTGAGCTGGCTGTGGCTGTGGTTCTTCCGGGGGGTGCCGCCCCTGGTGCAGCTGGTGTTCTGGTTCAACCTCGCGACGCTCATCCCGGTCCTGTCGATCGGCATCCCCTTCGGCCCGACATTTGCGTCCTGGGACACCAACACCGTCATCACCTCCTTCTCGGCTGCGATCCTGGGCCTGGCCCTGACCGAGAGTGCGTACGCCGCAGAAATGATCCGTGCCGGGATCCAGGCCGTCTCGAAGGGTCAGACGGAGGCGGGCCTCGTGGTGGGGATGTCGCAGTCGCAGGTGCTGCGCCGCATCGTCCTGCCGCAGGCACTGCGGATTGTCATACCTCCGATCGGTAATGATCTGATCTCGATGCTGAAGTTCACGTCACTGGTCAGTGTGCTGGCGACACCGGACCTCTTGTACAGCGCGCAGATGATCTACTCGCGGAACTACCAGACGATTCCTCTGCTGCTGGTGGCAACGATCTGGTATCTCGTGCTCTGCACGCTACTCACCCTCGGTCAGCAGCAGCTGGAGCGCCGGCTGAAGGCGAAGCGGACCACGGGGACGGCAGTTCCGACGACCAAGCGGCTGCGCTTCGTGCCGATGGGAAGGGCGTGAGGACATGGAGACCATGACGCAACCGCACAGGCAGGCGACCGAGACCCCCGTCATGCCCCTGCTGCGGGTCGACAAGGTGAACAAGCACTTCGGGCACAACCACGTGCTCCGCGACGTCTCACTCGACGTGTACTGCGGGCAGGTGCAGTGTGTGATCGGGCCATCAGGCTCGGGCAAGAGCACCCTGCTGCGCTGTATCAACTGGCTCGAGGTGCCAGACGGTGGCTATGTCTATCTGGACGGTCAGCCGGTGGGATACCGGTGGAAGGGCGATGCGCTGCACGAGATGAAGCCGGCGCAGCTCGCGGTGCAGCGACGCCGGATGGGGATGGTGTTCCAGGGTTTCCACCTGTTTCCCCACAAGCAGGTGATCGAAAACGTCACCGAGGGGCCGATCGTGGTCAACGGGACCGACCGCGACCAGGCGCGCGAGGAGGCTATGGCGCTGCTGGCGAAGGTGGGTCTTGCGGAGAAGGCGGAGGCCTACCCCGAGCAACTCTCCGGGGGGCAGCAGCAACGGGTCGCGATCGCGCGCTCGCTGGCGATGAAGCCGGACCTGATGCTGTTCGACGAGCCGACGTCCGCGCTGGATCCGGAGCTGGTGGGTGATGTGCTCGACGTGATGCGTGACCTCGCGACGGACGGCATGACGATGGTCGTCGTGACGCACGAGATGGCCTTCGCGCGCGAGGTGGCCGACCAGGTGGTGTTCATGGACGAAGGTTGTTGCGTCGAGTCCGGCACGCCGGAAGAGCTCTTCGGTTCTCCAGCGGAGCAGCGCACGCGTTCCTTCCTGGCCCGGGTGCAGTGACGTGAGCGTGCGCGTGCTGAGCGACGCCGTCCTGCGAACGCTGCTGAGCGGCCACGACGTGGTCGACGCGGCCGATCGAGCCTTCCGGCTGGCCGTCGAGCCGGGTCGCGTACGCGCGGGGCAGACGCACTATGCGACCTTTGCTGACGATGCCTTTGCGTTCGTGCACAGTGCGGTCGCCGATGGTGCGACGGGTGTGGTGTTCAAGACCGGCACACAGGTTCCGGGCAACCGTGACACCGGGCTGCCGACCGTGCACGCAACCGTCTCGGTGCACGACGCCGGGACCGGTGAGACCAGGGCACTGCTGAACGGCAACACCATCACCACGCTGCGCACCTCTGCGGGACTGGTGTCGGCGACGCGTGCGCTCGCGGGCGACACCAGCACCGTCGGCGTCCTGGGGTCGGGTGTGCAGGCGACGGAGTTCCTGTTGCTCGCCAGTGAGGTGTTGGACGTCGAACGGTTTGTGATCTGGAGCCCACGTCTCGACGAGGGCGGGCCCGGGCACCTGGACCCGCGGTTGGCGGACCTGCCGGTCGAGATCGCCGATTCGCCACGCGCGCTGTGTGAGAGCAGTCGTGTGATCGCCACCTGCACCCTGAGCCGAGACCCCGTCGTGCCAGGGGAATGGGTGCACGCGGGCACGACCATCGTGACCATGGGCTCGTACGAGCCCGACCGCCGCGAGATCGACGTGGCCTGCTCGGGGCGTGCCGACGTCACGGCCGTGGATCTGCCAGAGCGCGCACTCGGGGGCACGGGCCCGGTCATGGAGGCGGTCCGCGCCGGCGTGCTCGCAGAGCAGGACGTGGTCGCGCTGGGAGACGTGCTCAGCGGTGCCCGTGCCGGGCGAACCGACGAGGCGCAGGTGGTGGTGTTCCACAGCAACGGCCTCGGCATCCAGGACGCGACACTGGCCTCGTGCGCCTACGACCTGGCCTGCGCACGGAAGGTCGGCAGCATTGTCGACCTATAGGCTTGCTTCTCATTGCGTGAGCGGGGTTTCAGATGTCGAGCGAGGCTGAGGGAGTCAGGCGCTCCAAGAGGTCGCAGCCAACGATCAACGACGTCGCGGCGCGCGCGGGGGTCTCGCGGGCTACGGTGTCGCGCGTACTCGGCGGATACGGCTACGCCAGCGAAGAGGTGCGCGAGAGGGTTCTCGGCGCGGCCAGTGACCTCGGTTACGAGGCGGACCGCATCGCACGAACGATGCGCAGCGGGCGATCGGACACCATCGGCTTCGTGTGCGCTGACATCTCCGACCCGTTCTTCTCCAACGCGATGCGCGGCATCTGCGACGTCGCCCTGGACAAGGGCTCCCAGGTGATCGTGATCAACACCGACGACCAGCTCACGCAGGAGCAGGCGGCAACGAAGGTGCTGGCGGCGCACAAGGTCGACGGCATCATCATCACGCCGGTCTCGGTGCGCCAGCACGACCACATCGTCGTTGCCGTCGACGACGGCCTTCCCGTGGTGTCTCTCGATCGACACCTGAGCAACGCCGGCGTCGACAGCATCGTCGCGGACAATGAGCACGCGACCGTCGATGCGGTCAACCACCTCATCGGGCGCGGACACCGCCGGATCGGATTCCTCTCGTCTGCGCAGCCGGAGGAGCCACCGGTGCTGCGGATCGGTGCGCAGCGGGCGAGTGTCAGCGGTCCCTCGCGGCCGTCCCTCGACCGCGTGCGCGGGTACCTGCGGGCGATGACGACAGCGGGCCTCCCGATCGCGCGCGAGCTGATCTCGTTCGTCCCGCAGGACGAGCCGGAGTCACGGGCACCTGCCGTGGTGGAGATGCTCGAGCTCCCTGATCGGCCGACCGCGCTGTTCACGGCTGACAGCTACCTGACCAAGAGCACGTTCGCGGTCCTGTCTGAGCGCGGGATCGCTGTGCCAGGCGAGGTGTCCTTGCTGGGCTTTGACGACCTGGAGTGGACGACCCTGGTCCGCCCGCGTGTCTCGGTCGTCGTGCAGTCCTCCTACGAGATGGGCCGTGCTGCCGCCGACCGACTCTTCGCGCAGCTCGGCAACGGCCACCCCGCGGCACCTTCGGGGACGCGCACGGTGGTCCCGACCACGTTCCTCGACCGCGAGAGCGTCGGCGCCTGCCCGACGCGCTGACGGGCCTTCCACCCCAGGCGAGGATGCAGGTCGCCCCAGCCGACACCGGCCAGAGAGCACTAGAGTCCTGGCATGGACCACCTGGGCCTGCTCACCGCCGAGCTGGACGAGCTGCTCGCCGACGCCGACGCCGCGCTGACACGGCACTACCCGGGTGAGCGGGCGGGGCGCCAGCCCGTCCACACCCTCTACCTCCCGGCCGACCGGTTCCACGAGCGGGCGGTCGAGGAGCTGGGGGCCGCGGCAGAGCAGGTCGTCGTGGACCACACCGGGGAGTTCCTGGACGTCATCGGCGACGACGAGGACCTGATGGCGCGGGTGCTCGCCAAGCTGCGCACCGAGCCGATCGAGGACCTGCGGATCGACTTCGAGGACGGCTACGGCGACCACGCCGACGACGAGGAGGACGCGACGGCCGAGACCGCGGGCCGGGCCCTGGCCGTGCTCCTCGAACAGGGCGCTCCGCCGTTCACCGGCATCCGGATCCGCAGCTTCGAGCCCGCGACGCGCCGGCGCAGTGTCCGGACCCTGCTGCGGTTCCTGGACTCGCTCGGCCGGGTCCCCGACGGCTTCGTGATCACCCTGCCCAAGGTCACCGCGATCGAGCAGGTGGAGGCGATGGCCCTCGCGGGTGAGCACATCGAGCGACACTTCGAGGGCCGGCTGCACTTCGAGGTCCAGGTCGAGACGCCCCAGTCGGTGCTCGGCCCGGACGGCCGGGTGCTGCTCGCGCCGATGGTCAGCGCCGCGCGGGGCCGGCTGACCGCCTTCCACTACGGCACCTACGACTACAGCGCTGCCTGCGGGATCGCCGCGGGACAGCAGGCCCTCGACCACCCGGCGGCCGACCACGCCAAGGCCGTGATGCAGATGGCCGCGGCCGGCACCGGTGTGCGACTCTCCGACGGCTCGACCAACAAGCTCCCGGTGGGTGACCAGCTCGTCCCGGGGTGGCGCGAGCACCTGCGCCTGGTCCGGCGGTCGCTGGAGCGAGGCTTCTACCAGGGCTGGGACCTGCACCCGGCCCAGCTGGCGACGCGCTACGCCGCCACCTACGGCTTCTTCCGGGACGGCTTCGGCTCCGCGGCCGAGCGGCTGCGCACGTACGTGGGTCGCGAGGACTCCTCGATCCTGGACGAACCGGCCACCGCACGCGCGCTCTCCGACTTCGTCGTGCGCGGGATCGACTGTGGTGCGCTTGACCGGGCCGAGGTGGTCGGGGCCACCGGGCTGTCGACCGAGACGTTGTGGGCGATGGCCCGACGTCCTGTGGGAGGAGCATGAGCATGGGCATCAGCCTGGGACCCAACCGTTACGGCAAGGCGGAGAGCCGGGTCGTGCGCATCGTGCGCGACACCGCGCGGCACGAGATCCACGACCTCAACGTCACCACGTCGCTGCGCGGCGACTTCGAGGCCGCCCACGTCGTGGGTGACCAGTCGGCCGTGCTGCCGACCGACAGCCAGAAGAACACCGCCTTCGCCTACGCCAAGGAGCACGGGGTCACCTCGATCGAGGACTACGGGCTCGCCCTGGCACGGCGGCTCCTGGAGGCCACCCCGGCCGCCACGGGGTGCCAGGTCCGGGTCGAGGAGTATGCCTGGGACCGGATCGCCGTCGGCGGCAACGGATCCCCCGGTCACGACCACGCGTTCGTGCGGCGCGGCGGCGACGTGCGCACGACCGAGGTGGACCTCACGCGCGACAGCGCCACGGTCGCTTCCGGACTGACCGACCTCGTGGTGCTGAAGTCCACGGGCTCGGAGTTCCGCGGCTTCCTGAAGGACGACTACACGACCCTCCCGGAGACCGACGACCGGGTCCTCGCCACCTCGCTCACCGCGTCCTGGCGCTGGGCGGACCACGACGTCGACTGGAACGCGGCCCACGACGAGGTGCGTGCCACGCTGCTCGAGACCTTCGCCACCACCTACAGCCGGGCCCTGCAGGAGACGCTGTGGGCCATGGGCCGCGCGGTCCTGGAGCGGCAGCCCCGCATCGCGGAGATCACCTTCGCCGCCCCCAACAAGCACCACCTGCTCGTCGACCTCTCGCCCTTCGGCGTCACCAACGACGGAGAGGTCTTCATCGCCGCTGACCGTCCCTACGGCCTGATCGAGGCGACCGTGGTCCGGGACGAGGAGTGAGGACCCTGGCATGACGGATCCAGCCGCGCAGAGCACCCCGCGGGCCTTCAACGCGATGACCGAGGACACGGCGCGCGCCCGTGTCCTGTCCTGCCTGGACGTCGCCCGGTGGGCCGAGGTGGTGGTGTCCGGGAGGCCGTATGACGCGTGGTCCGGTCTGGAGGCCGCCATGCGGACCGCGGCGGCCACCCTCACCGACGACGAGCTCGCCGCAGCCCTGGCCCGTCACCCCCGCATCGGCGAACGTGCTGCCGCCGCCCGGCACGAGGTCGTCCACTCCGAGCGGGAGCAGGCCGGCGTGGACCGCACCGACCCGGAGCTGGCCCGTCAGCTGCGCGAGGGCAACGAGGCCTATGAGGAGCGGTTCGGGCGGGTGTTCCTCATCCGGGCGGCCGGCCGGGACGGACCCGAGGTCCTCGCCGAGCTGCGCCGCAGGCTCGGCCACACCGACGAGCAGGAACGAGCGGAGACCGTCGAGCAGTTCGTGCAGATCGCGCTGCTGCGCGCCAGGGAGATACTGGCCTGATGGCGACCCTGAGCACCCACGTCCTCGACACCGCCGCCGGCCGCCCGGCCACCGGGGTCCCCGTCACGCTGCTCGACGCGGACGGCACCGCGCTCGCTGACGGGGTGACCGACGGTGACGGGCGGGTCGGCTCCCTCGGTGGCGAGCTGCCCACAGGGAGCTACCGGCTGCGGTTCGAGGTCGACGGGCCGTTCTATCCCGAGGTCGTCGTCGCCTTCCGGATCGCCGCCGACGAGCACCACCACGTCCCGCTGCTGCTCAGCCCGTTCGGCTACTCGACCTACCGTGGCAGCTGAGCCTCACGACCTCGTCGTCCGGGCCGCCCGAGCGGTGCTGGACGGTGCGGAGCGGCCGGTGACCCTCGGCATACGCGATGGTCGGATCGCCACCCTGGACGCCGTCCTGCCGCCCGGCCACGCGCCCGACGTCGTGCTCGCGGAGGACGAGGTGCTGCTCCCGGGGCTGGTCGACACCCACGTCCACGTCAACGAGCCCGGCCGCACCGAGTGGGAGGGCTTCGAGTCGGCCACCCGGGCCGCCGCGGCCGGCGGGGTGACCACCATCGTCGACATGCCGCTCAACGCGGTCCCGCCCACCACGACCCTCAGCGGACTGCGGGCCAAGCAGGAGGCGGCGGAGGGCCGCGTCCACGTCGACGTGGGCTTCTGGGGTGGGGCGGTGCCCGGCAACGTCCCGGAGCTGCGCCGGCTCCATGAGGCGGGGGTGCTCGGGTTCAAGGGCTTCCTGCTCCCCTCCGGGGTCCCGGAGTTCCCCCACCTCGACGACGCCGGGCTGCGGGCGGCCCTCGCTGAGCTGGCCGGGCTCGACGGCCTGCTCCTCGTCCACGCCGAGGACGAGGGTGAGATCGACCCGGCGCCGCTGCACAGTCGCGCCTATGCCGACTTCGTCGCCTCCCGCCCCGCGCGTGCCGAGCTGGTCGCGATCGAGCGGCTGGTCGCCGCCGCCGAGGAGACCGGCGCGCGGGTGCACATCGTCCACCTGTCGACGGCCGAGGCGCTCCCCGTGATCCGTGCGGCCCGTGACCGCGGCGTCCGTCTCACGGTGGAGACCTGTCCGCACTACCTGACCCTGTCCGCCGAGGACGTCGCCGACGGCCGCACGGAGTTCAAGTGCTGTCCACCGATCCGCGACTCCACCAACCGGGACCTGCTGTGGGCCGGCCTCAACGAGGGCACGATCGACGTCGTGGTCTCCGACCACTCGCCGTGCACGTCGGCCCTCAAGCGCCTGGACACCGGTGACTTCGGCGACGCCTGGGGTGGCATCGCCTCGGTGCAGCTCGGGCTCTCGGCCGTCTGGACCGGGGCACGGCGGAGGGGGCACGGGCTCGTCGACGTCGTCCGCTGGATGTGCCAGGGGCCGGCCGACCTCGTCGGGCTCCGGCGCAAGGGGCGGCTGGCTGTCGGTGCCGACGCCGATCTGTGCGTGTTCGCGCCGGACGAGACCTTCACCGTCGACCCCGCGAAGCTCCACCACCGCAACCCCGACACCGCGTATGCCGGTCGTATCCTGACCGGCACGGTGCGCCGGACCTGGGTGCGCGGCGTCCCTGCCGACGGGACCCAGCCCGGTGGCCGGTTGCTCAGGAGAGGAGAGGCATGACCTACTACGTGCCCCGCGGCGGGCTGCCCGGGCAGGACGAGCTCACCCACGACCGGGCGGTCTTCACCGAGGCCTACGCCGTCCTGCCCCGTGGCACGATGCGCGACATCGTGACCAGCCTCCTGCCGCACTGGGACCGCACCAGGGCGTGGGTGCTGGCCCGACCGCTGTCCGGCTTCGCGGAGACCTTCAGCCAGTACATCGTCGAGGTCGGTGCCGGCGGCGGGAGCGAGCGGCCCGACGACGACCCGCGCGCCGAGGCGGTGCTGTTCGTCGTCGACGGTGCGCCGACGCTGACGATCTCCGGGGTCACCCACCAGCTGCGTCCCGGGAGCTACGCCTACCTCCCCCCGGGCGTGGAATGGTCCCTGCGCAACGGCACGGACGCGACGGCGACGTTCCACTGGGTCCGCAAGGCCTACGAGGCGGTCGAGGGGGTCGACACGCCAGAGTCGCTCGTCACCCACGAGGTCGATGTCGCGCTCCAGACGATGCCGGGCACCGACGCGTGGGCGACCCAGCGGTTCGTCGACCCGCTCGACGTGCGCCACGACATGCACGTCAACATCGTGACCTTCCAACCCGGCGGGTCCATCCCGTTCCCCGAGACCCACGTCATGGAGCACGGTCTCTATGTGCTCGAGGGCAAGGCCGTCTACCTCCTCAACCGCGACTGGATCGAGGTCCAGGCCGGCGACTTCATGTGGCTGCGCGCGTTCTGCCCACAGGCCTGCTACGCCGGCGGGCCGGGACGGTTCCGCTACCTGCTCTACAAGGACGTCAACCGGCACGCACGTCTCTGACGGCTCGCGCCGTCAGCGGCGCGCGAGCTCGTCGAACGCCCGGGCGACGACCTCGGCGTAGACGTGCATGCCCTCCAGGTCCGGGTGGATCCGGTCGGACTGCAGCACCTTCGGCTGCCTCTCGATCGTCCCCTGCCAGTCACCGACCACCGCGTTGGGGTAGTCCTGCACGACCTTGTCGATGGTGGCGTTGGAGCCGGGGACGAAGGTGCTGGAGCCGTAGAGGTTCATGACAACGACCTTGCGGTCCGGCCCGAGCTGGTCCAGGAAGGCCCGCAGCTGGTCCTCGTTGACGCCGGCGTTGGTGCCGAAGTGCACGATGACGTTGTCCCGCACGAGGCCCTCGGCGAGCGCGGACTCGAGCACCGGGTTGGCGTCCTTCCACTGCCGGTTGGACTTGGCGGAGAAGTTCATGTCCGGGAAGCGCCACTTCAGACCGTCCGCGCTGGTGACCACCAGCGAGTCACCGATCGCGGTGATCGTGTTGCTGTGCGGGACCATCAGCCCGTCGTCGTCCACGAACCAGCCCTCGGGAGGCGTGGCTGCTGCCCCTGCGCCGGTGCCATCGGCCTCCTCGCCGGGACCCGCGCCGTCCTCACTCCCCGCGTCCTCCCCCTTCGGGTCACCCCCGGTCGCCGGGTCCTTGCCGCCCCCGAGGGCGTCGGCGAACCCGTCAGCTGCCGAGTCACCGCCGGTCGCAGCGTCCTCGGACGTGCCCTCCCCGCTGTCGCTGCCCTGGGCACCACCGGTGCCCGAGCCCTCCGCGCCGCTGGCAGCAGGCGGTGCGGGTGTCCCGACCAGCGTCCCGCTCATGGCTGACCGGCGGGCGACGGCGTCGGTGCCCGGGCTGTTGAGGTCACCCTCCGCGGCCTCGATGGCCCGTTGCGTCTCGGACTTGTCGGGGGCGGTGGCGATCGCGACCCCGGCGAGCAGGACCAGCACCCCGACCGTGACCGCCGCGATCTGGGGCAGCTCGCCGCGGCCGGCACCGCGCACCGTCTCACGGGCCCTGGCGAGGGTCGCGCGGAACCCGTGCCGGCGGATCGGCGTCTCGATGAACCGGTGGCTCAGCTCGCTCAGCACCAGGGTCAGGACGAGCGCGGCACCCAGGGTGACCTTGCCGCGCGTGGTGCCCTCGGCATACGGGAAGAGGGTGGCCACGATCATCAGGACCGGCCAGTGCCAGAGATAGATGCCGTAGGAGCGCTCCCCCAGGTAGGCCAGCGGCGGCAGCTGCATGAGGCGACGCCACAGGCTCGGTGACTCCAGCAGGCCGGCGATCAGGACGACCGTCGCGAGGCAGGCCAGCAGGATGCCACCGCGGAAGGTCCAGGGGTTGCCGTCCGTGAGCAGCTTCATCAGGCCGACGAGCACGAGGAGTGCACCGCTTACTGCCCAGGGACGCCAGCGCCGCCACGTGGCCGTGGTCAGCCCGGCCCGGTGCGGCGCCGCCCAGGCGAAGGCGAGACCGACCCCGAGCATGAGGCCGAACAGGTGCGTGTCGGTGCCGTAGTAGACGCGGGTCGAGTCCAGCTGCGGGTCGTAGCGGACCGCCATGAGCAGCGCCGACACCAGCGCCAGGGCGACCGCGAAGCCGATCCGGTGCCGGGCCGTGCGGGTGACCGCCAGGAGGATGACCAGCGTGAGCGGCCACAGGAGATAGAACTGCTCCTCCACCGCCAGCGACCAGAAGTTGACGAAGAGGAGCGGGGACGTGCTGTGGAAGTAGCTGGCGCCCGCGGCGACCTCGACCCAGTTGGTGCTGAAGGTCATCGCGCCCAGGGTCTGGCGACCGATGTTGACCAACAGGTCGCCGCCGACGAGGCGCGCGGCGGCGATGCTCACCACGACCACCGTGACCAGGGCAGGGATCAGCCGCCGGGCCCGACGCACCCAGAAGCTCAGCAGGTTGACCCGGCCCCTGGTCGTGATCTCGCGCAGCAGCAGCGTGGTGATCAGGAAGCCGGACAGGACGAAGAACACGTCGACCCCGAGGAAGCCGCCGGGCAGCACGGTCGGGGTGAAGTGGAAGACCAGGACGCCGAGGACGGCCAGGGCACGGAGGCCGTCGAGGCCGTGGATGTGGCCGGGGCGCGGGTTCGTCTCGCGTGGTCCGCGGGGCCCGCGACGCCGCTCGGGGGGTGCTGTGTCGTCGATCTGCGGGAGGGGTGCGCGCTCCAGCAGGTCGGTGTGCGTGGTCGACCGCTGGTGACCGGTGGACCGGTTCTGTGGTCGCTGGGGCTCGTAGGTCCGGGCCGTGGGCGCGGCGGCCGGGGACTCTGGCTCGTTCGCCTGGGCCGTCACCTGACCCCCTCCTCCCGACAAGGGCACACCTTGAGACCTCAGGCTAGGTGTCGATCAGGCTTCCGTATGGCGCCACGCGGGTGACCCCTGAATCTTTCCGTGACAGGTGGTGCCGGAGGGGTCTCGCGGACGGCGGGTCGGGGGTCGGGCAGCCCGAGAGTGAGGGTCCGGACACAGGCGTGGGCGGCAGTCACTGGTGACTGCCGCCCACGCTCCCGGTGCGTCCGACGCTGTCAGGGCAGGTCGGTCTTCCGGTCGGTCGAGTCATTGGCTTCCTCGACCGCGTCCGTGGCTCCCGCGGTGCTGTCCGCACCGAAGTCGGTGCCGAAGCCGGAGGTCCCGGTGTCGCGGGTGCCGGGGATCTCGTCGTCAGCCGTGACGGGTGACTCCGCGGCGAGCTGGTCGATCTCGTCGCCCTCGAGCATCCGCGTCGAGCCGGCGCCGCCGTCGGTGTCGCCAGCAGACCGGCTGGCCAGGCTGTCACCGATCGGGGTGTCGGAGCCCGTGGTGCCGGCCGCTCCCGCGGCGCCGGCGGCTCCCAGGCCGGTGCCCGCCGAGGTCGTGGTCCCGGTCGAGCTGCCTGAGGTCGCGGTGTCCCGGTCGGCCAGCGTCGCACGGACCTGGGAGTCCACGCCAGGTGCTCCGCCCACGGGACGGTCCGTGGCCCACGGGTCGGTCGGCGGCTTCTTCTGCGAGTTCAGGTAGTAGGCCACCGCGGCACCGGCAGCGGCCGCCAGGCCGAAGAACAGGAGGGCGCCGCCCTTGCGCTTCTTCTTCCGGGGAGCTCCGGTCACCATGGCGATCGGGGCGTCCTGACGGGAGAGCACCTCGTTCTTGCTCGCCTGCACGTTGCCGAGCAGCTCGGAGAGCTTGGGCAGCAGGTCATCGACGATGACGTCGCGGGCGTGGTCGACCTTCGGCGCCACCCCGGCGATCGCCTCCTGGCCCTTGGGGACGGCCACGTCGATCTGGTGATCCAGGTTGCTCACCGCACGGTCGCGGGCGTGGCTGGCACGCTCCCTCGCCTGGTGCGCGAGCTCGGCACTGCGCTCCCGGGCGGTCTCCGCCGCGGGGCCTACCTTCGGAGCGACCTTCTCGTCGAACGCGTCCCTGAAAGCCGTCGCCACAGCGCCCGCCACGGACCCCACCCCTGCTGCCGCCTTCTCCCGGGCGGCTTCGGCCGATTCGCGGACCTGCTCAGGCTTGCTCTTGCGCTGGAACACAAAGTCCTCCTCTGGTTGTCGTGCGTTGGTTCCATCCTGCACTGTGTCCCGGCCAGACTCCACCCCGGGCAGGAGCCCGGCTGCGGGAGTGGACCGTGCGCCAACTGGCTAGGGCCGTGAGCCACCGGACCGACCGCTCGTCCCGAACGCGACCCGCACCTCCTCCGCGAACGCCGCCATCGAGGGGAACTCGGCGAGATAGCCGAACTCCTCGGCGGGTTCTGGCGTGGCGCCCCACCCCGGTCTGTCGTGACGACGGTTGATCCACACCGAGTCCAGCCCGTGGCGCTGAGCCGGGACATGATCGTGGAAGAGGCTCTGCGCCACGTGGAGCAGTTGGCTCCTGTCGACGGAGAGATCGGGCAGCGCACGCTCAAGAGCCAGGAAATGGTTGTCGGCCGGCTTGTAGGCACCGACGTCCTCGGCGGTGATGATCGCGGAGAGCGTGGCTCGGAGGTGCTGGTTGCTCGCTCGGAAGCCGTCGCGGTGCACGTTCGACAGGACGATCAGTTGGTAGTGCCGGGCGAGCTCCGCCAGTGCGTCCGCTGAGTCGGGGAACGCGGGCCATGCAGCTACGGAGTCACCGAGTCGCCGGGCCCAGCTGCCGCTGACCGGCCGGCCGAGCTTGCGGCCAGTGCGCCGGAAGGCCTCGGCCAGCACCTCGGGGTAGAGGGAAGCCGGCTGCTCCCGCTCGACTGCGGCCTCCTGAGTGGCGTAGGCGCTCAGCAGGAACTCGTCCTCCAGGTCGAGGCCCACTTCGCTGGCCCAAGGGTTGAGGACGGCGGCGATGCCTATCTCCCAGTCGATCAGGGTTCCATAGACATCGAAACTGAGGGCACGGTATGCCGTGAGGTCCAGATCCATGTCAGTGCTCCTTGAGAGCGGCACCCGTGGCCTCGCTCGTCGGGTCGTCGTCCAGGGAACGTGGCCCGGCGCCCGGAACGGCCAGGCTCACGAGCACCAGAGCGACAAGCGCCACGGGAAGCGAGACGAGGACCGAGTTCACCCCGCCCGGCTGCCCGAGCTGCTCCCAGGTGATGGTGACCACCACGCCGAGGACCATCGAGGTCAGCACCCCTGCGGTGCTGGCGCGTCGCCACAGGAAGATGGCCAGCACCGGTGGGGCGATCGCGACACCGTAGACCGTGTAGGAGTAGAGCTGCAGCTCCAGAACGGTCGGGAAGAAGCGCCCCAGCACATAGGCCACCAACCCGATCCCGAGCACCGACAGGCGGTGCACCCACAGGCGTTTGCGGTCATCCATCTGCACGCCGAGCATCCGCTGCGCCACGTCGTAGACGATGTTGCCGGCGCCGGACAGCTGGAACGAGGAGCCGGTGGTGATGATGAACGCCAGGGCTCCGGCGAGGAGCAGCCCGCCGAGAACCGTCGGGAGGTAGCCCTCACTCGCCAGGGACAGGATGGCGGTGTCCGGGGTGATGTCCGGCATCAGGATGATTGCGGCCGAGCCGAGGAGCGCCACAGGCACCGTGACCAGGAAGCTGGAGAAGAAGAAGCCCGCCGTTGACCTGCGGGCCTCGGCCTCGTCGCGAGAGGCGCCCAGACGCTGGTACATGTTCTGGTCCGCCAGGATCAGCAGGAACAGCGGCAGGAAGTAGCCCAGCAGCTGGATCGGCGTCAGTCCGCCGCTGAGGCTGCGATGCGCCTGCGGCATACCGCTCCAGAACTCGCTCATGCCGCCGATCTCCCAACCCAGGATCAGTGGCAGCGCCGCAACCAGGCTCACCACGATGACCAGGGCCGAGACAAAGTCACTCCACGCGACCGACTTGAGACCCCCGCCGAAGGCGAGGAATGTCACGAGGATCGCGACGACGATCGCGCCGGCCTCCGGTGAGAGCGGCGTGATGACACTGATGATGTAGCCGCCGCCGGTGAACTGGTAGGCCGTGATGCCGGTGTAGGCGAGCAGGGTGATCAGAGCCGCGATGATGCGGACGCTGAGGCCGTAGCGGCGCTCGAGCAGTTCGGGCACGGTGAAGGTCGAGTGCCGACGGATCCGCTTGGCGAGGTAATAGAGGACCACGATCCCGACCGGCGTCCCCGCCAGGAAGAAGATCGACGCCAGCGGTCCGTAGGTGTAGGCAAAGCTTGCTCCACCGATGATCGTGCCCGAACCTACCCAGGTGGCCAGCAGGGTGCCGATCATCACCGGTCGTGGCAGATTCCGTCCGGCAAAGACGTAGTCGTCGGCGGTGGACACCACCCGGGACCGGCTGAACCAGGCGCCGATGCCGACCATCAGCAGTAGGTAGAGCACCAGGATCGTCACGTGAACGGTTTGCATCCGGACCTCCGTCAGTGGGTGTTCTCTCTGGCCGGAGCAGAACCGGCTGGGGTCCATCGAATCGCGAAGTTCACATAAGTGCAATAGTCATTGCAAACCTGCATCCTGTTCGGGAAACACCCCATACCGGGTCCAGAGGCGCTCCGCGCGATCGCTCGCAGCCATGGCTGCAGAGCGGTCGATGGCCACCAGGGCGGCGATGGTCGCCTGAACGATGGTGGTGGATGCCACCAGAGACGGGAACATGCTGGCTCCCTCGCTCGGCACCGGCACCAGCTCGTCGGCAAGTGCCACGAGATCCTCCCGCGCCTGGTCACTCACCAGCACGATCCGCACGCCCGGAGCTGCGGCCTGCATCGCGTTGATGATCTGCCACGGGCTCCGCCACAGGTGGAAGACCACGAGGCAGTCACCCTCGCGGAGCAGGGACACGGCGTTGAACAAGGTGGTGCCTCCCGCCCGATGGAGGCGGACGTCGTGGCCGATGGTCTGTGCCAGGTGGGAGAGCTGCAGACCAGGCGCAGCAAAGCTGCCGGAGCCGAGGACGAGTGTGACGCGGGCATCGAAGATCGTTCGCGCCACGCGCGCGATCTGGTTCTCGTCGAGGGTGAGGGAGAGGTCCTGCAGGTTGTGCAGGTCGCGACGCAGTGTCGCCCAGGCCGGCCCGTCGCTGCTCGAGGTGTGCTCGGTGAGCACCTCGGAGGCCGACAGGCCCGACAGGTAGCGGGAACGGATCTCCGAGCGCAGGGCGGGCCATCCGGTGTAACCGAGGAGCTGGGCGGCCCGCACCACGGTCGCGGCGTTCACCTCCGCGAGGGCTGCCGCCTCGGCCGTGCTGGCGAAGGACATCTGACGCGGGTGTGTCCCCAGGGCACGCAGCACCTTCGCGGTCCCACGTCCCGCCGTGCGGCCCTCCAGTCGAGTGCGGACCCACTCCGGCAGCTGCTCAGATGCGCTCACTCCGCCATTCTGCAACAGTTGTTGCTGATTGCGCGTGGTCCTGTCACGATGTCGTCAGTCTCTTCGAGGAAGGTGCCCATGACCCAGCAGTCCCTGCTCCTCCGCCACGGCTCGGTGTGTGACGTGGATGCCCAGGAAGCACGCCCCAACGATGTCCTGATCGTCGACGGGCGGATCGTCGAGGTGGGGGTCGGCCTGACCGCCCCGGCATCCGCGACCGTGCTCGATGCCTCGGGACTGCACCTGGTGCCCGGGCTCATCGACGCCCATGTGCACGTCACCGCGGGAAGCGCCGACCTCGGCAGTCAGGCGGAGGACTCCGCCTACTACGTGGCGGCGAGGACCAGCAACATCCTGCGCGGCATGCTGCACCGCGGCTTCACGAGTGTGCGCGATGTCGGGGGCGCGGACTTCGGCATTGCCGCTGCCGTCGAGGAGAGGCTGTGGGCCGGGCCCAGGGTCCACTTCGGAGGCAAGGCCCTGTCCCCGACCGGAGGCCACGCCGACCTACGAGGTCCCGGCAGACAGGCTCTCGTAGGTGATCACACGTGCTGCCCGAACATCGGCACGGTGGTTGACGGCGTGGACGATGTACGTCGCGCCAGCCGCGACCAGCTACGCACGGGGGCGCACCACATCAAGCTGATGCTCTCCGGTGGCGTGGCCTCCCCCACCGACCGGGTCGACTCCCTGCAGTTCTCCGCGGATGAGGTCCGGGCAGCGGTCGAGGAGGCCAGCAACGCCAACCGCTATGTGACGGGGCACGCGTACACCGCTCGCGCGGTCAACCGCGGACTGGAGCTCGGGGTGCGCTGCATCGAGCACGGCAACCTGATTGACGACGAGAGCGTCCGGCTCTTTGTGGAGCACGAGGCCTTCCTGGTGCCGACGCTGGTGACCTACGAGCGCCTGCACGTCGACGGGGCGGCTGCCGGACTGCCCCCGGCCAGCCAGGCCAAGGTCTCTGACGTCCTCGAGGCAGGCCTGCATGCCCTGGACCGGGCAGCAAAGGGAAACGTCCGGATCGCCTTCGGCACCGACCTGCTCGGGAGCATGCAGCCGCACCAGAGCGAGGAGTTCCGCATCCGTGCCCAGGTGCAGCCCGCCGCCGACATCCTGGGGTCCGCGACGACTGTCGGGGCCCAACTGCTCGGCCGGGAGGGCGAACTCGGTGTCATCGCGGAGGGGGCGATCGGCGACATCCTGGTGGTGGACGGCGACCCACTGCAGGACGCCACGGTACTCGCGGAGCCGGAGCGGCACCTGCGGATGGTGGTGCAGGGTGGCAGTGTCGTGATGGATCGCGGACACGGCGCTGGGTGATGGCTCTCATCCTCCGACGTGCCAGCACCTGGGACGGAGAGTCCCCCGACCTGCGCACCGCCGATGTGGTGTGTGCGGACGGCATGGTGCGCTCCGTAGAACCGGCCGGCTCGGTACGTCCGATGCCCGACGACCAGGTGATCGAGGCCGAGGGCTCGACGCTCCTACCGGGCCTCATCGACGGTCATGTGCACCTCGTCTGGAGCGGTGGCTCCGACCCGGCCGACATCGTGGAGCGGGACGGTGAGCAGGTCACTGCCATCCGCGCTGCCGCCAATGCCCGGGCGCAGCTGTTGGGCGGGGTCACCACGGTGGCTGACCTGGGCAGCAACTGGGACATCGCCATCGCCGTCTCCCGTGCGGTGACCCAGGGACACATCGAGGGACCTCGGATCCTCGCCGCGGGGCGCACTGTTGCGATGACAGGCGGTCATGACCCGTTCTGGGTGAATGCCTGTGACGGCGTGGACGCTGTCATCCGTGGGGTGCGCGAGCAGGTCTTCCTCGGGGCTGCGCTGGTCAAGACCGCGGCGACAGGTGGCGTCTACGGGCGCGCCGAGGGGGAGGTTGTCGGTGCCAGCGAGCTCACGCCGGAGGAGCTCACGGCCATGGCCAGCGAGGCGCACCGGCGGGGCGTCAGGGTGGCCGCCCACGCGCTCGGTGCCGAGGGCATCAGCAACGCGGTCGGGGCGGGGATCGACATCATCGAGCACGGCGTCTACCTGACGGAGGAGACCGCCGCCATGATGGCTGCCAACGGCACGGTGCTGTGCCCGACCCTTGCGGTCTATCGCTCTCTCGCCGAGGGTGGCGGTCCGGCCTACGCTGCAGCCAAGGCCGCCGATGTGGTGCAGGCCCACGGTGAGGCGGTCCGGATGGCCCTGGAGGCGGGCGTCCCTGTCATCGCCGGCACGGACGCGGGCTCCCCGGGCATGCCCCACCCCAGTCTGGGTGCGGAGCTGGCTGCGTTGCATGCCTGCGGAATGTCGCCGGTCGAGGTGCTCAGGGCGGCAACGTCCCGTGCCGCTGACGCCTTCGGGATCAGCGGTGGACGGATCTCGCCTGGCGCGCCCGCCGACCTCATCCTTGTCGACGGCGATCCGCTGTCCGACCCTGTTGCTGCGACCCAACCCTCCGTCGCCGTCTGCGGACAGCGGGTGGTGCACCGACGCTGACGGCGGCAGTTCTGCGCGCGCCCGCGTGCGAGGATGTGGACATGAACGTGACGTTGCAGACCTCCAAGGGTGACATCAACATCACCCTCTTCCCCGACCACGCCCCCAAGACGGTCCAGAACTTCGTCGGGCTGGCGTCCGGCGAGCAGGACTACAAGGACGACGCCGGGCGCACCAACCCGCAGCCGTTCTTCGACGGCCTGACCTTCCACCGGGTCATCCCCGGCTTCATGATCCAGGGCGGGTGCCCGCTGGGCGAGGGTTTCGGTGGCCCGGGCTACACCTTCGACGACGAGATCCACCCCGACAAGAACTTCAACGAGCCCTACGTCCTGGCGATGGCCAACGCGGGCAAGCGGATGGGCAAGGGCACCAACGGCTCCCAGTTCTTCATCACCGTCGGCCCGACCCCGCACCTGATGGGCAAGCACACCATCTTCGGCGAGGTCGCTGACGCGGAGAGCAAGGCCGTGGTGGACGCGATCGCCACGGTCCAGACCGGCCGCAGCGACAAGCCCGTCGAGCCCGTCGTGATCGAGAAGGTCACCGTCTCCCAGTGAGGCCCCTCCGATGACGGCCCCCGCCCCGCCGGTCTGTCCCCGCCATCCGGACCGCACGTCCTACGTCAGCTGTCAGCGCTGTGGCCGGCCGGTCTGCCCGGAGTGCCAGCGGCCGGCGGCCGTCGGCATCCAGTGCGTCGACTGCGTGCGGGACCAGGCCCGGACGGTCCGGCAGCCGACCTCACGGTTCGGTGCGCCGACGCGGGGCGGGAGGCCGCTCGTCACGATGACGCTGATCGCGGTCTGCGCGCTCGTCTACGTCGGCCAGCTGGTGGACGACCGCGTCACCCTCGAGCTGATGTTCGTGCCCCTGTTGGCCGAGACCGAGCCGTGGCGCTTCCTGACGGCCGCGTTCGCCCACTCTCCCAGCGGGTTCATGCACATCCTGTTCAACATGTTCGCGCTCTGGATCACCGGGCAGTACCTCGAGCCGCTCCTGGGGCGGCTCAAGTTCCTCGTGCTCTTCGTGATCAGCGCGATCGGCGGGTCCGTCGGGTTCCTGCTGCTGGCGCAGCTGCCCCAGCGGTTGGGTGAGGCCTCCGGGTGGACCACGCCCACGGTGGGCGCCTCGGGTGCGGTGTTCGGCCTGTTCGCCGCGACCCTCGTGCTCAACCGGCACCTCGGCCGGGAGACCGGCGGCATCGTCGTGGTGCTCGCGATCAACACCGTGCTCGGTTTCGTGCTCCCCAACATCGCCTGGCAGGCCCACCTCGGGGGTGCAGTCACCGGTGGTGTCCTCGCCCTCATCCTGGCCCTGACCGCCCCCGGGGGCAGGACCGCTGTCGAGAACGCCGCGCGGCGGCGGTGGTTCTGGCCGGCAGCCCTCGGAGTGCTCCTGCTCCTCGCTGCGGCATCGCTCTGGCGGATCCAGAGCGTCGAGAACGCGCTCCTGCTGCAGTACTACTGGTGAGGGGCCGGACCCAGCCGGCCCCGCGGCATACCGGCTCCGTTCCCTCCACACAGGAGAGAATCACACGGGTGTAGTTATCCCCATCCTGTGGATAACTGGTGGATAACTGTCCGTCAGCGCCACTTCGTGGCCATGAAGAACCCGGCCATGATCGAGCCGAGGCCGATGACCAGGTTCCAGTAGCCGATCTTCAGCGGCCAGTCACCACTGGTGACGTAGAAGGTGGTCACCCACAGCACACCGAAGATCATCAGCCCGCACATCACCGGCACGAACCACGGCGGGTTGACCTGCGGCGGAGCGGCGACGTCGACGGGTCGCTCCTGACGGGGCTTCTTGTTGGCGCGGCCCTTGGACTTCGGCACGGCGACTACTCCTTCGCTGGGTGGACAGGGCGACTTCGCCGCCGCCCGGTTCCGCGACCGGAGGTTGAGCCGGTCGCTGTGCCCACAGGATACGTGGGCACGCAGTTAGGCTGGAACGGCAACACGTCGACGAGGGGCAGCCATGAGTTGCCCTGTGTCAACCCTCCGGGTTCTAGGAGGCCATGGCGGTGGTTTTGTTGAGGATGCGTTGGAGGGCGTTGTGGCGGTTGGGGTCGTAGGCGACGCCGTCTTGCCAGCAGCGCCAGATGATGTTGGCCCAGGCTCGTCCGAGGATGCGCACGGCGTGGGGGTGGTCGTGGCCGCGGGCTATGGCCTGGGCATAGAGGTCGGCGGCCCAGGGGTTGGCGTGGCGGGAGTCTCCGGCGAAGTCACACAGTGCGTCACGCAGTTCCTTGTCTGCGGACCATCGGAAGGTGACGGCCTTGACCTTGCCGGATTGGCGGGTCGAGGGAGCGACACCGGCCAAGCAGGCAAGGGAGTCGGCGGTGGGGAACCTGCCGCGTGCGTCGCCGATCTCGGCGAGCAGGCGGGCGGCGCGCACGGTGCCGGCACGGGGCAGCGACGTCAGGATGTGCGCGTCGGGGTGGACCTCGAGCTGGTCGGCGATCGAGTCGGCCAGGACCTCGATCTGACGTTGAGGCTTCGCAGCGTGGCCACGAACGCCAGGGTGACCGCGGCGTGTGCTTGAGCGTCGGTGCTGGTGGTGCCACGCGGCGCGGCCAGCAGCCGGGTGTGCAGCACCTCGGGGGCAACCCTGCCGGGGTAGCCCTGCTTGCCCAGCCAGGTACCAAGCCGGGCAGGGGTGAGCCAGTCGGCTCTTGCTTGGGTGGTGAACCGTTCCAGGAAGGTCAGGCTGATCGCCGAGTCCAGCGCGGCGAACAGGCCCACGATGCCGGGGAACACGATCTGCAGGTGCGCCCGCAGCTGGTTGGCGGCAGCGACCCGGTGCTCGACCAGGTCCCGACGCGCGCGCACGGTGGAGCGCATGGCGATGGTTCCGGGGGTGGAGCGGGTCAGCGGTGTGAGGCGGCGCCGGTCGGTGCGGACCACGTCGGCCAGGACGTAGGCGTCGAACCGGTCGTCCTTGTTGCCGGCCGACCCATACCGGGAGCGCAGGTTCTTGACCTGGTTCGGGGCGATCACCAGCACGACCAGGTCTGCGGCGAGCAGTGCCTCGACGACCGGCCCGTCGCCGCGTTCGATACCGATCTCGAGCACACCGGCCTTCAGCAGGCGGGCGATCAGGTGTTTGAGGCCGGCGGCGGTGTGGGTGACCATGAACCGGTCCAGCACCTGCCCATCGGCGTCGATGATGCAGACGGCGTGGTCGTCCTTGGCCCAGTCCAGGCCTGCGCAGATTCGCGCGGATCCATCGATCGGGGTGACACTCATCTTGGTTTCCTAACTGTTGGAGCAGTGGGAAGCCACCCGGTGGTCCCGGGACCCCGCAGCCGGTCGCTCACTGATCGGCGCTCTCCGGCGCACAGCCCTGTAGCCGGTCTGGGCGTCCTGGGCCACCGGACCCCGCAGAACTCATGGTGGACCTCAAAGGTCGAGCGAACTTGGCGGTGGCCCGGTGGGGACCAGGGGTGCATCAGCAGGAGATCCGAACCCACCGACAGAAGGAAGGTAGACCAGTGAGCGAGCAGGAGACCACGGGCCGTAGCCCCTGGCGTGCCCTCGTCCCGGTGATGGCTCTGGGGGCGGGGCTGCTGTTCGGCACGTCCGCCGCCCTGGCGGAGGACCACCCGGCCGAGTCGCAGCCGGAGAGCCTCCCGGCGCTGATCACCGAGCGCAACGAGCAGGTCGCCGAGCTCGCCCAGCAGGCTACTGAGCTGCAGACCCAGGTCGACGAGCTGAGTGCCACCGGTCGCCTGCCCGCCAACGCCGCCGCCGACGAGCTGGCCGCCGCGGTGGGGACCGTCGCGGTGGAAGGGCCGGGCGTCCAGGTGGCGCTCGATGACGCGGGCTACACCCTGGAGACGCTGCCCGAGGGCTACACGGTCGACGACGTCGTGGTCCACCAGCAGGACGTCCAGGCCGTCATCAACGCCCTCTGGGCTGGTGGCGCCGAGGCGATGATGGTGCAGGACCAGCGGATCATCTCCACCAGCGCCGTGCGGTGCGTCGGCAACACGCTCTACCTCCAGGGCCGTGTCTACTCCCCGCCCTACACGATCACCGCGGTCGGTGACCGCGACGCGCTGCTGCAGGCCCTGGAGGATGACCCCACCGTGAGCAACTACCGCGCGTGGGCGGACATCCTCGGCCTCGGCTACCAGGTCAGCGGCGCCGACACGTTCGAGCTGCCGGCGTTCACCGGTGGTGTCCGCCCCCAGCACGCCCAGCTGGTGACCCCCCGCCCGGAGCCGACCGAGGAGGGCCCGCTCGAGCGACGGTGAGCGGGTCTGCGGTCCGCCGTGCGCTCGGTGGGCCCGGATCTCGGGTCACGGTGCGCCCGGTCGGGATGGGGGTGGGGTGGTCGGTCAGGGGCGCGTCGTGGGCGCCGCGCCCTCGTCTGGTGGGTCGGGCGGGTTGTCCGTGGGCGGTCCCGTGGGCTTCGGCGGCCCGGGGACCCCGCCGGGGGGCAGGCTCGGGTCGTCGGTCTCCGTGGGGTCGTCGGTCTCCGTGGGGTCGTCCGTCTCCGTCGGGTCGTCCGTCTCGGTGGGGTCGTCCGTCGGCGTGGTCGTGGCCGTGACCGTCTCGGTCTGCGTGATGATCTCCGGCGGTGCGGTCGCGATGACGAGCGTGATCTCCTCGTCGTAGTCGACGATGGTTCCGGCCTCGATGGACTGGCTCAGGACGGTGCCCTCCTCGACGTCACTGCGCTCCTCGGTCTCCCGGGTGACGTTGGTGTTGAGCCGGGCCTTCTGCAGGTCGACCATCGCGTCGAACTGGTCCTTGCCCTCCACGTCGGGCATCTCGGTCATGCCGCTGGCCACGATGAGCGTCACGGGGTCATCCCGCGGTTGGTCGTTCCCCGCCTCGGGGTCGGTGCTGATGACGATCCCCTTGTCGAAGGCCGGGTTGTCCTCCTCCTCGACCTCGTCCGCGACGGTCAGTCCGACGCCCTCGATCTGCGCGCGCGCCGAGCTCTCGTCGGCACCGGACACGTTGGGGACGGTGATCGAGTCCGGCCCGCTGGAGATGGTCAGCGTCACCTCGCTGAACTCCTCGACCTGCCGGTTCGCGACCGGGTCCTGGTCGATGACCGTGCCCGCGGCCTGCGCGTCGGAGACGAGCTGGGGCTCGGCCAGCCGCAGGTTGGCGTCCTCGATGATGCGCTCGGCGTCCGCCTCGGTCTGCCCGATGACGTGCGGCACCGACACCATCACGGTCTGCTCCTGCTCACCGGGGCCCAGGGTCTGGTAGACCACCCAGCCGATGCCGGCCAGGGCCAGGAGCGCGAGCACGGTCAGCACCAGCCAGCCGCCGGCGTGCCGTTGCTCGCGCACCGGGATCTCGTCGGTGCGCTCATAGCCGTCGTCGTATGCCGGGTCGTCCAGCGGCAGGATCGGTGCCGGTCGGGGAGGTGGTTGCCCCCCTGGCCGGCCCTGGGAGGTGACCATCCCCGGTGCCGGGTGCGGCTCGGTCTCGAAGCCGGCGCTCGAGGCGACTCCACCGCCGAGAGCGGCGGCGGACCCCGACACGGCGACCAGGGACGCGAGGGCCGCGGGGCTGATCGGGTCGCCGGCGCGGGCCGCGAGCAGATCGTGGCGGAACTCCGCGGCGTCCTGGTAGCGCTCGTGGGGTCCCTTGCGCAGGGCGTGCAGCGTGATGGCGTCGAGCGCCTCGGACAGGTCGTGCTGGTAGTCGGACGGTGCCTTGGCCTGCTCACCCAGGTGCTGGTAGACCAGCGACACCGGGTCGCCGATGAACGGGGTGCGGCCGGTCAGCAGCTCATAGAGCAGGCACCCGGTGGAGTAGAGGTCGGAGCGGGCGTCGACGTCCTCGCCCTGGGCCTGCTCCGGCGACAGGTAGCGGGCGGTGCCCAGCACCGACTGGGTCTGGGTCATCGTGGCGGCGGTGTCCGCCAGCGCGCGGGCGATGCCGAAGTCCATCACCTTGATGGCACCGCCCCGGGTCACCATGACGTTCGCCGGTTTGATGTCGCGGTGCACCAGACCCCGCTCGTGCGAGTAGGCCAGCGCCGACAGCACGGCGGCGGTCACCCGGGCCGCCTCGTCTGGGTCCAGCACCTTCTCGGTGTTGAGGATCTCGCGCAGGGTGTGGCCCTCGACCAGCTCCATCACGATGTAGGGCACTGACACCGGGGCGCCGCCGCTCTCGCGCATCTCCTGCTCGCCCGAGTCGTAGACGGCGACGATGGAGGGGTGGTTCAACCCGGCCGCCGACTGCGCCTCCCGGCGGAACCGTGCCAGGAAGGAGGTGTCGCGCGCCAGGTCGGTCCGCAGGATCTTGATGGCGACCGTGCGCCCGAGCCGCAGGTCGTGGCCCTTGTGCACCTCGGCCATCCCGCCGCGGCCGATCAGCTCACCGACCTCGTAGCGTCCTCCGAGGACCAGCTGCTCCTCGCTCATCGGTTCACTCCTGACTCCAGGACGGCCCGGGCGATCGGTGCCGCGACGACGCCGCCGGTCTCACCGGTCCAGTCATCGGTCGCGCTCTCCACGACCACGGCCACCGCGATCTGCGGGTCGTCCGCGGGCGCGAATCCAGTGAACCATGCGTGCGCGGCGCCGCTGGAGCCGTACTCCGCGGTCCCGGTCTTGCCGGCGACCTGCACACCGGGAACCGCTGCGCGGTAGCCCGACCCGTCCTCGACGACCGCGACCATCATCTCGGTCAGCTCCTCGGCCGTGGACTCGCTGATCGCGTCGTTGAACTCCTGCGCCGTGGTGGTGTCGATCTCGGAGAGGTCCTTGTCGCGCACGGTCTCGATGAGGTAGGGGGTCATCACCTGTCCGTTGTTGGCGATGCCCGCGGACACCATGGCGACCTGCAGGGGGGTGACGCGCACGTCATACTGCCCGATGCCGGTGAGGCCGACCTGGGCGTCGTCGGCACCGACCGGGTAGCTGCTCGGGGTCACCGGCAGGGGCACCTGCAGGGACTGTCCGAAGCCGAACTCCTCGGCCTGCGCGTTGAGGGCCTCGGCGCCGAGCTCACCGGCGAGCCACGCGAACGAGGTGTTGCAGGACACCCGCACGGAGTCGAACAGCGTCGTGGTGTCACCACCGCTGCACGAGGAGCCGCCGAAGTTGGGGATGGACGTCTCCGTGCCCGGCAGGGTGTAGCGCAGCGGGGACGGCAGCTCGGAGTCCGGGTCGAACTGGTTGGACTCGAGAGCGGTGGCGGCAACGACCAGCTTGAACACCGAGCCGGGAGGGTAGAGGTCGCCGGCGATCGCTCGGTTGGTCATCGGCCGGGAGTCGTCCGCAGCGAGCTCCTCGTAGGACTCCTGGACGGCGCTCAGGTTGTGCGAGGCCAGACGGTTCGGGTCGTAGGTCGGGTGGCTGACCATGGCCAGGATGGCGCCGGTGGAGGGGTCGAGGGCCACGACCGCGCCGCGCCGGTCACCGAGCGCCTCGTCCGCGGCCTGCTGGATGGTGGGGTCGATGGTCAGCTCGAGGGTGGCGCCGGTGGGCTCCCGACCGGTCAGCAGGTCGGGCAGGCGGCGGTAGAACAGGGAGCTGTCCGACCCGGCGAGCAGGGCGTTGGCGGAGCGCTCCAGCCCGAGCCCGGCGCCGTAGGTGAAGGAGTAGTAGCCCGAGACGTGCGCGTAGCGCCGACCCTGGCTGTAGGTGCGGATCCACCGCAGGTCGTTGTCTGTCGGCTCCGACTCCGCGATCGGGGTGCCCTGGACCAGGATGGCGCCGCGGTCGCGACCGTACTCCTGCAGCAGGGTCCTCCGGTTGCCGGCGGTCTCGCGCAGGGTCTCGGCCTGGAAGAACTGGATCCAGGTCGTGGCGACCAGCAGCGCGGCGAACATCAGGGAGACGACCACGGCCAGCTTGCGGATGGGGGAGTTCACCGGCCACCTCCCGGTTGCGGTGCCGTCGCGCCCACCGCGGGCTGCACCTCGTCGGTGACCCGCTCGGCGACGGGCCGGCGCGCGTGGTCGCTGATCCGCAGCAGCAGGGCGACGATGATCCAGTTGGCGATGAGGGACGAGCCGCCGGCCGACAGGAACGGGGTGGTCAGGCCGGTCAACGGGATCACCCGGGTCAGGCCGCCGACGACCACGAAGATCTGCAGCCCGATCGAGAACGCCAGGCCCGCCGCGAGGAGCTTGCCGAAGCCCTCGCGGGCGCCGATGGCGGTGCGCAGACCGCGCTCGACGAGCAGCGCGTAGAGCATGAGCATCGCGAAGACACCGATCAGCCCGAGCTCCTCGGCGAAGCTGGCGAAGATGTAGTCGCTGTTGGCGAAGTAGGTCAGGTGCGGGAAGCCCTCGCCGAGCCCCGTGCCGAAGAGCCCGCCGTGACCCATCCCCATCAGGCCCTTGGCGACCTGGTCGGAGGAGGCCGTCGGGTCGAACGGGTCGAGCCAGAGGTTGACGCGGGTCTGCACGTGGGCGAACAGCCGGAAGGCCACGTAGGCACCGGCGCAGAAGAGCGAGAGGCCGATGATGATCCAGCTCACCCGCTCGGTCGCGACGTAGAGCATCGCGACGAACAGGCCGAAGAAGAGCAGCGAGGAGCCCAGGTCGCGCTGCGCGACCAGGATCATGATGGACAGTCCCCAGGCGGCCAGGATCGGGCCGAGGTCACGGCCGCGGGGCAGCTGCAGCCCCAGGAAGCGGCGCCCGACGAGGGAGAGCGCGTCGCGCGTGGCGACCAGGTAGCCGGCAAAGAACACAGTGAGCGCGATCTTGGCAACCTCACCTGGCTGGAAACTGAACCCGGCGATCCGGATCCACAGCCGCGAGCCGTTCTCCTCGTGGCCGATCAGCGGCAGCATCGGCATCAGCAGCAGGACGAAGCCGGCGACCATCGCGATGTAGGTGTAGCGCCGCAGCACCCGGTGGTCGCGGATGACGAAGAGCACGACGGCGGCCAGGATGATGCCCAGCGCGCTCCACATGACCTGCCGCCCGGCCACGAGGCTGCCCATCTCCCGCCCGGCGGCGTAGTCCAGACGCAGGATCATCACCAGACCCAGCCCGTTGAGCAGGGTGGCGATGGGCAGAAGGAGCGGGTCGGCATACCTGGCCCGCCAGCGCAGCACCAGGTGGAACCCGACCGTGACGGCCAGGAAGATGCCGCCGGTCGTCAGCAGGTTGGCGGGGACCTCCCCGCGCACGGCCAGCCCCACGTTGACGTAGGCCAGCATGACGATGCCGATGGCGAACACGAGCAGGATCAGCTCGGTCGTCCGCCCCGTGCGCGGCCGGAAGGTGGTGATCGTGGTCACGGCACACAGTCCACGGGGGCCGGGAGCCGCTGCCCGCCCGGGGCGGTGGTAGTGGCAGCGTCGTCGGGTTCGCCGGAGGTGACCGCCGCGTCATCGGGACCCGCGGTGGCGCCCGCGCGGTCCGGCCCTGCCGTGGTGGCCTGCGCGTCGTCGGGGCCGGCCGTCGCCCCGGCGTCGTCCGGGCCGGTGGTGCGGGACCCGTCCCCGGGCAGCGGCAGGGCAGGGACCTCCAGCACGTCCTCGCACCGCGGCAGGGCCAGCCCGCGCAGCTCGGCGACGATGGACTCGGCGTCCTCGCGGTCGTCGGCGGTGAGGGTGTTGATCACCCGGTTGCGGTAGTGGCTGGGCAGGGTCTCCAGGTCGATGTCGGTCTCCTCCTCCGGCTCGGAGAGGACGAGCGGGCCGAGGTCCTGGCTGACACCGCGGAAGATCGTGACGTGGCCGTTGGCCTCGCCGACGTAGTACTGGCGCTGGGACCAGTCGTAGGTCGCCCACGCGCCGACCGCGACCACCGCCAGGATCGCCAGGCGGACCAGGCCGCGCCGCAGCCAGGTCGCCAGCCCTCCGTGGCCGGTCTCCTCGGCCAGCTCCGGGCCGGGGTCGGTGCCGTGGACGGTCCGCGACAGGGCCGCGGCCTTCTCGGCGGGAGTCTGTGGCGCGAGCAGCTGGGTGCCGCGGCGCTCGCTGGCGGCGCCGACGACCTGCGGCTCGGTGGTGCCCTCGCCGGGCTCGACGACGTCGGCGACGATGACCGTGACGTTGTCACGGGCCGAGGCGCGCAGGGAGATCGCGATCAGCTGGTCAGCGACCTTGCCCGCGGGCTCGTCGCTGCGCAGCAGGTCCGCGACCGTGGACTCGGCGACATAGTCGGTGAGGCCGTCGGAGGTCAGCAGGAGCCGGTCCCCCACGCGCAGCTCACGCATGGACAGGTCGGGCCGGTCGTCGGGCCGGCCGGTGAAGACCCGGGTCACCAGGGAGCGCTGCGGGTGGTGCAGCGCCTCCTCCTCGGAGATCCGTCCCTCGTCGAGCAGCTGCTGCACGAAGGAGTGGTCCTTGGTGATCTGGGTGATGCGGGTGCCGCGGCGCAGGTAGGCGCGGGAGTCGCCGATGTTGGCGACGGCCAGCTTGGACCCGGACCGCATCATCGCGATGCAGGTGGTGCCCATGCCCTCGGTGGCCTGCGACTCCTCGGCGACCTCGGCCAGCCGGTCGTTGGCGCCGATCATCTCCCGCTCGAGGACGCTGGTCATGTCGTCCGCGCCGTGGCTCTCACCGTCCAGGTGGACGAGCTCGCCGACCACCAGGGAGCTGGCGACGTCGCCGGCCGCGTGACCGCCCATGCCGTCGCAGAGCACGAGCAGCTCGGGCCCGGCATACGCCGAGTCCTCGTTCCGGCTCTTGGTGCCCAGGCCCAGGTGGGAGCGGGCGGCATAGCGCAGCGCGACCGACATGACGACTACCGCTGCAGCTCGAGGACGGTCTGGCCGATCCGGATCTGGGTGCCGACCTCGAGCCGGTGGCCGGTCCCGATGCGCTGGTTGTTGATGAAGGTGCCGTTGGTGGAGTCCAGGTCGTCGGCGTACCAGACGCCGTCGGGCCCGAGGTAGAGGCGCAGGTGGCGTCCCGAGGCGTAGTCGTCGGTCAGCACCAGGGAGCACTCGGGGTTGCGCCCGATGAGCAGGCCGGCCTCGTTGAGGGGGACGGTCGTGCCACGGAGGCTCCCCGCGACCACGGCCAGCGTCTGCGGACCGCGACGGGCGGCCCTCGGTGCCCGGCCCGCCCCGCGCTCGGGGCGTCCTCCGCTGCGGGTCAGCACCCGGGTGCCGTAGAGGTCACCACGCAACGCCCCCACGACGCTGAACACGAAGGCCCACAGCAGCGCCAGGATCCCCAGCCGGATGATGTTGAGGGTCAGCTCGCTCATCGCCCGCCTTCCGCGTGGAAGATGAGCGTGGTGGACCCGACCGTCAGCCGGTCGCCCTCACTGAGCTGCTCGGTGCCGACCTGGTCGCCGTTGAGATAGGAGCCGTTGGTCGAGCCGAGGTCGCGGACGATGACCTGCTGGTGCGGCCCGTCGTGGGTGATCCGGATCTCGGCGTGGCGCCGGGAGACGCCCGGGTCGTCGATCACCAGGTCGGCGGAGGCGTCGCGCCCCAGGACCGTGACGGCGGCGGTCAGGCTGTGCCCGCGGCCGTTGACGTCGAGCCAGGGTCGCGGGCCCCGGCCGCTCACCGGTCGCTGGGACCGGCCGGGCGAGGCGGGGAACTCCCGGGTGCTGGGGCCCCGGCTCCCCGGAGGGGCGTATGCCGGACCGCTGGCGTCGCGCTGACCGGCCCGGGCGGCGACGGCCGCGGCCGCACCGACACCGGGAGGGGCCTGGCGGGGACCGCCGGCAGCCGCCGGAGGGCGCTGAGACGGCTGCCCCTGCGGCCGGTAGGCCGCGTCGCGGTCCTCCGGACCCCCGCCCTGCCGAGCCGGCGGGCGGACCTGGCCGGGCGGCATACCGCCGCGGTTGTCCCGACCATGCTGGCGGGGTGCCTGCTGCGGTGGGCGCTGGCCCTGTCGACGGGAGTTCTTGCTGGCCGGGCGGACACGGAAGATGCCGGTCTCCAGCTCGTCGTCGGAGATGAGGCGCACCTCGACGGTGCCCGCCGGGGTGTAGCGCTGCGCATCGGCGTGGTCCTCCGCGGCGGCCACCAGCTCGTCGGTCAGCGCGGTGTCGTAGGAGGAGAGGCGCTCGAAGTCGGTGGTGGCCAGCTCGACGGTGAACACGTTGGGCACCATGGTCCGGCCCGGTCCGAGGACGGCCGCCCGCTCGTCCATCGCCCCCCGCATCGCCGCGGCGATCTCCACGGGCTGGACCTCTGCCTTGAACACCTTGGCGAACGGCGCCTTGATCGCTCGCTCCAGCCCGCGCTCGACGCGGTCGACGATTCCCATGACACTCCCTTCGCTGTCGGTGCCCGCCCAGCGCGCAGCGCCGGATGGGCCGGTGGCCTCTTCGATCGTACTTGGGTGAGCTCGTTCCGCCCGGCAAGCGCGCTGCTCGGGACGTTGCTGGGGGCAACGCGCGCGGGGCGGCGCAGGTTCCGTCTGGTGACGCCCGCACCGATGCGGGATCTGCCGTGAGCGCGTGCTAATCTTGCTCGGCACTCGCGCGAGTGGCGGAATAGGCAGACGCGCACGGTTCAGGTCCGTGTGCCCGAAAGGGCGTGGGGGTTCAACTCCCCCCTCGCGCACATTGAGAAGACTCCCGGTCAGAGCATCTGGCCGGGAGTTCTTGTTTCCCACAGGGAACTCTCCCTCCCTGGCTCCGGCCGGTATGCCGTCACTCACCTCCCGTGGACGGCTGACAGGATGGGCGTCCGGAGACCGGGTAGTGGAGGAGTTGGTCGGCATGGTCGAGCTGAGCGGTGAGATCACCAGCCACGTGGCGGCGCTCGGTGCCGGGACCCGGGACCGCAGGGTGTTCGCGATCCTGACCAGGGACCCGCACTTCATCGAGGACGCGCCCGTCACCGGGGACGACGGTGTGGTCCGGATCGACATCGCCAACATCATGGAGGGGGTCCTGCTGAGGTTCCGGGACGGGGCCCTCGACACCGTCACGGTGTTCGCGCAGCGGGAGGGTGACTACTACCCGTACCCCCGCCCGGCGGAGCTGATCACAGGCCTGGACATCGCTGCGGCGGCGCGCGAGGACGTGACAGGTCTGCTCGGTGAGCCGGCTGAGGCGTCCTCGGACCACGCCGCGTATGCGGTGGACGGCGGCCGCGTGACCGTGGCCTTCGTCGGGGACCGCCCGGCGTCGGTCACCGTCAGCCGCGGCTGAGTAGCCTGCCCCCAGGGGCCGAGCGCGCGCGGAAGACACCCGGGTCGGGCACCATGTCCTGGGTGACGACAGATCCGTGGAGCAGCACCCAGCCCTTGCGGGAGGACTTCCCGACACCGACCACCGACCGCTGGTTCGAGGACTACACCGTGGGCGACGTGCGCGAGTACGGCACGATCACGCTCTCCGAGGACCAGATCGTCGAGTTCGCCGTCCGCTACGACCCCCAGCTCATGCACACGGACCCGCAGTGGGCCGCGACCGGCCCGTTCACCGGCCTCATCGCCAGCGGGATCCAGACCATGGGCGTGTTCATGCGGCTCTACGCCGACCACTACGTGACGCGGTGCGGGTCGCTGGCGTCTCCCGGGGTCGATGAGGTCCGCTGGCCGCGCCCGGTGCGGCCCGGCGACGCGCTCCGGCTGCGGACCGAGACGCTGGAGGCCAGGCTGTCGCGGTCCAAGCCGGACCGCGGGCTGCTCGTCACCCGGTGCGAGCTGCTCAACCAGGACGACGAGACGGTGCTCTCGCAGCGGGTGATGAACCTGGTGGCCGTGCGCCCGGCGTAGTGAGGGCGCGGGGGCGACGCACCCACCGATTCGGCAGGACACGGCCGGGAGCGGGTGGCAAATTGGCAACTGCCTCAAGCCAGCGGGCACGGAACGGACCGGAGACGACTCCTCCCGCACGCGGCTGAGCGGGGGACCCTCCGGCGCACGACACCGCACCACCGGTCGACGACGGCGCTCGGCTCTCCCGACGCAGTTCGGACGACCGCGTCAGCGGTGCTCGTGGACTACTCGAGGGAGTACCCATGACAATCTCCGGCACATCTCATCCCCACCAACCGGTCGGTCCGCAGACGACGGACCGCGCCACGGACCAGGGCAAGCAGGTCGCCCACGAGGCCAAGGAGTCCGGCGAGCAGGTGGCCCAGACCGCGCAGGAAGAGGTGCGCAACGTCGCCTCGACCGTGAGCGAGCAGGCCCGGCACCTGCTCCACGAGACCACCTCCGAGATCAACAGCCAGGCGGCCACTCAGCAGCAGCGGCTCGCCGAGGGGCTGCGCTCGCTCTCCCAGGAGCTCAGCTCGATGGCCGACGGCGGCACGGACTCCTCGAGCCAGGCGAGTGGTCTGGTGCGGGAGGCGTCCCAGCGCACGCAGGGTCTGGCCGACTGGCTGGAGCAGCGCGGCCCGGGCGACGTCCTGGACGACGTGAGGCGTTTTGCCCGGCGCAGGCCCGGCACGTTCATCGCGGTCGCCGCCGGCGTCGGGCTGCTCGCCGGGCGACTGACCCGCGGGCTGACGGCCGACGACGAGGCTGACCAGCGGTCCGGCTACGCCGGGGTCGTCGAACCGACACCCGGGCCGTATGCCGCGCAGCCAGCGACCGTCGGCGGTCCGGCTGGCGTGGGGTCACCCACCCCCGCGCCACCGGTCGGGGCCGGGCCGGTCGACCCGGGCCCGATGTCCGGCATCGGAGCCGGTCCGGTGGGTGGGATCGCCCCGTCGGCTCCCGGTTCCGGGCGGGCGGCACCGCCCGACCGCGACCCCGACGAGTTCCCCGTCTACGGGGATGATCCGCGATGACCCAGGGCACCCCGGACCAGGGCCGGCCCCTGTCGTCGGTCGGGGAGATCGTCTCCGACATCTCGCAGAACCTGTCGACGCTGATCCGCCAGGAGACCGAGCTCGCCAAGGCGGAGCTGCGTGAGTCCACGACCCGTGCCGGCAAGGGCGCTGGACTGCTCGGCGGTGCCGGCGTCGCCGGTCACTTCGTCCTGTTGTTCCTCTCCCTCGCCCTCTGGTGGTGGATCGGGGACGGCACCGGGCTCGGCTGGTCGGCGCTGATCGTCGCCCTGATCTGGGCCGTGGCGGCCGCCGTCCTGGCGGCACTCGGCCGCAGCAGGCTCAAGGAAGTCAGGGGGATGCCGCGGACCACGAGCACCGCCAAGAGGATCCCCGACGCACTCAAAGGAAAAGAGGAGACCCGATGACCACCCACCAGGACCCGGACCAGCTGCGGCGTCAGATCGAGTCGACACGTCGCGAGCTGTCCCACAACGTCAACGAGCTGGGCGAGACCGTGTCGCCGGGCAACGTGGCCGACCGGCAGAAGGCCAGGGTGCGGGGCACGGTGTCCCGGTGGAAGGAGCGCCTCATGGGTGCCGCCGAGGACACGAAGCAGACCGCGGGCACCGGGGCGCACGCCCTGGCCTCGACGGTGCAGGAGGCCGCCCACGACGTCGGCACCACCATGTCCGACCAGGCGGGGCACGTGACCACGACCGTGCAGGACATCCCCGTGATGGCTCGTGACCAGACCCGGGGCAACCCCCTCGCGGTCGGCGCGATCGCACTGGCTGCCGGGTGGCTCGTCGGCTCGCTCCTGCCGGCCTCGGAGAAGGAGCGTGAGGCGGCCCGCTCCCTCCAGGAGAAGGCGCAACCCCTCATGGAGCAGGGCAAGGAGGAGGTCAAGCAGGTCGGCCAGGAGATGGGCGAGCACCTCAGGGAGCCTGCGCGGCAGGCCGCCGAGGAGGTCCGCTCGACGACCCAGGAGGGCGTGGACCACGTGAGGACCGGGCAGCGGGAGACCGGGCAGCGGGAGACCGGGCAGCGGGAGACCGGGCAGCGGGAGACCGGGCAGCGAGAGCCTGGCCCGGGCTGATCCCGCTGCCGGCCAGGAGTCTCCGGCGCGTCGACGGTGTCCGACGCCGCCCCGTACGCTGCGTGGATGCGGTTGCGCCCCTACGTGTTCGTCAGCCACGACGAGGTGGTGGCTGAGCGCGACCCCCGGGCGGATGAGGACGTGCATTTCGGGCGCGGTCTCGTGCGCGCCGTGCTCGAGGACCTGACCCGACCGGGAGACCGGGTGCTCGACCCGTTCGCCGGCTTCGGGACGACGCTGCGGGTGGCGGAGGAGATGGGGCGGGCGGCTGTCGGCGTGGAGCTCCTGGCCGAACGGTGCGCGGTGAGTGGCGAGGTCGCTCCACGGTCGCAGGTGGTCTGCGGCGATGCCCGGCGGCTCAGAGCTCTCGTCGAGGGTCCGTTCGACCTCGTCCTCACCTCGCCGCCCTACATGGCCGCGGACGACCACCCGGAGGACCCGCTGGCCGGCTACACCGGCACCGAGACCTCCTACCCGCGCTACCTGGAGGAGCTGCGCGGCATCCTCGCGCAGTCGCTCGGCCTGCTCGGTCCGGAGGGCCACCTCGTCGTCAACGTCGCCAACATCGACACCGGCACCCGTTTCACCCCCCTGGCGTGGGACGTCGGGCGGCTCCTGGCCGAGGTCGGGCGGCTGACGCAGGACGTGTTCGTCTGCTGGGACCGGTCCTGGCACGACCTGGCCGGCGACTACCTGCTGGTGGCCAGACCGGCTGGGAAGGCATAGTCGACCACCACGGGGGCGTGGTCCGAGAGCCGCACCCCGTGGTGCGCCCGGTCGACCTCCGCGGCCACCACGGTGCGTGCCAGCCGAGGGGTGGCCAGGTGATAGTCGATGCGCCAGCCGGCGTCACGTGCATACGCCTGTCCCAGCCAGGACCACCAGGAGTAGGGACCCTCTGCGTCCGGGTGCACCGCGCGGACCACGTCGACGAGGGTGCGCGGTGAGAGCTGGGCGTCGATCCACTCGCGCTCCTCGGGCAGGAAGCCCTCCGACGTCTGGCTGCGCCGCCAGGCGGCCACGTCCAGCCTGGTGTGCGCCACGTTGAGGTCGCCCATCAGCAGGAACTCACGACCGTTCGCCAGCGCGGCACGGCGGGTCCTCGACAGCTGCCGCGCGAACGCCGCCATGAAGCGCATCTTCCGCTCGTAGCGCGCGCCGCCGTCGGGCGCCTCCCGCATCCGGTTCGGGACCTGCAGCCGGGCGGGCAGGCCACCCTTGGGCAGGTAGAGGCTGGCGACCGTGACGGGCGCCTCGGCCAGGTCGACCTCGAGATACCGGCCCTCGTGGGCGTGCCGCCCGAGCCCGCGGGCGAGCGGCACCCGGTCCGGCGCGGGCTCCGTGTGCAGGTGCTCCTCGCCGGGCGCGCGCACCAGCACCTCGGCGTCCCAGGTGCGCACCGCGAGCGGCCGCTGCCGGGTGAGGACCGCCACCCCGTTGCGGCCGGCGAGCTGCCCGGGCTCATAGGCGACGTGGTAGTCGCCGAACGCGTCCAGCGGCAGCTTGGCGAGCGGCGCGCGGACCTCCTGCAGGGCGACGACGTCACAGTTGCGGGTGGCCAGCCAGTCGCCCAGACCACGACGGTGGGCGGCCCGGATGCCGTTGACGTTGACGGTGGCGATGCGCAGCACCCCGCGAGCGTATGCCGCACGGTTGCCGGCCCGGACCGCGCCCGGTCCGCGTCCGGTCCCGCCCGGCTCGACGTGCAGCGAGGTGGTCCGGGCGTCACGCTGTCAGGATGGCGTGGTTGCTGAACGTCCTCGGTGCGGTGCTCGCCATCGTCGCGTTGCGTGACATCTTCCACACGGTCTGGTACCCCCGCGGGTACGGGTTCCTGGCGCACGTCCTGTGCCGGTGGGTGTGGCGGCTGACCCGGGTGTGGAACCGTCACCGGCCGGACCGGACGACGGAGCTCGGCGGGCCGCTGGGTCTGCTCGTCACGGTCTCGACGTGGACGCTGCTCATCGTGGTCGGCTTCGCCCTGATCTACCTGCCCCACCTGCCCGAGGGCTTCTTCTCCTCCTCGCCCCTGGATGCCGAGGCGTCCTCCGGGTTCGACGCCGCGCTCTATGTGTCGCTGATGTATGTCTCGACGCTCGGCCTGGGTGACATCGCGCCGGCCTACGACCTCCTGCGGCTGATCGTGCCGCTGCAGGCGCTGGCCGGGTTCGTCCTGCTGACCTCAGCCATCTCGTGGATGCTGCAGGTCTACCCCACCCTGAGCACGCGCCGGGGTCTGGCGCTCCAGCTGAGCCTGCTCGACACCCCGGAGACCTACCAGATGCTGCGCACCGGGCTCCCCGAGATCGCCTCGCGCACCCTGGACACCGTCGCCCAGGGCATCGCCGACTGCGCGACGGACATGTCGGTCTACGGCGAGAGCTACTTCTTCCGCGAGCGGGACCAGAGCCGGGCGCTGCCGGCGCAGATCGCTGTGGCGGTGCGGCTGGAGCAGGAGGCGGCCCGCTCGACGTCCCCCGAGGTCCGGCGGTCGGCCAGCACCCTGCACGTCGCCATCGACGAGCTCGCCGCGACGGTGGACCGTGACTTCCTGCACGTCGACGGGAGCACGCAGGAGGTTCTGGAGGCCTTCGCCCGGGACCACCAGCAGCCTCTGTCCGGGAAGGTCCCGTGACGGCTGGCAGAGCGCACTTACCTCGGAGCCAGAGAGTCCGCAAGCCGGGCCACGGCATCAGCGACCAGCGGGCCGAACATCTCAGGGTCGTTGTGATCGACGCCCTCCAGCACCACCTCCTCGACCAGGTTCCCCGCGGAGTCCGCCACCTCCGCGCTGAGCCCGGTCGGCACGACAGAGTCGGCCGTGCCCCGGATCACGGTCACCGGGACGGGGCTCACGGACATGTGTTCCGTGACCGGGAACCGGTCGCGCAGCAACAGCTGCACCGGTAGGAACGGATAATGGTGCGACCCGACGGCGGCCAGCTCGGGGTACGGGGAGCGCAGCACGATCCCGGCCGGTGGGTGGCTCGCCTGGAGCCGTGCCACCACTCCGCTGCCCAGGGACTCGCCCAGGTAGATCGTCCGGTCCGCGAGGAAACCCTGCTCCGCCAGGGTCTGGACCGCCGCCTCCGCGTCAGCCGCCAGACCCTCCTCCGAGGGGCTGCCCGGGTTCCCTCCGTAGCCCCGGTAGTCCAGGAGCAGCACCGCGAACCCCCGTGCTGCCAGCTCCTCGGCGATCCCGACCCTGCCTGCTCGGTTGCCGCCGTTGCCCGGTGCGTAGAGGACCGCCAGGTCCCGGTCGGCCAGGGGATCGGCAGGCAGGAACCAGGACGCCAGGTCCAGGCCGTCCTCCGTCGTCAGAGTCACCTCGCGTGCCCCGGGCAGCACCTCGGCAACCGGTGGCGGGGCGGCCCGGTCCGGCAGGAAGATCAGGGAACGTTGGAACGACCAGAACACTGCGACCACCACCACGAGGACCAACCCGACGACGAGCGCAGCCCTGGTCAGCCCCCGGAGGACGGGGCGCGGCACCGACCGGCTCTCCATGCCGCATTGTTTCACCGGCCAGTCGAGGACCGCCGCCCGCAGCGCTCGGCCGGCCGCGCGGCATACCGGCATCGAGCAGCATGACCGGCGCCCCTTCCCCATACTGGGCAGATGGCACTCCAGGAGCAGACCTACGACGTGGTGGTCATCGGTGGCGGGCCGGTCGGGGAGAACGTGGCCCAGTACGCGATCGAGGGCACCGAGCTCACCGCCGCGATCGTCGAGGCCGAGCTGGTCGGCGGCGAGTGTTCCTACTACGCCTGCGTCCCGAGCAAGGTCCTGCTGCACCCCGTCGAGGTCGCAGCCACGACCACCTCGGGAGTCGGCGTCACCCCCACGGCGGTCGATGTCGCGCGGACCCTGGAGCGGCGCGACGAGTGGGTGTCCGGCTATGACGATGCGGGACAGGTCGACTGGGCACACTCGGAGGGCATCGACGTGATCCGCGGCCACGGTCGGCTGGTTGCCGAGCGGACGGTCGAGGTCGCTGCCGACGGGGTCGTGCAGCGGCTGCGGGCGCGGCACGCCGTCGTGATCGCGACCGGGAGCACGCCCACCGTCCCCGACCTGTATGCCGAGGCTCGCCCGTGGGGGTCGCGTGACGTGACCGGTGTGGTCGAGGTCCCCGAACGGCTGGCCGTCATCGGTGGCGGGGTGGTGGCGTGCGAGGCAGCGACCTGGATGGTGGGGCTCGGTTCAGCGGTCACCGTCCTGGTCCGCGACGACCGTCTGCTGTCCCGGCAGGAGGAGGTCGCCTCGACGACGGTGCTGCAGGCGTTGCGCGACAGGGGTTGTGACGTGCGGCTGGGCACCGAGGTCGTGGCCGTGGAGAGACCCGGTGCCGCCGACACGGGCCTGGGCCGTGTGCACGGTGGGCCGGTGACCCTCACCACCGCGGAGGGGCCGGTCGTTGCCGACGAGGTCCTGGTGGCCACGGGTCGACGCCCACGGCTGGACGACCTCGGGCTCGATGCCATCGGCCTGACGCCGGAGGACGTCGGTGACGGTGCGGGGCTGCCTGCGTGGCTGCACGTCGTCGGCGACGCCAGCGGAGAGGCTCCGCTGACCCACTGGGGCAAGTACCGCGCGCGCGTCATCGGTGCCCGGATCGCCGCCGCGGTGACGGGCACGCCCCCGCCGAACGAGCCCGAGGGCATCCCGGTTCCGCAGGTGATCTTCACCGACCCTCAGGTCGCGATGGTCGGCCGCACCGAACGGGAGGCGCGCGAGGCGGGGCACGATGTCGTGGTCGCTGATGTGGGGGCCGACGCCGTCACCGGCACGGCACTGCTCCGCGAGCAGGTGTCCGGTGGGGCGCGGCTGGTGGTCGACCGTTCCACCGGGCTGCTGCTGGGCGCAACCTTCGTCGGACCCGGGGTGGCCGACCTGGTGCACGCAGGGACTGTCGCGATCGTCGGCCGGGTGCCCGTCCACGTGCTGCGGCACGCCGTGCCGAGCTTTCCGGCAGCCAGTGAGCTGTGGCTGCGGTTGCTCGAGGCGCTGCCGCGGGAGCTACGGGTGCCCTGACGGGTGCCGCACCCGCCAGGTGAGCGCCGGCCACTCGCCGGAGCCGGTGGATCAACTATGCGGGATCGCCTCGATCAGCGGCGCGGGATCGCCCTGAGCATGTCCCGGGTGACGCGGTCCACGTGCTCGGCCCACTCCTGGTGCGTCTCGACATACTTCTTCACGTAGGGGCACACCGCGACGATCCGCAGACCCTCGTCCCGAGTGCTCTCCAGAGCCTGCCGCACCACCTGCCCCGCGAGGCCCTGGCCGCCGAACTCTGGGGACACCTCGGTGTGGAAGAAGATCCGGCTGCCGTCATGGTCGACGAACTCGGTGAACCCGGCGACGGTCCCGTCGACGGAGATCTCGAAGCGCTCGGGGTCTGACTGCCGGCGAACAGTGGGTTCCATGAGCCCACTCTGGCATGCCATGGCTGAGGGAGATCGCCGCAGCGACGCGTGCGTGCCGGCCCGGCCCGACGCGAGCCTGACGGTGCGACTGATGACCTGCGCCCTGGACACTCGCTTCCTGGCTTCTCGGACCACGCGGGTGTCCACAGGGTGTGGAGTGTCCATCTAGCGAGCGTCGCACACCTGTGCTAATCTGTGGGTGTTGGACATAGGGGCCGCGATGGGGCGGGAAGGGGGACGTGATGGACACCAAGATCGTGCAGCAGCGGCTGCGGGCAGGCCTGCGCCGTCCCCCGGTGGTGCGCTCCCGTTCGGCCCGGCCCGCCGCTGGCCGTAGCCTGGCCTGCTCGGAGGGGTTCTCCGACCAGTTGTGGGTCACGTCCTGGCAGGACCTGAGGATCCCGGTGGAGGAGGACCCTGGGGCTCCTGACAGCAGGGGTGCGTTGCCGGTGGACGACCCCTCCGACGCGGCCACGGACCGCGGAAGCGAAGCGGTCACTGACCCGCAGGAGCGCCTGCGGGCCGCCCTGGCTGATCTGGGCCTGGAGGAGGTGGCGGTGGAGTCGCTCACTGATGTCGCTCTGGCGTGCGCGACGGTGGCGACGACCGATGAGCAGCCCTCGGTCGTGGCCCGTGGTCAGGCGCTGCTGGGGTCGATCGAGTCCCTGACCACGGCCGCGGGTCGGCTCGACGCGGTGCTCCTGTCGGCGACCACGCAACTGACCGCGACGAATGGGCAGTTGTTGCTGCTGGACAAGGAAGCAGTCTCCCCAGAGGAGC
>NZ_QDDJ01000061.1 GCF_003121625.1 Ornithinimicrobium cavernae | reverse complement strand
GGACATCGACGCCAGCATCAAGCCGCTGTACGGGCGGCAAGAAGGCGCCGAGATCGGCTACAACCCAGCCAAGCCCAAGCGGCCCAGCCACGTGCTGCACACCTTCCTGGTGGCCAATCTGCGACTGGTGCTGGACGTGCAGGTGAGCTCGGGCAAGCAGCACAGCAGCGGGCACGCCAAGACGGCGCTGGGGCGGCTGCTGGACGAGCTCGGCGACAAGCGACCCGCGCTGGTGCGTGGCGACTCGGGCTACGGCAACGAGGGCATTCTGCTGACGCTGGAAGAGCGCGACCAGCCCTACCTGCTGCGGCTGCGGCAGACCCAGAACGTGCAGCGCCTGGTGGCCCAGCAGTTCAGCCGCCAGGACTGGAGCCGGCCCGACAGCCAGGGCTGCCAGATGGTCGAGGCGAGCCTGCAACTGCACGGCTGGAGCAAGAAGCGCCGAGTTGTCATCGTGCGCCAGCGCATCCGCGGTGGCATCGCTCGAGAGCGCCGCATGGA
>NZ_QDDJ01000060.1 GCF_003121625.1 Ornithinimicrobium cavernae | reverse complement strand
GTGGTTTCGGGGTCGCGGGCCCGGATCTTGTGGGCCTCCCGGGACAGGGCCCGGTAGAACTCCTTGTGCCGCCACGGGTCCCCGGTCCACTCCCCAGCAGAGTCGAGGCGTTCGGTGACCGCGGCCGCGGGGTCGTCCCCGAACAGCCCGTGCGCGATGGCCGCGGCGTCCGCAGTGGTCAGGTCGGTGCACTCCCGGTAGTACCGGCGGGCCAACCGCCACGAGGCTTCCCCGGTGGCCAGGGCGTGGGTCACCGCGGCCCGCACCGCGGCCGGGGTAGCGGCCAGGGCGACCAGGTCGCTGACTTCCCCCACACCCCACCCGGTGACCGCTTCAATCTCGTGGCGGGTCAGGACCTTGGCCCGCGCCCGCCACTCCTCCCGGCCCTCGGCGGACAGGTCCTCGGGGGTGGTGGCACCCTTATCCACCAAGAGGAGCTGGCCGGTGGTCGCGGTCAACTGCCGCACCGCGGACAGCAGCACCGCATCCAACGCCCCGGTCGTCGTCGTCAACGTCTCCACCG
>NZ_QDDJ01000006.1 GCF_003121625.1 Ornithinimicrobium cavernae | reverse complement strand
CAGAAGCGGGCAACGGTGACCGCAGTTGCACGCCGACAGGAGGCACACCCCCTCCCGCGGCGCAGTAGCACCGACACCCGCGACAGCGTCGTGCAGAAGCGGGCAACGGTGACCGCAGTTGCACGCCGACAGGAGGCACACCCCCTCCCGCGGCGCAGTAGCACCGACACCCGCGACAGCGTCGTGCAAAAGCGGGCAACGGTGACCGCAGTTGCACGCCGACAGGAGGCACACCCCCTCCCGCAGCGCAGTAGCACCGACACCCGCGACAGCGTCGTGCAGAAGCGGGCAAGGTTGACCGCCCCTGCACGACGCGCCTACGCGCTCGTCGGCTCGCGGCGAGCGAGCAGCCGACCCAGGAGACTCATGAACTGGTCCCCGTGCGTGCGCAGCCCGAGGACCGGGATGCGCAGGACCGGGTAGTCGGAGATCAGGAGCTCACCGTCACGGAGCGCGTCGTCGATCCGCTTCAGCCCCCAGGCGTGCTGGCCTCCGTCAATCTCTGCCCCGACTGCATGCGCCTCCCAGCCGACGTCAAGATAGATGCGGCCATGGGGTCCCTTCCTGACAACCTGGCGAGTCGGCGTCGGGAGACTGTGCTCGCGACAGAGCCGCGCAAAGTCCAGCTCGCCGAGGGCCTCCGCTCCACGCGTCACGTCCCGAAGGACGGTGCCCACGAACTCAGCTCGCCCGCTCCTGCGTCGGCCCGACCACTCCGCCAGCAGCCGGTCTCCGGTCGTCAGTCTCTGCTGCACGGGCATCACCAGCAGGAGTGCCGCCTGCCGATCACTCACTGCCCAGAGCGCAGCGTTGATGACGGCAACGTCCGTGGGGACCCTGGGCAGACCGGCCGCACCAGACCGGCGCGCCACGCGGGGGCGGTGCCGCCTCACACCTGGCAGGCGTCTCGCCCGCGTGCCGCGAGGCACCGTCACATGGATCGCGCTGTCGTCATAGTTCCTCAGGCCCGCCAGCATGAGCGCGGTCGAGCCATCGAGGAGCGCGCCGGACCCTGACTCCCACACCGCCCATGCCGCCGTGGCCGGCCAGGCCGTGGGGCGGTGCCACGGCCACCAGTGATCCGGAGCCCGCACCTGGTCCAGCTGGGGCGGACCGACAAAGATCGTGTGCCGACCCAGCACTGTCCAGCGTCCACCCCGAACCTCGCTGCGCTCCTCATCACGAGAAATCCCGGCGGCGCGCAGGACGCCTCGGTGCACCACACCGCCGTGCGTGCGGGCGTGGGCACTCGCCACCTCACGACGCCACTCCTGCCGCGCTCGCCGAGCCGCGCCCCGGGTGCGCGGCCGGGCGCGTCGCTGCACGCTGTCGCCACTGACCCCTGGCGGACCCTGACGATCCGTCTCGTCCGTGACTGTCTGTGCCATTGCGCCACTGTGTCCCAGATCGACAGAAGCGCGCTCGAGCGCCTGTGGATATCGCCTCCAGCCCCGAGCACCGCAGTCGAGCGTCGTGCCACACCGGGCAACCGTGACCGCTCCTGCACGACGGCAAGGCGCCACGGCAACGCACCCCTCCACACGTCGTGCCACACCGGGCAACCGTGACCGCTCCTGCACGACGGCATGGCGCCACGGCAACGCACCCCTCCACACGTCGTGCCACACCGGGCAACCGTGACCGCTCCTGCACGACGGCAAGGCGCCACGGCGACCTCCGAGGCGTCGGCACCGACGCCGCGAGGGCGCCCCGGGACTCCGGGACGCCCTCGCGGTCGAACGGGTGGGGCTCAGCCCGCGTAGTTGAGGCCCTCGAGCTGCTCCACCACGGTCTGGTTGACAGCTCCCGGGCCACCGAGGACGCTGAGGAACTGGGCCGCGAACCGGTCCAGCTCCGCCAGGGTGGCCGCGGGGATGCGGTCGGCCTGGACCAATAGCACCGGCCGGTTGTAGGCCGCGGCGTAGGCCGCGCCGGTCAGTGCGTCCGGGTAGTTGAGCCCGGTCGCCAGCACGGCGCCGTCGGGGCCGCCGAGCTTCTCGGACAGGGCCGCGGCCGTGGCGTAACGGTCCTGGCCGGCGACCCGGACGACCTCGTCGGCGTGCGCCTCCAGAGATGTGACGACCTCGTCAGAGACCGCGCCCGCGCCACCGAGCACGGTGATCGAGGCGACATCGAGCTCGCTGAGCCGCTCGGCCGTGGCCGCGGGGATGTGGTCCTGCTGCACGAGCAGCACGGGCTCACCCTGCGCACCGGCGACGGCGGACGCGGCCAGCGCGTCCGCGTAGGTCTCGCCCGTCGCGACGTACAGGTGGTCGACCTCGCCGGTGAACCGGCCGGCGATGTTGGCCGCGGTCTCGTAGCGGTTGCTCCCCGAGACCCGGGTGACCTCTCCGGCATACTCCTCGAGGGCGGTCATCACCTCGTCGGAGACCGCCGCCCCGCCACCGAGCACCAGCACGGTAGAGGGCTTCAGCCGGTTGAGCTCCGCCGCCGTCGCCGCCGGCAGGTGGTCGGGACGCACGAGCAGCACGGGACCGTCCTGCGCGCCGGCCAGGGCCGACCCGGTCAGGGCGTCGGCGAACTGCTCACCGGTCGCCACGACGACGGTGTCGGCCTCCTGCTTGCCGACGCGGCTGGCCGCGGCGGCCGTGGCGTAGCGGTCCGTGCCGGCCACCCGCAGGACCGACTCGGGGTTGACGACCAGCTCGACGGAGTCGACGCCGCCCTCGCCGACCGACAGGTAGCTCTCACCGGTGAACGGCACCATGCCCTGGGTGGTGGCCATCAGGTCACCGGTCTCGCCGTCGATCTCGTTGGGCAGCGAGCCGTCGTCCAGCTGCTGCCCGGCGAGCCACTCGACGGCCGCGGCCTGGTCGACGCCCACGGTCTCCAGCGCCGGCGCGACCAGCCCGGTCGTGTTCACGGGGGCGAAGCCCTCCCAGTAGCCGTCGGTCTGCGCACCCACCAGGTAGTCGCGGACCGCCGCGGCGGACAGGGCCGCGTCCCGGTCGTCGGCGAGCCCGCTCAACGCGCTGAGCATGAGGCCGGAGGCGTCGTTCTCGGCGACGAAACCGTTCTCACCGGTGAAGCCGAACGCCCCCGTCTCCGGGTCCTGGAACTCGTAGGAGCGGGTGAGGAGGCTCTGCGGGACCTCGGTGTCGTTGCGGTCCAGGCCGAGGATGCACAGGGCGTTGCCGAAGGCGTAGGCGAAGCCGCCGCACACGCCCTCGTCGGTGATCGAGCCCTGGATGGCGGCGATCAGGTCGACGCCGCCGAAGTCGGTGGCGGTGCGACCGGTGGCCGCGGCGACCAGCGCCAGCTTGCCAGCGGCGGGGCCGCCGGCGCCGGCGTAGGCCTCGGCCTGCGACTCGAGGTAGTCGGTCATCACCTCCACCTCCGCCTCGTGGCCGCCGGCGGCGAGCAGCGCGAGGACCGCGTCGGCGGTGCCGCCCGCTCCGCCCAGGTCGCCGGACTCGGGGACCTGGTCGGCGATGTAGGCGGCTGCGGCGGCAGCGGCCTCGGAGTCGTTCGGGGCGGCCAGGGCCGCGGGCGCGAGCAGCGCCAACGAGGCCGCGGACGCGAGAGCCAGACTGAGGGTGCGGGACATGGAGGACCTTCCGGGTGTGGTGGCCACCGCATCTGCCGACGAGGCCGGTCACCCGGCTGGCGGCCCGATCCGTAGACCACGACGGATATCTGACGAGCGCCAGGCCCGGCAGGCACTCCGGCTCCCCACGACTGCGGGTCACGGCTGCGGGTCAGCGCCGGTGTCGCACCGGCTTCCCCTGCTGGACCTTGCTGCCGACGACTCTAGCGGGTCGGCACCCTGCCACGACGACGGCGTATGCCGTCAGTCAGGCAGGTGCGCACCGGCACCGGGGCGGGTGGTCGGGTCCGGTGACCCCGCGGCATACAGGCCCCTAGCCTGGGGAGCATGACCGACTCCACCGCGCCGCGACGGCTGCTCGTCGTCCACCACACCCCCTCGCCGGGCATGCAGGCGATGCTCGAGGCGGCACTCGCGGGCGCCCGCGACGAGGAGATCGAGGGGGTCGAGGTCGTGGTCCGGCCCGCCCTGCAGGCCGGCCCGGTCGACGTGCTCGAGGCCGACGGCTACCTGCTGGCGACGCCGGCCAACATCGGCTACATGTCCGGCGCGCTGAAGCACTTCTTCGACCAGATCTACTACCCGTGCCTGGGGGCCACGACCAGCCGCCCCTACGCGGCCTACGTCCACGGGAACGAGGGGACCGAGGGCGCGGTGCGCGCGATCGGCAGCATCGCCTCGGCCCTGGGGTGGGAGCCCGTCGCTCCGACGCTCGAGGTGATGGGGACGCCGGACCGGGAGGCACTGGCCTCCTGCCGCGAGCTGGGCGCCGTGGTGGCCGCGACGATCATGCCCGGGATCTGACGCGTCGCCGGACGAGGGGAGCCTCTGGGGTCTTCCCCGGAGGGCGCGGGACCGCTACGTTCAGTCAATGCCCTGGTTCCTCCCAGGGCTCCCGTGGAGAGTCACCCGAGCGACATGGAGGTCGCAGACGATGAACCAGCTCACCCGATTCCGCAGCGCTGGCGTGCTGCTCGCAGCAGGAGGGCTGGCCGTCTCCGGCCTCATCGCCCTCCCCGGCACGGCCGCCCCACCGGCAGCCAACCCGGTGGCCTGCGACAGCCGCAACAACAACACCTATGCCAAGCTCCTGGACTGCGTGTCCGGCGAGGGCGCCGTCGAGCACCTGGAGGCGTTCCAGGCCATCGCCGACGAGCACGGCGACCGGTCCGAGGGCTCGCCCGGCTATGCCGCGAGCGTCGACTACGTCATCGACGTGCTGACCGACGCCGGCTGGGACGCCGAGGCGGTCCCGTTCAGCTACGAGGGCACCGACTCCGTGGTCGAGCAGCTGACGCCCGTCGCCGCCAGCTATGACCACTACGTGGCCGAGGGGTCGGGCGAGGGCGACGTCACCGCCGGCGTCACCCCGGTGGACCTGGCGCTGGATCCACCACGCGCCAGCACCAGCGGGTGCGAGGCAGCGGACTTCGCCGGCTTCCCCGCCGGTGACATCGCGCTCGTCCAGCGCGGGGCGTGTGCCTTCGGGCTCAAGGCCGAGAACGCCGAGGCTGCCGGCGCGAGCGCGGTGCTGATCATGAACCAGTGCGATACCCCCGACCGGTGCGGCCCGCTCAACCCGACCCTCCTGCCGTCGGTCGTGACCATCCCCGTCGCGGGACTGACCTTCGACGATGGTGCGGCCCTGGCCCAGCCGGGCTCGACCGCCCACGTCCAGGTCGACTACGTGACCAAGGACTCGCTCAACGTGATCGCCGAGCTGCCGGGCGTGAACGACGACAACGTCGTGATGGCCGGCGCCCACCTCGACAGCGTGACGGGTGGTCCGGGCATCAACGACAACGGCAGCGGCTCGGCCGGCCTGCTCGAGGTCGCGGAGGCGATGGGCAACCACACGCCGCAGAACACCGTGCGCTTCGCCTTCTGGGGCGCCGAGGAGATCGGCCTCGTCGGCTCCACCCAGTGGGTCGGCGACCAGTCGCAGGAGGAGCTCGACCGGATCGCGCTCTACCTCAACTTCGACATGATCGGCTCGCCGAACTACTTCTTCGGCATCTACGACGCCAACCAGTCGACGTTCGAGGCACCGGTGGTCGTCCCCGACGGCTCGGTCGCGATCGAGGAGGTCTTCGAGTCCTTCTACACCATGGTCGGCGAGCCCTACGACGACTCGGCGTTCAGCGGCCGCAGCGACTACCAGGCGTTCATCGAGAACGGCATCGCCTCCGGCGGTCTGTTCACCGGCGCCGAGGGCGTCAAGACGGACGAGCAGGCAGCCATCTGGGGCGGCACCGCGGGCGACTGGTTCGACCCGTGCTACCACCAGGCCTGCGACGACATCGACAACCTCGACCTGCACGCCCTGGATGTCAACACCGACTCGGTCGCCTTCACCGTGCTGACCTTCGCCTACTCCACGGAGTCGGTCAACGGTGTCCCGGGCGCGACGGTCCCGGGCAACCTCGAGGTGCCCGCCCCGGCCGGCCCGGAGGGCACGTTCCAGTAGGAACCGCTCCCGTCCGACCGTTCTCTTCGGCCGCTGGTCTGCTCGCCCTGTCCTGCAGACCAGCGGTCGATCTCTGCCCGGACCCGGGCCCTCAGATCCCGACCCGCGACGCGACCGTCGCGAACTGGTGCTCCATGAGGTCGTCAGCCGGCTCGAAGGTGTTGTGCAGCTGGCCGAACAGCTCGAAGCTGATCAGGCCATAGACCTGAGTCCACGCCCCGATGCCCAGCAGCACCAGCTCGTCGGGCAGGTCGGCGCCGAAGAACTCGCGGACCGTGCCGCACTGGGCGCTGAGCGCGGCACCGACCGGTGGTGCGTCCTCGGCGACGGGCACGCTGAGCCGGCCCGCCGCATACTCCTCGATGAGGAGCCTGATCATCGCCGCCGGCACCCTCGTGCCCGAGGCGATCGTGTCGTCCGGTGCCCGGTAGCCAGGGACCGGTGACCCGTAGAGCAGCGCGTACTCGTGCGGGTGCTCGCGCCCCCACTCGCGGACGGCCGAGGCGATCGCCACGAACCTCTCGGCCGCGCTGCCCCCGCGCGCCGATGCACGTTCGGCGGCCGCCCCCACGGCGTCATAGCTCTCGATGATGAGCAGGGTCAGCAGCTCGTCGCGGCCGGCGACGTAGCGGTAGACGGCCGAGGACACCATGCCGATCTCGCGGGCCACCGCCCGCAGGGACAGCCCGTCGGCGCCGTGCTCGGCCAGCTCGCGGCGGCCGGCCGCCATGATCTGCGCCATGACCTCGGCCCGGGCGCGCTCCCTGGCACCGGCCCGCCGTGACTCTCCTCGCTCCACCATGCCGGCGATCATCACACCGGAGAGCACCCGTCGCAATCCGGAGCGCTGCTCTCGACGTCGCTGGGCGCAGAGCGGGCCGCTTGCGGTGAGAATGGGGCCATGCTCCCCCGCGGCCTCCCCCTGGTCATCGTGCCGTTCGCGGTGTCCGGTGTGCTCCACCTGGTGCGGCCGCAGGTGTTCGAACCGATCGTGCCGCGCCCGCTGCGCCGGTGGTCACGGGAGCTCGTCCTTGCCTCGGGCGTGGCCGAGGTCGCCTGTGCGGCAGGGCTGCTGCACCCACGCATTCGTCCCGTGGCGGGCCTGGCGAGCGCCGCACTCCTCACCGCGGTGTGGCCGGCGAACGCCCAGATGACGCTGGACCTGGCCCGTCGTGCCCGTCGGCGGCGCGACCCGCGCTCTGTCGCCGCGCTCGTCGTCGGTGCGGTGCGGTTGCCGCTCCAGGTACCGCTGATCCGGATCGCCTGGGCCGCGCGTCGCTCAGTCGCCCACTAGCTGCTGGGCCCGGTCCCGCGCCTGGGCGCTCGAGGCGATGAGGTCGTCCGGCGCGCCGGCCTCCACCCGCATGGCGTAGGCGCTCTCGAACTCCGCCAGCGCCACCTCGGGTCGTCCCGCTGCGAGGAGGGTCTTGCCGTGGTGCTGCCGCAGCACCGGCTCCCACGGCGTGCCGGTGCACTCGGCCAGCAGAGCGGCATACTCCGTCAGCGCCTCGTCCACCCGACCCAGGTCGCGGGCGCAGTCGGCGAGCAGGGCCCGGACCCGCACCGTCGGTTCCTCCGCCGCCAGCAGAGCGCGGGCCCGGTCGGGGTCACCCGACCACAGGGCCTCGACCGCCTCGGCGAGGGGGTCCGCGGCCATCCCCTCCCGGAAGGCCGCGAGGTCCGTGATCCGGGGCAGCAGGCTGACACCGTCGATCACCCAGCCCGGACCGCCCTCGATGTCCGCCGGTGGCTCGGCCCGTGCCGTCTCTCTCACCCGCACATCGTCGCACGCAGGCGGGGCGACCTGACGCTGAAAGGGGACCCCTCAGCGCGGGCCGGACGGTGCCCTCCGCTCTCCGCCTCACGCCCGCGTCCTGCCCGTGGACCGGGCCGGCTCAGCCGGCGCGGAGCAACGACTCGGCGAGCTCCGCGGGTCGGCTGAGCGCGACCAGGTGACCGCCGGGCACCAGCTCCGGTGTCACACCCAGCCGCTCCTGCGCCACGCGGCGCTGGAAGTCTGGTGGGAAGAACCGGTCGTCGCGCGCGGTGAGCACGCGGGTGGGCACCTCCGGCCAGGCCTCCAGCGGCCACGGATCCTCGAACGGCCGGGCCGTCTGCGGTGGCTCGCCCTGGGCAAAAGCCTCCCGCCTGACCTCCTCGGGCACGTCGTGGAAGAAGTGCAGCACCGGGTCCAGCCCGCCGGTCATCAGGTCGGCGTGCCCTGTGGCCTCCCACCACTCGTGCCCGGTCTCTCCCGGTCTGGGCACCATCGCGTTGAGCAGCACCAGCTCGCGCACGTCGAGGCGGTCACAGACCAGCGGCGCGGACAGTCCGCCCATCGACTGGGCGACCACGGTGACCGGGCCGTCGGCCGCGCCCGCAGCGGCGACGATGGCCTCGGCATACTCAACCAGTCCCGCCTCGGGATCAGCGGCCGGCAGGTCGACGGCAGTGGCGTCGGGGAGCAGCGGCAGCAGGCGGTGCCAGTACCACGCCCTGCCACCGGCGCCCGGCACGAGGAGGTAGCGCATAACGGTCAGACTCCCGCCGCCGGCAGGACTCATCGCCGGAGGGCGCCTCTGGGGAGCCGCCCGGGGGTGACGCGACGGGGCGCGCCGCTGCCGGAGACGGGTCAGAATCTCGGTATGCACACGATGAGCACGACCCGTGCCGCGCTGCCCACACCCAGGGGGTCGCTGAGCGAGCGCGTCGTCGCCGACCTGCGCACCGACGCCGCCCGGCTCTCCCAGGGAGGGTCGCGGCCCGACGGTGTCGGCGAGGAGGACGCCGCGCTGACCCTGTGGGTACTGCACGAGCTGTCCTACGGAGGGTTCAGCGACGTGGACCCGGACGCGGAGTGGGAGCCGGCGGTCCTCACTCTCCGCCGCGACCTCCAGCGTGAGCTCGAGACGCGGTTGCGGCAGCGGTGGCCGGGCCACCACGTCTCCTCGGACGACTTCGCCGACGAGCTCATGGCCTACATCGAGGCCGACGACGGCCCCTCCGTGGCGTCCTACGTGCATACCCGTGCCACGCAGGAGCAGGTGCTCGAGCTGATCCGCTGGCGCTCGGTCTATCACCTCAAGGAGTCAGATCCGGCGACCTGGACGCTGCCGCGCCTGACCGTGCGGCCGAAGGCGGCTCTGGCCGAGCTGCAGTACGACGAGTACGGCTCCGGCCGGGCCGACCGACTGCACGCGCACCTCTTCGCGCAGGCGATGGAGGCCGTTGGCCTGAGCACCCGTCCCGGTGCCTACGTCGACGAGTGCCCGCCGGAGGTGCTGGAGATGAACAACGTCATGTCGCTGTTCGGGCTGCACGGTCGGCTCCGCGGTGCCTCGATGGGGCACCTGGCGGCGTTCGAGGTGACCAGCTCCGTCCCCAGCGGCCACCTGGTGCAGGGGCTGCAGCGGCTGGGGATGGCCCAGGAGCTCATCGACTACTACGCCGAGCACGTCGTGGCCGACTCGGTGCACGACCAGATCGCCGTGCGGCTGGTCTGCGCGGCGCTGGCGGAGGACGAGCCGGAGCAGGCCGAGGAGATCTTCTTCGGGGCCTTCACCTGCCTCGACCAGGAGGCCCGGTTCGCACGGGCCCTCCTCGGCCGCTGGGGAGTGGCCGTATGACTGCCCGCGCGCCCGAGCAGGCCGGGAGCGGCCAGGCCATGGTGTGTCCCGGAGGGCCGCTGCTCCTGCGTGGCGCCAGGAGCTACACCGACGACGCGGGCGTCGAGCACGAGATCGACCGACCCGTCGTCGCCGTGTGCCGCTGCGAGCTGTCCTCCCTGCTGCCCTGGTGCGACAGCACCCACAAGCGACTGCCCGAGGACAAGCGCCCCCGGTAGTCATCGTGGGCGCGGCCCTCACCAGACTGCGCCGGCCGCTTCACGAGAGGGACCCGGACCCGGCCGCCGATCGGTCCCGACGAAGTCCCACGAGCACACCCCGCTCGCCGTGACGCACCTCGGCCACCGCCAGGCCGTGACTCCCGACCTCGAGGTCGCGGGCCTGCTCGGCGGTCCCGAGCTGGAGCACGGCGAGCCCGCCGGGAGCAAGGTGCTCCCGGACCACCGCCAGGCACTGGCGGGCAACCGTCAGCCCGTCCGGGCCGCCGTCGATGGCCAGCAGCGGGTCCTCGGGATAGTGCGCCGTCTGTGCCTCCGGCACCCACGGCGGGTCGGCGATGATCACGGCAAAGAGCTCCTCGCGCGCCAGGACGTCGGTCAGGTCGCCCTCGCGGACCTCGACCCAGCCGGCCAGCCCGTTGGCCTCGGCGTTCCTGGCCGTCAGGACGAGAGCGGCCGGGTTGAGGTCCACGGCCACCAGGGGCCGCCTCACCCGCACCGGGGTCAGGGCCGTGGCCAGCAGACCGATGTGCCCGGCCCCGCAGCACAGCTCGAGCACCGGGCCCGGCGGTGCCGTCGCCATGGCCTCCACAGCCCACCGGGACTGGTCGGCCGTCCAGGCCCGCGGCTGGAGCACCCGCTCGTCATAGGAGACCGCGATCCCGCTGAAGTCCATCGTCGGCGTCACGAGCCAACGCTATCGAGCAAGCCCTCCGGTCAGGATCGGAGAAGCCACCCGGCGCTGGCGCCCGCTAACGTGCTCAGCATGAGCATCGCGGTCCACGGAACAGTGCAACGCCTCGGCGAGCGGCTGCTCGTCACGCTGCCGGAGGAGGCGAGCAGCGCGCTGCCGTCCCGGGGTCAGGTCGCGGTCGACGCGGAGCTGAACGGACACGGCTTCGTCACCGTGCTGGAGCCCGACGGCCGCAAGGGCCACTGGATCTCCGTCGACGAGCCGCTGCGCGACGCCCTGTCGCTCACGCAGGGGGACAGCGTGGTAGGCACCATCACCCCGACGAAGGCCTGGCCGGAGCCCGAGCTCCCCGAGGACCTCTCCGGGGCTCTCGCTGACGCCCCCGACCTCGCCGACGCCTGGGCAGACATCACCCCGATGGCCCGGTGGGAGTGGGTGCGCTGGGTCGGCGCCACCCGGAACCCGCAGACCCGCGAGCGCCGGGTCGAGGTCACCGTCTCCAAGCTGCGCGACGGGAAGCGTCGCCCCTGCTGCTTCGACCTCGCCTCGTGCACCGACCCCGAGCTCTCCAGGAGCGGGAAGCTCCTCGACATCCGCTGAGACAGCCGCACGACGAAGCCCCCAGTCCGACAACGGATCTGGGGGCTTCTCACGTCCTGGGACGTCTGGCGGTGGCGGTGGGATTTGAACCCACGGAGGACTTGCGCCCTCACACGCTTTCGAGGCGTGCTCCTTAGGCCGCTCGGACACGCCACCGCGTGGCAGGTTACCCGAGTCGGTGCGGGCCGAAGAAATCGACGAGGGCCGCGGCGCACTCCGCCTCGAGCACGCCGCCGACCACCTCGGGCCGGTGCAGGGCCCTGCGGTCGCGGGGGAGGTCCCACACCGAGCCGCACGCCCCGGCCTTGGGGTCCCAGGCACCGAACACGATCCGCGCGACCCGGGCGAGCACCGAGGCGCCGGCGCACATCGCGCACGGCTCCAGCGTCACGACCAGCGTGCACCCCTCCAGGCGCCACGCCCCGAGGGCCGCGCCGGCCTCCCTCAGCGCGACCACCTCCGCGTGGCCGGTGGGGTCGTGCAGCACCTCGCGGACGTTGAACCCGCGCCCCAGGACCGCGCCCTCCGGTGAGATGACCAGCGCGCCGATCGGCACATCGCCGTCCTGCTCGGCACCGGCGGCGAGGTCGAGGGCCTGACGCATCCACGCGGCATACTCCCCGTCCCCCCAGGCCCGCCCGGGACTCACGTGGCCGACTCCGGGTCTCCGGTGTCCGGGACCTCCCGGTCGGGAGCGTCGAGGAAGGGTCGCACGATCTCGAGCACCAGCGAGGGGTTCGCCAGGCCGGAGAAGTGGGTGGTCCCCGGGAGCACCGCCAGCTGGGACGCCGGCACACCCTCGAAGTCGCCGTTGACGTCGCCGCCGCGCAGCTGCAGGAAACGGACCGCGTGGCCGAGCCGGACCATGTCGCAGTCACCGACCGTGATGAGGGTCGGCGCCGCGATGCCCCGGATCGCCTCCTCCGACCACCCGCCGGCACCCTTGCCGTATCCCCCGAGCTTGTCGAGCAGCGTCTGCAGCTTCTCCGGGTGCGGTGACTTGGCGTTGTAGTCGGCCTCCATCGGCGTCCCCGCGATCATGTCGACCGTCATCTCGGCCACCGCCTCCTCGTTGCCGCCGCGGTCGCCCGAGGGATCGAACGAGACGGACGAGAAGATCGCCCGCCGGACCAGCTCCGGGTGCTCGATCGCCAGCTGCAGGGCGACCGCGCCCCCGACGCTGTAGCCGAAGACGTCCACCTGGTCCACCTCCAGGTGCGCCAGCAGCGCGACCACGTCAGAGGTCAGCCCGGCGGTCGACAGGGGCCGGTCGGCGTCGTTGGTCCGGCCGTGCCCCTGGAAGTCGGTGGCGATGACGCGGCGGCCCTCGCTCAGCCCCGGCAGCAGCGGCCCGAACTGCAGGTCGATGTTGAACAGCCCACCGTGCAGCAGGAGCAGCGGCGTCCCGGTCCCTGAGCCGTGCAGCTCGTAGTACATCTCCAGCCCGTTGACCGGGGCGAAGCCGGTCTCCATCGGTGCGGTCATGGTGTCCTCCTCGTCGAACCGGTCCCAGCCTGCCAGGTTGCGCGGCCGGCGCGCACACTTTTGCGGCGCACCCCTACCGACCTGCCGCGGCGCCCGAACTGAGCGGCCCCACGCGAAGGTCGTCACGACCGACCGCAACAGGTAGGTTCGCCTGTATGCGCGTCCACGTAGCCGACCACCCGCTGATCGCCCACAAGCTCACCTACCTGCGGGACAAGCGGACGGACACCCCGACGTTCCGCCGGCTGACCGACGAGCTGGTGACGCTGCTGGCCTACGAGGCCACCCGCGACGTGCGGGTCACCCCGTTCGACATCGAGACGCCGGTGTCGCCGACGACCGGCATCCACCTGTCCTCCCCCAAGCCCCTGGTGGTGCCGATCCTGCGCGCCGGGCTGGGCATGCTCGACGGCATGATGCGGATGCTGCCCACGGCCGAGGTCGGCTTCCTCGGGCTGGTGCGCAACGAGGAGACCCTGGAGGCGCACACCTACGCCCACCGGCTGCCCGACGACCTCGACAAGCGCCAGTGCTACGTCCTGGACCCGATGCTGGCGACCGGCGGCACCCTCGCCGCGGCGATCCACTACCTCGTGGACCTCGGCGCCGACGACATCACCGCAACCACGCTGCTCAGCGCACCCGAGGGCATCGCGCGGCTGGAGAAGGACCTGGAGGGCATCAGCGCGCCGGTCACCCTGGTCACCGGTGCCATCGACGAGCGCCTCAACGAGCAGGGCTACATCGTGCCCGGCCTGGGCGACGCCGGGGACCGGCTCTACGGCGTGATCTAGCCCGTATGCCGTCCAGCCGGGTCGGCCGGATAGGTTGCCTGCATGTTCGCCCCCTCCTCCCGCAGCAACGTCGAGCCGTTCCATGTCATGGAGGTGCTCGGTGCCGCCGCCGAGCGGCAGCGCACCCACGGTGACGCGATCTTCCTCTGCGCCGGGCAGCCGTCCACCCCGGCACCCCGGGCGGTGCGGGACGCGGCGGTGACCGCCCTGGAAGGTGAGGTCCTCGGCTACACCGAGGCGACCGGCATACTGCCGCTGCGCGAGGCCATCGCCGCCCACCACCGCGACTGGTACGGCGTCGAGGTCTCCCCCGCCGACGTCGTCGTGATGACCGGCAGCTCCGGCGCGTTCTCGACGCTCTTCCTGGCGGCGTTCGAACCCGGCGACACCGTGGCGATGACGCGGCCCGGCTACCCGGCCTACCGCAACACCCTGGCCGCGCTCGGGTGTGAGGTGCTCGAGCTCGACTGCGGCCCGGAGACCCGGTACCAGCCCACCCTGGCGATGCTCGAGGCGCTGCCGGAGCCGCCGAAGGGGCTGATCGTCGCCAGCCCCGCCAACCCCACCGGCACGGTCATCGACCCTGAGGAGCTGGCCGCGATCGCGCGCTGGTGCGAGCAGGTCGGGTGCCTGCTGGTCAGCGACGAGATCTACCACGGCGTGACCTACGGCCGCCCGGTCGCGAGCGCCTGGCAGACCAGCCGCGCGTCGGTCGTGGTCGGCTCGGTCAGCAAGTACTTCTCGATGACGGGCTGGCGCCTGGGGTGGGTGATCGTGCCGGAGTGGCTGCGCCGGCCGATGGAGGTGCTGACCCAGAACCTGAACATCTGCCCGCCGGCGATCACGCAGTATGCCGCGCTGGCCGCCTTCGGGTCCGAGGCGCGGGCCGAGCTGGAGGGGCACGTCGCGCGGTATGCCGTGAACCGGGACCTGCTGCTGCGTCGCCTGCCGGAGCTGGGACTGGGATCGTTCGCCCCGCCGGACGGCGCGTTCTACGCCTGGTGCGACATCTCGCACCTCACCGAGGACTCGGTGCAGTGGTGCCAGGACGTGCTGGCCGCGACCGGCGTCGCGCTGACCCCTGGCGTGGACTTCGACACCGCGCGTGGCCACCAGTGGATGCGCCTGAGCTTCGCCGGCGGCACCGAGGAGATCGGCGAGGCGCTGGACCGGCTCGACGCCTCGGGCCTGCTGCGGGCCTGACTCGTTTACTGCGAGCTGAGAGTCGCACGCGGCCCACGTCCTTCTCGCCCGCCCGCGCCCGTCTCGCGAGTGACTTTCACACCCCCAGAGGGGTGCGAGACTCACTCACGAAGGCGCCCGGTCACTCGAACGGGCTGTCCTGGACGATGAAGACCCTGTCCACGGGCTCGCCCTGGCAGACGCCGGTCCAGAACTCGTGGTCCGGCTCGCGGTAACCACCGCCCCACGAGCCCGGCTCGCCCTCGATGGCGATCACCCCGGACGTGCCGCCCTCGAAGTAGGCGTAGACCATCCGGGGTTCCTCGGCGTCCGGGTTGTCGAAGCCCTCGGCGTTGGGAAAGACGAGCCCGGTCCTGCCGGACGGTCCGTCGGCGACGGGGCAGCCCTCCTCGGTGAACTCCACGGTGCCCTCGAACAGGGCCTCCTCGCTCGTCGGCCACGCCTCACCGCCGAAGGCAAAGGTCGGCACGTCGAACCAGCCGGCCTCCTCCCTCGTGGTGGGCGCGGTCGGCTGGTCCGCTGCCGGCAGCGGCGGTGCCTCGGTGAGGGGCTCGTGGGCGGCGACGTCGTTGACGTAGGCGGCGTCGCGCGCCGGGGTGGCACCGCACAACGCCTCCCAGCTGGCCGCGAACTCGCCGGTCATCGGCTCCTGCCAGCCCCCCGCATACTCCATCGTCTGTCCCTCGGTCGCATAGACCCGACCCCGGGCGTCCACGACGCCGCGCACCCCGTTGTCGTAGGTCACTCCCGTGGCGTTCGGCAGGAACAGGGCGGTGGCGCTCTCGCCGAAGACCAGGAGCGGGCAGCCGGCATCGGTGAACGCCAGCGACCCGGCGACCAGCGCGTCGTCGCCGCCACCCTCGTCCCACGCGTACGTCGGCACCTCGAAGGTGTCCGCGATCGGCCCGTCGGCCGGCGCCACGAACGGGTCGCCGGCAGAGGGAAGGTTCACCCAGACCACGGCTGCCACGGCGGCCGCGGCGGCCAGAGCGCCCAGCCCGAGGAGGGTCCGACGACGACGGCGTCCACCCGCGCGGATCTGCAGCTCGACGAGTTTCGGGGGTCGTATGCCGTCACTCGCCCGCTCCGCCTCGTCCCGCAGGAGCGTGGCGATCAGGGTGTCGGTGTGGTCGCGCTCAGACATCGTCGACCTCCAGGGTGAGGGCGGTGGCCAGGGCGGACCTGGCCCGGGAGAGGCGGGACTTGACCGTGCCCTCGGCGATGCCGAGCTCGGTGGCGATGCGTCCGACGGGCAGGTCGTGCAGGTAGTGCAGGACCACGACCTCGCGGTGGCCCTGCGGCAGGTCCTCCAGCGCCGCGAGCAGGGTGAGCCGGTCTGCCCGGCTGACGTGCTCGGGCGGCGGCGGCTCCGGCGGCTCCTCCATGACGGTGAGGCGCCGGTCCCCGCGACGACGGTTGAGCCAGATCCGCCAGGCGACGGTGCGCAGCCACCCGTCCGGGCTCTCGTAGGTGCGGACCCGGTCCCACCGCGGGATCAGCCGGACGAACGCCTCCTGAGCGATCTCGGCCGCATCCGGCCCGGGCACGCCCATCACCCGCAGCGTGCCAACGAGACGCCGGAAGGCCAGCGGGTAGTAGTCGGCCAGCCCGACGTCGGACTCCAGTCCCATATGACTCACACCCGCCAGCAGCACGAAAGGTTCCCTCCCCATCCTGACCGAGCGCACCGGCAGCCGACCCACAGCCGCACCGAGCACACCCATACCCGACCCACAGCCACACACCGAGTGCACGCAGGCCCGACGCCACCGATGAGATCGGTGGCTGAAACGTGTCGACATGGGAATGGACACCAGGACCCTGCAGACCGATGGCGCCGAGATCACCTATGACGTGCACGGGCTGCTCCCCACGACTGACGGATCGCCACCGCTGATGATGGTGGGTCAGCCGATGGAGGCCAGCGGCTTCTACGCCCTCGCGTCCCACTTCCCCGAGCGCACGGTCGTGACCTACGACCCCCGCGGACTGGGCCGCAGCATCCGTACGGACGGGCTGGTCACCCAGTCAGCAACCGTCCAGGCTGGCGACCTCCACGCCGTGATCCAGGAGCTCGGTGCGGGACCGGTCGACCTGTTCGCCAGCAGCGGTGGTGCGATCACCGCGCTCGCCCTCGTCACGGCCCACCCGGACGACGTGAGGACTCTGGTGGCGCACGAGCCGCCCCTCAACTTCGTGCTCCCCGACGCGGCGGCGGCCCAGCGGGCCTCGGACGAGGTGCAGGCGCTCTATCAGGCCAAGGGCTGGGGCCACGGCATGGCCGCCTTCGTCGCGATGACCATGTGGCAGGGGGAGTTCACCGACGACTACTTCGCCCAACCCCCACCGGACCCGGCGCAGTTCGGGATGCCGACCGAGGACGACGGTGCCCGCGACGACCCGCTGCTGTCCGCCCGGTCCGACGAGGTCGGTGAGTTCCGCCCGGATCCCCAGGTGATCGGCGCGGCACCGACTCGGGTGCTGATCGCCGTCGGTGAGGAGTCCCTGGGGATGCTCACCGGACGGATGGCTCGGCACACGGCAGAGCTGCTGGGTCAGGAACCCACGGTCTTCCCGAGCCACCACGGCGGCTTCAGCGCGGAGGACGGGCCGTGGCCCGGCCAGGCCGGTGCGTTCGCGGTGCGGCTGCGTGAGGTGCTCGGCGAGGAGGGCTGACCAACGCATCGACGAGGCCCAGTCAGAGGCCTTGGCTCGGAGACGTGACACTGGTGTCCCCAGGGGCACCAGTGTGTCGATTGGTGCCTGCTGGCGCCCCAGTGAGTCGGTTGGTGTCCCCTCGTGCACCAGTGTGTCGATTGGTGCGCCACGCGCCACCAGTGTCACGTGTCCCGAAGGTGCCTCTCACCCCGAACGACGCCCGCCGACTCGCCCGCCGCAGCGTCGCGAGGAGGGCGGGGCCGATGAGCACGATCAGGACCGCGTTCGTCACGGCCCGCCCGGTGTCCCAGCCGAGCGTCGAGGTGAAGAGGGTGAACACCAGGAACCGGTGCAGGTTCTCCAGGACCGGCGCGCCGGGCTCATAGCCCAGGGCCCCCTCGACACCCGACACCTGCACACCGGTCACGAACGGCCAGAACCACATGTTCATCAGGGCGCCGAAGACATAGGCGGCGACCACGCCATAGACCGCGAGCATCGCGATCTCCCAGCGCCCGCTCACCCGCCGCGGCAGCAGGCCCGCGAAGAGCCCGATCCACGCCGAGGTCAGCATCTGGAACGGCAGCCACGGCCCGACACCGGCGGTGAGCAGCGCGGAGGCGAACATCGAGGTGCACCCCAGCACGAAGCCGAAACCCGGCCCGAAGACCCGCCCCGCCAGCACCATGATGAAGAAGACGACCTCGATGCCGGCCGTGCCCGCCCCCAACGGGCGCAGTGCGGCCGTGACGGCGGAGAGCACCCCGAGCATCGCCAGGGCCTTGGCGTCCATGCCGCCCTCGCTGATCTCGGCGAGGACGATCAGCACCAGGGCGGGCAGGATCGCCATGAAGACGAAGGGCGCGTCCACGGTGTGCTGCACCAGGGTCGGCTCGGCGCTGATGAACAGCGGCCACAGGAACATGGCCAACCCGATCACCGACACCAGCGTGATCGCGAGCGCGGACCGGGGACCGATCCGGACCGCGGCAACGCGCGCGTTCCTGCCGGTGGCGCTCGGGACGCGCAGCGACGAGGCGCTCATCGGGCACCCCCGGTGAGTATGCCGAGGCGCGCCTCGACCACCTGGCTCACCGTCAGCCAGGGAGGGCCGAGGACCTTGGCCACCTGTGGCGCGAACATCGGCGACGCACCGATCACCTCGGCGGCGTCACCGTCGGCGACGATCTCGCCCTCGGCCATGACGACGACCCGCTCGGCCACGTGGGCGACGAACTCCACGTCGTGCGTGGCCACCACGACGGCCCTGCCCGCGGCCGCGAGCTCGCCGACGATCCGCGCCAGCTCGTCCTTGGCGCCGTAGTCCAGGCCGCGCGTCGGCTCGTCCAGCATCAGCACGTCCGGCGCAGCGACCAGCTGCACGGCCAGCACGAGGCTGAGGCGCTGCCCCTCCGACAGGTCTCGGGGGTGCCGGTCGCCGGCGATGCCGGGGGCGATCCGGTCCAGCAGCGCCCGCGCCGCGCCCGCCTCGCGACCGGACTCCTGGTCCGCGGCCGCGCACTCGGCGTCCACGGTCTCCAGGTACAGCAGGTCGGACGCCGACTGCGGCACCAGGCCCACGAGCTCGCGGGCAACCTTCGCGGGCACCGTGCCGGGATCCTGGCCCTGGACCGCAACGGTGCCCGCGTGGCGCGGACCGGAGCCCTGCAGCGCCCACAGCAGGGAGGACTTACCCGAGCCGTTGCGTCCCATCAGGGCGGTCACGGTGCCGCGCTCCAGCGTCAGGTCGACCCCCCGTACGGCGAGCACGTCCCCATAGCGGACGACGACCTTGCGGGCCTCGAGCGCCACCTCCCGGGGCGGCGCGCCCGGTCGGAGGGGGTCGGGCGACGGTGCGCCAGGTGCACCGGCGAGGCGGAGGGACTCGCGCAGGGGACCGGCCAGCCGGCGGGCGTCGCGCACCGACAGGGGCAGGGGTGACCAGCCAGCGACCCGCCCCAGCTCCACCACGGGCGGTGCGACGGGAGAGATCGCGAGCACCTCGGCCGGCGGACCCGAGACCACCACTCCGTCGCCGGGGAGGAGGACGACGCGGTCGGCATACTGCACGACCCGCTCCATCCGGTGCTCGGCGACGACCGCGGTGATCCCCAGGTCATGGACCAGGCGGGTGATCGCGGCGAGGGCGTCCTCGGCGGCGGTCGGGTCCAGGGCCGAGGTCGGCTCGTCCAGGACCAGCACGCGCGGCCCCATCGTGAGCACGGCGCCGATGGCCACCCGCTGCTGCTGGCCACCCGAGAGCGTGCGGAGGGGGCGGCGCCGGAGCTCGGCGATGCCGAGCAGGTCCAGCGTCTCCTCGACACGTTTGCGCATGACCTCGGGCGGCACGGCGAGCTGCTCCATCCCGTAGGCCAGCTCCTCCTCCACCGTGTCCGTGACGAAGCCGGCCAGCGGGTCCTGCCCGACCATCCCGACGACGTGCGCCAGCTCGCGCGGCGGGTGGTCGCGGGTGTCCAGCCCGTCGACGGTCACGCGTCCCTCGAGATGGCCCCCGGTGAAGTGCGGCACCAGCCCGTTGATCGCGCGCAGCAGCGTCGACTTGCCGGCGCCGGTGCGGCCGACGACCAGCGTCAGCTCGCCCTCGGGCAGCTCGAGGTCGACGTCCCGCAGCGCGGGGCGCTCCGCGCCGACATAGGTGACGGTGACGTCCTCGAACCGGATCACGGGGCGACCCCCACCAGGTCGGCCGTATGCCGTGTGCCGGCGGACCGGATCTCGTCCACCGTGAGCGGGGTCGGCGGGGCCAGCACCGCGGGCAGCGCCCCGACCAGGATGCTCACGACCAGGGACACCTCGGCCTGCGGCCAGTTCAGCGGGAACAGCGACGGGTGCAGGTTGGTCGGGTCGACGGAGAGCAGGCCGTAGAGCAGCAGCCCGACCGCGACGCCGGAGCCGGCGACCACGGACTCGGCCAGCCCCCACGGGTCGGGGCGGTAGCGGCTCCGCCGCACGCGCCGGCCGGTGAGCACGAACCCTGCAGCAGCGAGCGCCAGCCCCACCACCAGCATGGGCAACCCCAGGTAACGCGGCGTCGTGCCGTCCAGCACCCCGTAGACGCCGACGCACACCCCGAGCAGGCCGGCGACGGTGCAGGCACCGGCGACCAGGCGGGTGCCCTGCGGCACCTGTGCCGAACGCCCGTAGCCGCGGGAGTCCATCGCGGAGGCGAGCAGCAGGGACCGGTCGAGAGCGTCCTCCAGCACCGGGATGAGGATGCCGCGCAGGGCGCGCAGGCCCCTGCCCGAGCCACCGCGCAGCCGCCGGGCGCGACGCACGCGCTGGACCGACTCGGCCAGCTGGGGGAAGACCGACAGCGCGACGACGACGGCCGACCCCACGTCATACAGGGCACTGGGGACGGTCTTGAGCAGCCGCTTGGGGTTGGCCAGTGCGTTGGCCGCGCCGATGCAGACGATCATCGTCGCCAGCCGCAGCCCGTCGTAGAAGCCACCGAGCACCGACTCGGCGGACACCGCCCCGAGCAGTCGGATCCCGGCCAGCCAGTCCGGCAGCGGGACCGTTGGCAGGGTGAACAGGATGGTGCCGCCCTGGTTGCCGCCGAACACGATCCGGAACACCACCCGCATCAGCACGATGAACGCACCGACGTAGAGGTAGAGCCGGAACGCCAGGGCCCACGGGGCGTCCCCGCGCCGGGCCACCACGACGGTGCACGCGACGGCGAGGATCAGGGCGAGCAGGAGCGGGTTGGTGGTGCGGCTGGCGGCGACGGCCAGGCCCAGCGCCCAGACCCACCACGCGCCGGGGTGCAGCGTGCGCGGCAGGTAGTAGCTGCGCCAGCGGGTGCCCGGGCGGTCGGTCACGGCTCGACCCGGTGGGTGATCCCCGGGTCCCGCCGGCGGCGCGAGGCCAGGAAGGCGAGGCCGCCCAGGAGCAGGAGTATGCCGAAGGTCACCCAGAGCGCGCCGGCTCCCCCACCGTCCTCGTCGCCGTCGGTGAACGGCTCGCTGGCCGCGTCGGTCGCGGGGTCTGCCGGTGCGGTCGGGCCGGTCGCGTCGGTCAGCGGCGCCCCGGGTGGCGCGGAGCGCACGGTCGCGTCCGCGCCGGCCGCCGACTCGTCGCGACCCGTCGTCTCGTCGCTGCCCGCCGTCTCGTTGCTGCCGGTGGCTGTCTGGTCGGCGTCCGTCGTCGATACTCCCGTGGGCCGCGGATCGGGCGCGGGCTCGCCCGGACCCGGCTCGCTGCTCCTCGAGGGCTCCGGCTCGCTGGGCGGCTCGGCCCCCGGATCGGGAGCGGGTGCAGGCTCCGGGCCGGGTGACGGCGCCGGGGCCGGCTCGGGGTCCTCGCTCGGTGGCGGGCTCGGCGCCGGGTCCTGACTGGGCGGTGGCGACGGTTCCGGCGCAGGCGAGGGAGACGGCTCCGGTGACGGTGAGGGTGACGGCTCCGGCGAGGGAGACGGCTCGGGGGTCGGCCTGCTGGGCGCCGTGCGCGGCGGCGCCGAGGTGGAGTTGAGGGAGAAGGACAGCGCCTCGAAGCCACCGGCCCGGGCCGTGCTGCTGGTGACGCCGCGCTGGCTGAACGCCCAGCTACCACCGTTGTCCGCCTGCCAGTAGGACCAGTAGGCCGAGGCGGGCGGCATCGTGACGCACTGCTCGGTGTAGCCCTCGTCGCCCCGGACCGGCAGCGGCTCGTCGGCGGCGGGCCGACCGTTGACCCGGCACACGACCGCCAGGCCTTCCTGGCTCGTGCCGGCGATCTGGATGCCCGCCGCCTGGAACGCGTCCAGCCCGGACCCCGCGAACGGCTGGCCCCCGCTGCCGGGCGCGCACCGCACCACGGTGGTGCCGCCGAGACCCTGGAAGTCGACGACGACCGTGACACCGAGGTCGTCGGTGCACGGGCCGGCATAGCTGTCGGGCGACGCGAGGGGCGCCGGGGCCGAGGTGAGGGCGGTGGCCGGGTCCGCGGCGAAGCCAGGCCCAGCGGTGGCCGCCCCCGGTGACCACAGTCCCGCCGCGACGAGGGAGAGGGTGGCGAGCGCGCGGCATACGGCCTGGGTTGTGGTGCGGCGCATCGCGGGCTGCTCCTGGTCTCTGGCCGGTGACCGGACCGGCCGGACACCGCTGCCCTGCCGGCGCCCGGACTCCGGCCCGCAGTCCTCGGCGGGTGTCGTGGAGTCCAACTCGGTCGCGGGATGATCGGGCTCGCCGCCCTGGTGAGCGGCCTACCGTTGCGGGTCAGCGCCGGACTCGGACCGGCTTCCCCTGCAACCTCGTGGGATAGGTCGAGGGTAGCACCGGGCGGCACGACGACACCCTCGCGCGTGCGCCCCCGCGACGCCCCGGGATGGGACGATCTGCCCATGTCCCAGCCGGAGCACGCCGTCGGCGCCGGTGCGCGCTCCTGGCACCCCGCCCACCTCGTGCTCTGTGGGGCCGCCACGCTGGTGGGGCTGGGCCTGGTGCTGGTCAGCCTGAACCGCGGGTTCGACTGGACCGACGAGGCGTTCGTCTACACGATGATCGCCAGCGACCGGCTCGCCGTCGGTGAGGCCTGGGGGTTCCAGCACCTGCTGCACCCGCTGTTCGCGGCGGTCGGTGAGCGGGTCCTGGTGTTCCGTGTCCTGCGGCTCGTCGGGTACCTCGCGCTGTCGGGCGCGCTGACCTGGACGGCCGGTCGCGTGCTCGCCCGGCTCGGGAGGCCGCTGGCACGGCGGGAGTGGTGGCTCGTCCTGCTCGTCGCGCAGGCGGGCACCCTGCTGGCGTGGAGCTATCCGCCCCGCTACCTGGGCTACAACGAGCTCTCCTCCTGGCTCGGGCAGCTGCTGTGCGCGGCGCTCGCGCTGGGCCTCCTGCCCCCTGCGGTGGACCCTGCCCGACGGGCGGTGCTCCCCTGGCTGGTCGCCGGCCTCCTGCTCCCGCCCCTCGTGGTCGCGAAGTTCACGACCGGTGTGGCGTGGGTGCCGCTGCTCCTGCCGGCGGTCGCCGTGCCCGTGCCCGGAGTGCCGAGGCGACTCAGGGGTCTCGCGGCGCTCGGGGGCGCCGCGCTGGCCCTCGTCCTGCTGGTGGCGACGGGCGTGCCCGTCCTCGACACCGTGCGTCAGGCGACCGGGCTCCTGTTCGACGTCCGGGCGCAGGAGGTGACCGACCACTCCGTGCCGGTGGTGCTGCGCACCTACCTGGAGGCGACCCTGCAGACGGCCTGGGTGCTGGTGGTCCCCCTGGCGCTGCTCGCGGTGCTGGCGCTGCGCGCGGTGCGGTCCACTGACGGGCGGCGCGGCGTCGTCGTGCTGACCTGGCTCCTGCCGGTCGCTGCCGTGCTCGCGCTGCTCTGGCCGGCGCGTGCCTCGTGGGAGACCCTCGGGTCGCTGTCCGCGTTCCTGGGAGCCGGCGGTCTGCTCGTGCTGGTGCTCGCCCACCGGCGGCGACCCGGCACCCCGATCCGGCTGGTGCTCGTGGTCGGCCTGGTGCTCGCGACGCCGCTCACTGCGGCGGCCGGCACCAACAACGGGATCTGGGGTCAGACGCTCTTCGCGGCCACAGTGTGGGCGGTGCTGCTCGGCGCCGCCCTCTGTCTGCTGTCCCGTGCGGCGGCCCCGGCCGTCCGGGGCGCGCCCGTGCTGCTCGGTGGACTGGTCCTCGCCCTGACCGCCTCCCACGTGGCCGGTGACGTGCTGGTCCACCCGTACCGCACCACGCCCTACCTCTCCCAGGGCGCACCGACCTCGGTCCCCCAGCTGTCCGGCATACGGATGATGCCGGAGCAGTCGGAGGAGGCGGACTGGCTCGCTGCCGTGGCGCGCGAGCAGCGGGCGGCGGGCGTCCCGGCCGTCGCCATCGCCTCGCCCGGGCACCTGTTCCTGTTCAACCAGAGCGGCTGGGCGAGCCCGTGGCGCGACGCCAGCTGGGCGACCTCCGTCGTCGAGGCCTGCCGCACACAGCCGCCCGACGACCTGTTCGTGATCGATCCGGGTGACACTGTCCCCGGCGCCTCCGAGGACCGGGACCGGCTGCGGACCGCGCTGCGGGCCTGTGACCTGCGGTTCCCCGATGACTTCCGCTCCGTGGCCGAGCGTGGGGAGACGGTGGTGTGGCGGCTGGAGTGAGCTCAGCAGATGCTGCGGGCGGCGGCGCGCCTGGCCCTTCTGCCAGGGAGCGCCTGCGATGATGCTGGACGATTGTGACCACTGTCTGTCAACGCACGAGGAGACCTGATGCCCAAGAACATCAAGCAGATCCTGATCTGGCTGCTGTTCGGGTTCATCGTCTACGCGATCATCACGAGCCCGGAGCGGGCCGCTGACATCGTCCAGGCAGTCTGGGACATCATCGTCACTGGCTTCCAGAACATCGGTCAGTTCTTCTCCTCGCTCATCGAGTGACGATGGCCGTGACGCGCGCACCCAGGACCCGGTGAGGCCGGTGCTCGGCACGCGCGTGCACAGCCGCATCCTCGATCGCTATGTCCTGGGCGACGAGCGCGTGGTGGTCGCGATCCGGCACCACTGGGGCCGGATGATCGAGCCGGTGGCCTCGGCCCTCGCCGGGCTCGTCGCCGCCGCCTGGATCTCGGCGAACACGCCGCCCGAGGCCTCTGTGCTGCCGTTGGTGGCGTGGTGGTTGTGGTTCGCCCTGGTGCTGCGCCTGCTGTGGAAGAGCCTGGAGTGGCGCAACGAGTGGTTCGTGGCCACCGACAAGCGCCTGCTCATGACCTACGGCCTGATCACCCACAAGGTGGCGATGATGCCCCTGCGCAAGGTCACCGACATGAACTACGCCCGGTCTCCGCTCGGTCGGGTCCTCGGCTACGGACAGTTCATCATGGAGTCGGCCGGCCAGGACCAGGCGATGCGCGAGATCAACTGGGTGCCGGACCCCGACGACACCTATCGACGGATCTGCGACACGATCTTCGGCCCGCAGGGACGCGACCCGGATGAGGACGTCGACGGCGGGGACTGGTCCGAGACCGATTCCTCCGGGGACGGCACGCCCGGTGACTACGAGCGGACCGGTGACGGCGACTGGCACCGGGACGAGGGCTGGCACCGTGATGAGGGCGGCGTGAGCGGCCGGGCCCGGGCTGGCTACGGCGGAGCGGACACCGCTGGCTACGACGGAGCGGACACCACGGACGAGACCGACCCTGACGGTCCGGCCTGGCAGGTCTCTCACGAGGACGCGGCGTCCTATGCGCCGGTGGGCCGTTGGGACGATGACCCGGACATCACCGGACCCATCCCTCGCCCACGGCAGAAGTGAGGCCGGCCCGAACCCTCGGTCCGACTGGAGTGCCGGTCCGGGATCGCTGCCCCAGTAGGATCGTCCGGCAGGATCAGCCAGCCACGTCATGCTCAGAGGAGTTGTCCCCGTGACCGTCCGCGAAATCACTGTCCTCGGCCACCAGGCACTGCACCAGCCCACCAAGCGCGTGCGCGAGGTGACAGAAGACATACGGACCCTCGTGGCCGACATGTTCGACACCATGGAGGCGGCCGAGGGCGTCGGGCTGGCCGCCAACCAGGTCGGGGTGCGCCTGCGGATCTTCGTGTATGACTGTCCGGTCCCGGACGGCCCGAACGCACGAGGGGTGGTGATCAACCCGACCCTCGAGCGGCTGGGGACGCCGTCGCCGCTGGACGAGGAGGAGGACGGCGAGGGCTGCCTGTCGGTGCCCGGTGAGTACTTCCCGCTCGCCCGCCACCCCCGCGCCCGGGTGACCGGCACGGACCTGGAAGGCAGTCCCGTCGTCATCGAGGGTGAGGGCCTGCTCGCCCGCTGCCTGCAGCACGAGACCGACCACCTGGACGGCACCGTCTATGTCGACCGGTTGATGGGGCCGATCAAGGCGCAGGCCCGCCAGGCGGCACTGGAGCGCGGTTGGGCCGACCGGCTCGTCAAGAAGTGGAACCCCGCGACCACCAAGGCCGAGGACGTCTGAGCCGTGCCCCACCACGCCGCGCAGGAGAGGCAGTCCCTTGCCGACACCCTCGCGCGAGTGGGGCCGGCGGCGCCCACCCAATGCGACCCCTGGTCCACGGCGGAGCTCGCCGCCCACCTGGTGATCCGGGACTCGCGACCCGACCTGGCGGTTGGCATGTTCGTGCCTCCGCTGGCGGGACGGCTGGAGCAGGCAATGGCGGACTACGCGACGCGGCCCTGGGAGCAGCTCGTCCAACTGGTGCGCACGGGCCCGCCGGCCTGGTCGCCCACGAGGCTGGCTTTCGTCGACGAGCTCACCAACCTCACGGAGTTCTTCGTCCACCAGGAGGACGTGCTCCGGGGCGACGGCCGGGTCGGACCGCGCCGAACGGTCTCGGTCGACCTCGAGACCGCGCTCTGGGGCCAGCTCGCCAGAGCCGCGAAGCTGATGCTCCGCCGCATCCCGGCAGGCGTGGTCCTGGTGGCACCGGGCCACGGTCGGGCAGCAGTCAAGCGACCGACCGACGCGGGCACCGCGGTGCTCACGGGTGCGCCCGGCGAGCTGCTCCTGGCGGTCTCCGGACGGTTGCGGGTCGCTGACGTGCGCGTCACCGGTGCGGCGGACGCCGTGCAGGTCGTGAAGCACTCGCTGTAGGCCCCGCTCAGGCAGGCGCCTGCCCGTCAGACACGCAGTCGGTAGCCGACACCACGGACCGACTCGATGAGCCTCGGGCCCCCTGCCGCGGTGATCTTGTTGCGCAGCCGACTGACGTGGCTCTCGACCGCGTGCGGCGCCAGCCTTCGTGAGTCGCCCAACAGCTCGGCAAGCACCTCCTTGGCCACGACCTGGTCGGGTTGCTGCGCCAGGACGACGAGCAGTCGGAACTCGGTCCGGGTGACGGGGACGGGACGGTCGTCCACGTGCACCTCGTGATGGTCGGGACGCACCGTGACGTTCGCGAACTGGAAGGGTGTGCGCGACGGCTCCCCCTCGTGCACGTGGTGGAACATGCTCCGGAGCCGGGCACCGATCAGCTGCGGAGACGAGTTGGCCCGGACCACGTCATACACACCCGAGTGGAGCAGTGTCACCTCGTCGGCCTCGCTGAGCTCCTCGGCGACGAGGAAGGCCGGGACCATCAGCTCGCGGAGGGTCCGGACGAGCTCGACGGCTGGGACATCGAGGCCGCGCACCAGCGCGACCACCATGGAGGAACGCTCGCCCCGCGGTGCACGGGTGAATTCGGCGGTGGACATGACGTCGTACTCCAGGTGCTGTTGAACGAGCACCTGGAACACCGCTTGGGCGGTCGCGTGGCCCGCCGTCGAGGGAAGCACCGCAATCGGGCGCATGAGCAGCTCCTCAGGGTTCAGCAGACCCAGGGATTCGCCGTGGACCCCCTCGCTGTTGAACAAGTCTTTACCATTCTCTTACTTTGCCCTTGCCTTTCGCAACTGTTGATGTGAAGTCTCGGCGCGTCGTCCCGTAAGGTGTTGCCTCGGGCCGCCGCGGCTCGCCAGAGATCGCGCGTCTCAGATCGCGCGACTTGGCGTTCGCCGCACCGACCACGCCGCGCCGCTCCGGGACTTTCCTCACGAAATGCGCACGGGGCTGGCGGGCTCCTCATCCCTTGGTCAAGGTCGCTTCCGGATTCGTATGAATCAGCGGCTACTCCCCCGTGGGCGTCCCACCATGGAGAGATCCCCCAATGTGTGCAGGAGTTTCCCCATGCCCCGTAGTGCCCTCACCGTTCTGAGCGCCGTCGCGCTGGCCGCCACGGTCAGCGTTGCCCCCGTCCTCGCGGCCCCCCAGAGTGGCCAGACAACCAGTGCTCTCCCCACCGCGTCGACCTCTGCCGTCGACGTCGACCGCCTGGCTGGCGAGAACCGCTACGCCACGGCCGCCCACGTCGCCAAGAAGTGGACCGGAACGGTCGACCGTGTGTACGTCGTCAGCGGTCACAACTTCCCCGACTCGCTCGTCGCTGGCGCGCGCGCCGGCGTCTTCGACGCGCCGGTGCTGCTGACCAAGGGCGACCACCTCCCGAGCGAGACCGTGCGGGAGCTGGATCGACTGAGCCCGACCCGCATCACCGTGATTGGTGGCACCAGTTCTGTGTCCGACGGCGTCCTGAAGGACCTGCGGGCGTTCGCTGGCTCCGAAGGAGTCGAGCGCGTCGTGGGCGCCGACCGTTACGCGACGTCTGCCAAGATCGCGGCTCGCTACAAGCCCGGCCACGACCGGGTCTTCCTTGCCAGTGGCGAAACGTTCCCGGATGCGTTGTCCGCAGCGGCGGTGGCCGGGACGCAGCAGCATCCGCTGATGCTCACCAGGCAGGGCAGACTGCCGGCTTCCGTCGCCGCGCAGCTGGAGCGTCTGGCACCGGACGAGGTCGTCATCGTTGGCGGCCGCAGCGCCATCAGCGACGCTGTCGCGGCCGAGGCCGCCTCCCGCGCGGGCGGCGAGTACCGCCGCGTCTCGGGCGCTGACCGATACAGGACCTCCGCGGCCGTGGCAAAGGAGTTCTCCCCTGACCTGACACCCGGCTATGTCGCCTCCGGAGACCACTACGCTGACGCACTCGTCGTGAGCGGGCTGGCCGGACGACACAAGGTTCCGGTCGTTCTGACCCGGTCCGACCACCTGGCCGAGGGCAGCATCGAGGCTCTGGCCCACCTGGATCCCGACCGCATCTTCGTCGCCGGTGGCCCTGCCGCCGTGTCCGACGGGGTTGTTGCGCAGCTGAAGAACCCTGGCACGCCGCCCCCGCCCCCTGAGGACCCGGTGGAGCCGGCGCCCCCTGCCCCCTCCGACATCAGCGGTGGCTTCTACAACGGCATGGGAGCGGCCGACGACGAAGAGTTCATCGACATGGTCGGTGGAATGGACCCCGGCCACGTGGTCTCCTACTACAACGCCGGCAACGTCGATGCGACGTGGCCGAGCGAGCGGGACCTCCAGCACCTGAAGAACGGCACGACCGTGCTGATGGGCATGGCCTCCAAGAACTGGAAGCGTGGGGGCGACGACTCCTACATGGCCTGGAGCGAGATCGCTGCTGGCGCTCATGACGACGAGATCCGTGCTTGGGGCCAAAAGCTGGCAGGGGCGGGCGGCAACGTCTGGTTCGCCTTCGATATCGAGCCGGACGTCAAGCTCAATCAGGGCATTGTGCCCACACACTGGAAGCCATCAGACTTCGCTGCGGCGTCGCGACGCATCTCCACGATCATGGGCGAGGAGGCTCCGAACGTGAAGTTCGTCTTTTGGGTAGGGGGGACGCAGAAGGGCCTCATCTCCGAGATGTACCCCGGGGATGAGTATGTGGACACGATCTGCTGGGACCCGTACGTGACGAAGCACCGGTCACCCGACACGACCCCGCGGGGGCTCTGGTCTGAGTTCAAGAACTGGCTCGACGACCAGCCCTGGGGCGACCGCAAGACCATTGGGCTCTGCGAGACGGGCTACCACAATGGTCACCCGGATGCGAAGGGCGCCCAGTTCTGGGAGCAGGCACCAGAAGCAGCGGAGGACCTGGGCTTGTCGTTCGTGACCTATTTCAATCGCGACAGCTCCGCCTACAACTACACCATGGACAACATGCCACTGACGCGCAGAGCGTACGCCGACGCCATGGAGGCAATCCAGAACTGATCACGGATCGCTCATGCGGCCACTCGCCCCTTGGGGGCGGGTGGCCGCACTTATGTGCTGGGCCGAACGTGAGCGGCCGCCTCCCGATGCATGAACATCCAAGGTTTCAGCCCTGAGCGAGGCATCCTCGCGCGCCGTTTCCACGCCTCGAAGCGCCACTGCGGCAACCATCATCGTCAAGACCAGCCCCTGGACGAGGAACCCGTAATAGAAGATCTCAACTAGTGCCACAACGAGCACCGCGTTGTACGTGATGCCCAAAAGAGTGGCACGCCTAAACGTGCGGACGATCAACACGATGAACCAGGCAACGAACAGTGCGACTCCGACGAAGCCATGCGAAAACATCACCATCCACAGTTGGCCCTGAGTGCCGAGCGGCGGAACGCCTGAGGCTTCTGCGGGTCGGGGGGCGCCGTACCCGAACCACGGCGACCGTATCGTTTCGGCGATGGTCTCGGTGTATACAGTCAGCCGTGACTCATTGGTTCCACTGCTCTCTAACCGGGTGTCTAACCGTTCTGTGACAGGCAGTACACGGAACAGCAGGAGCCCGATCGCACTGGCCGCTACGACACCAAGGAGCGCGCGACCATTCCCGTGCAGGGCATGGCGAAGTGCGACAACAAGGGCAGCCACCCCCAAGCCCAAGAACATGCCTCGATTCAGTGTCAGGAAGGCAGGAATGACGGATGCCGCGGCCAGCATGATTACGGGCATGAAAGCCCGCGTGCCACGCAACTTGAAGAGGTAGGTCACCACAAGCGGCAGGAGAATCGAGTAAGCATTCCCCCAGTTGTTGGTGTACTGGAACGGCGCGCTCGGTCTGGGGTCGCGGTATGTCCAGGCATCGGGATTGAACTGGGTCGTCCCCACGATGACGATCTCGCGCACAAGGTCGTTGCTGAGCAACCCTGCCGGAAGAAGGTAACTCAGCGGGGTCCGCACGGTGAGCGTCGGGAGAAGAAGACCCAAGAACCCACCCGCGACAACAACCGCGAAGAATACTGTCAACCGCCTGAGCAGGAACTCTGAGACATCGGGCACCCTGAGGTTGTACAGGTACACGAAGATCACGGTGCAGGCGACGTACAGGGCCCAGCGATAGCCGAAGCCGACGACACTGGTCAGACTTTCCAACTGAAGAACCGAAAAACTCATCCAGACCAGAAAAAGCAGCCAGAGTCCGGTACCACGCGGCACATGAACGTCACCCACTCGCGCCAGGTAGGCCGCCATGACAAGAGCAGCCAAGGGCCATGCCAGTGTGCCGATCCCGAGCACCCACCACACGGGGAAACCGACCAGCAGTGCCGTGATCGGCCACGTCGGTAGGTGCAGCAGCCGTTCGTCGGTTGGGGAGCGCACGCGATCAAACCTCGCCGTCAGGACCCTCGGCCCGAACGAAGCTTGGCACCGGACATATCGACACTCACTTGATTCCCCTGTAGCCGTAGAACGCACGCATCGGAGCTGTCATGGTCGCGACCTGCCACCGTTCACGGCGGGGCATGTTCGTCATCCACGCTTGATCGGGACGCAAGCTCGTCACGCCCTCGGTGAAGCGTGCTGGATTGCCAGCCACGGTGTGAGTGCGCTCGAGGGTCACGGACCCATGTCTATCAACGAGTTGGGGCGGCGCCCCCTGCAGGCCGAGGCTTCGCCACAGCCGTTCAATCTCGGGTTGAGGCGCCTGCACAAACTGTTCGTAGAGCATTCTGACCACCGACTTGCCACGTAGGCGTAGAAGCTCGGACTCCAGGTTCGTCGCCACCCAGTACGCACTGCTCCGAGCTGCTGAATAGCGGATCATCTCAGCGTCGTCCGTGGACCGAGCCTCCGGCCGGGAGACGGTCTTCGACCAGCTATACGACACCCCAAGGCCGTCGCGCACGAGGTGCAGAACCCGCAGATCGATCCGTCTATTGTGGCTCAGCGCCATGGCCAGGCTCGGATGCTTGGTGGAGTCGACCACGATCTCCGCACCGCTGACGTGGAGAGCAGCCTGATAGATCCGTAGGAAGTAGTCGGTATAGGCCTCCGTCGCCCTGGTCATGGCCGGGGTCATCCATGGCGCTGCCGTCTTCGGAATCCGCCGTTGCCTGTCCACAGCGTCGGCGAGCTGATCGACACGGTCAAGATCCACATGCTGCCATCCACCGAAGGCCCGGTCCCCGACCGCGGCCCAGAACTGACAGTCACGGAATTGCTCCCCACATCCACACAACTCATTCTTGACGATTCCCCGGTCCCACAAATGATGCACCTCGCCGAGCGAAACTATCCTCGGATCCTGGCCCAACACTCGCTCCAGGATCGTCGACCCGCTCCGGCCAGCTCCGGCGATGAAGATGACTGGAACTGACGGAGCTACCTGTGGGGGTGTACCACCAAGGACTTCGGCGAGCCGTTCGGATGCCGTGTGCCCGCTGGAGCCTTGGGGCCTCACGACCGACGGATGCTGCAACTCCTGTCCGACGATCCGATCCAGATCAGCGCACCCCCCGGCGACCGACACCAGATCCTTCCCCGAGATCCACGCCGCGAAGCGCAGTTGGTGCTCATCGACGTGCTCGCCGCGCGCAGGATCCCTGGGGAGGACAATAGGTCGTTTGCCGCCGCTCCTCGCGTCGGTAATCGTTCCCGGTCCCCCGTGTGTGATCACGACATCGGCCGTCGCCACCGTTCGCTGCAGATCATCTGGGGTAAGGAAGCCCACCCCACGCGCGATTGAAGGGGCACACGAATGCCCGTGCTGAACAAGGACGTCGGACTCGGGATGTCGTTCTGCATGTGCGTCCGCCCAGCCGACCAGGCGGTCGAAGGGATGATGGTCGGTCCCCAAGAGCACGACGATGCGTTTAGGGCTCACAACAATGGGCCGATCACATGTGCGTCTCGGTAGAGGTGGCGCTGCTCGTCCCACTGGACACACATCACGTCCGTGAAGGGGCGACACAACCGGCCGGTCAGGGTCGCAGTGTCGATGCGGTCGTACACCTCGATGTAGACCGTGCGCACGCCGCGCACCCTCCCTAGCACGAAGAAAGGGAGCGCGACTCCCGCTCCGGTGCTCACCACGGTTGTTGGTCGAAACCTACGCAGCAGCCGCCAGGCCAGCACAGTGTTACGAAGCAGATTGGGCACGTTGCGCGTGGTCGGTGCGTGAGCCCAGGTGACGTCGGATTCCTCCTTCAGGTGGCCGCGCGAGTCGGGCCCGTCAAAGACGCACCAGGCACGGTCAGACGCACCCCACCAGGGACGCAGCGCCATCAGTTGAGCGAGGTGGCCGCCGCTGGAACCCACCAGCAGGATGCGTTCCCCCTCACCGGCCAAGACTGCCGACATACACACTCCTTCGTGCCGTTGCGGCCATGCTAACGATTCCTCCAAGGTAAAGCCATAGTCAACATGAAGTAATCTCCAACCCTGTTGACCTCACCTTGTGCGGGTACGATGCTCGTGTTGAACCCATCACGGGCTGCCTCACCGGGTGGTAGTGCCGACGTTAGGAGGGCAGATGACTCATACGGATGTCATACAGAGCGTCTCCCTGATGCACTACTTCGATGTCCTCCGTCGACGGTGGTTGACCGTTGTACTGTGCGCGGCCCTAGGAGCGGGCTCGGCGCTGGCGTACCTAGCCGTGGCCCCCAGACAGGTCACCGCCACGGCGGTGGTCAGCATGAACGTCATCAGCACTGATCCGTTCAATGCCTCACGCCCCGGCTCGGCCCTCATCGATACCGCTGGGGAGGCCCTCGTGGCCTCCTCCGCGTCGGTCTCCACCCTTGCGGCGGAATCCCTTGATGGACGCTTCACACCGAACCAGATCCGTTCGAGCATCGACGTCCGAGTCGTGAGTGACTCGACGATTCTGCGTATCGCGGCAACCCGCGAGGAGGCGGAGGAAGCTCAGACCATCGCAGATGCCACCGCCCAAGCGTTCTTGACGTACCGGTCCGAGCAGGCGCAGGCACGCATCGATCGCACCCTGACCGCGACGAGAGACCGGGTGGAACCGCTCCGCGAGGAACTCAGCCTCGCAAACTCGATACTCGCCGACTCGGCACCTGGGAGCTTGGAGGCAACACAAGCAGAGACGGACCGGACTCTCATCTCCTCTGAACTGACCTCGCTCTTCGACCAGGCGGCGACCCTAGAGGCCATTGATACGACAGGTGGCTCAATCGTCAGCCCAGCGCTCGGAAATCCTATGCAGTTCGAGCCTCAACGGAACTTGGTCATTGCAACAGGTGTACTTGCAGGCCTGGGAGTGGGCGTCTGTGCCGCGTTTGCCATGAACGCCCTTGCGGCACGGATTCGAGATCCCCAGGACGTCATCCAAAACGGTGGCCGTGTGGTGCTCGGGGAACTCGTCGAGCGGAGGGTCACCATCCCGCCGACCGCAGCCGACCTCGACGGGTTCCGCACCATCCGCGAGCGAATGCTGGCTGACTCCCAACTGGATGGCCATGTGGGCGTCTGCTCCGTAGTCGACCTCACGCCGGCCGAACACTCAGATGATGTCGCGCTGAATCTCGCCTATGTGATGGCTGCTTCGGGTGTTCCGACTGAATATGTCGCTCTGGGGATGCCTCCTGAGACAGTCGCCGACCTCACGACTGCCCTATCGATGCGTGAGGACTCAGAATCCGTGTCCTCGGGGAGGCGGTTCGTCTCTGACCACAACCCCACGTTTGCCCTGTATCTCGCCCCGCCCAGTGAGAACCTGGTCGACGATGAGCCCATCTCGCGCGCAGTACGGGAGGAGATCGAGGCGAGGGGTGACGACGTGCTCTTCATCCTGCGCGTTCCCTCGGGCACCGCCGGAGCGACTCGGCTCGCTGCGTACCGCCTGTCCGACACCACGGTCTTGCTTGCCGGGAGGGGCAGCACCTCGATGCGACAGCTCGCCGGTGCATCACAGGAGCTTCGCGGCCTGCGCAACAATGTGCTCGGGACCGTCCTGGTCCACCACAGCAGGCTGGCCGACCTCGAACCAGTGCGCCAACCCAGATCGGTCAGGGACCGCCTCGCCCGCACTTGAGCAGGTTAACAACTGCGCCTTAAGGTATCGATTGCGACCGGCTCTTCATGAGTTGGACGACGTCCGTGAGGTGAAAGCGGTCTCGCAGTGTTCCAACAGCCACCAGCCAGAGTCCGGCACCAAGGGCGCCCGCGAACAGGAGCGAAAGCCAGGACTGGCCGATCCAAGCTGAGGCGATGAGCCCCGGGCCAACAAAGGAGCCGAGACTCACCGCGGCGGCTAGGAATATGCCGGAACCTCCGATCCTCACACCGACGCGGCGCCGCACCTGATAGGCGGCCAGCCCCGTATCAACAAGCATGGCGAGGCACCAGGCGAACGCCGCCCCCTCGATTCCCCAGCGCGGCACGAGCACGAGCAGCCCGACAACGTTGATTCCTACAGCAATTGCCTTATTAACTGCAGCCCGGCCGCTGTGCCCGCTCATCAGGAGCACAGCCTGTACGTTTCCCGCGACGAGGATCAGCACCATGCCGGCGGAGAGTATAACCAGGGCCGCAGCTCCTTGGGTGAACTCTTCACCCATGAGTGACAGAACTGCTTCCCCGAAGCAGGCGAGCATGACGTAGATCGGGACACTCACGAGCATCACCCATTGAGTCGCCATCGTGTAGATGCGCTGCACCTGAGATAGATCACCTTGCCCGAGCATTCGACTGTACAGAGGGGCCACGACGATCCGGAGCGACGTGCTCAGGATGAGGCCGGCACCCACGACTCTTGTCGCCGCCCCGTAGAGTCCGGCAGCCTCAGGGCCCGCAAGGACCCCGACCACGACGACGTCAAGCCACAGCATTACCTGTTCGAGAATTGTGGCGACGGATCGAGGGAGCGCGAAGCTCCAGATCCTCAGTGTGAGCGCACGGTCTGCTAGAAGACGTCCCCTCGCGCCCGTGCGACGCTCGCCGCGTCGCACGGCCCTCGCCACCAAGGCCGCCAGCACCAGAGCTGCGACCGGGAACGGCATCACCCATGCGACTGCGGCCAGTGTCGCGCCTGCCCCCGCCCACGCTGCGAGCACCACCAGGAGTGGCCGCAGTGCCGGCACGGCAATATTGCCAACCGCAACGTAGATTCTGATCCCCCCCAGTCCTCGGCTCACCGCGAGTGCGATCGTGGCCACGGCCGCCACGGGCATAAACCACGCTGTGTATCTCAGCGCTTCCCCAAGGCCCGAGTCTGACGGATCCAGAACCGGAGCAAGAAGCACGAGCAACCCCGCGACAGCGAGGCCCAGAAAGAACGACGGCCACAAGAGGGCCACCACAGCCGGGCGCATTTCGTCACCGCGTTCGTCCGCGAGACGCGGCAACAGCCAGACGGCCGCAGTATCTAGCCCAGCTCGGGCGACGCTCAGCGCAATCGAGAAGGCCGCAACGACTTGCAGGACAACCCCTGCGCCCTCCGCACCGAGGACACGGCCCAGCACCATGACGAAGAGGAAGCCAGCGAGAGCACTGAAGGCTGCACCCGCGAAGGACCAAGCACCTCCGCGAGCCACCTCGCGGACAGCAGAGGGGATCACAGTCATTCGATGCGCCACCTCCTTACGAAGTCATTACCTATTGTTTACACGACCTAGAGACTCTAGGGTAGTGGTGTGCCGCGGCTCTCCGCTCGGGGAACACCTTTAAGCACAGACCGATACGGCGAAGGAGCGTGAGGATGGTAGACACATTGTCGCGAGCACGGATCTTGGCCGCGGTAGGAATCCTCACCGTGGCAACAGCCTCACTAGGCGCCTGCTCCACGGAAGAACCGCACGAGGGTGCGGCAGCGCCGAACCAGCACCAGCCCGTAGCAGTCGCTTCGACCGATCCGAGCGACGCGTCCGAAACTTCGGCACGGCTTCCCGTCGATACTCCGGAGCCGGACCCCGCCGACGTGACAGGTTCGGATGAGGAGGACCCCGAGGAGGGGACGACTGCAGTAGATGAGGCAAAGGTGCTGCCTGGCGTCGCCCCTGGCGTGCCGCCCCGAGACATCGACGAGGGCCAACAACTTGACGCGATGGCGGCACCGCTCGTCGCGGTGCAGGCTGAGGTACTTGCAAGCCCTGATGAGGCGGATCTCGACCAGGTTGTAACGGTGACGGACGGCCCGGCTGAGGGTCAGCTACTTGCGTCTATCGCAGAGTTTGAGAGTAACGGCTGGAGCCAGAAGGGAACACCACAAGTGATCTCTTCAACCGTGCAGTCCGTAGACCTGGACAACGTCCCACCAACGGTCGTGCTCGACGTATGCCTGGACCACTCTGGTGTAGACATCGTTGATGATGCTGGCGCGTCCATGGTCGACCCAGCAGCGGACAAGCGCGTTCTCACGACATTCACCATGCACTACCTGGGAGACCGCTGGGTGCTCCACGAGCAATCGTTTCCCGTAGAGGTGGAGTGCTGAACGGAGCGATGGGGTGTCAGTGGCTGATCTGAAGGATCGTTCCCCGCGGTGGGCGAAGGCTGTCGCGGGCTCGGTCACGCGCGCCTACGCCTTGAGAACCGCCGCCCTACGACCTGTCCCTGATTTTCTCGTGATCGGAAGCAAGCGGGGTGGCACGACGTCCCTGTTTCGGTATCTCTCCGATCATCCGGGCACCTTTGGCCTCTTCCCGCAACCGCGGGGCAAGAAGAGCACTGACTTCTTCTTCCCAGGTCAGCACCATCCCCGGCCTCGATCGGAGGAGTGGTACCGCTCGCACTTCCACACCGAGAACTACCGCCGGCTAGTTGCACGCCGGCTCGGATACCGTCCACTGTCCTTCGAGGCATCGCCCTACTACATCTGGGACCCCCGTGTGGCTGGGCGTGTCCGCGATATAGCTCCAGAAATCAAGGCCATCCTGGTCATCCGAAACCCGGTGCGTCGCGCCTGGTCCCACTACCAGGAGCGAGTCCAGAACGGGGTTGAGCCGCTCACGTTCAAGCAAGCGCTGGCCGCTGAGTCAGATCGCCTCGACGGTGAACTTGACCGAATGCTGGTCGATCCGCGCTACTACAGTCGAGCGTTCGACTGGTACTCCTACCGCAGCCGTGGCGAGTACCTTCCCCAGATCATGAATTGGCACGCTCACTTCCCAGCCGATCAGTTGCTCGTCCTACGCAGCGACGACCTCTACAGAGACACACAACGCACCATGGACCTTGTCTGTAACTTTCTCGCCCTCCCGACGCACCGCATGCAGTCGACGAAACCGTTCAACTCGACGTGGAGAACCACTGAGGCCGTCCCCACCCAAGAAGGTCAGGAACTTGCTGACCACTTCAAGGTGCACAACCTCCTGCTCGAGGAGTACCTGGAAACGAGACTCGGTTGGTCATGATGCACACACGGACGATGCTCGGTCCCGCGCGGAACACGGGTGCCCATCGATAATGGACATTATCGATGGAACGGGCCACACAGGTCTCGATCTTCTCTGCCGTCATCTCTGGGCCCCCTGGGTCGCCAAGGACCGGATCCGACTCGTACTCAATGGTCCGGCAGGCGACTGTCCCGGAAGAATTCTCCAGGACTACTGGGTTGTGCCGTCACGTCAGTCTCCGGAAATCCTCATCCCGGCCGATTCCCGCAGGCTCACGAGCAGAGTTCTTCTGTCGTATCGAAAGCTCCGGACACCACGGAGCCGTCTTGCACGCAGCACCCTTGGAGCCCTCGCCCGCGCGGGCGTCCAGCCCTCTTTTGATCGCCTGAGGGTCGAACGCGTGACGTCAGCCACTGAGGGTGCGGCACTCGATCCGGTCAGTCATATCGGCAAGGCTCTCGGTCTCCCCGGCGTTCGCGCCGCAATCGGAGTCCGCCGAGGAGCCAATGCGAAAGCTTCTCTGCACCTCTTCGGCGCCGATGGGGTACCGATGGGACTGGCAAAGGTCTCATGGAATGTCTTGACTCGCGAGTACGTCACGACCGAGTCCCGGGTGCTCGCCGAACTCGGAGGCAAGGCAGGAACAGTGCGCACCCCCCTCCTGAGTGCTTCCGGATCGCTCGGACGCGAGCACTACCTGGTGGCCGAACCCTTACCGCATCACGTTGCGCACTCCGGCGGGCCGGCGGGCCTATCGCTCCGCGAGCTGACCGGGATGTTCGCGATCACGCGGTCGGACCAACCCACCCGATCTGCCCAGCTCCTGACCGCCTCACGACGTTTGAGAGCGACGCTGCCGATAGTTGGAGCACCGGCAATGCACGAGGCTTTCGAAGCGCTCTGGGCCGCTCTGCTGGAGACTTCCACAAGGGTCTCCATCGCCGAACGCTGGCACGGAGACCTCGTGCCCTGGAACCTTGGGAGGGACGCTGATGGCCAGGCTTGGCTGTGGGACTGGGAGTCCAGTGAGGCAGATGCGGTCGCTGGTCTGGACGCCATCCACTGGACCATCCACTCACAACCCGGTTGGGAGCGCCAGAGCGTCGCATCAAACCTTCGCAAAGCGCGTCCCGCAGTCGAGATCGTCCTGTGCGCCCTGGGGCACGGCCGGCAGCAGCAGCGCGTGGTCTGCGCGACCTACGCCCTAACCATCGCTGCGCGCATGGCCGATCTAGCTGCTGCACACGGCGACTGGCAGCGGGTCCGCATCAGTCAAATGCAAGCCACCGATCTTCTCCGTCTGGGGAAGCAGATCCTCACCGAGGGTTAGCGCGCTCCGTCGCACATCTCAGAAACTGGTCAGTTCAGCTTCGAGTTCGAAGCTGACGTCCGGCGTGGAGCGATATCCCAGGTGCGTGCTCGCCGCCACCACATTCGTGCCAGCCACGAGCAGGTCGGTAGGCACCTGGACCACCAACGGGTCAGCGTTGGCGGCATCCACCCGCCGGCTCGATGCGGCATACGTCAGATGAGACACCGTGCCGTCCCGCATGTTGTGACGACCGACCTCCACACCGTTGACGTACACGACCACACCATCATTGGCCACGGTGTCCAGCTCCAACTGAACCACCTTACTCGGATCCGAGACCTCGAAGTCCGTGGCAAAGTAGGCCACCCGCGGTCTGTCACTCGTCGGACCATCGATATCGATATCGGTCTGGACGGCAGCAAAACCCCAACCCAGCGGAGCCCCACCGACCTGCCAACCCGACCTGTCACCATCCACCGCCGCCCAGTCCACGGCCGGCGCCGCCGCACCGTAGTACCACTCCCACGACGCATCCCGCGCAACAACCGTCGCCGCCACCGGCTCGGCCCCATCGGAGACAGTGACCACCTGGGAGGCCTCATCGGTAAGACCTGCGGCATCAGCAACAGTCAATGTGACCGTGTAGACACCCGACCCTGCATAGGTATGGCCAGCGGTGACACCGCTTGCGGTTGCTCCGTCACCGAAGTCCCACTCGTAGGAGCTCAGGCCCCCCTCCGGGTCCGATGAGCCTGAGGCGTCCACGGAGATGGTCAAGCCGTCGACCGACCCCTGGAACTGTGCAGCGGGTGACTGATTGACCGGCCCTGACTGCAGGACTGTGAGTTCGGCATCGAGTTCGAAGCTGACGTCCGGCGTGGAGCGATATCCCAGGTGCGTGCTCGCCGCCACCACATTCGTGCCAGCCACGAGCAGATCGGTCGGCACCTGGACCACCAACGGGTCAGCGTTGGCGGCATCCACCCGCCGGCTCGATGCGGCATACGTCAGATGAGACACCGTGCCGTCCCGCATGTTGTGACGACCGACCTCCACACCGTTGACGTACACGACCACACCATCATTGGCCACGGTGTCCAGCTCCAACTGAACCACCTTACTCGGATCCGAGACCTCGAAGTCCGTGGCAAAGTAGGCCACCCGCGGTCTGTCACTCGTCGGACCATCGATATCAATATCGGTCTGGACGGCAGCAAAACCCCAACCCAGCGGAGCCCCACCGACCTGCCAACCCGACCTGTCACCATCCACCGCCGCCCAGTCCACGGCCGGCGCCGCCGCACCGTAGTACCACTCCCACGACGCATCCCGCGCAACAACCGTCGCCGTCACCGGCTCACTGCCCTCCGCGACGTTGACCTGCTCTGTGTGCGTGCTGCTCCCGGAACGGTCGTCCGTCACGGTCAGCGTCACCTCGTACGTGCCCGGGCCGGCATATAGGTGCGATGCCGTCACCCCATCACCGGAGGACCCGTCACCGAAGTCCCAGGTGTAGGAGGCAATGGTCCCGTCGGGGTCCGATGACGAGGATGCGTCCACCTGAACCTCAGCGCCGCTGGTCGCCGCCGTGAAAGCTGCCGTCGGAAGCTGGTTCGGCGCTTCAACGGTCACGTCGATGGTCTTCGTACTCGCTCCTCCGTCATTGTCCGTGACGGTGAGCTCGACCGTGTACGTGCCCGACACGAGATACGAGTGGGTCGTCGACTCACCCGTCGCCGTGCCACCATCACCGAAGGACCACTCGTAACTCTCAATGACCCCGTCGGAGTCCGCGGACACAGAGGCGTCAACAGCGACGCTCAGGCCGTTCTCGGCCACGATGAAGTCCGCGGTGGGCAGCTGGTTCGGTAGTTGTGCTGTGCCCAACGCATGGTGCGTGGCGACCTGCTCCGCCGTCAACACGGATTCGTACACCGCTGCCTCGTCGAGGGTCGCGTTCACGAACCGGCTCGAACCGCTCCAGACGTTGTCACCACCGATGCGCCAGTACCCGGTGTAGTTCTCGTTGTCGGTCTGCGGGTTCGTCGCTCGGAGGACACCGTCGACATACAGCTTCATGCCGTCGGAGCCCTGTGTCGCGACGACGTGGTGCCACTCGCCATCGGTGTAACTGCCGGTGGTGGTTGCCGTGTTCTGAGTTCCGGTCCAGGCACCGAAGCTGAGCCTGCCGTCATTCTCCAGCCACACGTGTCGGTCGTAGCTGCTGCTCAGACCAGACGGAGCACGCCCGAATCCGATCAGCTTGCCGCCCCGGTCCGTGGTCGACTGGAACCAGACCTCGAGTGAGTAGGCGCCCGGGTCCGTCACCGCTTCCCGTGCAACGACGTGCCCATCGACACCATCGAAACCCGCTGCAGGGTCATTGTTGCTGGCGAGTGCACCCTGCTGGCCGCGTGTGACGCCACCAAAGTACTCACCGGCACGATCATTTCCGCTGTAGTCTTGTGCGAAGGAACCGCTGCCCTCGTTGAGGCGCCAGTACAGATATGGCTCGTCGTCGTGGATGCCTGCGCCGTAGGCGTCGGTCGGCTCAGGGATCGAGAGATCAAGGGTTTCCGAGACCGAGCGGTAGGTTCCGCCGTCGTCGACCACCGTGAGCCAGACCGTGTATATGCCGCTGGTGGCGTAGTCGTGGGTGACTGACATCTGATCGCTGGTCGTGCCGTCACCCAGGTCCCACAAGTAGCTCACGACGGCGCTGTCGTCCGTGGAGGACGACGCATCCAGGCTGACCTGGAGACCGTTGACGGTCTTTTCGATCACGGGCACCGGTGCGGGGTTCCCGTCTCCGGTGGCAAAGACCGGTGTGCTCGCCGAGACGTTCCCTGCAGAGTCCTCTGCCCGGACGAAGAACCTGTTCGCTCCCGCCTTGGGCACGGTAATAGCCGTGCTCGCGGTGGTCGCGATCACGCGGTCGTCTCGCAGGACTTGGTAGCGGCTGAAGCCCCCGCTGGCTGCGTCCCACGCCAGACGGACCGTCGTTTCGGTTTGCGTCGTCGCACGTAGGTTGCTCGGGGCCGCAGGCGCGGATGCGTCGGCAGCTGGGAAGCGCGCCATTCCACCTAGCCAGCGATAACCAGCGGTTGTCCTTCCTTGTGTGATGTCCCCGCCGGCCCAGACTGTGCCGTCCTCAGCCACCTTGATAGCCCAAATTCCCGATCCCAGACGCATTTGCAGGTCTGGAACGAAATGCGGCGTCACGTCGCCATCGTCAGCGTCCCACGCTGCCAACCAGCCGATGGCGTCGGCCTGGGTCCAACTGCTGCCCACAGAGGGCCAGGTGTAGGCATTCGTGTAGTTGAAATGGTTACAGTGGCAGCCCGCGTACAGCTGCCCGAATCCTGAGCTCACCGCCTGGAAGTCTCCATGTTGCTTGGTGATATTGCCCATGAGCCTCTGGTACGTACTTGTGGAGAACTGGAAAAGGCTGTGTTCAGAGCCGCCTACCCAGACCTTGTCCCCCACCTGGTCAATGCCCTGCTGGTAATTGGCTCCAGCACTCCAGGTCGGGGTCCAGGGAGTCGGGTCCAACTGACCAGTTTCAACCATGACGGCAGCGGCACTGATTGCCGTAGCTCCCCGCGAGGCGCTGAAGAACCCAGCGAAATAGACCCGGTCCCCATCCTCGGCTGGGTCCAGATCAACGACTGTGCCGTTGAACTCCGGGTTCCACGCGTTCGGCCACCCGTTGCTCACGGCGACGCGCCCAGCCGCCCTCGCATAGACCCGCCCTGATCCATCCGGTCTCGTCAGGTGAGTAAAGGCACCGCCCAGGTACAGGTAGTCGTCCTTCACCGCGATAGAACGCACGTCTACTGTCCCTACGGACAGGTTGTTCTCGATCCGCGGACCCCACCCTGGCACCGTGTCGCCACTCCCAGGATCTAGCGCGACCAGCCCCTGGACGCCTTGACCGTTGACCTGGGTAAACCGCCCCCCGACCGCCAGGTTGCCGTTGGGTAGGGCAGCCAGGGTGCGGACTGCCTCGTTGAGGTCCGGTGAGAAGCTCGGGAGGTAGGCCCCCGTCCTGGCGTCGAAGGCCGCGAGGAAAGACTGCTCCACGCGGCCGGCCCCGCTCGCGTCCTGTTGCACGTAGCGGAAGTTCCCTCCCACGTACATCACGCTGCCGATCTGCTCGAAGGCCTGGACCTCGACCTGGCCCTCTCCGGACGTGCTTCCGGCCAGGCCGTTGACCCCCCACGGGCTCGCCTGCGCGGTCGATTCGGCGACACTCACGTTCTCGATCGGCTCGGTGCCTCCGTCAGGGACCGCCGTGAAGTGCAGGTCCTCGCTCATCAGCATGGGACGGAGGTAGATCTCGGTGTAGGGCCGGGCCGCACCGACTCCCGCTGCGCGCGACCAGAGGTAGGTGTCGGAGCTGGAGGTGCCCGTCACCAGAGATCCGTAGGCGAAGCCCCAGGTATACGACTGGTTGGACGAGATGGAGGTGGTCACCCGACGGTAGGCGTTGTCAGCTCCGAAGTTGCTGGTGCCGCCTCCAGAACCCGTCACACCATCGAAGGAGTAGGTATTGACCTGGTGCTCGGCTCCCATGGTCCACACCCAGCGGTCACGATTCCGGATTCCGAACCGAACCTCCTGCCAGGTGGTGCCACCGATGTCCATTGCACGGCGCAGACGGATCGTGTCCGGCAGGTCCATCACGCGACCACCGTTGAGCAGGTCATCGATCGTCGGTGACGGCAGCTGGACCATAGTTGAGGGTGCGGGATCTGCGGTCAGCATCGCGCTCGGATTGCCTTTGCCCAGGTATGCCGCGTCCCACGAATGCCGGCCCACGGCGATGCGAACCCACCCGCCACCGTCCGTCGTCATGTCACACCAGAACCGCTCGGGAGCCGTCATCTCGGGGGTGAGCAACCAGTACGCACCATCGGGCGAGCCCGGATGCAGCTGGATGATCTCCCAGCACGAGGCTGCGGCGACGTCCGCGCTGAGACCGGTGCGGGTCGAAGGATCGACCAGTGCCAGGGCTGCGACCTCGCTTGGCGAGTCGTCGGGCGCTGCGGTCACGGGTCCGACACCGAGCACGCTGAGGATGAGGCCGAGAATTCCGACGAGTGCGACGCTGCACTTGTTCACGAGTGACTCCTAAGCGCCGCAAGGCGCAAGCTCTGTTCGGGCTGAAGCTGCGGTTCACTGGATCGCTATCCACCCGAACCGGATGGCGCATCCGTGGAGCGCTGAGCGGCATGATCCCCGCGAAGCGCTCTGACTGCTGACTGCCTTCGTTTCACGGGCAGGCGCAAACAGGTAAGCACTTTGCATGTCTTAAGTAATGTGACAGTAAAGGCAACGCCTAGTTCTGTCAACGGACACGTCGTGCGAAACGTCACGCAGGTGCGTTACCACAGGGCTTGCACGGCTCGGGCGCGCCACAGCGAGCGAAGGAGCGGTGGGACCCCCCACGGGTATGGTTCAGAGGCCCCGCCCGCGGGAGTTCGCGAGGCGCACCAGTGTCTCGGCAGGGGCGAGTCCGGACGCCACCGCGAGTGCGGCCCAGGCCCTGGGCTGGCGCGCGTCGCGCCGGAGGGCCGCCCGCGCCCAGGCGAGGGCGTGCTGTCGCTCACCCATGGCCGCGTGCGCGAAGGCCACCTGGCTCGCCATGCGAGCCAGTCCCCTCGGCTCCCGCTCGAACTCGGGATACTTCTGGATCAGGTAGGTCAACCCGTCGATGAGGCCCTGCCACTTCGAGGTGAAGAACGAGGGTCGGTCCCAGTAGACGTTGACCACCGGGTCCGTCACGTTGATGAACTGGCCGTTGCGGGTCAGCCGGAGCAGAAGGTCCCAGTCCTCCCCGTACGAGCCCGGCAGTGCCTCGTCCACCAATCCCACCCCGTGGCTGAACTCGTCGCGGCGCAGCAGGAATCCTGAGGAGGGGATGGAGAACGTTCGGGATCTCAGGAAGTCGTCGAAGTCTAACGCGGGGGGCGCGTAGCGGGTGCGGACGCCGTCGTGTGTCTTGAGGACCATCCCGGTCCCCACCCCCACGGCGCCGGGTTGTTCCTTCCACAGGTCAACCTGGCGCTGCAACTTTGACGGCACCCACTCGTCGTCATCGTCACAGAAGGCGATGAGCTCACCGGACGCCTGCAGTATCCCCGAGTTGCGGGCACCGGCCAGGCCAGGAGTCCGCGTGTTCGGTATCCCCCGCAGGGCAAGATCACCTTCGGCGGCGATGTCGTCCAGGGGCTCGACCGCCGACCGGTCGAAGACCACGATGACCTCAGTGATGTTGGAGTAGGTCTGTTGCTGGAAGCTCCGGATCGCGCGACGTAGGAGCGCTGGCCTGTCCCGCGTGGCCACGATGACAGAGACCGTCGGCAGCCAGTCGCCCTCGGCTGTGGAGGCGCCGGGGTCAGGGACCCCAGCTCCCGAGATGTTGCTCACTGATCTACCCTTCCTGGCGCCAGCGCTCGCGGCCGTCGATAGTGCTGTGACCGTAGCGTGGAACTCGCCCGACCGGAAGGGCCTCAAGCAAGGTCGATGATGAGCTCCGGATTCGCGAGCCGGCCGTTGAACTGATCCGTTGCCGAACGGATGACGGCCCCGTTCGCTGCCAGCTTCCCGCCCAGTGCCAACGGGATCTCCGGCCGAGTCCAGGCCACGGTGCCTGTCGCGCCGTGCCCCGTGGTCACACTCTGGCCGGGATCGCTGCCCTGGTGGAACTCCGTCACGGTCAGGACGACGTCGTCTCCCCGCCGCGAGCACTCAGCGCGGTACCAGCGCTCGGGAACGACCTTCTCCTGCGCCCTCACCTCCACCGCACCCGCCGACCCCGCGATCCGGCAGTTGGGCCTCCCGCGGTCGAGCTCCAGCTTGAACTGGCTGGGGTCGGAGGCGAGCCCTCGCTGGAGCATGTTGTCGCCGTTGTCGAGTTTGCGGTCCGCCGAGACGGGGTCCACCCAGAAGTCGATGCCGAACCTGAAGTCAGCGTCACCCGGGGCGAGCGCATCAGGTGACGTGTCCGTGGTCGTGATGGCGACGACGGCCCGAGGATACGGGCCGTCGGGTACGAACTCCGGCATCCGCAGGCTGAGATCATCGGACCGCCCCTCGGCGAGACGGATGTGCCCACCCTCCAGCGTGGCGATGCTCACCTCGATATCCACTCCGCCGAACTGCGCCAGGTGCGACCCGAGCAGGTCCCCGGCGAGCGCGTCCTGGCGGATGCGCAGGTCCACTTCGGGCGAGGCCGTGGGGTCGGATTCGCTGGCAGGAGTGGGTGGAGTCGAGGTTGCCGCATCCGACGACGGTGTGGTCGCAGGTGCGGGACCGGTGGTCGAGACCGCCTCCTCCGGACCCGTCGCGGTGACCCGGTCGGCCTCGGTGGCGCCGACCCGCCCTCCCGGACCTCCGTCACTCTCCGCGCACGACGTCAGGGCAGTGAGGGCACAACCGAGGACGAACGCTGCGACCAGCGCGCGCGGCGGCCTTCTGTCTGCCCGGGACCGACGCGAGTCGTGAGAGCTTGCCACTCGCGCAGTCTAGGGCTCGGGAGCGACGGGGTCCTCTGAATCCGCCAGGGCCCTCGGTTGGAGCTCCGGCGCAGAGCGCACCGGCCACTCGTGCCTGCCGAACACCGCGCCGTAGAAGGCGGGCCTGCCGTGGGCTCGTCGCACGGCGCCCCAGAGCAGCGGCCCCAGGATCACCATCGCCGCACCGAGGATGCCCACGAGCACGGGAGGCACCCCGACCATGGCCAGTCCCGTCAGGGTCAGCACGATCGCGATGCCGCGCCGGATCACTCCCGGCGGCACCCAGCTCGCCAGCTGAGCGCCCAGGTAGGTCCCTGGCATCCCCCCGATCAGGAGCGGGAGCAGGATCGACCAGGTGACGCCCGTGACGATGACGTGGCTGAAGGCGGCCGCCAGCACGAGAGGGATCGCCTGGAGGAGATCGGTGCCCACGAGCCGCACCGCGGTGAGAGTCGGGTAGAGCAGCAGCAGGCTCACCATGATCAGGGAGCCCGCCCCGACGCTCGTGATCCCGACGAGCAGTCCACCGAGCATGCCGACCGCCAGCGTCGCGAGCGGTCGGAGCCTGGGGTTGGGCTCGGAGCCGGGCGGCCGGGAGCCGCGTAGCTCGAAGTACACCCGGCTGATGAAGGTCGCTGAGGTGAGCAGGAGGGCCAGTCCGATCGCCATCCTGACGAAGGTCTGCTGGCTCTCCTCGGCCCCGATCCGGTCGATGATGAAGGCTCCGGCGAAGGCAAAGGGCACCGAACCGGCGATGAGGAGCAGTGCGAGCCTGACGTTGGGTGAGCCGTGCTTCCAGTGCACGGCGGCCCCCACGGACTTGTTCGCCGCCGCGGCCACGAGGTCGTTGGCGACCGCGGTGGTGGGCGGGATCCCCAGGAAGATGAGGGCCGGGGTCATCAGGGCGCCGCCGCCCATCCCCGTGAGACCCACCACGATCCCGACACCGAAGCTCACAGCGAGCAGCGCGGCCGCGTCGTAGGTCAGGAGGTCCACGAGTTCCCCACGCGTTCCGCACCGATCACCGGTGCAGTGTGGCAGGCAACGGTCGGGTAAGGGAAGAGTAAAATGCGAAACGCCCCCGGCATCCCGGAGGCGTTCGCGTTCTGTCTCAACACAGAGCGCGCCCGAAGGGATTCGAACCCCTAACCTTCTGATCCGTAGTCAGATGCTCTATCCGTTGAGCTACGGGCGCACGACAGCCGACCTGACGTCGGCTGCGAGGGACCACGATACCGGAGGTCACACTCTCGCACGAAATCAGGGTTGGCCCTGGTGATCGAAGTCACCAGGAGGCCGACGTGACCCACCAGCAGGGCAGCGTTAGGTTGGCTACGAGGGCTGGCAGAGTGGCCGGCCAGGATTCGGGAGCGCCAGCATGTCCATGACCAGCACCTACGGGACCACCCGTCATACCGAGCTTGCGACGTGGGTGGAGGAGGTGGCTGCCCACACCCGCCCGGACCAGGTGGTCTGGGTGACCGGCAGCCCCGAGGAGAGCCGGGAGATCAACGGCCAGCTGGTCGAGGCGGGGACCTTCGTGCCGCTCGCCGAGGACAAGAAGCCCAACTCCTTCTACTGCGCCTCCGACCCCGACGACGTCGCGCGCGTTGAGGACCGCACCTACATCTGCTCCGTGGATGAGAAGGACGCCGGACACACCAACAACTGGATGGACCCGGCACAGATGAAGGCGACCCTGGAGCCGCTCTTCGACGGCTGCATGACGGGTCGGACGATGTATGTCATCCCCTTCGTGATGGGGCACCTCGAGGCCGACCAGCCGATGTTCGGCGTGGAGATCACCGACAGCGCCTATGTCGTCGCCTCGATGCGCATCATGGCCCGCGTCGGCACGCCGGTCCTGGAGAAGATGGAGGAGCTGCAGGCCGACTACGTCAAGGGGCTGCACTCTGTGGGCGCGCCGCTCGCCGAGGGTGAGGCCGATGTGCCCTGGCCGTGCAACGAGACCAAGTACATCGTCCACTTCCCCGAGGAGCGGGCGATCTGGTCCTACGGCTCCGGCTACGGCGGCAACGCCCTGCTGGGCAAGAAGTGCTACGCGTTGCGCATCGCCTCGGTCATCGCCCGCGACGAGGGGTGGATGGCCGAGCACATGCTCATCCTCAAGCTCACCAGCCCCGAGGGGAAGGTCCACTACATCGCCGCGGCGTTCCCGTCGGCCTGCGGCAAGACCAACCTGGCGATGCTGGAGACGACGCTGCCCGGCTGGAGGGCGGAGACGGTCGGCGACGACATCGCCTGGATGCGGTTCGGCGCGGACGGCAGGCTGTATGCCGTCAACCCGGAGTTCGGTCTGTTCGGCGTGGCGCCGGGCACCGGTTACGGCACCAACCCCAACGCCATGCGGACCATCGAGCGCGGCAACTCGGTCTTCACCAACGTCGCGCGCACCGACGACGGCGACGTCTGGTGGGAGGGCATGACCGCGGACGAGCCGGCGCACCTGATCGACTGGCACGGCAACGACTGGACCCCTGCCGACGGCGAGGCGGGCACCACGGCCGCCCACCCCAACAGCCGCTTCTGCACACCCATCGAGCAGCTGCCCACGCTGGCGCCCGAGTACCACGAGCCCAACGGCGTCCCGATCTCGGCGATCCTCTTCGGCGGCCGGCGCAAGACCACGGTCCCGCTGGTCACGGAGGCCCGCGACTGGCAGCACGGCACGTTCTTCGGGGCGACGCTCTCCTCGGAGACGACCGCCGCAGCCACCGGTCAGGTCGGCGTGGTGCGCCGCGACCCGATGGCCATGCTCCCGTTCATCGGCTACAACGCCGGCGACTACCTCGGGCACTGGCTGGACGTCGGCAAGCAGCACGACGAGTCCCGGATGCCGAGGATCTACCTGGTCAACTGGTTCCGCCGGGACGCCGACGGCGGCTTCGCCTGGCCCGGCTTCGGCGAGAACACCCGCGTGCTCAAGTGGGTCGTGGAGCGCCTGGAGGGCTCCACCGGCGCCGAGGAGACCCCGATCGGGTTCACCCCGCGCCCCGAGGACATCGACGCCACCGGCCTAGACCTCACCCCCGAGCAGCTGGCGGCGGCCCTGGCCTTCGACGCCGACGAGTGGCGGGCCGAGCTGCCACTGATCCGCGAGTGGTTCGACAAGTTCGGCGACTCCCTCCCCCAGCAGCTCGAGGACGAGCTGGACACCCTCACCCAGCGCCTCACCTGATCGTCGTGGCCGGCCCGGCGACCTGTCGTATGACGGGCCGCCGGGTCGGTCTGTCCGTTCGCCTCTGGCGGCCTGCGTTCTCGTATGACGAGTCGCCGGGTCGGTCTGTCCGCCCACCTCGACAGGTCCCACCATTCGTGCAGGCAGGCCTCAGGAAGCGGTGGGACGATTGAGGGATCTATGCCAAGGAGATTCCGATGATGATCGAGTCACCCGAGCCCACCGGCACCACCGGCCGCGTGCCGCTGTCCGCCGACGAACCGGCGCCGCCCGGCAACAACCTCGCGGACCTCGTCGACGAGATGGAGGACCGCGTGCTCCACGGGGCGGCGGAAGAGGCCCAGCAGGAGAAGGAGCAAACCGACGCCGAGGAGGAGGCTCCCGCGCCGGAGGACGTCGACCCCAGTGGCGGCAAGCCCGTCTGAGGGACGAGAAAGACCCCCGGACGCTGCCCGAGGGTCTGACTCAACTGCTGGGGCGTGTCGCGAGCGACACGCTGCGGCGGAGGCGGAGGGATTTGAACCCTCGATGGGGTTGTAGCCCCAAACCCGCTTAGCAGGCGGGCGCCATAGACCAGACTAGGCGACGCCTCCAGTCCCACCGGATACCCTGTCGCGGAACGCCGATCAGGCTACCTGTGGGGGGACGGCTTCACCAAACCACCGGCACGCGCGCGGCATCCCGGAGCCGGCCGGACGCGTGCGACAGAATGAACACATCCCGTGGAAGGCACGCATGACCAACGAGAACGACCCCGGCGGCGAGGCTCCTCGCCGTGGGACCCGACCCGCCGGCGAGGCGCACGGTCGGCGCGGGAGCCTGCCCGGTGATGGCACCTTCGTGGCGCACCGCACCCGGGCCTCGCGCCTCGCTGCCCAGACCAACCAGGGCGTGGGCCGCGCCTACGGACTGACCGCCCTGGGGACGGTGCTCCCCGGCGCCGGCCTCGTCCTCACCCGCCGCCGGCTCATCGGCATACCCCTGCTGGCCCTGGCCATCGGCTCGGCACTCGGCGTGCTGATCTATCTCATGAGGAACGGCGCGTTCCGCTCCGCGCTCGACCTGGCCGCCCGCCCCGACGTGCTGCGCACCCTCGCCACGGTGCTCATCGTGGGCGGCCTCATCTGGATCGGCTCCATCGTGCTCACTGCCCTCACGGCCAGGCCACGCCGGATGACGCCCGCGCAACGAGGCGGTCTGACGGCCTTCACCGGCCTGATGTGCCTGTTGGTCGTGGCACCCACGGCGGTGGGCCTGCGCTACATCGACGCCCACAACCGGGCGGTCGAAGACATCTTCACCGGATCGGGGAACCGTCCCGTCGCTGACGGCTCGCCCTCGGTCGGCCCCGACCTGGAGCACCCCGATCCGTGGGCCAGCTTCCCCCGGGTCAACGTGCTGCTGCTCGGCTCGGACGCCGGTGACAACCGCGACGGCGTGCGCACCGACTCCATGATCGTCGCGAGCATCGACACGGTGACCGGCGACTCGGTGCTCTTCGGCATCCCGCGCAACCTGCAGAAGGTGCCGATCCCCACGAACAGCCCGCTGTACAAGCGCTACGGCCCGGCCTACGACTGTGGCGACGAGTGTCTGATGAACGGCATCTGGACCGCCGCCGTCGCCCTCCACGAGGAGAACCCTGGATGGTTCGCCGGAGACCCCAACCCGGGACGCACAGCGACCCGTCAGGTGATCTCCACGATCATCGGTCAGCCGATCCACTACACGGTGATCATCGACCTCAAGGGCTTCGAGGCCCTGGTCGACGCCATGGGCGGCGTGGACATCAACGTGCAGGAGCGCGTGCCGATCGGCGGCAAGACGTGGACCGACGCTGCCGGCAACTCGCAGCTGATCGAGGGGAGCGAGAGTGGCTGGATCGAGCTCGGCCCCCAGCACCTCGACGGTCATGAGGCCCTGTGGTACTCCCGCTCCAGGGTGACGACGGACGACTTCTCCCGCATGCGGCGCCAGCGCTGTGTCGTGGGCGCCCTCGTCGAGCAGGTCAACCCCGTCACGCTGCTGCAGCGCTACCCCGCCATCGCGGCGGCCGCCGGCGACAACATCACCGTCGACATCGACCAGGCGGAGCTGCCCGCGTGGGCCGAGCTGGTTGAGCGCGTGCAGAGCGGGACCATGAAGAGCCTGCCGTTCACGGCCAAGAACACCAACACCGTGGACCCCGACTACACCGGCATCCGCCGCGAGGTCTACCTGGCTCTGCACCCGCAGCCCGAGCCGACCGCCGAGGCCGGCGACTCCGGGGAGGCCACCGAGTCCCCCGCGGAGGAGACGACCGAGGAGCCCACGACGGAGGAGCCGACCGATGAGGTCACCGACGAGGCACCGTCGACCCCGGAGACCGACGAGCTGGCCGAGATCGGCACCGTCTGCTGAGGCAGGGGACCGCCGGCGCCGCAGCGCTCTGCACCTGACGTCGCATACGACACCTTCTGCAGAGCCGTGTGCTGACCCCCGCCGCAGCGCTCTGCACCTGACGTCGCATACGACACCTTCTGCAGAACCGTGCGCTGACCCCCGCCGCAGCGCTCTGCACCTGACGTCGCATACGACACCTTCTGCAGAGCCGTGAGCGGCCAAGGCCCCCGGACATGACGAGGCCCCCGAGTCCAACAGGACTCGGGGGCCTCGCTCAGGCTTGGTGGCTGAGGATCAGCCGCCGATCTGCTCTCAGACCGGGCGGACAGCCTCGGCCTGCGGGCCCTTGGGGCTCTGCGTGACCTCGAACTCGACCCGCTGGGCCTCCTCGAGGGACTTGTAGCCGTTGCTCTCGATGGCCGAGTAGTGGACGAACACGTCCGGGCCACCGCCATCCTGCGCGATGAAGCCGAAGCCCTTTTCCGCGTTGAACCACTTCACGGTTCCCTGTGCCATGGGACAATCTCTCTCTGCTGTGCGATCAACCCCCGCACCTCGCGGGGGCCGGCTGAGATGAAACCCCCCACTACCGGGACCATGCCCGACCTGCTGACCATCTGTCGTGCCCTGGGGCGTGACTCATGCTCGACCTGCGAGGAACTGCAACTGCAACCACATGAACGGTAGCAGCATCTGAACCAAAAGTCGCCTTTGCACAGGCCCCCTTCCACCCGCATCTGCGCAGGTAGTCGCGATATTGACCAGCCCCTGAGACGATCCTGACCCTGCGGTCACCCGCTCGCTACCTGGCTGTCAGTCAGGAGTCAGCCGCCTGCTGGCGGTCGCCTGGGCGCCGGCTGCACGGCAGCGGTATGCCGTAGCTCGCCGGCCGTTCGCACGTGCGGCGGGGGGAATGGGACAATAGGGGACGAGCCGGCCTCCGGCCCGGCTCATGGAGGGTTCGCATAGTGGCCGAGTGCAGGCGCCTTGAAAGCGCCCGACGGAAACGTCCGTGGGTTCAAATCCCACACCCTCCGCCCAGCGCGCACGGACATCCGTGCAGGTCAGCCACCCCCGCGGTGCAGCCCCCGCACCCTCGCTAACCTGGTCCCATGACCGTGGCCAACCCCCTGGAACAGCTCACCGAGGCAGACCTGCGCGAGCAGCGCACCAGCGTGAAGTGGCGGGCCTTCCCACCCGACGTCCTGCCCCTCTGGGTCGCCGAGCAGGACTCGGTCCTGGCCGAGCCCGTGGTCCGCGCCGTCGTCGACGCCATGCACCGCGGGGACACCGGCTACGTGGCCTCAGGGCAGGACTATGCGGAGGCCCTTGCCTCCTTCGCCGTCGACCGGTGGGGCTGGACGCCCGACACCGAGCACACCGCGATCGTGCCGGACGTGATGATCGGGGTCACCGAGCTGCTCCGGCTCGTCACCGGTCCCGGGGACAACGTGGTCGTCAACTGCCCGGTGTACCCGCCGTTCTACGCCTTTGTGCGCAGCATGGACCGGCGCATCGTCGAGTCACCCCTGACACCGGAGCTCCGTCTCGACCTCGATGACCTGGCCCGCGCCTTCGGTGAGGCGACCGCGGGAGGCCGGCGAGCGGCATACCTGCTCTGCAGCCCGCACAACCCGACCGGCACCCTGCACACCGCCAGCGAGCTCGAGGCGGTGGCCGCCCTCGCGGAGGAGCACGGGGTCCGGGTCGTGGCCGACGAGATCCACGCACCGCTGGTCTACAGCGGCCACACGTTCGTGCCCTACCTCAGCGTGCCCGGCGGCGAGCGCGGGATGTCGATGATGTCCGCCTCCAAGGGCTGGAACCTCGCCGGCCTCAAGAGCGCCCTGGCGCTCGCCGGGCCCGAGGCGTGGGGGGACCTGGCACGGCTGCCGGAGGAGGTGGGGCACGGGGCGAGCCACCTCGCGGTGCAGGCGCACGTCGCCGCCTACCGCGACGGCGGCATCTGGCTGGACGCCCTCCTGGAGGGTCTCGACGGCAACCGCCACCTGCTCGCCGACCTGCTCGCCGAGCACCTGCCCCGGGTCGGCTACCGCGTGCCGGACGCGACCTACCTGGCGTGGCTGGACTGCCGTGGGCTGGGCATCGAGGACCCACCGCTCGAGCCGGGGCTGGTGTCGCTGAGCGTCGGCCCGGCCGCGATGTTCGCGGCCACCGCGAAGGTCGGGCTGAGCGCCGGCACCGCCTTCGGGACGGGCGGGTCCGGCCACGTGCGGCTCAACCTCGCGACGTCGCAGGCGATCCTCACCGAGGCCGTCGAGCGGATGGGCCGGGCGGCTGCCGACCACTGACTTCGCGTGGCGACCGGGTGCGCACCTCGCTAGTGTCGACAGCGATGGCATGACCACCAGAAGGGAGCACTCATGCGCAAGTTGATGTTCATCATCGGAGCCGGCGTCGGGTACATCCTCGGGGCCAAGGCGGGTCGCGAGCGGTACGAGCAGATCAGCGAGCAGGCGAGCAAGGTCTGGGGCAACCCGAAGGTCCAGTCGACGGTCGAGGACGTGAAGGCCCAGGCTCCCAGGGCCGCCTCCGCGGTCGCCGGGTCAGCAAAGGACATCGCCGACCAGGCCCGTGCCAAGGTGACCGGTCACGAGACGACGGGCCTGTCGGGCGACTACGAGAACGCCACCGGCAGCTGGGACAGCCGGACCGGCACCGCCTCCGTCGACGACTCCTCGTTCGGCCCGGGTGGCGACAAGCTGCCCTGAGCTATCCCGGTCGCGGATCCGCTGCTCGTCACCACTCGGTGGTGACGAGCAGCGCTTCCGCTCTCGCACGGGTCAGATCCAGAGCGCGGGGTCCGCGAACAGGGGGTCCGCCTCCCCGCCGCGGGGCATCCGGGTCGTCGCGGGCACGCCGACCGCTGTCGCGCCCGCGGGGACGTCCTTGACGACCACCGCGTTGGCGCCGACCTGGGCGTGGGCACCGACGGTGATCGGCCCCAGCAGCCGTGCGCCGGCCCCGAGCACCGCGCCGGACTCCACCGTCGGGTGCCGCTTGATCTTGGCGTTGGCCCGCCCGCCCAGGGTGACCGCGTGATACATCATCACGTCGTCCCCGATCTCGGCGGTCTCCCCGATCACCACACCCATCCCGTGGTCGATGAACAGCCGCCGCCCGATCTGGGCCCCCGGGTGGATCTCGATGCCGGTCGCGGCGCGCGAGGCCTGTGACAGCAACCTCGCGGGGAGCCGGGCACCGCGGGTCCACAACGCGTGCGCGACCCGGTGGGCCCACACCGCGTGCAGCCCGGGCGAGGCCAATCCCATCTCGAGCCGGCTGTCGGTGGCCGGGTCCCGGTCGATGGCCGCGTCGATGTCCTCGCGGACGCGCCCCGCCGCCGCACCCACCTCCTCGGTGACCCGGGCCCACACGGAGCGGCCGCGGCCCCGCAGAGCGCCCGGGGCCATCAGTCGGTCAGTCCCTCGAAGAGGACCGTCGACAGGTAGCGCTCCCCGAAGTCCGGCACGATCGCCACGATCGTCTTGCCCGCGTGCTCCTCGCGCCCGGCCAGCTCGAGAGCGGCCCACACGGCTGCACCCGCGGAGATGCCCGCGAGGATGCCCTCCTTGGTGGCCAGGTCGCGGGAGACCCGGACGGAGTCCTCCAGGGAGGCGTCGAGGACCTCGTCGTAGAGCTCGGTGTCCAGGATCTCCGGGACGAAGTTGGCTCCCAGACCCTGGATCTTGTGCGGTCCGGGCTGACCACCGTTGAGGATCGGGCTGTCGACCGGCTCGACCGCGACGATGCGCACATCGGGCTTCTGCTCGCGCAGGTAACGGCCGGCCCCGGTGATCGTGCCGCCCGTCCCGATGCCGGAGACGAAGATGTCGATGTCACCCTCCGTGTCCTCCCAGATCTCCGGCCCGGTCGTCGTCTGGTGGATACGCACGTTGGCCTCGTTGGCGAACTGGCGGGCGCGCACACCGCCCCGCTCCTCGGCGATCTCCTCGGCCCTGGCGACGGCACCCTTCATCCCGTCGGCGCCCGGCGTCAGCACCAGCTCGGCCCCGTAGGCGCGCAACAGCGCACGGCGCTCACGGCTCATCGTGTCCGGCATGGCCAGCACGACGTTGTAGCCGCGGGCGGCACCGACCATGGCCAGCGCGATGCCGGTGTTGCCTGACGTGCCCTCGACGATCGTGCCACCCGGCTGCAGCGCCCCCGCCTCGACCGCGGCGTCGATGATGGCCGCGCCGATCCGGTCCTTGACGGAGTTGGCCGGGTTGCCCGACTCGAGCTTGACCAGGACAGTGGCGCCGAGCCCCTCGGTCAGGCGGTTCAGACGGACCAGGGGGGTGCGGCCGATGGCCTCGGTGATGTCGTTCTTGACGGGCACGAGAGATCGCCTTTCGTTGCGGGGGTCCGGCGGCTCACCGGACAAGGGCCTTCACAGGTTATAAGTCCTCATAGGACACGTTATTCCCCGGGCTCGGGCCCGCCCGAACACCAGCGGAAGGGGCGGGCCCGACCACTCGCACCCGGCCGCGCGGGCGGGCGCGCCACTCGCCAAACGGGATGTAGGCGGAGCCGCCGATCCGGGCACCCCTAGAATCTCCCCATGTCACCGGTGCAGATCCTCGCCATTGTCGTCGGGTTGGGCGTCACGCTCGTCGCGGTCGCCCTGTTCGTGCGCACCATCGCCGGCTTCGTGGCCAAGTTCCGGCTCGGCCAGCCGACGACGGGACGCACCGACGACCCGCTGGCCCGGACGGTGACACTCGTCCGCGAGTTCCTCGGTCACACCCGGATGGCCCGCAAGCCGCTGGTCGCGTTCGCCCACTGGTTCGTGATGCTCGGGTTCATCCTGCTCACCACGACCCTCGCCACGGCCTACGGGCAGCTGTTCGACCCCCGGTTCGCTCTTCCCCTGATCGGCCACTGGCCGCCCTACATCTGGCTGGCCGAGCTGTTCGGGTGGGGCACCCTCATCGGCATCGTCGCGCTGATCATCGTGCGCCAGCGCCTGCACCCGCGGGGCCTGGAGCGCAGGAGCCGGTTCTGGGGCTCGACCTTCTGGCAGGCGTATGTCGTGGAGTTCGTCATCCTGGGCGTGGGCCTGTGCATCGTGCTGCTCCGCGGCCTGGAGTTCGCGCTCGGCAGGGCCACCGGCGCCGAGTGGGCGGACTTCGTGCACTTCCCGACGACCGGCTGGGTCGGGAGCTTCTTCGACGGCCTGTCGGTCGGGGCCCTGGAGACCACCATCGTCCTGGTGGCGATGGTCAAGATCCTCATCTCGATGGGCTGGATGATCACCATCGCGGTCACGCCCACCATGGGCGTGGCCTGGCACCGGTTCCTGGCCTTCCCCAACATCTGGTTCAAGCGGCACGCCGACGGCCGCACGTCGCTGGCCGAGCTACAGCCCATCACGGTGGACGGCGCGCCGCTGGACTTCGAGAACATCGAGGAGCTGGACGAGGACGCCGCCCTGGGCGTCGGCAAGGTCGAGGACTTCACCTGGAAGGGCCTGCTCGACTTCTCCACCTGCACCGAGTGCGGCCGCTGCCAGGAGCAGTGCCCGGCCTGGAACACCGAGAAGCCGCTGTCCCCCAAGATGCTGGTGATGAACCTCCGCAACCACCACCACGCCAAGGCGCCGTGGCTGATGGCCTCGGAGGAGGCGCGCGCGGCCGCCGGTGACGGGTCCGCGGCGGCGAGTGGCGGCATACCGCAGTCCGCGGTCCTCGAGGCCCAGCGTGAGCTCGTCGGTGCCACCGAGGGTGACCCGACGGTCCCCTCCGGGGGTGCGGTCATCGACCCCGACGTGATCTGGTCCTGCACCACCTGCGGCGCCTGCGTCGAGCAGTGCCCCGTCGACATCGAGCACGTCGACACGATCGTCGACCTGCGCCGCTACCAGACGCTCATCGAGTCGGCCTTCCCCAGCGAGCTCGGCGGACTCTTCAAGAACCTGGAGAACAAGCAGAACCCGTGGGGCATGTCGGCGCGCGCCCGGATGGACTGGGCCAAGGACCTGCCCTTCGAGGTCAAGATGGCCGGAGCGGACGTCGAGGACCTGGACGAGGTCGACTACCTCTTCTGGGTCGGCTGCGCCGGGGCCTACGAGGACCGAGCCAAGAAGACCACCCGCGCCGTGGCCGAGCTGCTCCACACCGCGGAGGTGAGCTTCGCGGTGCTGGGCGACGGTGAGACCTGCACCGGTGACCCGGCACGCCGGGCGGGCAACGAGTTCCTCTTCCAGATGCTGGCGCAGCAGAACGTCGAGGTCCTCAACGAGGTCAACGCCACCAAGATCGTGGTCACCTGCGCCCACTGCTTCAACACCATCAAGAACGAGTACCCACAGCTCGGCGGCAAGTACGAGGTCGTGCACCACACGCAGCTGCTCAACCGCCTCGTGCGCGAGAAGCGACTGACCCCGGTCGCGCGACCAGACCAGGCCGACACCTCGGGAGTGGCCTCGACCGCGGAGAGCGTGACCTACCACGACCCGTGCTACCTGGGCCGGCACAACGGCGTCTACTCACCCCCCCGGGAGCTGCTCGGCGCCCTGCCCGGCGTCGAGCTGCGCGAGATGCCGCGCTCCGGCGAGAAGTCCTTCTGCTGCGGCGCCGGTGGCGCCCGCATGTGGATGGAGGAGAAGCTCGGCACCCGGATCAACGTCAACCGGACCGAGGAGGCCCTCGCCACCGGTGCCGACCGGATCGCCATCGGCTGCCCGTTCTGCCGCGTGATGCTGTCCGACGGGCTGACCCAGAAGCAGTCCGAGGGCGCCCGCGAGGAGGTCGAGGTGGTCGACGTCGCCCAGATGCTGCTCGCCGCCGTGCGGCGCGGACAGGGCGGTGAGGACGCCGAGGCCGAGGCGACACCCCAGCCCGACCCGGAGCCGGCTCCGACCGTCTGAGTCCCCGGTGCGTCGCCTCCGGTCGCGGTTCTCCCCGGGCCTGCACCTGGCCGGCAGGTCACGGGGCGTGACTGGTGCCATGAGGACTGTTCGGCGCCCGCGGAGGCTGCTGGTCTGTGCGGTGGCCCTCACGGCCCTGGCGGGGTGCGGTGACGGTCCGAGTGCCCGCGAGGTGCAGGCGGACCACCGGCAGGAGGCGGACAGTGCACGGGCCACCCTGGAGGCGGGGCTGGCCGTGGTGGCGCAGGCCGGCACGCTCGTCGGCTCCTCGGTGCAGGACACCTGCACGACCGGCCAGCACAACTGGAAGATCGACGACCCCTACGACGTGCGCTGCACCGTCCACGTCCGTCAGGCCTACCAGGTCACCGGCGACGACTTCCGTCAGGCCGCCAACTCGGTGACCGACGCCTTCCCGGCCTGTCCCGACGGCTCCTCGCACGCAGAGGACACGCTGCGGGAGTACTGGGACGAGCTCGCGGGCGAGCGCACACACAACTTCCCGGGCCCCTACCGTCCCGACCACCTACCCTCCTACCGGCTGGGGTGCTCCGACACCGGTTCGGACCCGAGCTACACGGTGGCGGGCTGGGTGAGCCTGCCCGTGGACGAGGCCTCCGCACAGGACCACGAGCACGACCTGGGCCGGGCGTGCCAGGGCAGTGACGCGGAGCCGTGCGAGCACGCCGGCGACTCGGCGCGGGAGGCCTGGGAGCGCGCCGCCGGGTCCGAGGGGTGGGTCGTGTTCGTGACCGGGTCGGTGGAGTACGCGCGCACCCCGTGACGCCAGCCGGCCCGCCCACACCTCAGCGGTGCGGGCGGGCCGGTCGGGTCGGGGCTCAGGACAGGGGGCAGGACACCGTGGGGTTCCAGTCGTCGAAGAGTCCGTTGGGGTTGGCCCGCTCGTGCCAGACGTGCAGCTCGTAGAAGGCCGGCAGGCCGTAGCGGTTGCCCGCCTCGACCAGGGAGAACTTCTGGCCGTGCAGCATCGGGACCTGCTGGTGGTCGGCGTCCCAGGACTCGGCGAGCACGAGGTGCTCGGCACCGACGAGCGTCAGCGACCCGTCCGGCTGCGGCTCGTAGATCAGCGCCTCGGGGGCCGCGCCGTCGATCGCGCCGTCCATCAGGTTGGCGCCGTCGACGAAGTGGATGCCCATGGCACCGGTGCCCCGGGGGTCCTCGATGCAGGTGATCCCGGCGAGGTCGACGACCTGGATGGTCCACGGCGCGGCCGGCCCCGCGGCATACGGTGCGGTGAGGTCACGGAGCCGGTCGAGCTGACCCGTGTGGCCGTGGTGGCCCGCCTGCTCGGCAGGACCGCCGGGGCCCCCTCCCCCGTGGCCGCTGGCGGCCGGAAGGGCGAGGGAGAGCAGCACCGCCGTCACGGCGGCGATCCACCGGGGGCGCATCTCAGCTGCCCTCGATGACTTCGTGGATGTGCGTGGCGACCAGACCGTGAGCCTCCCGGTGGACCGCGGTCGCAGCCTGCGCGGACGGCGCCTCGGCCAGGCAGAAGATGCGGCCCGCGGGCTCATCGACCCAGTAACGCAGGTAGCGGACGTCGTGGGATCCCTGGGCCTTGAGGTCGGCCAGGTGGGCGGCTGCGACGTCGTCGGCGCTGACCGGTCCGTCCAGCTCGTGGACGTCCATGAACAGTGGCATCGGAGGCTCCTTCGGTCGGGGTGGTGTGCTCCACCTCGACGCTAGGGACGGCACGGGGCCGGCCACATGAGGAGATCTCCCTATCTTTGGGGCACGGGCTCCCCATCTGTGCTGCGCACTGCGGCCGCGGCCGCCCCGCGGCTGCTCACCCCGAGCTTGCCCAGGATCGCGGACACGTGGTGGTCGACGGTCTTGGCGCTGATGAACAACCGCTCGGCGATCTCCGCGTTCGTGTGGCCCGCGCTGACGAGGTCGAGGACGTCCACCTCCCGCGGTGTCAGCCCGGCAGGGTGCTCACGGGTGAGCCGACGCGCGCCGGTCGGCACGCGCTGGGCCCCGGCCGCACGCAGCCGACGGCGCACCAGGGCCTCCACCTGCTGGGCGCCCAGGGCCTCGAGGCGATCGAGAGCCTCGCGGAGCGTCAGCTCTGTGCCCTCGTCGATGAGCACCAGGATCGCCTCGTAGACGGCACCGGCGGCTTCCAGACCAGCCACTGCGGCAGCGGTATCCCCGGCGACGACCTGCTGGTAGGGCGCCGCCACCGGGCCGTCGACGGGCACGGACACGCCCACCCGGCGGGCCCAGCCGGCACACCGCCCACGCTCCCAGTCGTCCGTGAAGACTCCGCCCAGGGCGGGGTCGGCCAGGGCCAGCGCTGCCTCAGCGTGCCGGTCGTCCAGCCAGGCGTGCTCGGCCCGGGCGAGGGCCTCGAAGCCGCGCCAGTAGGCCGTCCCGGTCTGCCCGGAAAGGTGGTGCAGCTCCTCCAGCAGCGCCCCGGCGTCCGGGGCGCCGCGACGGATCGCGATGAGGGCACGGACGTGCGTCGCGGCGGTGAGATTGACCGGTGAGCCGCCGGTGCGCTGGATCCGGACAGCGAGCTGGAGGGCCTCGTCCCAGCGTCCCTGCTGCACGAGGTTGCACGCCTGGCAGGCCCGCAGGCAGGTGGCGTAGGTGCTGATGTCGTGCTCGTCGCAGTAGGCGGTCCCCTCCAGGTACCACCGCTCGGACGTCTCGAACTCGTGGTAGCCACCGTGCTGCCCCACCAGGTTGGCGTAGGCCCGCCCCGCCCCGACGGGGTCACCACCCGCGAGCGCGACGCCCAGGGCCTGCTCCAGGCACGCGGCCCAGGGCTGGCCCAGCAGCGCCAGGACGCAGGCGCGGGTGTTGAGCGCGGAGCTCTGCACCTCGGGCAGGTCCAGCTCGACAGCGAGGGAGTATGCCGTGTCCGCTGCGGTGAGGGCCTCGCCCGCCACCCCGTGCTGGAGCTCCACGGCCGCGACGACCGCCCAGGCGTGGGCCAGCTCCGGTGTCACCCCGAGCGGCGTGAGCGTCTCGAGGGCCTCTGCGGCGATGAGCCGCGCCTCGTCGAGCGGGACCGCGCGGGTGAGGCGGCGCAGGCTGTCGCCCGCCCGGAGCGGCTGCCCCAGCGCCCGCCAGATCGCCACGGCCTCGCGCCGGGTCGCTGCCGCCTCGGCGGTCCGGTCCAGCACGTGACACTCGTCGGCCAGCTCGTCGAGGAGGCCGGCGCGGTCCGCGTCGGTGAGCGAGGAGCTGTGCCGCAGGGCGCGCTCGAACTGAGTGGCGGCCTCCCGGTGCGCCGACAGGGCCACCGCCCGGCGTCCGGCGGCCGGGGCGTGCACGAGGACCGCGGCCGCGTCCTCGGCGCCGTCCGCGTGGTGGGCGAGCCGGGCGTCATCGGTGCACCCCAGCTCCCGCAGGGCGGCCAGGATCGCCCGGTGTGCCTCACGGCGCCGGTGCGGCGCCACGGCCCCCGCGACGGCCAGCCGCGCGATCTCGTGACGGAACCGGAGGGCGGTCCCGTCAGCCACGACCAGGCCGCACCCGATGAGGCCGTCTACCCGGGCAGCGGCGTCCGGACAGAGCCTGCTCAGCAGCGGCAGGTCGAGGACCGTGCCGCTCAGGGCGGCGAGCTCAGCGGCCCACCGGGTGGCGGGATCCAGGGCCGCCGTCCGGGCGAGGGCGGCGTCCCGCGCCGACGGGGGGACCGCGTCGGCGGACCCGGCACACACCTCGGTGACGAAGAAGGCGTTGCCCCCGGTGAGGCGGTGCACCTCGTCCGCCGCCGGTCCGTCCGTGCGGTCACCCAGCATCCGGGCGACCGCCGCGGTCGACAGCGGCGGGACCGCAACGCGCCGCGTGCTCCCCGAGGTGGACAGGTCACCGAGCACCACCCGCAGGGGGTCGGCCGGGTCGAGGGCGTCGTCGCGATAGGTGAGCAGGACCAGGCTCCGGGTCCGGCGCACGTGCCGCGCCAGGTAACGCACCAGGTCCAGCGTGGCCGCGTCGGCGAAGTGGAGGTCCTCCAGCACCAGGACCGTGAGTCCGGTCGGGCGGTCCAGCTCGGCCAGGAGCGCCGCGAAGAGCTGGTGCCGGGGAGCGTCGGCCAGGGCGGCCTGGAGCAGGGGGCCGCCCACCGCGCCGGCCAGCTCGAACAGCGGCGCGAGCGCACTGGGGGTGAACAGGCCGTCGCAACCGGTCCGCAGGACCCGGTCGGGTCGGCCGGTCAGGAAGTGCTCGACGAGGGCCGTCTTGCCCGAGCCCGCCTCACCCGAGACCAGCACGACGCGACCGGTCCCGGTAGCTGCGTCCGCGGCATACTCCGCCAGCGAGCCCAGCGCCGTCTCCCGCTCCAGGAGATCCATGGGCTGATTGTCGTCCTGCCGGCGCCGCCGCACAATGGTGCGGCGGCGAGACCCGGTCAGAGCCCGTCGACGAACTCCCGGGCGACGTCGGCGGGGTCGGTGTCCTGCACCTTGACCATCATCTCCGTGAGGTTCTCGGTGGTCAGGCTCGCGGACACCTCGTTGAGGGCCGTCTCGATCTCCGGCGTCACCTTGTCGGTCGCGATCAGGGGCACGACGTTCTGCGCGGCAAACAGGTGCTCCGGGTCCTCGAGCACCACGAACTCGTTCTCGGCGATGGCCGGGTCGGTGCTGAAGATGTTGCCCGCGTCGATCTGCCCGTTCACCAGCGCCTGCACGGTCAGTGTCGAGCCGGCGTCCAGCGGCTTGAACTCGGAGAACTCCAGCCCGTAGACCTCCTGCAGCCCGGGCACACCCGTGAACCGGTCGCGCCACTCAGGCGGGCCCCCGAGCACCATGTTCGGCGCGTGCGGCTTGAGGTCGGCGATCGTGGAGAGCCCGAACTCCTCGGCCGTCTCGGACGTCACCACGACCGAGTCCTTGTCCTCCGCCGCGGCCATGTCCAGGACGGTCAGGTTCTCCGGCAGCGACTCCTGCAGCTCTGCATAGACTTCCTCGCTCTCCGTGGCCTCGGCGCTCTCGTTGAGGAACAGCGTGAGGTTGCCGGTGTACTCCGGGATGAGGTCGATCGAGCCGTCCTCCAGGCCGGCCATGTAGGCCTCGCGGTTGCCGATGTTGAGGTTGGTGGTGACCTCGACACCGGCGTCGCCGAGGGCGGCGGCGTAGATCTCGGCGAGCAGCACGTTCTCGGGGAAGTTCGCCGAGCCGATGACCAGGGCGCTCTCGCCTCCACCGCCGGTGGCCGGCGCGTCGTCCTCCTGCAGGGGGTCTCCTCCCCCGCCGCAGGCGGACAGGACCAGGGCCGTCGCGAGCGCTGCGACGACGGTCGTGCTGTGGCGTCGGGTCATCTGAGAAACCTTCCATCGTGCGGGTCGGAGTCGGTCCCGGGCGGAACCTCTCCCTCCCTGTGGTGGGTCATGTCCGACCCCGGCTGGCGAGGCCCGGAGAGACCACCGCCCGTTGCACCAACGAAAACACGATATCCACGACCAGTGCCAGGAGCGCCACGAGAATCGCGCCGCCGGCCATCTCGTCGTACTTCCTGTTGGCCTGACCGTCGATGAGGAACCGCCCGAGGCCGCCCAGGCCGACCACCGCCGCGATGGTCGCGGTCGCGATGATCTGCATCATCGAGGAGCGCAGTCCCGAGCAGATCAGCGGCAGGGCGCAGGGCACCTCGACCTGCCACAGCCGTTGCCAACCGGTCATGCCCATGCCCCGCGCGGCGTCCCGTGCCGCTGGGTCGACCTGCTCGATGCCGGCATAGACGCCGGACAGGATCGGCGGTATGCCGAGCACCGCCAGCACGATCAGGCTCGGCAGCTCGAAGGCCAGGTTGCCGCGCAGGTGGGGCAGCAGGAGCAGCGCGGCAATGAACAGCACCCCGAGGGACGGGATCGCCCGGAAGGCGCTGACCACGTTGACGAGCACGACGCGTCCGCGGCCGGTGTGGCCGACGTAGAGACCGATCGGGACCGCCACGAGGGCCGCGGCGAGGAGGGCGATGAGCGAGAGCCGGAGGTGCTCGAGGCTCTGCGCGGGGATGCCGCCGGCGCCGGCCCAGTTGGTCGGGTCGCTCAACCATGCCCAGATCGTGGCGATCATGCGCGCACCGCCCGCAGCCAGGGTGTGAGGACGCGGGTCACGGCGAGGATGAGCAGGTCGAAGAGGACGGCCAGCAGCACGCAGGCGAGCACGCCCACCACGATCGGACCCATCGCAGAGCGGGAGAACCCGTCGGTGAACAGCAGGCCGAGCTGGGAGACGCCGATCAGCGCTGCGACCGAGACTATCGAGACGTTGCTGACGGCCGCCACGCGCAGGCCGGCGGAGACCACCGGGACGGCGAGCGGCAGCTCCACGGCGAAGAACCGGCGCACCGGTCCGTAGCCCATCGCCGTCGCCGCCTGCCGCACGTGGTCGGGCACCGACCCGAGTCCGTCGGCGACCGTGCGGGTGAGCAGGGCGATGGTGTAGAGCGTCATCGCCACGACGACGTTGACCGGGTCCAGGATCTGCGTGCCGAGGATCCCCGGCAGGAGCACGAAGAGCGCAAGGGACGGGATCGTGTAGAGCAGGCCCGTCCCCGCGATCACGGGCGGGTAGAGCCAGCGGCGCCGCAGCGCCAGCCACCCCAGCGGCAGGGAGATCAGCAGTCCGAGGACGAGCGGCACCCCGGCGAGGTAGGCGTGCTGGGCCGCGAACTCGGCCACCTCGCCCAGGTCGGTGCCGAGAAGGGTCACGGGCGCTGCCCCGTGGCGGACGCGCTCTCCGGGCCCTGGATGCTCGCGCCGTCCGGTCGCGGCGCCTGCTGGATCACCGAGAGCACCTCCTGGGCGCGGACCGTGCCGGCGAGCACGCCGTCGCGCACGACCACGCCGCGCCCGCTCGGTGAGGAGAGGGCGGCGTCGAGCAGTGCCCGCAGCGCGCCGTCGACCGGGGCCACCGTGCCTGCGCGGTGCAGGTGCTCGACCCGGACCGGTCCCTCCCCCACCTCGGCCGGCACCACCCAGCCCTGTGGTCGGGAGCCGTCGTCGACCGCGAGCAGCCACTCCTCGCTGCGGCGGCCGAGTGGCTGTCCGAGCCGGACGGGCTCTTCGGGGTGCACCGGCACGTCGGCGTGCTGGAAGCTGAGCGCCCGGTAGCCCCGGTCCCGCCCCACGAAGTCGGCGACGAAGTCGTCGGCGGGGTGGGCCAACAGGTCCGCCGGGCTGCTGAACTGGGCGAGCACGCCGCCCTGCCGCAGCACCGCCACCCGGTGGCCGAGCTTGATGGCCTCGTCGATGTCGTGGGTGACCAGCACGATGGTCGTGCCGAGCTCGGCCTGCAGCCGCAGGATGTCGTCCTGGAGCCCCTCGCGGGCGACCGGGTCCACGGCGCTGAACGGCTCGTCCATCAGGATCACCGAGGGGTCGGAGGCCAGTGCCCTAGCCACGCCGACGCGCTGCTGCTGCCCACCGGAGAGCTGACCCGGGTAGCGCCGCCCGAAGTCGCCCGGGAGTCCGACCATCTCCAGCACCTCGCGTGCGCGTGCCTCGGCGCGGGCCCGCCCCCAGCCGTTGAGGCGGGGCACGGTCATCACGTTGTGCAGGACCGTGCGGTGCGGGAAGAGCCCGGCGTGCTGGATGACGTAGCCGATGTCGCGGCGCAGTGTCGCTGCGGGCACCCGTGCGGTGTCCCGGCCGTCGATGAGGATGCGCCCGCTGGTCGGCTCGATCATCCGGTTGATCATCCGCAGGGAGGTCGTCTTGCCGCAGCCGGAGGGCCCGACCAGGACCGTGATCTCTCCGGTGGCCGCCTCCAGGGTGAGGTTGTCCACGGCAGGCCGCCCGGCGGCATACTCCTTGCTCACGCCTTCGAGCCTGATCATCCTCCGACCCTAACGGCGTCCGCCGACAGCCGCGTTCAGACCGTCGCGTCCGCGACGGCGCGCGGCTGGTAGGTGTCCCAGTAGATCTCGTCGCGCACGTGCATCATCCACGCCGCCCGCGGCCCGATGTAGCGCAGGTGCCACGGCTCGTAGGCGTAGCCGGTGACCTCCGTGCCGCCCTCGGGGTAGCGGACGATGAAGCCGTAGCGGTGGGCGTTCGCGGCGACCCACCTGCCCTCGGGGGTGTCGCCGAAGCAGGCGTAGCCGCTGCACGAGGGCCCGGCGAGGTCGACCGCGAGCCCGAGCTGGTGCTCGCTGTGGCCGGCCCTGGCGGAGATCAGGTCGGCACGTTCCCGACCGACCAGCCCGACCCAGTAGTCGTAGGTGCGCTGCTGCTCCTCGTAGGACCGGTAGGCGCTGATCACCCTCAGCGCCGGGCGACCGGCGGCCTCGGCGTCGTCGAACAGCGCCTCCAGCATCACGGCCGTCTCGGTCCGCATCCGGTGTGAGGTCCCCCGCCAGCTGACCATGTCGCCGGGGACGTAGCTCTCGGGGTCGATAGCCCGCTGCTTGGTGATCAGGTCGTAGAGCCGGTTGCTCGTGAGCTCCATCTCCGAGAAGACCGACAGCCGCCCGGCCGTCTCCAGCTGCTCCGAGCAGACCGCGCCCTTGCCGCCCAGCGCCACTGCCTTCTCGGGCGGGTGCGCGGCGAACCGGCGCCACACCGGCTCGCTGAGGACGCGGCAGTCGTCGGGCACGAGGAGGATCGGTCCCCGCGTGAGGACGCCGCCGACGACTGCGTCGGCGACCGAGCGGCCGTTGGCCAGGTAGGTCCGGCTGCTGCCGTCGGGGAAGGCCCGCTCGGCGATCGCGGCGGAGGTGGCATAGCGGTCCGGTCCGGCAACCCGGTCGGTATGCCGTCCCGCACCGGCCGCGGACACGGCCGCCTGGGTCACCACGGCCCGGCCGCCGAGAGCGACGACCTCGGTCGGGTCGAGTGCGTCGATCGCCTCCAGCGTCGCGGTCGGGACCTTGTCGGCACCGTTGGCCACGAGCAGGATCGGCCCGTCCGTCAGGGTGCCGCCGGCCACGGCGTCAACCGACTCCTTGTGCTCCGCGAGGTACACCCTGCCCGCCCCGTCCGGGAAGGCGCGCGCGGCGATCAGCGAGGCCGTCTCGAAGCGGTCCGCGCCGTCGAGCCGCTCGGTGGCGCGGCCGGCCGCAGCCGTCTGCAGCGACGCCTCACAGATGGAGCCGGTGCCGCCGAGCGCCACGACCTCGGACGGGTCCAGACGCTCCACCTCCTCGCGGACGGCCCGTGGGATGGTGCCGCACTGCGGCACCAGCAGGACCGGGCCGTCCCGCAGCGAGCCCGCCGCGATGGCGTCCGCAAAGACGTCTCCTCGCGCGAGGTAGACGGTGTCGGCGTCGGCGAACTGCCCCCGCGAGATCGCCACCGCGGTCTCGTAACGGTTGGCCCCACCGAGCCGGTCCACCGGGACCCTCACGACCGGGTCTGCGGCCAGCCCGGTCGACGGCGGCGCAACGGGCTGGTGGTCCGGAGGGATGGGTGCGTCAGCGACGGCGGGTGCCGCCAGCCCCAGCGCGAGGGCGCCGGCGAGCAGGACCGCGCCGACGCGGGAGCGCGGATGCCGTGCTGCGCGTTGCTCCCGTGGCTCAAGCCCTCCGGTCATGGTCCCCCCTGGGTTCACGGTCTGGTCAGACCTGGGTGCGGTGGAAGTTCTGGAAGGAGCGGCTCGCGGTCGGGCCACGCTGGCCCTGGTAGTGCGAGGCTCGGGCGTCCGAGCCGTACGGGTGCTCGGAGTCGCTGGAGAGCTGGAAGAAGCAGAGCTGGCCGATCTTCATGCCGGGGTGCAGCACGATCGGGAGCGTCGCCACGTTGGACAGCTCGAGGGTCACGTGCCCGGTGAAGCCGGGGTCCACGAAACCGGCCGTCGCGTGGGTGAGCAGCCCGAGGCGTCCCAGGGAGGACTTGCCCTCCACGCGTGCCGCGACGTCGACCGGGAGCGTGATCTCCTCGTAGGTCGAGCCGAGGACGAACTCACCGGGGTGCAGCACGAACGACTCGCCCTCGGCGACCTCCACGAGGCGGGTCAGGTCGGGCTGGTCCTGCGCCGGGTCGATGACCGGGTACTTGTGGTTGTCGAACAGCCGGAAGTAGCGGTCCATGCGCACGTCGATGCTGGAGGGCTGGACCATGGTCGGGTCCCACGGGTCGAGCCGGACGCGGCCGGCGTCGATCTGGGCGAGGATGTCGCGGTCGGAGAGCAGCACGCAGACAGGCTAACCGGTGCAGGTGCGTGGTGGGTTCCGTGCCTGCTGCAGAGTTCGGTTACACTCTCCGGAGCCTCATGTGAGGCACCCTGCGGGCGTAGTTCAATGGTAGAACATCAGCTTCCCAAGCTGAATACGCGAGTTCGATTCTCGTCGCCCGCTCCACCGCCACACCACGGGTGTGCTGCCCCTCCCCCCCAGCACGCTCGGCCTGTCACAGCGCAGCCGCAGCCCGTTCCCGGGGACGTGACACCGGCACGCCACGACGCCCCAATGAGTCAACTGGTGCACCACGGACCACCAATGAGTCAACTGGTGCACCACGGACCACCAATGAGTCAACTGGTCCACCACACACCTCCAATGTGTCGACCGGTGCACCACGGACCACCAATGAGTCGGCTGGTGCATGACGGACCACCGATGTCACGTCCCCGGCGGGTGGACATGGATGGGGCCGCCAGGCACGGCTGGACAGTGATTCACAGGGCCGACCCACGGCAGCGACTCACCCACATCGGGAATCAAGCGTCTATCGGAGACTGCTCTGCCCCTCCACCATGACGGGATGGACGATCGCCAGTCACTTGGGCCCACGGCTCGTCGGGTCCGCAGGCAGGGCAGGGTCCGCACGGACCCGGCCGCGCTGCCGACACCCCCCGTTCACCACCAGGTGGGTCTTGCCCTCCGCGCCGATCGCCGCCGCCGCGAACAGAGCCAACGCGCCTATGCCGCCGACCGTGGTCTGAGCCGGGACAGGCTGGCCCGTGCCGAGGTGGACGCCAGCGGGATGCGCCTCGAGGCGATCGTGACTCTCCTGGAAGGGACCGGCTACGAGCTGGTGGTCCAGCCCGTCTCCGCCGGCGGCCCGAGAGCGTGGTGGGACCGGACCGACGTCGCAGCGCGCACCCGGGCCGGCGGGCGGTTCCCGGCCAACCGCAAGGTCAAGGAGACTCCGTGGGGCCCGACCTGGTGGGAGTACCACGAGGTCCTCGGCAACCGCGGTCGCGGACCGAGGCCGCGGTGGAGTGCTCAGGGGTTCACCCCGCCACCGGGCACGCGGTACGGCAAGGCGCCCACCCTCGGCGAGGACGGCGGACCGCGGTGGCCCTTCAACCACAGGGCTGTAGGCGACGAGACCTGACACCGCTCCGCACAGACCGACCGACACCGACGCGCGGAGGCCGGCCCCACGGCATACGGCTCAGTCGTCCCCGTCGTGCACGACATCCCGCACCCACGCACCATAGGAGTCCAGCGAGTGCCGCACCGTCACGGCAACGACCTCCGGCACCTCGTAGGGGTGGCGGGAGGTGACCAGCTCGGACACCGCGTCGAACCGCTCGGCAGTCGTCTTGGCCAGCAGCAGCCACTCCAGCGCCTGGTGGGTCTCGCGCTTCCAGGAGTAGACGGAGGTGATCGGGCCCAGGATCTGCACGCACGCGGCCAGGTGCCGGTCGACGAGCTGCGTGGCGATGGCCTGGGCCGTGTCCGCGTCAGGCGTGCTGACGCGGACCTCGATCAGCCGGCTCGTCCCGGGCACGCGCTGCACCGGGGTCAGTTCCGTCATGCTGCCTCCTAGGTGGCCGATGCAAGCACGCTCCCGAGCACGTCGATCGCCCGACGCGCCTCGTCCTGGGTGATCACGCACGGAGGCACGACGTGCACCCGGTTGCCCATGACCAACGGCCAGACCCCCTGCTCCTTGCAGGCGGCCGCGACCCGCGCCATGACGGCCGCGTCCGCCGGCTGCCGTGTGTCGCGGTCGGCGACCAGTTCGACAGCCCAGAAGGCACCGATCCCGCGGACCTCGCCGACGACCTGGTGCTCGGTGAGGGCGGTGAGGCCGGGGCGCAGCACCTGCTCGTCCAGGTCGCGGACGTGCTGCAGGATGCCCTCGTCCTCCATGATCGTGATGGACGCGACCGCGGAGGCGCAGGCCAACGCGTGGCCGGAGTAGGTGAGACCGCCCGGGTAGGGCCGGTCGTCGAAGGTCGCGGCGATCTCGTCGGAGAGCACGACGCCCCCGAGCGGGATGTAACCGGAGTTGACGCCCTTGGCGAAGGTGATGAGGTCGGGGGTGACCTCCCAGTTCTGGAAGGCAAACCACTGCCCGGCGCGGGCGAAGCCGGCCATGACCTCGTCGGCGATCATCACGATGCCGTGCTCGTCACAGAGCGCGCGCACGCCCTCGAGGTAGCCGGGCGGGGGCACCAGGATCCCGTTGGACCCGACGACGGGCTCGAGAATGATGGCGGCGACGTGCTGCGGCCCCTCGAAGGTGATGGTCTGCCGCAGGTGCGCCAGGGCGCGCTCGCACTCCTCCTCCTCGGTGCTGGAGTGGAACTCCGAGCGGTAGAGGTAGGGCCCCCAGAAGTGCACGACACCCGGGATGCCGGGCTCCGAGCCGTGCCGGCGGGCCTCACCGGTCAGGGTGATCGCCCCGCCGGTGGCGCCGTGGTAGCTGCGGTAGGCAGCCAGGATCTTGTGCCGCCCGGTGTGCTGGCGGGCCAGGCGGAGCGCGTTCTCGACCGCCTCGGCACCGGAGTTGGTGAAGAAGACCTTGTTCATGCCCTCCGGTGCGCGCTCGGCGATGAGCCGTGCGGCCTCGGCGCGGGACTCGCTGTCGAAACCCGGCCCGATCGTGCTCAGCCGGCCCGCCGCCTCCTGGATCGCCGCGACCAGCCGGGGGTGCTGGTAGCCGATGTTGACGTTGACCAGCTGCGAGGTCAGGTCCAGGTAGCGGTTGCCCTCGTAGTCCCAGAAGTGGGCTCCCTCGCCACCGGCGAGCGGGAGCTGGTCCAGCTTGCCCTGCGCCGACCAGGACGTGAAGACGTGCTTGCGGCTCATCGCCTTGATCCGCGTCGCGCGGTCCGCGTCCGGCGTCTGGGGGGTCTCGGTCTGCTCAGTGCTCAGGGACATGACCCGAGTATGCCGCTCGCCCGCTCCGCCTGCCACCGCCCCTCCTGGGGAGGTCGGCTCAGGGCAAGGCGCTGCGCCACATCCGGGCGTTCCACCGCCCCCGGTCAGTCCGCGAAGGTCCAGCGGGTCGCTCCGAACGGCTCCCGTGAGGCGACACCGAACGCCCGCGTGTAGTGGAGGCGGTGAAGAAACCAGGGCGGCGGCCCGGCACTCTGTGCGCTGTACGCCGCGGCGAACGCCTCACCCTCGACGTGCACGGGCCACCCGCCCTCCCGGTAGGCCGCCGCCACGGCCTCCAGGGTCTGCGCGTCGGTCACGCGGGAGGCCGTGCCCTCGAAGATGATGTCCCCGACCGCGGTCCGGACCGACAGCGTGCAGTGGGGGTTCTCCGCGAGGTTTCGGGACTTGCGGGTGTCCGGGCCGGTGACGACATACAGGTCCTCCTCCAGCCACAGCGCCCCGACGCCGGCCGAGTGCGGTCGTCCGTCCGGGCGGACCGTTCCTAGGAACACTGCGGTCTCCGCCTTCGGCAGGGCCTCTCCGACCGCAGTCCGCGCGGTCTCCCACGTCAACGGCCCTCCGCCGTAGAGCGTGTCCAGGTTGTGCTCGTCGATGAGCTGCCGGCGTGTCATGAGGCCTCCTCGGTGGGTATCAGGACAGACCCGCTGACCACCGGCAACTCATCGCGCTCGGAGCGGCTCAGTCGGTCCAGATGCCGATGCCGTTGGGGATGTACCGCAGCACCTCGATGCCAGCCACACGGCTCTTGCTCAGCAGCTCAAAGTCCGCGTCGTAGGAGTCGCGGGCCAGCATGGTGGTGGAGCCGCCACCGTCGAGCAGCATCACGTCGTCGGCGCCGAGGTGCCGGGTCACGTCGCCGAGGTCACGGATGGTGATGCCGCTGCTCTCCGGCTGACCGCCGTCGACGGCGATGAGGAACAGCGTCGTGCCGTCGGTCGACACCCCCGCCGAGACGCGCGCCGCCGCCGAGCCCCCGGCGCTGGGGGCCAGGACCCCGTCCTGCACCAGGATGCCGCCGGCGATCGCCCAGTCGAGGTTGCCGGCGGGAGAGACGGGCTTGAAGTTGCTGCCCACCCCCTCGCCGACCTGCAGCTGGGCCAGGGTCGCGGCACCGGCCTCGCGGCCGATCACGGCGATCTGGTTCTTCCCCAGCTGACCGGACCCGATGGTCGGGGAGACCGAGGTGACCACGCCGTCGGTGACGATGACCTCGGTGACGTCACCGGTGCAGGGGTCGCGACGCCGGTCCTCGCTGCCACACGCCGCCCGCTCGCGCGACACCCGCCCCCAGGACCCGTCATACGCCCCGATCTGATCGCGCTCCATGCCGTACTGGTTCAGCGCGTCCACGTCGATCTTGCCGTGCGTGTCGGTGGCGATGAAGCCGCGCATCTCGACGCGGGTGACCACGGCGGTGCCGTTGCGGAGCTGGCCGACGACCTGGTTGCCGTCGTTGTACTCCTTGGGCATGCCCCCGCCGTACCGCTGCGCCACCGGGACCGCGGTCTTGCGCATCTCGCCGTCCCTGACCTCGGCACCGGAGGCCGACTGGGTGACCGGGATGTCGCCGTGGGCCCCCTCGTTGCTGATCTGGAAGAAGTCGCCGTTCATCGCGGCGATCGTCCCGGCAGCCTCGGCCATGTCGTCCAGGCGCTGGCTGCTGGCGACGTACGGCGCGGTGATGATGCCGGCCTCGGCGACCTCCAAGTCGACGGTGAACATGTTCGCCCTGGCAGCTCCGGCCCCCGTGACGATGTCGTATGACGTGTGGACCAGCCCGGCGCCGACCGTCGCCTGGCCCGTCTGGGTCACCGAGACCAGACCCGACTCGGGGAAGGCCTCGCTGGCCGCGGCCGGGGAGGTCCCCGGCGCCGTGGGCGACAGGACCGGGGCCGCGACCAGCGCCCCGGTGGACAGCGCGCCTGCCAGGGCAAGGCCCAGGATCCGGCGTCGGGAGGAGGGGCGGGCTGAGACTGAGGTGAGTGAGCGCATGTGCCTGTCTCTCTGGGGTGGGGGGTTCGGCGGCTCGACGCTAGGAGCGCCGTCACACCCCTGGGCGATCTCGCGGTGAACGCGAGGCGTCGCTCCGACGAACGCCTCACCGGTCCCGGGTCTCGCCGGGTCTCGTTCAGTGCGTCGCCACCCGGGGGCCCTCGCCCGTTGGTGCGGACCACACGTGGCGGCCACCCCCTGCTCCTAGCGTCGACGCGTCTCGGGGTCCACTCTTCGCTCTAGGAGTTCCGCCATGCCGTCCACCCTGGTTCGGGTCCTCACCCCGACCGCCCTGACCGCCGCGCTCGTGGTGGCCGCCTCGTTCTCCACCGCTCCGGCTCCCGCCAGCGAGGCGCGCTCCGCGCCCGTGGCGAACCCTGACCGGATCACCCTCAACCCGACCACCGACAACGCCACGAGCCAGACCGTCACGTGGCGCACAGCAGCCGGGGTGGAGGCGCCGAAGGCCGAGCTCTCCCCCGACACCGCCAACCCGTGGGGCTTCAGGAAGAGCGTGGTCAGCGCCGACGAGACCCAGACGCAGACCACGTCGGCCGGCTACGAGCAGTCCTTCCACTCCGCCACGTTCACCGGGCTGACGCCCGGCACCACCTACCTGTACCGGGTCAGCGACGGGACCACCTGGTCCCCGTGGATGCCGTTCACGACCTCTGACCCCGACGCCGAGCGGACCTCCCTCATCGCGATGGGCGACATCCAGACCGGCATCAGCGACCAGTGGACGCGGGTGGCCGCGGCCGCGGTGCAGGACCGGCCGGACGCCCGCGCGATGATCACCGTCGGCGACCACGTCAACACGTGGAACAACGAGGACCAGTGGCACCAGCTGTTCAGCGCCGCCGGCACCGTCCCGCAGCAGATGCAGTGGGTCCCCGCCGTCGGCAACCACGAGCACCGCTCGACCGACTCGGGCGAGCTCAGCCCGCAGTTCCAGGCACAGTTCGACCTGCCGGACAACGGCCCGGACGACTTCCCGCACTTCGCGGAGACCGTCTACTACACCGACATCGACGACGTCCGCGTCGTCACCCTCAACACCTACTACCGCATCCCGCTCGACAAGGCGGACGAGCAGCGCTGGCTCGACGCGCAGGCCACCTGGCTGGACGAGGTGCTGACCGACAACCCTCGCGAGTTCACGATCATCAACATGCACTACCCGGTGTACTCCTCCTCGCCCGACCGCGCCAACCCCGAGCTGCGCGCCACCCTCGAGCCGGTCTTCGAGGAGCACGGCGTCGACCTCGTCCTGCAGGGCCACGACCACGCCTACGTCTCCGGACAGCGCGACGCGAGCGACGCCACACACGAGTCCGGGCCGGTCTACGTGACCTCGTCCTCCTCGATCCGGCAGTACCCGCTGGACTACTCCGACTGGGTCGAGAACGGGGCCGAGATCAAGACTGCCTTCCACTCGCGCTCGACCTACCAGCTGGTCGACGTGGAGGGGGACACGCTCACCTACACCGCCAAGGACTCGACCGGGCTGCTCGTCGACCAGTGGACAATCAAGCACACCGGCAACAAGAACGTCGTCCGCCACGTGGGCGGCCTCGGCCTCCAGTGACGACACGGTCCTCGGTCACGGTGCCGCAGGCGCACCGTGGCCGGGGACCGCACCTCACCTCCGGTCGACCGGCCGCGTGGGTCGAGGGGCACCCGCTCACGGGCCATGAATCCTGAGCGAAAGATGAGGGTTTCCTTGCTCTTTCCCGACCCTCTGTTCACGTGGGACCTCGATGCTAGAGGTTTCGCACCTCTCGGTGCGGTCCCCGAAAGGACAGACCATGACAGAGCAGACACCCAGGAGCTCGCGCACGTGGCAGGTCGTCGTCGCCGCGACGGCCATCACGGTCATCGGCGGTGCGAGCACCGCTGCAGCGTGGACCGACAACGCCACGGGCGCGGCCGACGCGAGCAGCCTCGAGCTCAGCGAGCAGCGCTCCCTCACCGAGACCTCTGACCAGGCCACGCTCCGGGTGGCCGAGGCCATGAGCGCCCGGTGGGACGCGCTCGCAAGCCAGGTCGGGGAGTGGACCGCGACGGCGGTGCCCACCATCGGCACGGCCTTCGTCAAGGCCCGCGACCTCGCGGCCGCCCAGGACGTCCAGTCCGCGAGCGTTCCTTCCGTGGCCTCACCGGTGACCCCGCAGACCCCGGTCTCGCAGACGTCGCCCGTGTCCCCGCAGACGGCGCCGTCCGCGCAGTCCCCAGTGACGCCGCAGACGCCGCAGACCCCTCCCTCGGCCCAGTCCCCGGAGTCGCCGCAGACGCCGTCGGTGCCCTCGCCCGAGTCGCCCGTGACGCCCCCGTCCGTGGAGTCCCCGGTGACCCCCGAGTCCCCGCAGACCCCGCCCTCGGTGCCCTCGCCCGAGTCGCCCGCGAGCCCCGAGTCGCCGGAGTCTCCCGACTCCGACGACGAGTGAGCGTCTCCCCGCGGCCTGATCCGCTCAGGCCGCGGGGAGCAGGGCCAGGCTCTGCTGCCACGTCTGAGTGCCCACGGCGCGGTCCGGGGCCAGGTTGGCGCCCTCGCGGAAGGCCTGCGCCGCGGCACCGGGCATCCTCAGGCCGACCACCGGCCGGCGGCGCCCTGTCGCGGCGAGATAGCCCCGCAGCATGTCGGTGAAGGAGAGGACCTCCGGGCCGGCCAGGTCCTCGACCAGGCCCGCGGGCTCGCCCTCGGCGAGCTCGACGAGTCGGGCGGCCACCTCTGCGGTGGCGACCGGCTGAGCCGACATGCCGCTCGGGGCCGGCACGATCGGCATACGGGCCATGGCCGCGAAGTTCGCCTGGACGAACTCGTGGAACTGGGCCGCCCGCAGGGTGGTCCACGGGATCCCCGAGGCCTCGACCGCACGCTCGGCCTCGGCCTTGCCCGCGAAGTAGCCGAACGCCCCCCGGTCGATGGCGCTGCGCACCGGCACCCGGTCGACGCCGATGACCGAGATGTGGATGAGGTGCTCCACGGCCGCGCCGCGCAGCCCCTCCACCAGGTTGCGGGTGATCTCGCCGTCGCGCTTGGGCAGTCCCGCGAGGTGCAGCACCGTGTGCACGTCCTGCGCGGCCTCGGCGACGCCCTCGCCGGTGGTCAGGTCCGCGGTGACGTGTTCGACACCTTCGGCGGGGGCGCCGCCACTGCGGCTCAGGATGCGCACAGGGTGTCCGGCCGCCCGCAGCAGCGGGACGACCTCGCGGCCGAGCAGGCCGGTGCCTCCGGTGACCAGGATCGGTGCAGTCATGGGTTCCTCCGTCTCGTCGGCCCCGGATGACCGTGGTGTCGACCGGGGCGCCCGGCATGGGCTGACCATGAGACACCGCACCCGTCAGTCCTGTGACACCGGGCGCGGACGGCGGCCCGCCCGAGCGGGCAGCCGTCCGCCTTACGCCTCCGGCTGCGCCCCGTCCTGGGGTGCCGTCGGGTCCGGCTGGCCGGTGTAGAAGGCGGTGGTCCGCGCGGCGGCGGCCTCGGCCTGGTCACGCGGGGTGCCGTCGGCGATGCTCGCCTCGCCCCAGAGCCGGCTGCACTCGCTGATGTAGGCCACGCCCTCGGGTGAGACGGACCAGGCCTCGCTGGCCGCCGGGTCCATCGTCGCGCCCGTTGCCACGTGCGCGCCCAGGCCCATGAGGGCCAGGTCCCATCCGACACCGGTGGCACCGGGGCCGAACTGCGCCCAGAACTCCTGCTGCTCGGGGTTGGACTCGTCGATGACGGCAGTGTGCTCCAGCTCCAGCCGGGCACCGGCGCCCGCGGGGCTGAGGGTCACCGCGATCCAGGTCACCTGGCCCCCGAACTCCCAGGTGGCAGTGAACCGGTGCGGGGCCTCACACGTCTCGATGGTGCCGCCGGCGTTGCCCTCGAGCTGGTAGGTGCCGCCCACCCGGAGGTCACCGCTCACCGGGAGGAACCACCGCGGCAGCCGTTCCGCGCTGGTGACGGCCTCCCACAGGTCCTCGACGGTCGTGGCATAGGTCTGGGTCACCGTCTGCACCTTGGCCTCACCGTGCTCGGTGGTGCGGGTGTCCAGCCCACGGGTGGTCGCGGTGGCGTCCTGCTGGTCAGCGCCCACTGCTGCCTGGGAGGTTGGCTCGCTCATGATGTCTCCTGTCGTCGGGCCCGCCTGCCGCGGGCGATCTCGGTGTCGAGGGCGGCCAGCCTGGGCTCCCAGAACCTGCGGAACGGAGTCAGCCACTCGTCGACCTCGTGCAGCGCCTCGGGACGGACCGCGTAGAACCGGCGGGTGCCCTCGGGTCGGACCACGGCGAAACCGGCCTCCCGCAGCACCCGGAGGTGCTGGGACACCGCCGGCTGGCTGATGCCGAACTCCGCGCGGACCACCTCGGTCACCTCACCGGCGGTGGACTCGCCGTCCGCGAGCAGCTCGAGGATCCGGCGTCGGACCGGGTCGCCGAGGATGTCGAAGGCGTGCACCTGACCATTGTGCACGCCTCGCTTATATAGGTCAACCCTTATGCTCCGCTCGCTCAGGGCTGACGGTAGACCGCGTCCGGCACGTCCGTGACGAACATGTGCCCGGGGGCGTGCGTGATCGCGAACGGCGGACGGGAGGCCATGAGCGCGGCCTGCGGGGTCACGCCACAGGCCCAGAACACCGGCACGTCGCCGCCCTCCATGTCGATCGCCTCGCCGAAGTCGGGCTCCCCCAGGTCGGCAATCCCCAGCGACGCGGGGTCCCCGACGTGCACCGGGGCACCGTGCACGGCCGGCATCCGCCCGGTGACCTGCACGGCCGTCGGGACCAGCGCGGCCGGCACCGGTCGCATCGAGACGACCAGCTCACCGGAGAGCCGTCCCGCCGGCCGGCACTGCCGGTTGGTGCGGTACATCGCCACGTTGCGTCCCTGCTCGATGTTGCGCACGGGCACGCCGGCATCCAGCAGCGCCCTCTCGAAGCTGAACGAGCAGCCGATGAGGAACGAGACGAGGTCGTCCCGCCACAGCCCCGAGACCTCCGGCACCTCGTCGACCAGCCGACCGTCCCGCCACACGCGATAGAGGGGCAGGTCGGTCCGCAGGTCGGCGTCGGGGGCCAGCTCGGTGTGCGGGGAGCCGGGCTCGGTCACGTCGAGCAGCGGCACGGGCTGGGGGTTGCGTTGCCCGAACAGCAGCATGTCCCAGGCCCAGTCGCGCGGCAGGATGACCAGGTTGGCCTGGGTGAAGCCGCTCGCGTGCCCACTGGTCGGCAGCACGACCCCACGTCGGTATGCCGCGCGCGCACCGGCCGGCGTGTCGGTGCCGGTCGGCCCGTGGTCCGGTTCGACGTGCGCCCGCGCACTCACGCCGACTCCTTCTCCTCGAACGCCGCGAGGATCGCGCCCTCCGAGTCCGCGAGATAGGCCTCGAGGTAGTCGGCGCCCTCCCCGAAGCGGCCGGCGCTCATCATGGTGAGCAGCTCCCGGTTGCGCCGGACGAACGGCTCGTAGAGGAAGCGCGGGTCGTCGATCACCGCGAAGACCAGCCGCAGCTCGGCCATCAGCCGGCGCATCGTCACGTCGAGGCGCGGGCTCCCGGCCAGGGAGACGAGGGACCGGTGGAAGTGCATATTGGCCGTGCCGACCCGCACCCAGTCACGCTCGGCCGAGGCCTCGTCGGCCTCCGCCACCACCGACCGCAGACGCGCGAGCCGGTGGAGGTCCGGCCGGCCCAGCGAGCGCACGACGCCGGGCTCGATGATCCTGCGCAGACGGTAGACGTCCCGCACGTCGGCGCTGGTCACCAGCGGCACGAAGACCCCGCGGTTGAACTCGTGGACGAGCAGGCCGTCGTGCGCGAGCAGGCGGAAGGCCTCACGGACGGTGTTGCGCGACACCCCGAGCCGCTGGGCGACCGACGTCTCGGACACCTTGGCCCCCGGCGGCAGCTGACCCTCGGTGATCCACTCGCTGAGCTGGTTACTGACGGTTCTGGCGGCTGACCCCTCACTCATGGCGCCATTCTGTCCCGAGGTCACAAATTGTTCAACACCTCTAGACAGATTGTTCAACGATTCGCTACGTTGGCTCACCATCCGGGTCCACGGACCGCCCCTCAACCGGAGGCTCCCCCATGTCAGAGCACACTGCGTCAACGGCGACCGCCGAGGCCGAGCGGCCCACCGCCACCAGCAAGGGCACCCTGCTGGGCGCCATCTTCCTCATGGCCACGTCCTCGATCGGGCCGGGCTTCATCACCCAGACAACGTCCTTCACCGTCGAGCTCGGCGCCGCGTTCGCGTTCGCGATCCTCGTGTCGATCCTGGTCGACATCGCCGTCCAGACGAACGTGTGGCGGGTGATCGGCGTCTCCGGACGACGTGCTCAGGAGCTGGGCAACCTGACCCTCCCCGGCCTCGGCTACGTCATGGCCGGACTGCTGCTGATCGGCGGTTTCGTCTTCAACATCGGGAACGTCGCCGGCGCAGGTCTCGGCATGAACATCATGACCGACCTCAACGCCAAGGTCGGCGGAGTCATCCTGGCGCTGGTGGCGGTCGGCGTCTTCCTGTCCAAGCGCGCCGGCGTGGCGATGGACCGGATCGTGATCCTCCTCGGGGCGCTGATGATCCTGCTGACGCTCTACATCGCGATCACCTCCGGCCCGCCAGTCGCCTCGGCCCTGAAGAACTCCGTCGCCCCCGAGACGTTCAGCGCCCTGGCGATCACCACGCTGATCGGCGGCACCATCGGCGGCTACATCATCTACGCCGGCGCCCACCGACTGATCGACGCCGGCGTCACCGGTCCGGGCCGGGTCCGAGAGCTCACCCACAGCGCGATCCTGGGCATCATCGTGACCGGCATCATGCGGATCATCCTGTTCCTGGCGATCCTGGGTGTCATGCACGCCGGCCACGTCCTGGACTCCGAGGGGAGCAAGGCGGCCCAGGCCTTCGAGCTCGCTGCCGGCAACGTCGGGCTGCGACTGTTCGGCGTCATCTTCGCCGCAGCGGCCCTCACCAGCGTGATCGGCTGCTCCTACACGACCGTCACCTTCCTGACCTCGCGGGTCAGGACCTCGCCGCGCACGACCAACCTCATGGTCGTCGGCTTCATCGCCCTCTCGACGATCATCTTCCTGCTGATCGGCGCCGCCCCGTCGCAGCTGCTGGTCTTTGCCGGCGCCTTCAACGGGATCCTGCTGCCCGTCGGCATCGGCGTGATCATGTGGGTCGCCTGGAGGCGACGGGACCTGCTCAACGGCTACGACTACCCGAAGTGGCTCGCCGCCCTCGGTACGGCAGCATGGGTGCTGACGATCTATCTGGCGATCAACTCGATCCAGCCCGCGATCGACCTGGTCACCGGCTGAGGAGGAGCACCATGACTGTTGACCTCAACTCCGACCTGGGCGAGGGCCACGGCAGCTGGTCCATGGGCGACGACGACGCGCTGCTCTCGATCGTGACCAGCGCCAATATCGCGTGCGGGTTCCACGCCGGCGACCCCTCGATCATGCGGCACGTGACCCAACGGGCGGTCGCGGGTGGCGTCGCCATCGGTGCCCACGTCGCCTACCGGGACCTGACCGGCTTCGGGCGCCGCTTCATCGACGTGGACGCAGTGACCCTGCAGGACGAAGTGACCTACCAGCTCGGTGCCCTGGACGGCTTCGCCCGTCAGGCCGGCGGCCGGATCAGCTACGTGAAGCCCCACGGCGGGCTCTACAACGCGATCGTGACCCACGAGGCCCAGGCGGGTGCAGTGGTGGCCGCCGTGGCCGCATACGACCCGACCCTGGTGCTGATGGGGCTGCCCGGGTCGGTCGTGCTGCGCCGCGCCGAGGAGGCCGGCCTGCGGACCGCGCACGAGGCCTTCGCCGACCGCGCCTACACCCCCGAGGGGCACCTCGTCTCCCGCAAGGAGCAGGGCTCGGTCCTGCACGATCCCGAGGCGATCGCCCGGCGCTGCGTCGCGATGGCTGCCGGCGAGCCGATCGAGGACGTCAACGGCGACCCGCTGACCCTGCGGCCGGACTCGATCTGTGTCCACGGCGACACCCCCGGCGCGGTCGAGATCGCTCGACAGGTCCACGAGGCGCTGGAGGGGGCCGGGGTGCCGCTCGCACCGTTCACCCGGGCCGCCTGAGACGATGCGCATCCTGCCGAGCGGGACGCGCGCGCTGCTGCTCGAGCTCGACTCGCTGGAGGAGGTGCTCGCGCAGTACGCCGCCCTCCTGAACGCCGACCTCCCGGTGCTGGACCTCGTGCCCGCCGGGCGCACCATCCTGGTGGTCGGCGACCGGGACACCGACCTGAGGTCCCTTGCGGCACAGCTCAGGACGATCGCACCGGGTGAGCACACGGCGCGCTCCGGCACCCCGGTCGAGGTCCCGGTGCGGTATGACGGAGCTGACCTTGCCGACGCCGCTGACCTGCTCGGATGCTCACCCGAGGAGCTGGTCCGCCGACACCAGGAGGAGGAGTGGACCGTCGCCTTCTGCGGGTTCGCGCCCGGCTTCGGCTACCTGGCCGGCTCGAGGTTCCACTGGGACACTCCGAGGCGGTCCAGCCCGCGCACCAGGGTGCCCGCCGGGTCCCTGGCGCTGGCCGGTGAGTTCACCGGTGTCTACCCGCGCGAGTCCCCCGGAGGGTGGCAGCTGATCGGCCACGCGCTCGTGGAGGTCTTCGACCTCGACCGCGAGCCGGCCGCCCTGCTGGTGCCGGGTGCCTCGGTCCGCTTCGTGGAGTCCTCATGACGAGCATGACCGTGGTCGAGCCCGGCGCCCTCAGCACGATCCAGGACTTCGGCCGGCCGGGTCAGGCCTCGCTGGGCATCGGCCGCTCCGGTGCCTGCGACCGCGGGGCCCACCGGCTCGCCAACGCCCTGGTCGGCAACCACCCCACCCTCGCCAGCATCGAGGTGACCCTGGGCGGCCTGGCACTGCGTCCCAACGAGGACATCGTGGTCGCCACCTCCGGCGCGCGGTGCCCGGGCGTGCCGCACCTGGCGCCGTTCCGGGTCCCTGCCGGCGAGACGCTGCGGCTCGGGCTGCCGCCGGCGGGCCTGCGCACCTACCTCGCGGTCCGCGGCGGCATCGATGTGCCACCGGTGCTCGGGAGTCGGGCGACCGACATCCTGTCAGGCCTGGGTCCTGCAGTCCTCGCTGCCGGCGACGTCCTCCCCGTCGGGACAAGCCCCCGCCCCGTCCCCGGCGTCGACGTCGCACCCGTGCAGGAGCCGACCGGCGACCGGTTGCTGGTGCAGGTCAGCCCGGGGCCGCGCCGCGACTGGTTCGACGACGAGGCTTGGTCGCTGTTCACGACCCAGGTCTATGAGGTGGACAGCCAGTCGAACCGGGTCGGCGTGCGGCTGACCGGGGAGTCGCTGCCCCGGCTGCGCGAGGGCGAGCTGGTCAGCGAGGGGATGGTGCGGGGCGCGGTCCAGATGCCGCCGTCGGGTCTCCCGGTGCTGTTCCTGGCCGACCACCCGGTGACCGGCGGCTACCCCGTGATCGCCTACGTCGACGACCTCGATGTCGACCGGTGCGCCCAGCTCCGGCCGGGCCAGAAGGTCAGGTTCACCACGGCACACCTGCACTGAGGTTCGCGAGACCCGTACTTTGATGGGCGTCTTCGCCAAGTTGGGACTTCGTAGGCGGTTTGGAGAGGCGTTCAGCGGGGGTTCATTCGCAGGGCACCATCCAGGCGGATAATTTCACCGTTTATGTAGTCGTGCTCGATGAGGAAGAGGGCAAGACTGGCAAACTCGTCCGGGCTGCCGAGCCGCTTCGGGAAGGGAATCCCCTCGGCCAGGCCATGACGGAACTCCTCGGAGACCGTGGCGAGCATAGGCGTTTCGATGATCCCCGGCGCGATGCAGTTCACCCGGATGCCGTACTGCGCGAGGTCGCGCGCCGCTGCCAGGTTAAGCCCGACGACGCCTCCCTTGGATGAGGCGTAGGCCGCCTGGCCGACTTGACCCTCGTAGGCCGCCACGGACGCAGTGTTGACGATCACGCCCCGCTGTCCGCTCTCAAGGGCCTCGGTCTTGGCGATCTGCGCCGAGGCGAGCGTCAGGACATTGAAGGTCCCGATCAGGTTCACCTGCACCACCTTGGCGTATAGGTCCAGATCGTGGGTGCCCTTCCTGCCGAGGATCCTCATGGAAGGTCCGATGCCAGCACAGTTGACCACCGTCCGCAGCGGCTCGGCGCCCGACGCGGCTTGGCTGACGGCCTCTTCAACCATCTGTGGGTCACAGACATCGACGGCCAGGTAGGTTATGCCCTCGCTACAGTCGCCCATCTGCTCCACCGCTGGGGGCAGATCGAAGCCGTAGACCTGAACTCCTCTGGCTGCCAGTGCCCGCGCGGTGCTGGCACCCAACCCGGAGCACGCACCGGTCACGATCCCAGCGGTTCCTTCTACGTTCACGTTGTTTTACCTCTCGTTGTCTGTTGGTCCGGGAAGTCATTGCTTGCCAGCTGAGCGGCACGGGTCGCTTAACATTCTTCGTCGGTATTGGCCGTCGGCCTCGAAGAATGCCTCGGTGATCTGTACGAGGGCGAGCAGACCCGGGCGGCGTCCATCAGGACGGCGAAGACCTTGCCATCGGCCCAGGTCGCGGCCTTGAGTCGTTCGAGGGCCTCCTGCGCGTGGTGCTGGGGGACGTTGGACTCGGGTGAGTTGGCACACCATTTCGTTCGTGGTCCGGGACAGCTCGACGACGATCGGCTCGCGGCTCGGACTCCGGGGCACGGAAGGTGTCGACGCCGATCGGCAGGGACCGTCGTACTTACGGCGCTCATAGGCCATCAAACTCCTCCTGGATACGGCCGCGCTGATAGCCAGTCTCCATGGCGGCCACAACCCGCTCGCAGACCGGGTCGTACACGGCCGGCACAGCGTCCTCGACGAGTTCGGTGAGGGGCTCGATGATGGAGGAGTCCCTACGTCAACCGACAAGACCTCGTAGCGGGCGAGCAGCAGACCAGCGGCCGCAGCACCGCGTCGATCCCCCCGCGAAGAACTGCCTGACGCGAACGAGCAATGTGACCATGGCCATTCCGTCAGCAGACTCCTACCCTCCCCGCCCGACATTCTGTGCGCCTCCGCGATCGGATCGCGGGAAGTCATCGTCTCAGGTTACGCGTGTCACCGACGTGCCCTGTCGGGGAGGCACGGTGCAACTGCAGTGGTCGGGCCCGCCGGTAACCTTCCTGGCCGACCACCCGGTGACCGGCGGCTACCCAGACCCTTGCCGCTCTCGTGCGGATCGCCACGCACCCCCCGGATCATGCGGGACCCGCTGTCGGCCGAGGACGCGGTGGCATCGCCTCGGACTGGCTGGCTGTCCCCGTGGCCTGGGTGCCGGCTCCAGGGGCAGCGACGTGGTCTCTCGCCGCGGGTCTGATGAGAGCCCACGGCGCCACCGGCCACCTCGTCCCGGATACCGTCCTGGCCGCACTGGCGGTCGAGCACGCCGTGCCGCTGGTCAGTGCCGACTCCGACTTCGCACGCTTCCCCGGGCTGACCTGGGTCAACCCGGTGGCCGTCGGCAGCGACTGCCAGCACGCCCGCCCCGGGACCGGGAGCCTGTGGAAGAGTGGCGACCGTGAGCGCACTGAAGCTGGGATACAAGGCGTCGGCCGAGCAGTTCGGGCCGCGGGAGCTGGTGGACCTCGGGGTGGCGGCGGAGTCCCACGGGATGGACTCGGCGTTCGTCAGCGACCACTTCCAGCCCTGGCGGCACAACGGGGGGCACGCGCCGTTCGCGATCGCGTGGATGTCCGCGGTCGGAGCACGCACCGAGCGGCTCGTGCTGGGCACCTCGGTGATGACCCCGACCTTCCGCTACAACCCGGCCGTGGTCGCGCAGGCCTTCGCCACGATGGGCTGCCTGTTCCCCGACCGCGTCGTCCTCGGCGTCGGCACCGGAGAGGCACTCAACGAGATCGCCACCGGGGGCCTGCAGGGTGAGTGGCCCGAGTTCAAGGAGCGGTTCGCCCGGTTGCGCGAGGCGGTCCGGCTGATGCGCGAGCTCTGGACGGGCGACCGGGTCGACTTCGAGGGCGACTACTACCGCACGGCCGGCGCCAGCATCTACGACGTGCCCGAGGACGGCGTGCCCGTCTACGTCGCCGCCGGTGGACCCCTCGTCGCCCGGTATGCCGGACGGTCCGGTGACGGCTTCATCTGCACCTCGGGCAAGGGCATGGAGCTGTACACCGACAAGCTGCTGCCCGCCGTCGAGGAGGGACTCCACAAGGCTGAGCGTCCCAGCGACTCCATCGACCGGATGATCGAGATCAAGCTGTCCTACGACCGCGACGCCGACGCCGCCCTGGAGAACACCCGCTTCTGGGCACCGCTGTCCCTGACACCGGAGCAGAAGCACAGCATCGAGGACCCCATCGAGATGGAACGCTTCGCCGACGAGCTGCCGATCGAGCAGGTTGCCAAGCGCTGGATCGTCTCGGCCGACCCCGACGAGGTGGCCGAGCAGGTGCGGCCCTACGTCGAGGCCGGCTTCAACCACCTCGTCTTCCACGGCCCCGGGCACGACCAGGAGCGGTTCCTCACCCAGTTCGAGGAGGACCTCGCGCCACGCCTGCGCGACCTCGGCTGACGGGGCCTCGCTGCTGGGCGAGACCGGCGCTCATGGGTGATGCTGGAACCATGCCCGCTCCGCTGAGTGTGACGCCCTACGTCAACCGCTTCGCCAACCCCGTGCTGCGCAACCTGGCCGGTCTCGGCTGGTTCGTGGCGCTCGAGCACGCCGGCCGCCGGACCGGAAAGGTGCACCGCACACCGCTGCTGGCCTTCCGCGAGGGGGACGCCGTGACGATCGCGCTGACCTACGGCCCGGAGGTGCAGTGGCTCAAGAACATCCGTGCCTCCGGCCGTGCCCGGATGCTGTGGCGCGGAAGGGTCCTGGGACTGGGGGCGGTGCGCGACCTGAGCACCGCGGAGGGCCTGGCCCGCATGCCGCAGCCCATTCGATTCGTGTTCGACAGGACGGGCTTCTGCACCGACTTCGTCGAGCTGCCCGTCCTCACCGAGCGCCCGAGCAACGGGCCGCTCGCCGCCGACTAGCGCAGCTCCTGCACGATCCGGCGCTCGTTGTCGGTGACGGTCAGGTGCGCCAGGGCACCGTTGACCAGCGGCAGGTACGGCGCGACGTGACCGCACTCGACGTCGAAGACGATCGGCAGGTCCAGGTCCTCCAGCGCGTCGAGCACCGCCTCGCGCTGGGTGAACCCGTCCGAGGAGGGCGCACTCGTGCGGCCGATCAGGATCGCGTTCGCGTGCTCGAACCACCCGGCGAGCCGCAGCCCGTGCAGCGCACGGCAGATCTCGAAGGCCGGCGCCTCGGCCGCCTCGAGATACACGATCAGCCCCTCCTCGGCATACTGCCGCCCGAACGCCGGCACCCCACCGAACGGGGTGCCGGTCAGTCTGCTGATCACCTCGATGCACCCACCGATCAACCGGCCACTCACCTCGACCTCGTCCCCGTCGGCCACCTCCCAGGTGCCGCGCCCCTCCAGTGAGTATGCCGTGGCGCGGGGGTCAGCCTCCCAGTCATCGAAGTCTCCGGTCCGGTAGGTGCCGCTCGCCTGCTGCGTCACCGAGGTCCGGGTCGCTGCGACGTCGGTCCAGTGCCGGAGACCCTCGGCCGGGGAGTAGGGCGTGTCCATCAGGTTGGCACCGTGCAGTGTGGCCCACCCGGTGCGGAGCGTCAGCGGCACCATGAGGGTGCTGAGGTCGCTGAAGCCGACCAGCCAGGTCGGCGCCGCCGCGGCGAGCGCCTCCCAGTCCAGCAGGTCCAGCAGGTCGATCCCCGTCTCGCCACCCCACGGAGGGACGACCGCCCGGATCGCCGGGTCGATGAGCATGCGCTGCAGCTCGGCCGCCCGGTCCACCGCCGGTGCGCTCACGTGCGAGGAGTCACCGTCCATGCACTCCCCGACAACGACGTCGAACCCGCGGTCCCGCAACCACTCGACGGCGAACTCCAGCCGGGGACGGAGCCGCTGCGGCACACCGCTGGAGGGACTGGTGACGCCGATGCGGTCGCCGGGGCGCAGCGGCTCTGGGAAGAGGATCACAGCAGCCATCCAACCTCAGGCCTGCAGATCGTCACGCCCGGACGGGGCGCAGCCGGTCGCGGTAGGGTCGCGCAACGGTGGCGAGGAACCACTCGGCGCCGACCGGCAAGGGAGTGGTCCGCATGACGAGTAGGCACGAGCTCCTCGCGGGGCTGCACGAGCTGGTGGAGCCCCGCGGCTACCTCGAGATCGGGGCGTACACCGGTCAGAGCCTCGCGCTGTCCCGCACCCCATCGGTGGCGGTGGACCCGGTCAACCGCGTGACCGAGCCAATCAGCTGCGACCTGGAGTTCGTCACCGCGACCAGCGATGACTTCTTTGCAAGGCCCGACCCGCTGCGACACCTTCCCGACCGCGTGGTCGACCTGGCGTTCATCGACGGGATGCACCTGTTCGAGTTCGTGCTCCGTGACTTCATCAACGTCGAGCGACACAGCCACCCCGGGACGGTCGTGGTCCTCGACGACATGCTTCCCCGCAACCACGAGGAGGCTGCCCGGGAGCGCCACACGACGGCCTGGACGGGTGACGTCTTCAAGATGATCCCGGTGCTTGCCCGCTACCGCCCGGACCTGACCTGCGTGCCGGTCGACACAACACCGACCGGGACCGTCCTGGTGCTCGGCCTGGACCGGAACAGTCGCGTCCTGAGCGAGGCCTACGACCAGATCGTCGCCGAGTGGGTCACCCCCGATCCGCAGGAGGTGCCGCCCGAGATCCTGGGGAGGACGATCGCCGTGGCGCCCGCGCAGGCCCTGGCACCGGACTTCTGGCGCTGGCTGGTGGCCGAGCGCGCCCGACTGAGGGGAGGCCGGGCCCACCAGATGGTCGCCCGGCGGGCGACCGCTGACCTGGCCGGGCAGGAGCCCGCGGCGCTGAGCCCGGCGGACCGTGTCCTCGCGCTCGCTGACGCGACACGGCGCGCGATCAAGCCACGGACCCGCTGGCGCCGCCTGCGCCAGCGGATCGAGCGACGCCGTCGCTGAGCGGTGCCCCGGGGGAGGTCAGCCGAAGGGCGGCGTGAAGCGGCCGTCGATCGCCGTCCAGCCACCGTCGACCAGCAGCTGGCTGCCGGTGACGAAGCTCGCGGCGTCGCTCGCCAGGTAGGCGACCGCACCGACCAGCTCCTCGGGTCGTGCCCACCGGCCCAGCGCGCTCTTCTCGGCATACGCCCGACCCCAGGCCTCATCGGCCCGGATCTGATCGGTCAGCGGCGTCTCCACGACGCCCGGGGCCACGGCGTTGACCCGCACCCCCTGCGGCCCCAGCTCGGCCGCCAGTGCGCGGAGCAGCTGCACCATGCCAGCCTTCGTGGCGGCATACACACCCTGCCCCGGCTCGACGGCCAGCGCCCGGATCGAGCTCAGGGCGATGATGGAGCCGCCCTGGCGCGCCGCCATCCCGGGGCCGAACGCGCGCACCGCGTTGAAGGTCCCGCGCAGGTTCAGTCCCACGACCCGGTCGAACTCCTCGGGTGAGTAGTCCAGCACCCGCTTGCGCACGTTCGTCGCCGCTGTGAGGACCAGCACATCGACGTCTCCCAGGCCGGTGGCGACTGCGGCCAGGCCGTCCGCGTCGAGGACGTTGGCCTCTCCGGAGCCGGCCGGAACGTGTGCTGACGCGCGCGCCGCGGCCTGCGCCGCCACCTCCGCGTCGGCGTCCAGACAGGTCAGCCGCGCACCCTGCGCTGCCAGCCCCTCAACCAGCTCGGCGCCGATGCCGCCGCAACCGATCACCACCGCGTGCTTGCCGTCCAACCGGAACATCGTGCTGTAGTCCATCCGGCCGAGACTAGCGGTCCGCCGTCGGGCGCTTTACAGCCCCATCTCGTCCAGCCGCCGGGAGAGGTCCGCGATGTCGTGGCTGTCGGCCTCGCCGGTGAACGGCAGGAAGCCCAGCCGCTGCCCGCAGGCCTGGGTGAGGATCTCCTGGGTCCGGACGGGATGGGGCCGGGCGCGCACGTCACCGACCTCCACGACGGGTATGCCGCGGGGCGCGAACACACTGAGGTGCAGGGCCGAGCCGCTCAGCCCGACGATCACCTCCGTGCGCGCCGCAAGACGGACCTGGTCGGCAACGTCCAGCTCCTCGGAGTGCACGACCTCATAGCCCCGGGACCGGAACAACTCATCGACCTCCGCCTCGTTGTGCGCCCGGCGCGCTGACGGCCTGCCCGCCTGCTCGAGCGCACGGTGGTGGGCGCTCCTCGACAGGTACACGCGCGCAGGTTCCCCCTGCTGCCCCGCGGTGGCAGCGGCTGCCATCCTGCGCCAGACCTGCACTGCCTCGGGCAGCGCGTAGCCGTTGGGCAGGTAGGGGCGGGTCGGCACCAGGAGCCGCTCCACATGGAGCCGCGCCGGACCGACCACGGTCGGGGCGGCGGCGTGACCGAGGAGCCCGAGCATCGCGCGCTGCCACGGCAGCGCCTCCCTGCCGAACCAGAAAGGGTGGGCCACCAGCCCGTCGACGCGCTCCTGTGGCCAGATCGTCGTGACCGTCTCGGTGAGGAAGTGGCCGAAATGGTTGAACCAGGTGCCGGCATACAGCCATGTCCCCGGCAGCTCGGTGGTGCCGCCGTCCCACGGCGGCAGCGTCGAGGGGTCCGCAGACAGGGCGTGGTCGCTGAGCAGTCCGCCGATGCGCTGGGACTGCGGGACGAGCCGGCCCGTCGCGTCATAGACCGCTCCGGTGACGAAGCGTCTGGGCTGGGGCCAGGCGACGCGGAGTCGGCCCTTGGAGAAGGTTGTCAGGGTGGCGTCGGCCACGACCTGGAGTTCAACCGGCTCGATCGGCGACATCGGCGGTGCCACCTCGACCCACATCAGGTCAGTATAGGGAGCACTGGCCTTCTGGGGGCCCGACCAACAGAGTCACGGAGACGGGCCCGCGTGTGAGGTCCGCACCAGTCGACTGCCCCTCCCCGATGGTCACGTAACCTGGCGCGTCCACCCGGCGTGTCAAGCTTTCCTACGGAGTAGACGCTTGTGCCAGACATGTTCAAAAAGAGTCTTCCTCGTCACCGATCCACGAGACTCGATCATGACGTCCTTCGTCATCTCGTTGGGGCTCGTCAAGATCCGCGCCACCGAGCTGCTTTCCGCTAGGGAACCGACCTCACAAGGCGACGCGCTGCTTGCTCATGAGGCCACACCGGATGGAGCCGATGGGGACGAGCCTGATCTGCACGAACCACTGCTCTGGGCTAAGCCCGTCGTGGACCACTCAAAGCGGCGCGAGGGATGCACTGGTCGTCGAAGCCAGAGTTTGTCGAGGGCGCGCGCACCCGAGCACCGAGACCTGTTTAGCTCTTACGCGATCATTGCTGAGCCGGCCCTTCGACATTGACTGTCGGCACACCGGTACCACAACGCACAAGCACTGCCTTGGAGATAGAGTTACCGGGGTTCGACTCGCGGTGAACTGCACCCTTTGGGACTCGAATAAAGTCGCCTGGGCCGGCTTCGATGACAGTCTCACCGTTCAGGCCGGACTCCAGGCGCATAGTGCCCTCAACGACGTAGATGGTCGTCTCGTGGTCACCGTGATGGTGCCAGCCGGACACGGTCTGCGGCTGGGTGTCCACAGTCCCGGTCCACATCCCCGCGGAACTGGACGCCAACTTGCGATGCATGCCGGGGGTGGGATCAGCGTCGGTCAGGTCGTCGCCATGGATGAAGGCAACCGGCTCTGCGGGGTCGTGGGAGTTCTTCTCAGTCGTCATACCGCAATCCTGCCCCTGCAACTGGGGGCATCGGTAGCCGACCCAGGTTCACGTCTGGCGGTAGACCGCGTCGGGCACGTCAATGACGAACATGGGGCCCGGGGGCATGCGTGATCGCGAACGGCGAACGGGAGGCCATCGGCGCCGCCGGCACCTGGCGCATCACGACCAGCTCACCGGAGCGCCGTCCGGTGGGGCGGCGCTGCCGGTTGGTGCGATACATCGCCACGTTGCGCCCCTGCTCGATGTTGAGCACGGGCACGCCGGCGTCCAGCAGCGCCCTCTCGAAGCTGAACGAGCAGCCGATGAGGAAGGAGACCAGGTCCTCCTGCCACAGCCCCGAGATGTCCGGCACCTCGTCGACCAGCTCGCCGTCGCGCCACACGCGATAGAACTGCAGGTCGTCCGCAGGTCCGCACCGGACGCGAGCTCGGTGCTTGAACCAGCTCGCGTGGACTGGCGAGGTCAACACGGACCCGCTCATCCAGAGCTGTCTGCTGGTCTACCTCAGCGACATGACTGTTCTGGACCCCCGTCGTGCTGCAACGTTGGGGACAGGTCCGGCACGGATCTCAGCACCTGACGTCACTGGACTACTCGGTGTGGTTCCACGCCGAGCCGGACCTGAGCCAGTGGCTGCTCTTTGAGAAGGGCCCACCCGGGGCACCGCGCGGACGGGTTTGTCAGTGGGCACGTTCACGCAGGTTGACGGCACCGTGGTCTGTTCCGTGGCGCAGGACGGGCTGATCCGCAGTTCGGCGCTGACCGCGCCCGAGAAGCACCGTGGTTGAGGGTGCGCCTCGGGTTGGAGTGCTGGTGTGAGCACTCTAAAGCGGGGATACCGGTGGCTGCTCCACCTGGTGATCATCGCGAGGTGCTCCCGGACGAGGCGCCCGAAGTCGCCGGACACGTGCGGCCGAGGCGCGTCACGCGATCACGCCCGATGCCGGCATGACTAGTTCTCTGTGAGCGCGCCTTCTGGGCCCCTCCCTCGCGGTGCCGTCTCGGGCAACAGCAAGCAGAGCAGCGCCACCAGTGCGAGACAGCCGCCCGTGAAGACAAATACCGCGGTGTAGGACGCTGCGTCCTGCACGGCGCCCACCACAACAGGGCCCGCCAACTGACCGAGGTCGGTGGCCATTCGCTGGACGCCGATGGCTGTCCCGCGCACCTCAGGAGGCGCAACGTCGACCAGGACAACATTGGGTGCCGCGGTGAGGTAGGCGGTGAAGACCCCGAGCAGCACCATCACCGCAAGGAGACGCCAGGGGCTAGTGGCCCACGTGAAGAGGAACACCACGGCCGCGGTGGCGAACAGGCTAGTGACAATCACCGGCCGACGGCCACGACGGTCCAGTAGGTGCCCCGCGTGCCACATCAGGGAGATCTGGGCCACGGCGCCGACCGTGATGAGCATACCGATCATGGATGTGCCCATCCCGAGCACGTCTTCGGCAAAGAGTGGCACGGTCGTGTTCCGCATCCCGGCTCGCATCACGAAGAGGACCAGGATCACCAGCAGCAGGAGCAGGAAGGGGAGGTTGCTGAAGAGCCGACGCAACGCCTCCCCCGTCCTGAGCCGCTGTCGGTCGGGCTCCCCCTGGTCTCGATGCACGGCCTGCTGCTCCCGCTGCTGTGCCGCGGTCGGGAGACGCGAGACAGTGAGCACCGCCCCGACTCCGGCCATCACGGCATACGCGAAGAAGGGCGCCTGCAGCCCGAAGGCATCGGCGACCAGACCACCGACGAGGGGCCCGACGGCCAGACCCGTCAGGAAGATGCCGTGGTAGAGCGACAGCCAGCGACCCGCCGAGCTCCTGGGCAGAAAGGCCATCACCAGCGTGGTCGCCGCACTCATATACAGCGCCGACCCGAGCCCCTGCAAGAACCGTGCGACCAGTAGCGGGGTGAGTGAGTCAGCCAGGCCCGCCCCGAGCGAGGCGATGCCCGTGACCAGACAACCGACCAGGCAGACCGTGCGCACTCCCACACGGTCTGCCAGCACCCCACCGACCACATCGAACAGCAGGCGCCCAAAAGAGAAGGCACCGACAACCACACCGATCTCGGTCGCGCTGATCCCGAAGGACCGTCCGTAGGCCGGCAGGATTGGAGTGAGGATGTTCACTCCGGTGACCAGCATCATCGTGGTCACTGCTGTGACGATGAAGTATGGCGGCGCGTTCCGCCAGGCGGCTGGTGTCCGGTCGGTCACCTGCTGCGTGGGAGGCCGAGTCCGCGCTGGGCAATCATGTCCCGCTGGACCTCATTGGTGCCAGCACCGAAGGTGTGCACGATTGCGTCCGCCCACAGCATCGGCATGGCACCATCAAGTGGTGCATCGAGGGCACCGGGCATCAGCTGGCCGTACTGCCCCAGCATGGTGCCGCCCACGTCGACCAGGCGTTGCTTGAACTCAGTGACCGAGGTCTTCACCTGTGCGGCGACGAAGCCCGGCAGGTCCTCCTCCACGGCCTGGATCGTGGCACCCTCGACCAGGCCGAGCACGGCGGTGAACTCCACGTGCAGCGCCGCCAGCTGCTGGCGCACGCTCGGCGAGTCGTAGGGCACCACACCGTCCGGCCGAGATTGCTTGGCCAGGCGCACAACCTCCTCCAGGCAGCGGCGGATGTGGCCGATAGGGAACACCCCGACCCGCTCGAGCCCGAGGGCGCCGGTCAGGTAGCTCCATCCCTTGCCCTCCTCTCCCACGCGGTCCTCGACCGGCACGCGGACCTGGTCGTAGTAGGTGATGTTGGTCCGGCCGTCCATCGTGGGCAGCTTCTCGATGGTGACGCCAGGGTCGTTGAGGTCAACGATGAACAGCGTGATGCCCTCGTGCTTGCGCCCCTCGGAGTTGGTGCGCGCCGCCAGATAGACGTAGTCCGAGCGTTGCGCACGGGTGGTGAACAGCTTCATGCCGTCCAGCACATAGTGATCCCCATCGCGACGGGCCCGCATCTTCAGGGACGCCAGGTCGGTGCCGGCCTCGGGCTCGCTGTAGCCCAGGCAGAAGTTGACCTCGCCGCGAGCGATGCGCGGCAGGTAGCGCGCCTTGAGCTGCTCGTCGGCGTGGGTCACCAGGGCCGGGGCGATGATCGTTGTGGCCGCTCGCGGATAGGGGGCACCGTAGTAGCTCATCACCTCCGTGAAGAGGTGCCGCCGCAGCGCGGTCCCGCCGGACCCTCCATACTCCTCCGGGATCCCGATGCCGAGCCAACCGCGCTCGCCCAGTTGCTTCCAGAAGCTGTGCTCCCAGTCCAGGTCGATGTGGTCCTGGTGGTGGTGCTGCTCGACGATCGCCTGCAGCTGCCGCTCGGGGGACCACACCTCCTCGAGGAAGGCGATCATCTCCGCGCGGAGCTGCTCGTCGGCCGGTGAATACTGTGCCAGCCCCATATCAGCGGCCTCCCTCGGGCTCAGGGTAACGAATCTGCAGAATCTCCTCGCGCACGGCCTCACTGTCCGCCCCCCACAGCAGGCCGGCGCGCAGACGCCGGGTGGAGAGCTGCAGGTCGTGCTCCAAGGCGTAGCCGGTGCCCGCGAGAACCTGATGGGTGTTGGCGGAGACCACACGCCCGTAGTGGCGGACGGCCTCAAGAGCCTCCGCTGCAGCAGCGGCCGGGGTTGCCCCCGTGAGGCCGTGCTCGTCCAGGTCTGCAGCGGCAGCCCGACAGAGATGGGCCACCGACTGCACACCTATAGCGGCGTCAGCGAGCTTGTGCTGGACGGCCTGGAAGGAGCCGATCAGCCGGCCGAACTGCTCGCGCTGGGCGACGTGCTCGACCGCGAGCTCCAACGCTCGGCTCATGACGCCGGAGAGCCAGCAGGCCTCGGCGAACCAGCGCAGGGTCAGCCAGGCCCGTAGGCCCGCCTCGTCCATCGGGATCAGGGCGGTTGCGTGTGCACGCGCCAGCTCAAGGGTGGCTATCCCCTCGTCGGCCAGACCCGGTTGCGCGTGGAGCGTGACACCGTCGGCTCCGGCAGCGACCCGCGCCCAGGCGAGTCCGTCCACGGTCCGGGCAGCCACGAGGAACGACTCCGCCGCCAACGCGTCCCGCACCAACGGAACACGCCCAGTGACGGCACCCTCAGTCAGCTGCGGCCACGTGTCTGCGGTCCGGTCATTCTCATCGAGCGCTGGCACGATGATCGTGCCGTCGACAACTTCTCGGGCCAGCTCCTGAGCCGGCTTGTCCCCTGGCGCCACCCGGCTCAGGTAGGTCGCCACACCGACCGCTGCCGTGCGGTAGGGCACGGGGGCGTTGGCTCTGCCCAGCTCGAACAGAACGAGGTGCAGGTCAGAGAGGTCGATGCCGGCACCGTCACAGTCCTCACTGACGGCGACAGCGTGCCAGCCTCCCCCCACGATCTTGTCCCAGGCCTCCGGGGACCACTGCTGCTGGTGCTCCTGGGCGGCCCGGACGCTGGTCGGCGTCGAGTAGCGGTCGAGGAGGGATCGGACCGCGGTCCGCATTTCGTCGTTGTCCCGTGCGAAGGCCGGGATCGCGATCGTCACTGGTACTCACCCACTTCTGTGTCGTGATCGTCTGTGGCGACAGCGCCGTCGGTGTCGTCGGGGTTCTTGCTGGTCTCTGGGTGGGACCAGGACAGGAGGTGGACCTCGTCCGTGACCTGCACGGGCCGGGCGGTGAGGGGCTGACCGATCTTGAGGTCGGCCAGCTCCCCGTCGTAGCTGCCCAGCAGCCGCACGCCGACGGGGGCGGTCAGCTCGACCAGCACCACGGCATACGGCGACTCAAAACCAGGCAGCGTGGCATGACCGACGACGGTCCAGGAGTAGAGCGTGCCGTGTGGCTCCACGTCCACCCACTCGTGGTCCAGGCTGAAGCACGCCCGACAGGTCGGGCGTGGGGGCCATGCGTGCCGACCACACGAGCGACACCGACGGATCCGGACGCGGCCCTGTGACAAGCCAGCCCAGTGCTCGGCGAACTCGTGGTTGTGCAGATCCGGTAACGGGCGGGTCATCGTGCTCCTCCCTGTCCGGCCAGGACGGTCATGGAGCCATCGCCCAGGTCGCCCCAGCCGGTGACTGCGATGTGGCGCGCACCCTCAACCTGGCGACCGGGCGCGTCGGCTCGCAGCTGACGCACGGCCTCAAGGACGTGGTTAAGGCCGGATAGGTGGCCCTCGGACAGCAGGCCTCCGTGCGTGTTGACCGGGAGCTGACCGCCGAGCCTGATCCCACCACTGGCCACCAGCTCAGAGCCGAGACCATCCGGCGCGAACCCCGCGGCCTCGAGCTGATGCAGCACCTCGAACGTGAAGCAGTCGTAGATCATCGCGGCATCCATGTCCGTCGGTCCCAGACCCGTGCACTCCCAGACCTCCCGTGCCGCGGGCTCCAGCCCGATGCGGAGGAGGTCTGGGCGGTTGGTGAGGTCATCTGGTGTCTCTGGACGACCCTCGGCGACAGCGAGCACTCGCACCGATGGGGCTGGGCCAGCGTGCCTAGAGACGATCACCGCGCAGGCGCCGTCTGTCTCCAGGCAGCAGTCATACAAGGTGTAGGGGTCGGCGATCATGCGACCGGCTAGATACTTCTCCATCGTGAGCTCGCGCTCGTGCATCATCGCCGCAGGGTTGCGGTTGGCGTGGCTGCGGGCGGCCAGCGCGATCTCGGCGAGCACCTGGCGGTCCAGCCCGTGCTCGTAGTCGTACCGCCGGGCCATCATCGCGTAGCGCTGTGCTGCCGTGTTCCACCCGTATGGATGCTCAAGCTGTGTCCGGAAGTGCTGCGCCGGCAGCTGCGAGGGCCGCTGATGGATGCGTCCCCCGGAGTTGCCGTTGCGCGCCCGGACGACGAGCACATGGTCCGCGCGGCCGGACTCAACGGCGAGTGCTGCCTGTCCCACGGCGGCAACCGAGCTGGCGCCACCCATGGCGACGGTGCTGCTGAAGCGCAGGGCCCGCAACCCCAGGTTGGAGACGAGGTCCTCAGCGGCCACGGAGTGCGGGAAGCCCACCACCCCGTCGAGGTCGCGCACGTCCAGGCCTGCGTCCACGGCCGCCGCCAACGCCGCCTGCACCGCCAGGAGCGTCGTCGTGCGACCGCTCTGCCGGGAGTAATCGGTCTGACCGATCCCACGGATGATCGCGTTGTCGCTGGCCACCGAGATCAGGCGGCAGTGATGGCAACGACGGCGCCACCAGCTGCGGTGACGCCCCGCGGGCCGTCGATCCAGAGCTTCAGCTCTGCCTCTGGTCGACCGTCGGCGCCGTCGGTCACCGAGACCACCTCGCCCTGGACGCGCAGCTCCTCACCCAGGAAAGCGCTGCCGCGGTTCTTGAAATGGAAGCGCCGAAGCTCCCCCCTGCCCTCAGCCCACTGCACGGCCATATCTGCCAACCAGGCGCCCTGGAGCGTGCCTTGGACCACCAGGTCGGGATAGCCCTCGTGGCGCGCCCAGTCCCGGTCGTAGTGAATGCGGTGGGCGTTCCACGTGGCTGCACAGAAGAGAAACATCTGCGCCTCGTCCGTGGTCCGCAGCACCTCATCCAGACGCTGCCCTATCTGCACGGTCATGTCCTACCTCACTTCAGGATCTGTAGGGACGTCTCACGCATGACGACCGTGTCGTCTGCGTCCCAGTAGGTGGTCTTCCAGGTGGCCAGCACGAAGTTCTCGCGCCTCCCCTGCTTTTCCTCCAGCGACTCCAGGCGTCGCTTGCCGTGAATCTTGTCCCCCGCGACCAGCGGTCGGACGATCTCGATGTCGATGCCGCCAAACATCACGCGCTTCTCACCGACCGGGGCGCGGCGGTCCTGAGTGAGACCGTCCTCGGTCAGGGTCCCAGACTCCACGATCGGCCGGATGAGAGCGGTGTAGAGGAGGGGTTGCGCGGTCAGATCGTCCGGCGGATCGACGTAGGCCGGGACCGGGTTGCCCATTCCCGAGGCGTACCGAGCGATGTCTCGAGCGGTGATCTCGAACTCGGGATACTCAATCTCCATGCCGACCCAGGACCGGGCTTCATCGGTCAGCAGGCCGCTGGCGGTGTCGTTGGCGGTCATCAGAGAACTCCTCGGCTCGTGTCGTACTCGGTGGCGATCTGGTCGATGATCTCGGCTGCACTGTGGACGCCGTCCGAGTGACCGACGCCCTGACCGGCACCCCAGATGTCCTTCCATGCCTTGACCGTGTGACGGGACCCGGAGACGAACGCGCGCGACCGGGCGGCAATGACCTCGCCCACGTCGAGTCCGGCCCGCACGATGCTGGGCACCAGATAGTTCGCCGGGACACCACTGAAATAGGGGGTGTAGGCCACGTCTTTCGCCTGAGAGCCGATCACCATGTCCTTGTACTCGGGGACGGCGAGCGACTCCGCGGTAGGGATGAACCGTGTGCCGACATACACCCCGTCAGCTCCGAGAGCTCGTGCAGCCAGGACACCGCCGCCGGTGCCGACGCCTCCTCCGACCACGAGTGGTCCGGAGTAGAACTGACGGACCTCCGGTACGAAGGCGAACGGTGTCAGCTTGCCACCGTGTCCACCCGCACCCGCGCAGACCAGGACCAGTCCGTCGACTCCGGCCTCCAAGGCCTTCTCCGCGTGCCGCACTGTGGTGACGTCGTGCAGGACTGCCCCGCCATAGGCGTGCACCTCGGCAACCAGGTCAGGGGCAGGTGCCAGGCTGGTGACGATCACCGGCACCTTCATGTCGACGCAGATCCGGGCGTCACCCTCGTAGCGGTCGTTGGAGGCATGCGCCACCAGGTTGACCCCGAAGGGGCTCTCGCCGAGCCGTTGCCCGATCTCATCCAGCCAGTCGACCAGGTCCGCAGCAGTGCGAGCGTTCTTGCTCGGGAAGGTGCCCAGCACGCCGTTGCTGCTCTGCGCGACCACGAGGTCCACGCCGGACACCAGGAACATCGGCGCACCGATCAACGGGATCCGGAGGCGCTCCAGGAGCAGCTCCCGCAGGTCCAGTGGTTGCACCATCGTCTCCTTGTCAGCGGCTTCTACGGTCATCGCGAGTCCTCTCCGGGCGGGGGTGGTGAGTCTTCGAGCGGTCGGTTGCCCGGTGGTGACACGTCCCCGGGGTCGCCGTCGGACTGAGGCTGCCTGGTGGCGGAGACGGCGACTGTCTCGTCGTCCTCGTCGTTCACCGCGCGGTCGCCGGAGTCGTCCTGCCCGTTGACCGTCACTGCACCGTCGCTGGTGTGCGCCGGGGCGACCCCGGCTGCGGCCATATTGAACCGGCGGGCCACCGCGGCCAGCAGGATGATCACGATGACCATGCCCCACATGACCTTGGAGGGGGTGGAGGCCCAGAAGATGCCAAAGTCGCCTCGCCCGAGAGTCATGCTCGCCACGAAGTTGTTCTCGACCATGGGGCCGAGGATGACGCCGACCAGCAGGGGCGCAATCTGGAAGCCAATCTTGCCGAACAGATAACCGACGAAGCCAAGGCCAACCAAGATGACCAGGTCGATCATGATTCCGGAGGCAGCGTAGGCGCCGTAGGCGGCCAGGATCATGACGGCTGGGAACAGCAGTTGGGTCGGGACCTGCAGCAACTTCACCCAGATGCGCACGAGCGGCAGGTTGAGCACCAGACACATCACGTTGCCGATATACATCGAGGCGATGACGCCCCAGAAGATCTCCGGGTGTGTCACCGCGATCTGGGGACCTGGCTGCACCCCTTGAGCGATCAAGGCTGCGAGCATCAGCGCCAGTGTCGAGGAGAACGGAATTCCGAAGGCCAGGATCGGGATGACGCTGGATGTTGCGGCAGCGTTGTTGGCAGCCTCCGGCCCGGATAACCCCTCGATCGCGCCCTTTCCGAACATGTGCTTGCGCTTGGAGAGGGACTTCTCGACCCGGTAGGAGACGAACGTCGACAGTGTCCCGGAGGGACCCGGCAGCAGACCGAAGACGAAGCCGAGGATGCCACCACGCGCCCACGGTCCGAGCGAACGTCGCAGGTCGTCTCTGCTCGGCATGATTCGACCGACCTTAGGCGGTGTCGCCATGGCCTCCGCGCCCCTGGAACTGGCGTAGGTAATGCGGAGCAACTCTGCGACACCGAATAGACCGATAGCGACCGGCACCAGGCTGATCCCACGGGTCAGCTCGACCTCACCGAAGGTGAACCGCATGATCCCCGAGGTGGGATCGCCCCCGATCGTCCCGAGCAAGAGACCCACCAACATGGGGAGCAGGCCACCCACAAGTGAACCTCCCATGACCCGTGCCAGGAGAAGCAGTCCGCCGAAAGTGAGCGCGAAGTACTCCGGTGGACCGAACATCAGGCCGAACCGGGCTACCTCGGGGGTGAAGAAGGTCACGAGGATGACTGTCAAGGTGCCGGTGAAGAAGGATCCGAGGGCGACGGTGGCGAGCGCCGGACCGCCACGACCCTGGCGAGCCATCGGATAACCTTCGAAGGTTGAGACGATCGCTGAGGACTCGCCGGGGATGTTGAGCAGGATCGCAGTCGTCGATCCGCCGTACATCGTCCCGTAATAGATGCCGGCGATGAGGATGACTCCCGCCACCGGGTCCATAGTCAAGGTGATGGGGAACAGGATGGCCGCTCCTGCCGTGGGCCCTAGGCCAGGCAGGACACCGACCACGGTACCGACGAGGACACCGATGAAGGCAGCCAGCAGGTTCTGGGGCTGGAAGGCGACTTCCAACCCGAGAAGCAGTCCGTCGATCGGGCTCATGGTTAGCCTCTCTCAGGTCGCTGTGGTGCGAAGCCGGGCACGCTCACAGAAAGATCCCCACCAATCCACCCGGAAATCGCACGCTGAACACGGCCGTCATCACCAATTCCACGATCAGGACCAGCACGACCGAGTAGGTGGCGCGTCCCAGCCAGGAGAGCTTGGCATCCAGCACGTGGGTCATCGCCAGCGTCGCGAGGACCGAGCTGATCGTGAACCCGACGGTGTAGAGCCCGACGACGTAGACGGTGAGCACCGCCCCCATGAAGAGCACCCGGCGGGTGCCGGCCGCAATGAGCGGTGTGTTTGCCGGACGGCGCCGTGGATTCTCCACGGCGGCCTGCGCCAGCAGCAGGACTCCCATGATCCCCATGCCAGCAGCGATCAGCGCCGGGAAGGAGCCCGGGCCTGGATGTTGCAATTCACCCAGACCGTAGCCGCGTGCGGTCACAAAGACCGCCACGGCGACCCCGATCACCACCGCGCCCATCAGTAGTAGCGTGGTGCGGGAAGGTGCGGAGGCATCCTCTGACAGGTCGTTCAGCATGGCTTCTGTCCCCTGCTCGTGGGCGGTGTCGTGGTGCGCCATGGCTGTCCTCAGCTTTGCTCTTCGGGGATGGGTCAGTCCATCAGGTCGACGAGGGCCTGCATGGTCTTCTGCTCCTGGCCGAGATCGGCGTTAGCCTCCTCGGCGCCGATCGCGCCTGGGAAGGCGCCCTCGCCGGCCACAGCCTTCTGGTAAGCCGGGTCCTTGAGGACCGCGACGGTGGCTTCCTCGAGCTCGGTGGCAACGGCCTCAGGGAGTCCCTTGGGGGCGATGACATAAACCGTGAAGCTGATAACAGGGTCGATGCCCTCCTCAACAGCGGACGGCACATCCAGCCCTTCGGGGACCTGCTCATTCAAGATCGCCAGGCCGTTGACCTCGCCGGCCTCGACCATCGCCTGGGCGCTGGACGGCGTGGTCAGGTAGGCATCGATGTGCCCGCCGACGGCAGCCGTCACCGCCTCGGCCGCACTGGGGAAGTGCACGATGTTGAGGTCGATCCCGAGCTGGTTCTCCAACTGGGCGGCGGAGATGTGGGCCAAGGTGTTGGCGCCGGTGGTCCCGACGGAGATCTCGCCCGGACGCGCCTCGGCCTCGGTGACAAAGTCGTCAAGGGTCTCGATGCCCGAGGCTGTTGAACTAATGGCCAGCACCGGCGTCTCCCCCATCGCGCCAAACACCGAATAGTCATCAGTCGAGCCCCACGCCAGGCCGTCACTTACCAGGGGCTGGAAGGTGAGGGCGGTGTTCGTCCCGAGTCCGATCGTGAGGCCGTCGGGGTCTGACTGCATCGTCTCGGTCATGCCGATAACGCCACCACCGCCCTCGACGTTCTCCACCACGATCGGGCGGTCGAGTTGCTTCTCGAGGTGCTCCACGAAAATGCGGCTGATGTTGTCGGTGGATCCGCCTGGACCGTAGGGAACGATGAAGGTCAGCTGCCCATCCGGGAGGCCGTCGGATCCCTCCTGTCCGCCGGCGGAACCGCCACAGGCGGACAGGAGGGTGACGCTGACCACGGCGGCCATAACGGTGAGAAGACGGGTGGTGCGCATGGTTGTGCCTTTCCTTGTGGGGGAAGTGATGTATTTCAGCGGGGAACTGAAAGGACGGGGACCGGACTGGTGAGCAGCACAGTTTGTGCGTCACTGCCCATGAGGAACTTGCCGACCCGGGTGCGGTTGCTGCCACCAATCACGATGGCTGCGACACCCAGCTGTTCGGCTGCGGAGACAATCTCTGCCCCGGGTGCCCCCATGGTTGCTGCAACGCCCCAGCGGACGGTAACGCCGTCACCCCGGACGTACTCAGTGACTTGTTCGAGGGCCTGCTCGGCGCGGGCAATGGCCGTGCCACCGGCCTCCTCTTCCCCTACCCTGACTACCGTCAGGAGGTGTAGGGTCCCCTGCCCAGCGAGCAGCTTCGAGGCAGCGTCCGTGAGTGGACGACCGGCGACTCCGGGTGGAAGGGCGACAAGGACGCTGTCGAAATGGTTCGGTGCAGGTGTGCTCATGACAATTCCTTGTGGGTGCGGCAGGTCAGCCGAACGCGCCAGCGCGACGCAGGTCGCCGAGGCGCTTCTCGTCTAGGCCAAGCAGGTCCCGGGCAACGCCGTCGGTATCGGCGCCGAGGGCATGGGCGGGGTCCAGCGGAGGCAGCGGCTGGTCGGGGAACCTGATCGCGCTGCGCATCAGTGTCGTGGGACCAAGCTCCGGATGCTCGACGGTCTCCAGATAGCCCCGCTCAAACAATGCGGGATCGGTGGCTACGTCGCCTAGGCGGCGGACGGGTGCGCTCGGCACTCCTCGGTGCCGGAGCAGCTCAAAAGCTTCCAGCTTGTGCTGGGTGGCGCACCAGTCGCCGACGATGCGGTCGACCTCGTCCATGCGGCTGACCCGCTCGCGGGTGGTGGCGAAGTCGGGGTTGGTGCCCAGCTCGGGGCGGCCCATGATCTCGCACAGAGCCCGCCAGTGATGGTCCCCTTCGCACACTACTGCGAGCTGGCCATCAAGCGTGGGGTAGATCGTGTAGGGGGCGACCGACAGCCCTCCGTGGTGGTTGCCGACCCGATGGGTGTGCTCCTGGGTCGAGTAGAACAGCGACAGGCTCGACAACAGGGTCGGGAAGACCGACTCCATCATTGAGGTCTCCACCCGTGACCCCTCGCCTGTCTGCTCACGCTGGTAGAGCGCGGTGAGCAGTGCCCCGTACAGGTGGATGCCAGAGGAGAAGTCACAGGCCGCGATGCCTGCCTTGACGGCCGGCTGGTCCGGGTAGCCCGTGACGTCCACCACGCCGGACATGGCCTGGATAGCGACGTCCATGGCGGGATAACTGGCATACCTGCCTGTCGAGCCGTAACCGGAGGTGCTGGCATAGACAATGCGGGGGTTGATGGTGCGGGCCTGCTCGTAGCCGATGCCCAGGCGGTCCATGGTCCCGGGGCGGAAGTTCTCGACGACGGCGTCGGCCTGCTCGAGCAGCGAGTTGAAGACCTCCACACCGGCGGTCGACTTGAGGTCGAGCGTGATGCATTCCTTGTTGGAGTTGAGCATCGCGTAGGCGTAGCGCGGTGCGGCGACCGTCCCCCGCTTGCGCAGGTGTTCACCACCTGGTGGCTCGATCTTGATCACGCGGGCACCCGCGAGGGCGAGGAGCAGGGTCGCGTAGGGCGCGGCATACACGTGACTCAGGTCCAGGACGGTCAGTCCGGCCAGAGGCTGCCTGGGCTGTTGTTCCATCGATTCCTCTCAGGGCTAAAGCCAGCGGTGGTCGGTGTCGTCAGACACCGAAGCCAGTCCGTCGAGGCTCTCGGGGGTCAGTTCAGGGCGGGCTGGTGTGGCACGGGTAGCCCGCTGCACGCGGTCGAGGCCGGTCGTCTCTCGCACGAAGCGGGTGGCGGGAGCCTTGAGGAGACGGTGAAGCATCAGGAACGAGCCGGCGGCCTGGGCTCTCGGCCAGCGGTCAGGGTAGAGCTCATCCGGAAGGCCGGGGTCCAGGTAGGGGAGGCGGCGCCAGATGGTGCGGGCGCGGACGTAGTCCACAAAGGCTGCCCGGTCATCCAGCTCCGCGCTCGAGGTCTGCCAACGCTCCAGGACGGGGCTGACGTGCGTCAGAAACGAGGTGTAGCCCTCCCGGATCGCCTCCAGGTCCCACCAGCTGTTGGCCAGGCTGTGGAGATCTTGGAAGTTCTCGTAGTGCGCCGTCATGAGATGGACGTAAGGCGTCAGCTCGAGACGCTCCAGAGTGTGCCGTGTGTCGTGCAGGTGGGTCGCGGGCGCGATCCTGATGCCCGCCCCCATCTGGCCATAGCCGAGCCACTCCAGGCGGCTGGTGATGAGTGCACGCAGCTCACGCTTGTCCTCTGGGACGCTGAACACGGCGAGCACCCAACCGTCCTCGAGCACAGCTGGCTGCAGGTGACCCAGGAGGCGTCGCTCCCCCTCGGCAACCAGACCATCTGAACTCGCGCTGAGGCGGTATCCGGAGACCCCCTCGACCTTCTCGGGATGGATGGTGCCAGCCTTCTTCGCTCGGCTGACGGCTGCTCGGAGGGCGCCAGAGTCCACACCCAGCTCCTCGAACAGGGCCACCAGGTCGCGCACCGCCACCCACCCGCCGAGGTCGCGGACGAAGGCGCCGTAGACGGTGAGCAGCATCGAGCGAGGACGCAGGCTTCCTCCAGCTAGGGGCTGGCGCTTGGCCATGGCACCTCCTTGAGCCGATGGTCGGGAGTGGGGGACTTCTGAAGTTGTGTTTGTGACGAAATTGCGACGCCCATGACAATAGCGTCATAAGGGGCCTTTGGCTAGGCCCCGGCGAGACGCATTCAGAACGCGTTTCCGGGACGCCAGGTCCCGTAGTGCGCACGGAGCACCGAGACGATCTCGCCCACCGTTGCGTAGGCCTTTACGGCCACCACCGTCGCGGGAACCACGTTCTCCCCCTCCGCGGCCGCCCGCCGCAGCCCCTCGAGGGCGGCCGCGACTGCTGAGGCATCCCTGTCCCGGCGTAATGCCTGCACGACAGCCACCTGACCCTGCTCCACGGCAGGGTCGATCCGGAACACCTCGAGCGGCTCGGTCTCCGCCGGGAAGCGGTTAAGACCGACCACGGTCCGGTCCCCCGCCTCGATGGCCTGGGTGTGCCGGTAGGCGGCGTCAGACAGCTCGCGAGCGAACCAGCCGTCCTCGATGCACTCCAGGGCGCCGCCGCGCTGGGCAATGTGTTCACCCAGGGCGGTGATCTGGTCGTCGAGGTCATCAGTCAGCTGCTCGATGGCCCACGATCCTCCGAACGGATCGGCGGTCGTGGTCAGGCCCGACTCGAAGGCGACGATCTGCTGCGTGCGCAGCGCGAGAGTGGCCGCCCCCTCCGTTGGCACCCCGAGCGCTTCGTCATAGGCGGAGACGTGCATGGTCTGCACGCCCGCAAGGGCTGCCGCTGTAGCCTCGAGAGTGGCCCGAACGACGTTGTTGAGCGGCTGCTGGGCGGTGAGACTCGAGCCGGCCGTGAACGCAAAGATGCGCAGCTGCGCGGATTCGGCACGTTGCGCACCGTAGGTCTCCTGCATGAGCCGGGCCCAGACCCTGCGCGCGGCTCGGAACTTGGCCACCTCGGGCAGGAAGTCGGTCGTGATCGCCAGAAAGGTGAACAGCGTCGGCGCGACGTCGTCGATACTCATGCCACGCGCCAGACACTCGTCCAGGTAGGCACGCGCGTTTGCCCAGGTGAAGGCCACCTCCTGGACCGCCGAGGCTCCGGACTCGCGGATGTGGTAGCCACTCATGGTCAGTGGCGTCCAGTTCGGAACTCGCTCGGCGCAGTACTCGATCGTGTCGACGGCCAGCTTGAGCGAGGGCTCCGCGGGGAAGATCTGCGTCCCGCGTGAAATGAACTCCTTGAGCACATCGTTCTGGATCAGCAGCCCGAAAGAGTTGGGGTCTACTCCCCGCTTTTCGGCCAGCGCGATGAAGAATGCTGCCCAGATGTACCCGATGGAGTTGGCAGTGGTGCGGACCTGACTGATCTCCTCCAGCGGGATCCCCTCCATGAGGATCTCGATGTCAGCCAAGGAGTCGATGGCGACCCCGACACGGCCGACCTCGCCGAGTGCGCGCGGGTCGTCGGAGTCAATGCCCATCTGCGTAGGCAGGTCCATGGCGACCGAGAAGCCCGTCACCCCTGCGTCCAACAAGGTGCGGAAGCGCCGGTTCGACTCCGCAGGCGTGCCGAAGCCCGCGTACTGCCCCATGATCCATGGGCGGGGTTCGGCGCTGATGCCTCTGGTATAGGGATACTCGCCCGGCTTCGGCGCTCCGTCAGGTCCGTAGTTCGGGCGCAACGTCGGAACACCATTGTCCGGCAGATCGGTCGTCACGCCAGGGCCTCCGTCGATGCAGCCTCAAGCTCAGCCCGGAGAACCTTCTTGGCGATCTTGCCCGTGGCGTTGAGTGGGAAGCCCTGCACGATGTGCACGTCTTTGGGCTTCTTGTAGGAAGCCATGGCCTCGGCACAGTGGGCACGCACCGCCTCCTCGGTGAGCTCTGCTCCGGCGACCGGTCGCACCAAAGCCACCACCCGCTGCCCCCAGTCGGCGTCCTTGATCCCCAGCACGGCCACCTCGGCGACGCCCGGGACCTGGGCGATCACCTCCTCCACCTCGCGCGGGTAGATGTTGTAGCCCCCCGAGATGATCATGTCGCCCTTGCGGTCAACCAGCCAGAGATGGCCATCCGGGCCGAGCCTGCCGAGGTCACCGGTGTGCAACCAGCCCTCCACCACGGACTTCCCCAAGTCCTTGCGGCGCTCGGCGTTCCAGTAGCCGGACATCACGTGGTCACCTCGTGTGATGACCTCCCCGACCTCGCCCGCCACAACCCGTCGCCCGTCCTCGTCGACAACGGCAATCTCCACACCGAGGGCAGCGCGGCCCGCCGAGCTGAGGAGCTCGGTCTCACCAGCGATGCCGCGCGCGTGATCCGCAGCGTCGAGAATGGTCACCGGGGGAATCGCTTCGACCAGCCCGTAGTACTGAACCAGGTTCGGCGTCAGCTCCCGGTGGGCCCGACGCATCTGTTCCGGGGTCATCGGTGCTCCGGCATAGCCCAGCATCCGCAGGCCCGCGAGAGACTCGGCTGTGGCCTCCGAGGACGCAATGAGTCTGGCGACCATGGTCGGCACGAGCGCGGTGTGGGTGGCACCACGCTCTGCAACCGCCTCCACGAACGCCGACTCGTCCCACTGGGGCAGGATGAGCTGCCGGGCGCCGGCAACGAGGAACGGCAGGACGAACAGCCCGCTCGTATGCGTGATGGGCCCGGCGTGCACGTAACTCTCGTCGGGCCGCGGAGGACCTCCGAGTACATCGTGGGTCATGTTGACCATCGACGCTACCCAGTTGCGGTGCGTGCGCTGAGCACCCTTGGGGTGCCCTGTCGTCCCGGAGGAGTAGTGCAGGCCACACAAGGTGCCCGGAGAACGCGACGGCAGAAGGTCGGCGCGCCCGTTGTCGACCAGGCTCTCGTAGGGGACCCCCGGACCGTCACCGATCACCACCACGTGCGGAAGGTCGGCGATCAGATCCGCTGCTGGCTCCTGGAAGCGGGCGTCGTAGATGAGGCCCCGTGCACCAGAGTCACTGGCAATGCGCGCCCAGTCCGTCTCATGCAGTCGATAGTTCAGGGCCGCGCGCACCAGGCCAGCAGCCCGGATCGCCAGGTCGGCCTCAAAGGAGCGGACGCTGTTGGACTGCAGGTCCAGGACACGGTCCCCCGGCTGCAGTCCCAGTGCCAGCAGTGCGTTGGCGAGACGCACGACACGGTCGGCCAGCTCCCGAAAAGTGCGTTGCTCCCCAGTGCCTTCCACAGCCACCCGGTCCGCGAACCGTGCACCCGCTCTCGACACCAGCGTTCCGACGTCCAAGGGACTCTCCTGATCCGAGCCACCGCACACTCGAGTGTGGCCCTCGTTGTTACGTTCTGCTGACGATAGCGCAAATGCCGTCATAAGGGGTAAGGTCATTTCCCATGGTGGGAAAATCGAAACGGCAACTGGACGACGTCTACCTCATCGATGCTGTCCGCACACCGTTCGGCCGCCACCGCGGGGGGTTCGCGGAGGTGCGGACAGACGACCTGGCTGCCGCGCCGATCGCCGCGCTGATGGCCAGGCACCCGGCACTGGACCCCGCAGTCATAGATGACGTCATCCTGGGCAACACCAACGGCGCTGGCGAGGAGAACCGCAATGTGGCCCGCATGGCCCTGTTGTTGGCCGGTCTCCCCACCTCCGTGCCGGGCACGACCGTGAACCGACTCTGTGGCTCGGGCACCGAGGCGATCGTGCAGGCGGCCCGACAGGTCGCGGTCGGCGATGGGTCGCTGCTGATCGCGGGCGGTGTGGAGGGGATGACCCGCGCACCGCTCGTGCTCCCCAAGCCCACGAAGGGCTTCCCCCAGGACATGACGCTGCACCCGACGACCGTGGGATGGCGACTGCCCAATCCGGCTTTCCCGGCATCGTGGACAGAGTCCCTGGGCGGAAACGCCGAGGATGTGGCTCGACGGTTCGGCATCTCACGCGAGGAACAGGATGCTTGGGCCGTGCGCTCCCACTTTCGTGCGGCTGCCGCATGGGAGCGCGGGGTGCACGACGGATTCGTCGAGCCGGTAGCTGGCGTATCGACGGATGAATGCATCCGTCGTGGCACGACCCCGGAGATCCTGGCCGGCCTCCCCGCCGCGTTCACTCCCGACGGTGAAGTCACGGCCGGCAACTCCTCGCCCCTGAGCGACGGCGCCTTCGCGGCCCTCGTTGGGCACCAGCAGGCAGCTCTGGAGCTCGGAGTGGAGCCCTTGGGCAGGATCGTGGCCACAGCGACGGTTGGCGTCGAGCCCGACGAGTTCGCGATCGCTCCGGTCGGTGCGATCGCCAAGCTCCTGGACCGCGCGGGTCTTCGGCATGAGGACATCGCCCTCTGGGAGATCAATGAGGCCTTCGCCGCGATGGTCCTGTCCACTCTGCACCTGATGCCCACCCTCGACCGCGAACTCGTCAACCCCAATGGCGGTGCCATCGCCATCGGCCATCCACTGGGCGCGTCGGCTCCTCGAGTGCTCGTTGACCTGTGCCGCGAGCTGCGTAGACGCGGCGGCGGACTCGGAGTCGCTGCCTGCTGCATCGGCGTCGGCCAGGGGCAGGCCATCCTGGTCGAGGTCTAACCAGCACGGAGGAGACTGTTCCGCATGAACGTTCTGCTGTCATTGTGCGCCCTGGAGCGCCACCGAGACCTGCTGGAACAGGTGCGCCCCGAAGGCGCCCGCTGGTTCGCCCTGGGAACAGATGGTGAACTTCGCGTGGAGGGTGGAACAGTCCACTGGGACCCCGAAACGTTGCCGTTAGAGGTGGCCTGGCGAACCACGGATCTCCTACGAGGTGGCCCGTTGCGGGCCTTCTACCGATTGGTCACAGAGTCCAGCAGCTTGCGCTGGCTCCAGTCAAACTCAGCCGGCTTCGACTCTCCCGTGCTCAGCGATCTCGTTCGGCGTGGCGTCAGAGTCACGACATCACACATCGCCGGCCCACCCATTGCTGAGTTCGTGCTCCGCGCCGCCATGGACCATCTGCAGGGCGCGGACGTGTGGCGGGAGTCAGCCACGCAGCGTCAGTGGCAACCACATGACTTTGTCGAGATGGGATCGACCAGGTGGCTAGTGATCGGCCTCGGACAAGTCGGGGCTGCCGTTGCGCAGAGGGCACGCGCGTTCGGTGCGCACGTTACCGGCGTGCGCCGGTCCCAGTCCGCCACATCAGTTGTTGACTCTCTAGCGACACCCCAACAGCTGCGTGACCTCCTGCCCAGTTGCGACGTCGTGGTGATTGCTGCACCCGCCAACTCCGCGACCGCAGGCCTCGTCGACTCCGATTTCCTCCGCAGGATGAAGACTTCATCAGTCCTCATCAATGTGGGGCGCGGCGCCCTCGTCGACGAACGGGCACTGCTCGCATCGCTTGACGCGGGCCGGCCTGGACGAGCAGTGCTTGACGTAGCGGCATCTGAGCCATTGCCCAGCGATGATCCCCTTTGGTCCCACCCCCAGGTGGTCATCACGCCGCACAACGCATCGCTCGGAGACGGGCGTTTCGAAAGGGCAGCCGCAGTGTTCGCCAGCAACCTTCAACACTACGCACACGGCGAACCCTTGGCCCACGAGATCAGATCAACCGACCTCCAAACCTAAGGAGCTAGGCGATCCAGAGTCGCCAGCCAGTTCGTTGAGCGGATCCAGAAAGGCCGAGCGTAGGCACCGTTTCCCGCAGCAGTCGCCACACTCCGGAGAGAGTAGCCGCTCGGGTGGTGCGGGACTCGATGGTGGCCAGCACCAACGGCGTGGATCACACAGCCGGTGCGGTGCCGCCGATAACTTCTTTGTGGTGCGCGACCGCGACCGCGGAGATGTCGTCGATAGTCACGCTCAGGGGCACGGCCTACCCGTGGTGCCACAGGGAGCACGCACCGGTCTGAACGGAGGCGCCGTCACCCGCAAGGGGTTGTGTCCTGAATGTCGAGGCTCTCAACGGCATTGGGGTCGACACACCGGAAGGATCGATGGTCGCCGGTCCGGACGCCATCAACGCGGGAGATGGCACGACAGCGCGGTCAACGCCCTGTCCGGTCCGCTCAGGATCATGAACTTGGCCGAGTCTTCGCGTAGCTTCTCCGTGCGCCATGTGCAATGGGAAATCTCGCAGTGGACACCAGGGAAGAACTCTCTTGCAACCGGAGGATTCGGGCCATACCTGGTGGAGGGCGAAGACGTAGAGGACGTGTCGGGCCCTGACGCTCGAGACGCGAGTCAATGGCGAGGTGCGACAGCCATCGAAGGTCGGCGACCTCGTCTTCACGATTCCGCAGGTCATCGCGCACCTGTCGACTTCACCCCGGTGCCCCGCGAGGCGTCGTTGTCACCGGCAAACCCGCTGGTGTCGGTGCCTTTATGGATACGCCCCGAATGCTCCAACCCGGCGACGCCATCGACGTTGAGATCTCTCGCCTCGGCACTCTGGTGAACAGCTTCGGCACAGGGCTCAACTGAACGGCGGCGTGAACCTCCGTGGATCGCGGTCCACCCACCGTCGACCAGCAGCCGGCAGCCGGTGACAGATCTCGTGGCGTCGCTGGCCTGGTACGTCCCCCGCGCCGACCAGTCCCATGGCCGAGGCCACCGACCCAGGGCCGGCTTTCCCGGCATACGCCTACCCCAGATCTCATGGGCCAGGAACTGCTCGGTCAGCGGCGTCTCCACCACTCCCGGGGCACCGGCTCCGGGCCGCACGACCATCAAACCCTGGCCAACGTCAGTCAAAGACGACGGTGCGCCGGCCTCGGAGGACCACGCGCTGCTCGGCGTGCCAGCGGACCGCCCGGGACAGCGCCATCGCTTCCAGCTCCTGCCCGACGGCGGCCAGCTCGGCCGGGCTCATCCGGTGGTCCACGCGGCGGAAGTCCTGCTCGATGATCGGGCCCTCGTCCAGGTCCGCGGTGACGTAGTGGGCCGTCGCGCCGATCACCTTCACGCCCCGGTCGTGCGCCTGGGTGTAGGGCTTGGCACCCTTGAAGCTCGGCAGCAGCGAGTGGTGGATATTGATGATCCGCCCCGGCAGCTCGGCGCACAGCTCGGAGGAGAGCACCTGCATGTAGCGGGCGAGCACGATCGTGTCGACCTGGTGCTCCGCGACCAGCTCCCGGAGCCGCGCCTCGGCCTCCGGCTTGGTGTCCGGGGTCACCGGCACGTGGTGGAACGGGATGCCGTGCCACTCGGCGAGAGCCCGGAAGTCCTCGTGGTTGGACACGATCACCGGGATCTCCACGTCCATCAGCCCGGTCCGGGTGCGGTGCAGCAGGTCGTTGAGGACGTGGCCCTGCCGGCTCACCATGACCAGGGCACGGTGCCGCCGTGACCGGTCCAGGAAGCGCCACTGCATGCCGAACTCGAGCGCGACGGGACCGAACGCCTCCTCCAGCGCCTCCAGGGCGACGGGCGAGCCCTCCCTGCGCAGATGCATCCGCAGATGGAACTCGCCCGTGCTGGCGTCACCGAACTGCTGGCTGTCCAGGATCGTCAGGTGCTGCTCGAGCATCACGCCGGCCACGGCGTGGACGATGCCCCGCCGGTCCTCGCAGGACACGGTGAGCACGAACTCGCGGCCCGGTTCGGGAGCCGCAGGATGAGGAGGGGTCACGGCTCGGGAGTCTACGGCCCGACCCGCGACGGCTCGCTAGCCCGGCCGCAGTGCGCTCGGGAACGCCTCCAGGTAGGACCGTCTCCGTCCGGTGGGCGTCTCGCAGCCCTCCGCGGCGAGCACGGCCCGCACGGTCGCGCGCGTCACCACCCGCGCGGCAACGGTCAGCAGACCGTGGAAGGCGAGGTCGTCGGGCGCCGGCCGCTCGCCGGTGGCGAGGGTGAACAGGGTGTCCCCGTCGTGCATGGTGTGCACCGGGTCGATCGCGCGGGCCAGGCCGTCGTGCCCGATGCCGGCGACCTTGGTGGCCTGTGCCTTGGTCAGCGTCGCGTCGGTCGCGATCACGCCGATGGTGGTCGCCAGCACCTTGGGCACCAGCCCGCCGTGCTCGGTCCGCGCGCGTTCCCGCGCCGCCGCCAGCTCCTGGGGATCCGGCCGGCCCAGGACGTATGCCGCACGCTCACCGAGCACGTCCAGGTCACCCTGCAGCAGGGCCCGGGCACCGATCAGCTCACCCGTGCGCAGGTCCAGCACCTGCCCCGCCGGGTTGACCACGATCAGCGCCGCCACCGTGGTGCCGTCCGGCAGGACGGCGCTGGCCGAGCCCACGCCGCCCTTCAGGCCACCACACTCGGCCCCGGCACCGGCCCCGACGGAGCCCAGCGCAGGGGCACCGGTCGACGCCGCCTCGCAGGCCGCGACGCCGAACGAGGCATCCGGTGTCGCGGTGAACTCACCACCCCGGCCGAGGTCGAAGATCACGGCGGCCGGGACGATGGGGACCACCTCGGAGGGTTCGGTTCCGCACGGGAAGCCGCACCCCGCGGCATACAGGTGCCGCATGACGCCGTCGGCGGCCGCCAGCCCGAAGGCGCTCCCGCCGGAGAGCACGACGGCGTGCACCCGGTCCACCTGGTTGACCGGGTCGAGCAGGTCGGTCTCCCGCGTGCCCGGGCCGCCGCCGCGCACATCGACGCCGCCGACCGCTCCCTCGGGCGGTGCCAGCACCACGGTCGTGCCGGTCAGCCAGCCCTCGCCGCGGCGGTCGTGGTGCCCCACGCGCAACCCGCGCACGTCGACGATCGAGTTGGTGGGCCCGGGCACCACCTGCGGGTCGAGGGCCCACAGTGGGTCGGCGCTGCTCACCGCTGCCCCTCCACCTTGGCCAGCTCCTGCTCGATGGCCTGGCGGAAGGCCTGCTCCGGCTGGGCACCGATGAGGGCCTGGGTGTTGACCAGGAAGGTGGGCGTCGAGCGGACGCCGAGCGACTCGCCCTCGGCCTGGTCCGCCTCCATGGCCGAGCGCAGCTCCGGCGAGTCCAGGTCGGCCTCGAACGTCGCGAGGTCGGGCACCCCGACCTCCTCGGCCAGACCGAGCAGCTTCTCCCGCGGCATGTCGGGGTGACCGCTCTCCGGGGCCGCCTCGAACACCGCCTGCTGGTACTCCCAGTACAGTCCCTGCTCCCCGGCGGCGCGGGCAGCGAGTGCGGTCGCCTCCGAGTCCTCACCGAACAGGATCCGGTCGCGGAACTCCAGCCGCACGGTGCCGTCGTCGATCAGGTCCTGCAGCTGGGGGTGGACCTCGCGGCCCCACGACGCGCAGAACGGGCAGCGGTAGTCGGCGTACTCGATGATCACCACGGGCGCGTCCACGTCGCCCTGGGCCAGCGGGTCGTCGGCCTCGCGGCGCGGCAGGTCGAGCAGGAACTGCCGCTGCTCGTCGGTCATCGTCGGTCGGGCCGCCTCCGAGGGCTCCGTCGTCCCGGGGGTCGCGGTGCTGCCCGCCGCCTCGGCTCCCTCGTCAGCGACCTGTCCCGGACCGTCCGCGGTCGCCTGCGGGGCGGCGGGGGCAGTGCCGTCGTCCTGGGTCATCGCGGTGTAGATCAGGAAGCCACCGACCAGTGCCACGACGATCGTCGCGATCGCCCACATGGTGCTGGCGGACGAGCCGCGGGACGGGCCGGAGGTCTGCGGGATGGGGGCGATGGGTGCGCTGGGCTGGTCGTTCCCCGGAGGCACCTGCCCCGAAGGTGTGCTCACCCCGGCACCCTATCCAGCGGCGTATGCAGCGGGCTCACCCGCCCTGACCCGTGCCGGCCGGCACGGGGCCGGCAGGAGAGCGGCCTCACCCCTCGGCCGCCCCGGACGTCAGGAACTGCCGGGCGGTCTCGGCATACACACGGGTCGCCTCGATGATCTCGGCCACCTCGACGAACTCGTCGGCCTGGTGGGCGATCCACTTGCCCCCGGGGCCGTAGACGACCGTGGGGATCCCGGCGTCGCGGGTCAGGATCGTGCCGTCGGTGGCGCCGGGCACGCCACCGTAGACGGCCGGGCTCCCGGTGACTGCCTCGTGGGCCTGCGCGAGCGCCACGATCATGGGGTGGTCCACCGGGGTGTCGACCGCGGGCCGGTCGTCGACGACCTCCACCGCGGCGCTGATCCCGGTCGGCTCCCCGCACGCCCCGGCCAGCTCGGTGATCCGACCGTTGAGCTCGACGTGGTCCACGCCGGGCACGGTCCGGATGTCGAGGCACACGACGGCCTGCGCCGGGATCACGTTGATCTGGTCGGTGTCGCCGCCCAGGACGACGGTCGGGGTGACGTAGTTCGGTCCCAGGTGCTCGTGCTCACCGTGCTCGCGCAGCAGGTCGGCCTGCACGTCGGCGACCCGCCGCACGAACTCGGCGGCCACCGGCAGCGGGTTCCGGGCGTGCTGGGGCATCGCGCCGTGCGCCATGGCCCCCTCGAAGCGCACCAGGAGACGCACCGCGCCCTTGGAGACCGCGCAGATCTCCCCGGCCTCCGGCTCGCAGCAGATCGCACCGTCGATCTCGGCGGCCAGGGGCGTCCGCGCGAACGCCTTGGCGCCCAGCATCAGACCCTCCTCGTCCACCAGCGCCCCGAGGACGAGCCGCCCCGGGAACGGACCGGCGTCGACGAGGGCCTTGGCCGCATAGACCATCGCGGCGACGCCGGCCTTCATGTCGGCACTGCCCCGGCCGCGCAGTCGGCCGTCCACGATGTCACCGGCATAGGGGTCGAAGCTCCAGTCCGCCAGGTCGCCCTCCGTGACCACGTCGGTGTGCCCCTCGAACATCAGGGTGGGGCCGGGCCCACCACCGCCCTCGATGACGGCCACCACGTTCGGCCGGTTCGGGGCGACGAGGGTCACCTCCGGGGCCCAGCCGAGCTCTCGCATCCGCTCCTCGACGAGGCGGGCCGCGGCCAGCTCCGCCGTGCCGGCGGCCGGGTCGTTGACCGACCTGATCCGCACCAGCTCCTGGGTGAACGCGACCACGGCGTCCTCATCGACCCACAGGTCACGCAATGGTGCCTCCCTCGTCCTCGTGCCGGTCGTGCCGCACGTCCTCGGCGCGGAGCCCCGCGCCACCGTCGATCCCGGCGTCGGCCCGGGCGCCCTCCTCGGCCAGCCGCAGGGCCGCCGCCTCGTCCGTGGCCCCCTCACCTGCCAGGGCCGCCCGGGTGCGCTCCGCCAGCTCGGCCGCGGTCCGGCCCGCCAGCGCCTCGCTGAGGCGCGGCACCGACGCGAGCAGCTGCTGCGTGTAGGGGTGCTGCGGGTCCTGGTAGAGCTGCTCGGTGGGGCCGATCTCGACGATCTCGCCGGCGCGCATCACCGCGACCCGGTCGCAGACGTGGCGCACGACGGACAGGTCGTGGGAGACGAAGACCAGGGTCAGCTCGAAGCCGTCGACGACCTCGTCGATCAGGTTGAGCACCTGCGCGCGCACCGACACGTCGAGGGCGCTGACCGGCTCGTCGGCGATGAGGATGTGCGGGTCGGGCGCCAGGGCGCGCGCCACCGAGATCCGTTGTCGCTGACCGCCGCTGAACTGGTGGGGGAACCGCAGTGCGGCGTCCGTGGACAGACCGACTCGCTCCAGCAGGTCGTCGACCTTGCTGCCGCGCGGGATGCCCTGGGCGACAAGCGGCTCGGAGATGATCTCCCGGATCCGCATCCGGGGGTCCAGGGAGCTCATCGGGTCCTGGAACACCAGCTGCAGCCGGCGCCGGAGCCAGCCGAGCCGCCGCGCCGAGCTGTCCTGGATGGGCTGCCCCTCGATGTGGATCTCACCGGAGGTGGGGCGGTCCAGCCCGCTCATCATCCGCAGCAGGGTCGACTTGCCGGACCCGGACTCCCCGACGAGCCCGAATCGCTCCCCCGGCCGTATGTCGAGGGTCACGTCCCGCACCGCGTGCACCACGGCGGGGGCGCTGGTGAGGGAGGTGCGGGGCCGGCGGAACTCCCGGTTCACCCCGCGCAGGCTGATGGCGGGCGTCTCGTCCTCACTCCGACCGGGCGCACCGTGTGGTGGTGTTTCACTCCCACCGGGCGCGTCGTGTGGTGTGCCTGTGTCACTCACCGGTCTCACTCCCGACGGGATGGAAGCAGGCGTAGCCCGACGCGTGCTCGCCGGCCTCGTGTCGGCCGCGCGGCGTCCACGGCGGGACCTGCTCGCAGACCTCGGTCGCGAAGGCACACCGGTTCCGGAACACACAGCCGTCCGGGAACCGCCCGGCAGGCGGCACGTTGCCGGCGATGGTGTCCAGCGGCTGGCGTCCCGGTCCCGTCCGGGCCCGCTCGAGGTCGCTGGCGGCGACCAGCCCCTGGGTGTAGCGGTGCTGCGGGTCGCCCAGCACCTCGGTGACCGGGCCGGCCTCCACGATGCGTCCGCCGTACATGACCAGCACCCGCTCGCACACGGTCGCGACGACAGCGAGGTCGTGGGTGATGAACAGCATGGCGGCGTCCCGGTCCTCGACGCCACGCACGATCAGGTCGAGCACGAGGGCCTGCACCGTGACGTCGAGCGCTGTCGTCGGCTCGTCACAGACCAGCAGCAGCGGGTCGTTGGCCAGCGCGATGGCAGCAACCACGCGCTGCCGCTGCCCGCCGGAGAGCTGGTGAGGATAGGACCGGGCGACTGCTCTGGGGTCGGGCAGCCCGACCTGGCCGAGCAGCTCCACGGCTCGTCGCGCCGCCGCCCGTCGGTCCGCTGTGCGGTGCTGGGTCAGCACCTCGGCCACCTGACGACCGACCTTCATCGTCGGGTTCAGCGCCGTCATCGGCTCCTGGAAGATCATCGCCATCCGGTCGCCGCGGAGCTGACTCATCCGCCGCTCCGAGGCGCCGAGCAGCTCGGTGTCGTGGCCCGCGAGGCGGACCTGGCCCGTGGCGGTCACGCCCTCGGCGAGCAGTCCCATCACGGCCAGGGCCGTGAGCGACTTGCCCGAGCCGGACTCGCCGATCAGACCGACCCGCTCGCCGCGTTGGATGGAGAAGGTCACGTCGTGCAGCAGCCGGGTGGACCCGGCGTGCACGTCCAGCCCCTCGACGGTCAGCACGGTCTCGCGAGCCGGCGCGTCCGGTGGGGCTGACTCCCGGGTCACCGCGCGCTCGGTCGGGTTGTTTCTCGCGCCACCACGCGCTCGGTCGGGGGTGGTGGTCATCGGCCCTCCAGCTTCGGGTCGAGGTAGTCGCGCAGGCCGTCACCGAAGAGGTTGAAGCCCAGCACGGCCAGGGCGATCGCGGCGCCGGGGATGATCGCCAGGTGCGGGGAACGGTGCAGCACGTTCTGCGACTCCAGGAGCATCCGGCCCCACGACGGCTGACCGGTCGGCGTCCCCAGGCCCAGGTAGGACAGGGCCGCCTCGGCGAGGATCGCGATCGCGAAGGACACCGACGCCTGCACGATCACCAGGCCGATCACGTTGGGGAGCACGTGCTTGCGGGCGATCGCCAGCGGACCGTGGCCGGCGACCCGGGACGCCGCGACGTACTCGGTGTTGATCACCTGCAGCGCCCCGGACCGGACGATCCGGGCGAACGCCGGGATCGTGGCGATCCCGATCGCGATCATGGCGATCAGCGTGCCGCCCCCGTAGAGCGCGGAGAACATGATCGCCAGCAGGAGCGCCGGGAAGGCGAGCAGGATGTCGTTGCCGCGCATGATGAACTGCCCGAAGCCGCCCGGCGACATGGCAGCGAGGATGCCGATCGGCACCCCGATGACGGCGGCGACGCCGACCGCGACGACCCCCACGAACAGGGTGGTCCGCGCCCCCAGCAGGATCTGGGTGAGCACATCCCGGGCCGAGCGGTCCGTGCCCAGCCAGTGCTCGGCGTTGGGGGTCTGCTCCTTCGGGACGGGCAGGAACTTGAACTCGTACGGCGTCCAGACGTAGGAGACCAGCGCCATCGCGACCACCAGCAGGACCAGCGCCCCGCCGATGAGCAGGGGCGCGTTGAGCCGGCGGCCGCTCACCGGTGGCCCACCCGCAGGCGCGGGTCGATCAGCAGATAGACCGTGTCGACCAGGAAGTTGATGATGAGCACGGCCGCGACCAGGACCATCACGATCGTCTGCACCGTGATCAGCTCGCGCGCCGCGACCGAGTCGAGCAGGAAGCTGCCCAGGCCGGGGATCACGAAGACCCGCTCCACGACGACGGCGCCGATCAGCAGGGTCGCCAGCTGCAGGCCCAGCACGGTGACGATCGGGACGGCGGCGTTGCGCAGCCCGTGCCTGGTCAGGGCCTGCATGGGGCGCAGCCCCTTGGCGCGCGCGGTGCGCAGGTAGTCCTCGCGCAGCACCTCGAGCACGGCACTGCGGACGTATCGGGCCAGCATCGACGCCTGCACCAGTGCGAGTGAGATCGCCGGCAGCGCCAGCCTGAGGAGGAACTGGACAGGGTCCTCGGCCGGTGGCACCCACCCGCCGGAGGGGAACCACTGCCAGCGCTTGGCGAAGTAGGTGATCAGGATGATGCCGGCCAGGAAGGCCGGCACGGCGACGCCGACCTGCGAGATCGCCGAGAGGAGCACCCCGTCGGCGTGCCGGTGGCGCACCGCCATCCACGTGCCGACCGGCAGCGCGATCACCAGCGCCAGCACCATCGCGGTGATCACCAGCCACCCCGTCACCGCCAGCCGGTCGACCAGCTGCGGGGCGATCGGGGCCTTGCTCACCCACTCCACGCCCAGGTCGAGCGTCACGACGCCACCCAGCCAGTCGGCATACTGCACCAGCAACGGACGGTCCAGGCCGAACTGCTCACGCAGCTGCGCCACCGCCTCGTCCGAGGAGTTCATGCCCAGGGCAACCCGCGCCGGGTCACCCGGCAGCACCTGCATGAACGCGAACACCAGCACCGAGGCCACCGCGAGGCTGACCAGGAGCACCAGAAAACGTCGTGCCAGTCGGAGCAGCACGGGGTCAGGCTCGGCTCACTCGCGGGCGAGCTGCGAGAGGTCGAAGGACTCGGTGATCGCGTTCTGCGGCAGACCGGTGATGCCGGGGTCCGCGACGATCAGGTTGGGCAGGAGGAAGAGGAAGTCGGACGCGGCGTCCTGGGAGACGAGCGCGGCCGCTTCCTTCATCTTCGCGATCTGCTGCTCCTCAGTGCCGGCGTCGGCCTCCTCCAGGAGGGCGCGCAGCTCCGGGGTGCCGTAGCGGATGTAGTAGTCCGGGTTGCCGAAGACGTTCCCCAGGTCGCGGGGCTCCACGTGCGCGACGATCGACATCTCGTAGTCCGCGTTGGTGAAGACGTCCTCGACCCAGGCCGCGGGGAACTCGAGGTCGTCGATGGTGACCGCGAAGCCGGCCTCCTCGAGCATGCTCTCGACGACCGGCCCGCAGCTCTGGGCGTAGGGCAGCGTGGGGATCCGCAGCCGGACCTCGACGCCCTCGGCACCGGCCTCGGCCAGCAGGTCCTTGGCGGCCTCGACGTCGTAGGGGTAGTCGCCGGTGCGGTCCTCGAACCAGGGGTCGGTCGGCGGGACCATGCTGCCGATCAGCTCGCCGCGCCCGTCCCAGCAGGTGTCCAGCAGGGCCTGGTGGTTGATCGCGTGGCGGGCCGCCTGGCGGACCCGCAGGTCGTTGAACGGGGCGGTGCTGTTGTTGAAGCTGAGCACCACCTCGCCGTTGGTCGTGCCCTCGATGATCTCGTAGTCGCCGCTCTCGAACTCCGACAGCGCCTCGGGGGCCTGGACTGTGCCCACGACGTCGACACCGTCGGTGAGCATCGCGTTGTTCAGTGCGGTGGCGTCATCGAAGTAGGCCAGCACCACCTGGTCGAAGTAGGGCTCCTCGCCCCAGTAGTCCGAGTTGCGCTGGAGCGAGATCGACGCGCCGCGGTTCCACTCGCCGAAGGTGTAGGGGCCCGTGCCGATGGGGCGGGTGGCGAGCTCCTCCACGCTGTTGGAGTCGAAGATCGCGCCGACCCTGGTGGTCAGGCTGTAGAGGAAGGTGTTGCTCGGGTGGGCCAGCGTGACGACGACCTCGGTGTCGCTGGGCGCCTCGACCTTCTCGATGATGTCGAACTGGCTCTTCAGGCTGACCGTCCAGTCGTTCTGGACCGCCTGGAAGGAGCTCACCACGTCCTCCGCGGTGAAGGTCTCGCCGTTGCTGAAGGTGACACCCTCCTCGAGGGTGAAGGTGTAGGTCAGGCCGTCCTCGCTGACCGTCCACTCGGAGGCGAGCGCCGGCACGACCTCACCGCTCTGGTCGACCTTCACCAGCGTCTCGTAGACGTTGTAGAGGAGCGCCTGCGGGATCGCGGCACCGTCCGTGGTGGTGAAGTCCAGGCTCGCGGGCTCGGCCACCAGGCCGATCCGGACCATGTCCTCGCCACCCGGGGCGGCGGTGCCGGAGCCCCCGTCGGTGACGCCGCCCGCGTCGGTCGGATCATCGGTGGAGGAGCCCGCGTTGCACGCGGTCAGCAGGAAGGTGGCCGAGAGGGTGGCCGCCAGCACCCGGGTGCGTGACTTCATTGTTCGTGCCTTCCTGGAGGGCCCGTGCCCTGGCTTCGGGGCCACGGATCAGCCGGTGATCCCGACCAACTCTGCACCATCCCGAGCACAACTGACCACCTAGAAACGCAACCGATACCGTCTCGTTATCCCAGGTCGCGGATCGCTGCGCGCGGGCAGACGTCGGCGGGGCCTGCCCCCAGGCCCCGCCGACGCCCTTTTCCCCGAAGTGGGGGTGGCATCTACCGTCAGGTCACCGTGACCCCTCGGCGGCTACGCGCAGGTCACTTGACCTCGCGGCGCAGCACGCGCCACACCCCGATGGCGAGTGGGACTCCAACCCACAGTGCCACCGATACGGCGAGCTGTGCCCACTGCTCGCCAGTCATTGCCGCCCCGGACGGGAGGGGCGCGGTCGTCATGGTCAGGTCGATCCACTCGTAGGGCGTCCGTAGCCAGCTGACCAGGTTCATCAGCGGCATCAGGGTCGGGAGGGCGAAGTAGGCCACGATCGCCGCCGGCGTGTTGAGCAGCGCCAGGCCGAAGGCCAGGCCCTGCAGCACGTACAGCAGCATCATCAGCGTCATGCCGGCGATGGACCACCCGTCGAAGCCCCAGGGGGTCTCCGCCCCGCGCAGGTCACCGAGCAGCCGGCCGACCGCGCCGAGGACGAGGGTCAGCGCGACCGCACCCAGGCCGATCAGCACAGTGCTGACGACCTTCGCCCAGATCACCCGGCCGCGGCGCGGCTCGAGAGCGAAGGTCGTCATCGCGGTGCGCTGGCTCCACTCCTGGGTGGCGGAGAGGATGCCGAGCACTGGCAGACCGATACCGAGGGGCACGGCCGCCGCCGCGAGGTAGGACCCGTAGTTGTGGTCACCGCCGTCGACGAAGAGCATGATCGTCATCGCGATGACGATCACCACGCCCAGGAAGATCAGGAACCAGCGCCCGGCCAGGGTGTCGACCTGCTTGCGGGCCTCGACCCCGACCAGCCGGCTGAAGGAGACCGCCGTGATGGGGGTGTCGATGGTCGGCAGGTGGAACCCGCCGCGGGCCGGCGCCACCCTGGGCGCCTCGGTCTGCACTGTCGTCGTGCTCATGCTGCCGTCTCCTGTCGTGCGTCGTCAGAGGTGAGGGTGAGGAACATCTCCTCCAGGCCCTGGCTGTCCGCCCCGCGCAGCTCGATGAGCGCGAGGCCCCGGCCTGCCGCGACCTGACCGACCGCGGCGGTCTCCGCCTCGACCTGCAGGGCGCCGCTGGGCAGGACGGTGACGTCCATCCCGGCCTCCTGCAGGGCCGCCTGCAGGGCGGCGTCGTCCATGCTGCGCACCAGGCACCCGGAGGGGCGCAACAGCTCCTCCTTGGTGCCGGAGGCCACGATGCGTCCCCGCCCGATGACGACGATGTCGTCGGCGATCCGCTCGATCTCGTGGAGCAGGTGGGAGGAGAGCAGCACGGTGCCGCCCTCGGCGGCGAAGGTGCCCAGCAGGTCCCGCATCCAGCGGATGCCCGCAGGGTCCAGGCCGTTGGCGGGCTCGTCGAGGATCAGCACCTTCGGGTCGCCGAGCAGCGCGTTGGCCAGGCCGAGGCGCTGCCGCATCCCCAGGGAGTAGTTCCGGACGCGCCGCCCCGCCTCCTTGGGGGTCAGACCGACGACCTCGAGCATCTGGTCGACCCGGCGCCGGTCGATGCCGAGGGTCAGCGCGCCGAGGCTGAGCACCTCACGGCCGGTGCGGCCGGCGTGCTGGGCCGAGGCGTCGAGCAGCACCCCCACGTGCCGCCCGGGGTTGGTGAGCTGTTCGTAGGGCGTGTCGAGCACCGTCGCGGTGCCCGAGGTGGCCGGGGTGAGCCCGGTCATCACCCGCATGGTGGTGGACTTGCCCGCCCCGTTGGGACCGAGGAACCCGGTCACCCGTCCAGCCTCGGCGGTGAACGACACGTCGTCCACGGCAGTGAAGTCCCCGTACGTCTTCACAAGGTTCTGTACCTGAATCATGCCTCTAGCCTGCGGGACCACAGGCCTCCGGCACATCCGTCCACAGACTGGACCTGCGTCATACCTTGGTATGCCGTCTGTCGCCGGGTCGCAGACCTTCGGCTGCTGCTGGGCCCGGCTCGGACGACCTATGGTCGGGGTGTGCGACCAGGCCAACCACCGACGACCCGCTGGGGGGAGACCTGGCGTCTCCTGCTCGCCGCGGTGCTCGGTCTCCTGCTGTGGCTCGGGGCCTGGGGCAGCATCGGGGTCGAGGGACGTGACGTCCCGGGGTGGTGGTTCTTCGGCGCCGATCCGGTGATCGGGGTGGCCTCCGTCGGCCTGCTGCTCCTGCGGAGACGGTGGCCGCTGCCGGTGGCCTTCGCCCTGGTCCTCATCTCCGCGGTCGCGGTCACGGCCGCAGGGGCCTCGGCCCTGGCGATCGTGTCCCTGGCTACCCGTCGCCGCTGGCAGGACCACGTGCTGCTCGTGCCGGTGTTCCTGGTGACCGGGTTCGCCTGGGACTGGCTCTTCCCTCCGACCGCGTTCGCGACGGGCGAGTGGTGGTGGGTCCCCAACCTCATCATCCAGGCGCTGGTCCTGGCGACCTGTATCGCCGTCGGCTACTCGATCGGGGTGCGGCGGGACAACATCGCGGCGCTGCGCGAGCGGGCCGAGTCGGCCGAGCGCGAGCAGGGCCGGCGGGTCGAGCAGGCGCGGGCGACCGAGCGGGCCCGGATCGCGCGGGAGATGCACGACGTGCTGGCTCACCGGATCAGCCTGATCGCGATGAACGCGGGCGTCCTGAGCTACCGCGAGGACCTGCCGCCCGAGCAGGTGCGCGAGATCGCCGGCACCGTCCGGGACAACGCCGACCAGGCCGTGCAGGAGCTGCGCACCGTGCTGGGTGTGCTGCGCGGGAGCGACGAGCCCGCCCAGCCCCGCGGACCGCAGCCGGACCTCTCCCAGCTGACCGAGCTGCTCGAGGAGGTGCGGGCGGGAGGCACCCCGGTCGTGACGACTCTGCGGGTGGACCCCGGGACCGTGCCCGAGGCGATCAGCCGCCACGCCTACCGGATCGTGCAGGAGGGCCTGACCAACGCGCGCAAGCACGCCGGTGGACAACCGGTCACGGTCTCGCTCTCCGGTGGCGCCGGCGTCGGCCTGGATCTCACCGTCGTCAACCAGCCCGGACCGTACGGCACGTCGCCGCACACCGACGCGGCCCGGGCGAGCGGGTCCGGCATGGGCCTGCTCGGGCTCGCGGAGCGCGCGGTGCTCAGCGGCGGCCAGCTCAGCTACGGCACGGACCGGTCCGGACGCTTCGTCGTGCGCGCCTGGCTACCGTGGACCCCGTGACCCCTGCATCCCCGGACCCGAGCCGGGCCGACGCGCCGATCTCGGTCGTGCTCGTCGACGACGACGCCCTCGTGCGCACCGGCCTCGGGCTGATCCTGGGGGGCGCGCCCGACCTCGAGGTGGTGGGCGAGGCCGGCGACGGGCGCGCCGGCGTGGACCTCGTGGCGCAGCTCAAGCCGGACGTGGTCCTCATGGACATCCGGATGCCCCGCATGGACGGGTTGGCTGCCACGGCCGAGCTGCTCGCTCGCGAGGACCCGCCCCGGGTGATCGTGCTGACCACCTTCGACACTGACGACATGGTCCTTGAGGCGCTGCGCATCGGCGCCCACGGCTTCCTGCTCAAGAGCACCCGGCCGGAGCACCTCGTCGAGGCGGTGCGCGCCGTCGTGCGGGACGGCGAGCCGCGCCTGTCCCCCTCCGTGACCCAGCAGCTCATCGCCCGGGTGGCCGGCGGGGTGCAGCGGCTCGCCGGCGGCAACGGGGAGGCCAGACGCGAGCGCGCGCTCCAGCTGCTGGAACAGCTGACCGACCGCGAGCACGAGGTCGCCGTCGCGATCGGGCAGGGCTGGTCCAACGCCCAGATCGCGGCGCGGCTCTACATGGGCGTCCCGACCGTCAAGGCGCATGTCTCACGCGTGCTGGTCAAGCTCGGCGCGGCCAACCGCACCCAGATCGCCCTCGTCGTCCACGATGCCGGCCTGACCGAGCAGACCGACTGAGCACGCGGGGAGTCAGCGCTGCATTAGCGTGGGACATCGGGAGGACCTTCCTGTCGAGTGAACCTTCAGCAGTTCCACTCAACCGCGGGAGGGTCCTCCCTTCACGTCATCTCACACCGTGTCGTCACACTCACTCGACCAACCTGTCCGGGCAGTTCACCTAGTCGCGCAGCCCGATGCCCGCCACTCCCTCGAGCGGCTCGCTCTGCTCATAGGGCAGGAGCTCCTCGTCCATGGCGGTGAACTCCCGCAGCAGGTCGGCGCACACCTGCGGATGGTGGGCCGACACGTCGGCCATCTCGCGCCCGTCGACACCGAGGTCATAGAGCTTCGTCCGCGACGCTGGCACGTCGTCATCCATGTGCCACAGCGGCTTGGCGCGGCGGTCGTGCACCATCTTGAACCGGCCACGTCGAACGGCGCCCTGGCTGCGCGTGCGCCACCTCAGCGACCGCTCCCCGAGTGGCACTCCCCCAACGAGCCACGGCAGCAATGACTGGCCGTCAAGCGGGTAGTCCGGATCAGGCGTGCACCCCGCGGCGTCGAGCAGGGTGGCAGTCCAGTCCATCGTGATCACCGGCTCGTTCGTGACGGTTCCGGCTCGCAGCACGGACGGCCAGCGCACGATGAACGGCACCCGGATGCCGCCTTCCTCGAGATGGCCCTTCGAGCCGACAAACGGCCACAGGAAGGCCCACCGTTCCCCGCCGTTGTCCGAGGCGAAGATCACGATCGTGTTGTCGCGGGCACCGGTGCGCTCGAGCGCCTCGAGCACCTGGCCGACGCCGTCGTCGAGCGAGGCGATCATGCGGCGGTAGGTGTCCAGAGAGCCACCGTCGAAATGAAACATCCCGCGGGGGCCCTTCTCCTGCACTGCCTGCGTGACCTGGTCGCTCAGCTCGCGGTCCCCCGGTGCCTCCCACGGGAAGTGCGGGGCCGTGTAGTTCAGCTGCAGATAGAAGGGATCCTCACCGGCTCGGTCCTCGATGAATCTCACCGCCCGCTCGGTGAGCAGCTCGGTGTAGTAGCCGTCGCGCACGACGGGCTCCTCGCCCTCGTAGAGGTCGGGGGTGCCGGTGCTGTCGATGTGGCTGTAGTAGTCCGCGACACCGTCGATGTTCCCGAAGAACTCATCGAAGCCGATGCGCAGCGGGCTGAACCAGGGAAGCCAGCCGCAGTGCCACTTGCCCACCATCGCCGTCCGGTAGCCGGAGTCCCGCAGCAGCGACGGAAGCGTGGGGTGACCTGGCGGGATCCCGTGGTGTTCGTCCCGCGTGAGCAGTGGTTCCTCGAGACCCACAGCAAGACGCCCCGGGTAGCGCCCCGTGTAGAGCGCTACCCGCGTCGGCGAGCAGGTCGGCGACGCTGCGTAGGCATCTGTGAGACGGAGGCCGTCTGCCGCCAGCTGGTCCAGGTGCGGGGTGTCGTTCTGGAGGGAGCCGTAACACCCGAGGTCGCCCCAGCCCAGGTCATCGGCGAGCACGAAGAGGATGTTCGGCCGTGCCGGAGGAGCCACGCCCATCGCCTCGAACGGGACCTCCGCCGCACCGGCCGCACACTGCCGGTCTGACAGGCGACTCGTCATCGGTCCGCCTGCGCGCTGTCCTCGGTGCGATGGCGCACGAGCTCCAGGATCGTTGTCCGCAGTTCGACATATCGCCGGGTCGCGCGAGTCTCCTCCTGCGACCGCGGCGAGGGCAGGTCGACATCGACGATGCGCGCGACGCGTGCTGGAGGGGGGCTCAGCACGATCACCCGGTCGGCGAGGTAGGTCGCCTCGTCGATGTCGTGGGTGACCATCAGGATGGAGATGTCCCGGTCCTCGCGGATGCGCAGGACCAGGTCCTCCAGGTCCATCCGGGTCTGGGCGTCGACCGAGGCGAACGGCTCATCCATCAGCAGCAGCCGCGGTCGGCACGCCAGGGCTCGGGCGATCGCGACGCGCTGCTGCATCCCGCCCGAGAGCTGCCAGGGATGCCAGGCGCCCTTACCGGCGAGGCCGACGTCTGCCAGCGCGTCATCAGCCCTCCGTGCTGCCTCCTTGCGCCCGAGGCCCTGGACCCGGAGCGGCAGCATGACGTTGCCTCTCAGCGTCAGCCAGGCCAGCAGGGAGCGGCTGTAGTCCTGGAAGACCACCGCAACGTCGCGCGGCGGGCCGTCGGCGACCTCTCCGTTGACCAGGACTCGACCGCTCTGTGGCTTGTGCAGCCCGGCGATGGTGCGCAGCAGCGTCGTCTTCCCTGCTCCCGAGGGCCCGACGAGCGCGACGAACTCGTCCGCTCGCACGGTGAAGCTTGCGTCTGCGACCGCCACATGGCGACCGGACCGGCCCTCGTAGCTGATGGCGACGTCTTCGACGCAGACGAGGGTTTCGTGGGGGCTGTCCATCGGGAGCTCCTCAACGGCGTGGGCATGGTCGGTGGTCAGGCTGTGCAGGGTCATCGGGAGGTCTCCTTTGGATCGAGTCCGGAACGAGCGAGAACGGGTCGCTCGAGGGCACCGTAGAGGGCGTTGAGGACCACGCCGATCAACGCGACAATCACCATCCCCGCCCACATGGTCCGGTACTGGAAGGACTGTTGGGCAAGGAGTGTCACGGCACCGATCCCGACCGACGCACCGACCATCTCGCTCACGACCATGATCAGCACGCAGAGCGACAGGGCAGCACGCCCGGCGCCGAGGAGACGAGGAGCGATGGAGGGCAACTGGATAAGCACGATCCGACGCAGTGGGCCGACGCGGAACACTGCACCCATGTCGAGCAGTCCCTCGTCGACCTTGACGAGGCCATCCGTCGTGTTCACGAGGACATAGAGGGTTGCCGCAAAGGCGATCACCCCACGCTGCATGCTCGGCCCGATGCCCACCACCGTGATGAACAGCGGAACGAGCGCCACAGCGGGCAGGGCGAGCAGGAAGGCGATGACCGGAGCCACCGCCGTCCTGACGAAGCGCGACTGGGCCAGGACGACGCCTCCGACAATGCCGAGGGCGACACCACCCAGGTAGCCAATGGCAAGGTTTGTCAGGCTCGGCAGGACGTGGGTCCTGAAGCCCTCCCCGGTCCACGTGGTGATGAACGCTTCGAGGATCTGGTCCACCGGTGGGAAGAAGGGACTCTGGCCCGCTGAGGCCCACAGGTGGTAGCCGAGCACGAGCACGACGGGCAGAGTCATCAGGCGAGCGACCCGGAGGAGCCGCTCATGGAGAGCCACCTTCATTCGGCACCTCCGCCGGGTCCGAAGTTGCGGAGCAACCACCGCTCCGCCGCGCGGAGCGCCAGGGCGACAGCGAGCCCTAGGAGGCCGGTGAAGGCGGTGAGGGCATAGATCCGCGGGATGTCGTTGCCGGCCTGCGCCGAGATGAGCATCTGGCCGATGCCGGGAACGCCCCCGATCAGCTCACTCATGATCTGGACGGCGAGCGAGATCCCGGCCGCAATGCGCAGGCCGGTGGTGATGATGGGAGCCGCGGACGGGAGCCGGAAGAGCGCGTAGCGGCGAAGGATCCCGACATGGAACACCTTGGCGGTGTCCACGGTGACCGCGGGGATCACCGAGGTGCCGTAGGTGACCTGAATGAGGATCAGCCAGAACACGCCCTGCATGATCATGACCGTGGTGAACGAGGTCCCCGCTCCGAGGACAAGGATGGCGAGGGGCAGCACGACGATCGGAGGTATCGGTCGAACCGCCTCGAACGTGCTACGGAACCAGCGCCAGGCACGGGTGTTGACGCCAAAGAAGAGTCCCACGGGCACGGCCAGGCTGGCCGTGATGACGAAGCCGATCACCCACGACCGAAGGGTGAAACCAAGGGACGACTGGAACCGTGGATCGACCACGAGCGCGCCCAATTCCGCCACGGTCTGCAGGAAGGACGGGGCGACGTCGGGAGTGAGAAGCCCGAGCCGGCTGACCATCTCCCAGACAGCGACAAGGATCGCGACACCGAGAGCGCCGACCACAGTTCGATAGCCACGCTCGGACGATTGCAACCGTCGGAGCACAGCAGCGGTGGCCGGCGGACGCAGGACCGCGGTAGTGGACGCCACGTCACTCCCCAAGGAAGGCGTCGAGGTCGGGAGCCGCGTTGATCCAGCCCTGGTCGAGCATCGCCTGCACCAGGATCTCCAGGCCGGCAGGGTCGACGTCGACATCGAAGTGCGAATCGGGCAACGACAGGGCCGTCTCCACATCCAGGCCTGCGATCTCGGCTCCCGCAGTCTTGACCTCATCCGGGTGCTCGTTGCCGTACTTCACCGCTTCAGTGAGACCAGCGCGGAATGCGGCGACGGCATCGGCCTCGTCCTCGGCCTTTTCCGTCGTCGTGAAGAACCCGGTGTAGGCGCCACCGACCGGGAAGACCTCTGCCGAGGAGTCTCCGAGGATCTCCAGGTTGTCGAACTCTGCGATGGCCTGGGAGGCGAACGGCTCGACCACTGCCGCCGCCATCACGTCTCCGTCAGCGACAGCACGACCCAGTTGGGCGTGTGGCAACGGAACGACCTCGACCGGCTCCGCCCCGCCGTCCTGGGCGATGGCTGTCTGCAGCGTGAGCGTGGTGAGCGACCGTGGCGAGGTCGCCCCCACCTTCATACCGGACAGGTCTGCCCAGTCCGAGATGCCCGAGTCGCTCCGGACCAGGGTCGCGCCGTTGTGCCCCGCCTCACCAATCGTTGCCAGCCCGGCCACGACTGTCAGTTCCGTCCCCTCGGCGACCGCCAACAGGGGTGGTGAGTAGGCGGCATACCCGATGTCGAACTGGTCGGAGATGACCGACGTCACGACCTGCGGACCCTGGACCTCGCTGATCTCCAGTGAGAGGCCCTGGTCCTCGAAGAGACCCTGTTCCTCGGCGAGATACAGCAGCCCCACATCGACTCCCGGTACGACACCTACGCGGAGCGAGAGTCCTCCTGCGTCATCCGGCGTTGAGCCCTCCACCGCGCCACCGCACCCCGCCATGGTCAGGGCAGAGAGGAGAGCGAGGGCGGAAACAAGCGTTCGTCGTGACGTCATCGTCAGTGCTCCTTGCGTGAACTTGCCCGCTGGGAAGCGGTCCCGGGGCTTCAGGTTCCACCTACGGTCACCTGCTCAGAGTCGCCTGTCAACACTTGTTCGTGTAGTTTGAACCGATGTTCAGGACGTGGCCATGCCATCGGTAGTCGTACAGGACGAGGACTACATCCAGCTGCTGTACCAGGTGGGGCGGCTCTACTACGAGGAGGGGCTGACGCAGAGCGAGATCGCCCTGCGTGTTCACCGATCGCGGCCCAGTGTGTCCCGGCTGCTCACGGCTGCGCGCGAGCTCGGCGTGGTGCGGATCGAGGTCAGCGTCCCGCTCCGCCAGGAGGAGCACATTGCCCGGGCCCTTGAGCAGCGATTCGGACTCAGATCCGCTTCTGTCATCGTCTCGGGCGGGCGCACCGGCGACGCGCTGACCCCGGACCTCGGCCGGGCCGGGGCCGAGCACCTGGACGCGCTCGTCGAGGACGGCACGGTGCTCGGCGTCTCGAACGGCCGAACGCTCGCTGCCACGGCGAAGGCCCTCAGGGCGAGGGCGACCGACCGTGTCACCGTGGTTCAGATCATCGGCGCCCTCGGTTCTGAGAACTTCATGATCGACGGCCCTGACGTCACACGAGCCGTCGCCTCCGCCTACGGAGGCATGTGCCGGTACCTTCACGTACCCCTCCTGGTGCCGAGCGCCGCTATCCGGGAGAACCTGACGGCTGACCCGCGTGTGCGTCGATCGCTCGACGCGGGTAGGAGGGCCGACCTCGCGGTCGTCGGTGTCGGTTCCGTCCATCTCACCGACTCGAGTCCGCTGTTCGAGGGGCTCCGCTCGGAGGAAGACCTCGAGAGCATTCTGGCGGCCGGAGCCGTGGGCCACCTGTGTGGGGAGCACCTGGATCACCGAGGCAACCCGCTCGATCACCCCATCAATGAGCGTGTGATCGGGATCGGGCTTGAGGGGCTGCGGCAGATCCCCATGGTCATCGGGGTTGCCGGTGGCGCAGAGAAGGGACCGGCCATCCTGGCGGCTCTGCGCGGTGGCTACCTCGACGTTCTCGTGACAGACGATGCGGCGGCCCGTTATGCCCTCAGCCAGACAGGCTGATGCCAGGCGGCACCTCAGCGTGCATAGGCCACTCGGAACCCCTGGTTGCCCGAGCTGGAGTCCACGGTGTTGTGCGTCCGCGCTGCGACGCGATAGCGGTTGCAGTACGAGTCGTGGCAGAGGTAGGAGCCACCGCGCATGACACGGACGGACTCGTCCCTGATTGCGGGCGACATGTGCTCGACCCGCCAGCAGTCGTCCAGCATCTCCCACACATTGCCGGCCACATTGCGCAACCCGTAGCCGTTGGGAGGGAAGGCGTCGACGGGTGCGGTCCCCGCGTAGCCGTCCTCCCGTGTGTTCCTCGTGGGAAAGACCCCCTGCCAGATGTTGCAACGATGCTCGCCGCCCGGAGTGAGCTCATCACCCCAGGGGTACCTCGCCCGTTGGAGGCCCCCTCGTGCCGCAAACTCCCACTCGGCCTCAGTGGGCAGTCGACCTCCGACCCACTCCGCGTAGGTCTCTGCGTCGCGCCAGGACACGTGCACGACCGGATGGTCCCAGCGTTCCTCGACCGACGAGCCCGGACCCTCCGGTCGGTCCCAGGAGGCTCCTCGGACGCCGCACCACCACGGGACGGTAGGCGGGCGGGGCGAGACGGCGCGCAGCCGTGGAGGCAGGAAGCCGGCGAAGACGTACGACCAGCCCATCTCCTGCGCCTCGGTCACGTAGCCGGTCTCGGCGACAAAGGCAGCAAACTGAGCATTGCTCACGGCGCACGCATCGATCGCGAACGCAGGCACCTCGACCTGACGCACTGGGCCCTCCCCGTCCGAGGGGTTCGCGTCCGGGTCCTCACTACCCATCCAGAACACTCCGCCGGCCAGCTCCACGGGGGCGGCCCGCCTGGCTACGGGCGCCACAGCCGCCGGCCGGTCACCCCGCCCGGCGTCGGGCTGGCGGGGCGCCCGCCCCGTCGCGCCGTCTGCCGGGTCGCGTCGTGGCGTGCAGGTGCAGGCGTCGGTCACCGGCGCGTCGCCGGTGGTGGCACGTGGGTGCGGAACCCCGCTGCGCGGACGGCCTCGGGCCCACCAAAGGCATCGACCTTCGCACGCTGGCTGGTCCGTGCCCTCTCATTCACCACCTCAGGGTCGCAGATCGACCTGAGGTGCTGCGCGTAGCCGTCCACGACCTCGGCGCACCGGTCCTCACCGGACAGGTCCACGAGCTCACCCGGGTCGGCCCGGCGGTCGAAGAGCTGAGGCGCCTCACCGACGTACTCGACATACTTGTAGTGGGAGTCCTGCACCATGAACATGCCGGCGCTCGACCCCGTCGCGTGGTACTCGGAGAAGACCAGCCTGTTCGGATCGTCCGGCTCTCCTGCGATGGCCGCCAGGCTCCTCCCGGGCAGGTCCGGCTCGGCCGGGAGTCCGGACCACTCGAGGAGCGTCGGAAGAATATCGAGGTGCGACACCGGCGTCGTGGACCTTGCCCCCGGCGTGATGCCGGGCCCGGTGAGGATCAAGGGGACCCCGACCGAGCCCGCATACATGTTGTTCTTCCACCACAGGCCGTGCTCACCGATGTTGTCTCCGTGATCCGCGGTGAAGATGATTCGGGTCCGCTCCCTGAGACCGGTCTCGTCAAGGACGTCGAGTATCTGTCGCACCTGCGCGTCAAGGTAGGCGACCAGGGCGAAGTAGGTCCGTCTCGCCCGGCGCACTTCCTCGACGCTGAGCTCTCCGTGGAACCCGTAGTAACGCCGCAGTCGCTCGAGCGCTGGGTGCGTCGGGCGCTCGTCCAGCGTCCACTGTCGAGGCAAGGGGATGTCGACCTCGTCGAAGAGCCTGTCGAACTCCGGCGGCGCGATGAGAGGGTGATGCGGCGACACGTGGGAGACGAAGGTGGTCCACGGAGTCGTCGACCCGGTGTGGTCGCGCAGCCACTCGCACGCGGCGTCCGTGACCACCCGGTCATAGGTGGTGTACTCCGAGTCGCCGGAGTGCGCCCCTGCGATCATGCGGCGCAGCTCCGGACGGTCGGGCAGGTCGTCGCGGAGCATCGAGTACAGGTCACCGTGCCCCTCCTCCGCGTGCATGGGGACGTGCTGCTGCTCGAAGCCCGTGGGTGCGTCGTCTCCCGCAAAGTGCAGCTTGCCGATGGTGGCCACCTCTTGCCCGGCGGCACTCAGGCGGTGTCCCCAACTGGGGGCCTCGCCGGAGTAGGGGTGGCCGTTGTCCCAGGTGCCCAGCTCGTGGACGTACCGTCCCGTCACGAGACTCGCTCTCGCCGGGACGCAGATCGGGCTCGCGCACACCGCATCGCTGAAGACGGTGCCCTGCCTGGCCAGCTCGTCGACGGCCGGCGTGACCGACCACGGGCTGCCCGCATAGCCGAGGGCCGTTGGGTTGAGCTGGTCCGCACAGAGGATCAACGTGTTCAGTGGCTGCTCCTGGGCAGCGGGCCGGCTCACAGGTCGCTCGCTGGGACGACGTGGGTGAGATGCGGATCTGCCCAGATGTTGATGGGCCCCTGCTGCACACGCGCACCGCGACCGGTCTGCACGACCACGTTGTCCTCCCGGCCCGGCACCTTGACCGAGTGGTGCAGGTAGCTGCCCATAAAGAGCGACTGGGTCACCTCGCCGGCCAGCACGTTGTCCTGACCGGCAGGTCGGTCGGTCGGCACGAAGTCCTCGGGACGCACGGCGACCCGGACGTTGGCATCCACGGCGATGCCCGGGGCCGCGGTGCCCGTGACGGTGGCTCCGGAGGTGACCTTGACCCGTGCGCGGTCGCCGTCCATCCCGACGACCGTGCCGTCGAACCAGTTGTTCAGCCCGAGGAAGTCGATGACGAAGGCGCTGACCGGCCGGTTGTAGAGCTCCTCGGGTGCGCCGTGCTGCTCGATCACGCCGCTGCGCATGATGGCGATCGTGTCCGACATGCTCATCGCCTCGACCTGGTCGTGCGTGACATAGACGAAGGTGATTCCGGTGCGCTGCTGCAGCTCCCGCAGCTCGAAGCGCATCCGCTCGCGCAGGCGGGCATCCAGGTTGGAGAGTGGCTCATCGAGCAGCAACACCGAGGGGCGGGTCACCAGCGCACGAGCCAGCGCCAACCGCTGTTGCTGGCCGCCGGACAGGTCTGCGGACCCGCGTGACTCATAACCGCCGAGGCCGACGGTCTCCAGGGCCTCCGCGACGCGGGAGCCGATCTCGTGGCGTGGGACCTGGGCCATCTCCAGGCCGAACGACACGTTCTCGAAGACATTCATGTGTGGCCAGATGGCGTACTGCTGGAAGACCATGCCCATCCCGCGCTTCTCCGGAGGCACCATCGTCCCCGGCGTGGAGAGGACGGCGGTGCCGTTGCGAATCTCACCCGTGTCAGGTGTCATGAAGCCGGCCAGCATGCGGAGCAGCGTCGTCTTCCCGCACCCACTCGGTCCCAGGATCGAGGTGAACTGCCCCCCGGGGATCGTGAAGTCGAGGTCCTTGACGACGAGGTTGCCTCCGTAGCCCTTGCTGACGGCCTCGAAGGTGACGTCACTCATCGCGTTCTCCTATCTGGTGATGCTCTGCGGGTGGTGATCCACTGCGCCAGGCCGCTGATGAGCAGCAGTGCGCTGATGACCGCAACAGCCAGGGCTGCGACGGGTCCGAACTGTCCAAGGTCGTTGAGCCGGATGATGGCGATCGAGATGGTCTCCGTGCCGGACGCATAGAGGACCACCGTGCCGCCCAACTCGTTGCTGGCCGGCATCAGGACGAGCAGCCACGCCGCAACCACAGTCGGCCAGATCAGCGGCAACGAGATACGGCGGGTCGCCTGCCACCAGGAGGCACCGGTGATGCGCGCCGCGAGCTCGAGCTCACCGCTCAGTTGCGAGGCGCCGGAGTTCATCGTCCGTGTCGCCAGCGGCAGGAACCGCACGACATAGAGCACGAGCAGCAACCCCAGGGTGCCGTAGAGGAACTGAAACGGGGGGTTGGTGACCGCGAGCAGGAGCCCGAAGGCCAGGACGGTTGCCGGAAGCCCCAGGGGCACCGCGGCGAGGTAGTCCGGCAGGTCGCGGAAGCGCTGCGTCGTCCGGTGCCCGAAGTAGGCGACGGCCAGCGCGATGACCACACAGATCGTCGCCGCTGCTGCGGCCAGGCCAGCGCTGTTGAGAACCGCTGAACCGGTCACCTCGTCCTCGACGAAGGCCGCCCGGAAGTTCTCGAGCGTGAAGTTGCCGGGGGACACGAGCGTTGTCCAGTCACGGGCGAAGGCACCCGAGACCAGGACCCCGAAGGGGAGCACGGTGGCCACCGTGGCGAACCCCACTGCTGCGATCGCCGCTGGCCAGCGGGCTCTGCCCAGGGAGAACCGGATGGGCCGCACCCCGCGGCCGGTGACCGTGATGAACGACTGCTTGCCGAGCGCTCGCCGCTGAGCAACCAACCCGACGGCAGCGAACACCACGAGGATCAGCGCGAGGACGGCCATGTCCGCCCAACGGGGCGGGTAGCCACCGAGCGAGCTCACGATGCGGGTCGGGAGGAAGGTCAGGCCACCCGGCGTGCCGAGCACCGCTTGGGGCCCGAACTCCGTCATCGCGAGAATGCCGGCGAGCAGGGCACCGCCAGTGACCGCGGGTGCGACCAGCGGCAGGAGAATCCGCCGCAGCACCTGCCACGGCCCCGCCTGAAGCGTGCGCGCCGCCTCGATCAGCGGCGCGTCGATCCGCTTGAGAGCGTCGTGCACGAGCAGGTAGCAGAACGAACAGACGTGCAGTGTGACCACGAGAACGAGCCCGGCCATGCTGTAGACGTCGAACGACGGCCCACCCATCCTGCGGGATAACACGTTGAGGATCCCGGCCTCAGGGCTCAACAGCAGGGTGAAGGCGATCGCCGTCAGGTACGGCGGCGTGATGTAGGTCGCCAGCACGGCCAGGTGAACGAAGCGCCGGAAGGGGCCGTCGGTCACTGCCGTGTACCACGCGAGCGGAACACCGACCAGCACCGTTCCGATCGCTGTGAGCACACCCAGGACGACGGTGTTGAGCGTCGGCCGGACCAACGAGTCGTCACCGACGAAATCGGTGAATGCCCGGACCGAGAACTGTTCCGGCAGTTCGAAGGCCGTCAGCAGCAACCACAGGCTGGGGTAGCCGACGAGAAGGCTGAGCCCCGCGATGAGACCCCACAGGGGCAGCTTCGACCCGGCAGTCGTGCGCCTTCTGGGCGCGACGAGGGGCGTCACTGGCCCCACTCACCACCAAAAATGGTCTGGAGCCTGCCGAGCGCCTCACCCCGCTGCTCCGCATACGCCTCGTAGTCCGGAAGGATCAACGGGATGTCCTCGAGCGGCTCCGCGCCCTCGGGATGACCGACCCCGTCCCGCGACACATACTTCTTCCCGACGTCGACCAGGATCTCCATGCCCTCCTCGGACAGCCAGAAGTCGAGGTAGAGCTTGCCCGCATTCGGGTGCGGCGAGTCCGTGACGAGGCCGATTGCTGCCGGCTCCAGCGGCACCCCCTCCTCGGGGATCGCAAAGTCGACTGCTCCGTCGGTGTCGGCGCGCGAGCTGAGTGCGTGGTTGTCGTTCTGCGCGATACCCACGGCACGCTCTCCACGCTCCAGGGTCTGGCGCAGCAGCTGGGGGGTCTCCACGCGCAAGGGCTCGGCCTCCCCCCAGGACTCAATGGTGTCCCAGCCCAGCTCCTCGGCGAGGGTCCACAGCCGGGCGGCACCCGAGCCCTGCGAGTCGCTGAAGAGCGCGAGTTGGCTGCGGTACGGCTCCTCGCTCAGCTGGGCCCAGGATGTCGGCGCCTCGACCTTGTCGGGCCGGTAGGCGATGACGCCCAGGGTCAGACGTGTGTAGGTCCACAGACCCTCGGGGTCCTTGTACTCGTCAGGGATCTCGGCAGCCTCGGCAGAGACGTACGGTGTCGTCAGGCCTTCCTCACCGAGGAAGATCATCCCCGGTGTGTCTGACGTCTCGATCACATCTGCCTTCGCACCACCGGCCCGGCTCTCACTGAGAAGGCGGCTGATGGCATCCTGCGAGTCACCCCGGAAGTACTCGACCTCGATGCCGTACTTCTCGGTGAAGGCGGCGTTGATCGCCTCGAGTGCCTTGGTGTCGACACTGGTATAGACAACGACCTTGCCCTCCTCCTGAGCCGCGGCCTCGTCGGGCGGGCCGGCGGGAGCCTGGTCCTGGCCCGGGCTGGCCCCGCCGGATCCGCCACAGGCAGACAGCAGAACACCGGCCACGGCGAGTGTGGTCAGCAGGCGGGTGAACGTCTTGGGCGATGTACTCATGGGAACTCCTTTGTTCGATGTGCTCTTACCGCGACCCGGCCGAGTGACCAATCACTGGTGGGTGTCGTCGACGAGTAGGACGTGTGCTTCTCGCGGCGGTCTGCTGGCGCGTCGGCCGCCAGTGCGAGGTCACCCGCTGACAGCCGTTCCTGCCCGCGTGCTCACTGGCCGTACACCGTCTGGTACCGCTCATAGAGGTGGTCGATGTCCCGACGAGAAATGGGCGTTGGCTCACCGTGCTCCCGGGCGACGTGGACGGTTCTCGCGACCTCCTCGCACATGACGGCGGCCTTGACCGCCGCGCGGGCGTCCGGCCCGACGGTGAAGGGACCGTGATTGCGCATGAGCACAGCAGGGCTGCGGGAGGAGCGGAGTGTCTCGACGATGCCGCGGCCGATCGAGTCGTCACCGATGAGCGCGAACGGACCGACCGGGACGGGGCCGCCGAACTCGTCCGCCATCATGGTGAGGACGCACGGGATCTCCTGCCCCCTGGCTGCCCACGCCGTGGCGTAGGTCGAGTGGGTATGGACCACGCCGCCGACGTGCGGCATGTGCCGGTACACGTACGCGTGGGCCGCGGTGTCGGACGACGGGGATCGGGTGCCTTCCACGAGGTTGCCGTCCAGGTCACAGACGACCATCGACTCAGGCGTGAGCTCGTCGTAGCCCACGCCACTCGGCTTGATCACGAACAGGTCGGCACCGCGCACCCGCTCGGAGACATTGCCAGCGGTCCAGACCACGAGTCCCCAGCGGGGCAGCTCGGCGTGCAGATCGGAGACGGTGGCGCGTGCTGCGTCGACGGCTCTGCGCAGGGCCGGCGAGAAATCTGATACCTGAACGTCCAACATTCGTCAACTCCTCAACGTTCGATGTCTTCGGTCTGTCCGTCATCGGCTCGAGCGGCGAGACGGGCAAGTTCCGCCCCCGTGGTCCGCAGCTGTTCGCCGCGGCGTGTGAGTGTCAGGGACGCCGCCGCCACGCCGGCGGCCAGACCTTCTTCTATGTCGCCGGTGAGGTAGCCGTGCAGGAAGCCGCCCACCAGCGCATCGCCAGCGCCTACGCGATCGACGACCGGCACGGTCAGTGGGGCACGAGAGAGAACGTCTCCCCCGTGCCAGCAGTGCACCGGGCGGTTGCCGTCGGACACCAGCACCGTGCGGGCACCCAGACGGTCTGCGAGGTGACGGGCCACCTCCGGTGCTGCTCCGGTCAGGCCGAAGACCGCCTCGGCGTCACGTCGGGCGCAGGTCACGACCGTGACCCGTCCCGGCAGGTTGTCGTCGAACCAGCGGCGTGCTGTCTCGGCATCCCACAACCGCGTTCGGTGGTTGATATCGAAGCTGACTCGCTGTCCGACTGCTCTCGCCCGCTCCAACGCAGCCTCGAGCACGGCCCTGGTGTGGTCGGTGAGCGCTGCGGTGATCCCGGTCAGGTGCAGGAGCCGGCTCGACGAGACGAGTGACCAGTCCACGTCTTCCGGTCTGATGCTCGCGAACGCGGAGTGCTGCCGATCGTAGTGCACCTGGCTGGGCAGCGGGGAGACGTTCTCCTCGACGAAGTACAGAGCCACGCGCCCGGGAAGTGTGACGATCCCGGAGGTATCGATTCCGGCCGCCCCCAGCTCCTCGAGGATCCTCCTCGACAGCGGAGAGTCTGGCAGAGCGCTCACCATCGCCGTGCGATGACCCAGCCGGGAGAGCAGGCCAACGACGTTTGCCTCGGTTCCGGCCACGTAGACCTCAAGGGCGTCGGCAGAGGCGAGGGCCTTGCCAGGTCCGGCAGTCAGCCGGAGCTGCCCCTCACCGATGGTCGTCACTTCCATGTGCATCGCTTTCTGATCAGGCCGCTTCGGCCATCTGTGCCCGGATCCAGGTCAGCGCGTCCGCGGCTGTGGCCTCGGCCGTGGCCGGGTCGTCATTCCACATCTCGATCATGAACGGGCCCCGGTAGGCCAGTTCCTGAAGGGTGCTGAAGACGAGCGGGAAGGGCACCGAACCGGTGCCGAACGGCACCCGCCGCGGCTCTCCGAGCCGCGCATCCTTCAGGTGGATGCCGACCGCCCGGCTTCCGATCGCGCGCAGGTCGCTGGCGACGTCGTGACCGTTCACCACGATGTTCCCGACATCGGGATAGATGCCGAACCACTGACTGTCGACCTCGTCCGCGATCTGGCAGGCATCTCGCACGGACCCCACGTCGGCGGTGTCGATGTTCTCCAGGGCGAGCATCACCCCGTAGCGCCCGGCCAGTTGCGCGAACCGTGACATCTCGGCGACGAACCGCCCGCGGGCACCCGGGTCCGCCTGCTCGTAGTAGGCGAAGTAGCCGGCAACCTGGATCACTCTCACACCGACCGCGTCGGCGAGCTCCACAGCCTGGGCAGCGATGCGCCGCGCCGTGGCCAGGGTCTCGGGATCCCCTGACCCGAGCCCGAACCGGCGATGCGCGCTCAGGCACAAGGTCGGCACGCGGACACCGGTCTGGCGAACAGCATTCCGCAGCTCATCGCGCTGCGCACTGTCCCACTCGAGTCGACGCAGCCGCCCTTCCGTCTCATCGACGGAGATCTCCACGAACGAGTAACCGGCACGTCCCGCGGCCGTCAGCATCTCGAGCCACGTGCCGGGAGCCAGTGCCTTCTCGTAGATGCCGATGGGCGGGCCCTGCGGCTCGGGTTCCGCACTCATCGGTCGACGGCCGGTAGAGAGTCGATAGCCGTGCGGTACGTGTGCACTGCTGCGGCCGGGTCCTCGGCACCGTAGATGCCACGGCCGGCAATGAAGATCTCCGCGGGGATCTCGGAGAAGGCCCGGATCTCCTCCGGCTTCAGTCCTCCGGTCACGGAGACCCGTCCACCACGGCGATGCAGCTCGGCGATCGCGTCAAGGTCGGCCGCCGACCAAGCGAGGTTGCCACTCGCCTCGGCGTCGCGGCTACGGTGCACGATGAACTGCGCGATGCCGACCTCACGACACCGACTCACCAGGTCCCAGTCCCAGCCGTCGGACAGCTCCACCTGAACCTCCTTGCCCCGCGCGGCCGCGACCTGAGCGACGGCCGGCACCGTCGCAGGGGCGGCCCCGCTGACGACAGAGACCCAGTCGGCGCCGGCGTCGAAGGCGAGGTTGGCGATGAGTGAGCCCGCTTCGGCGATCCTGACGTCGGCGAGGATCGTGTGCAGCGGATACGCGGCGCGCAGACAACGCACGGCTTCCATCCCCGCCGAGAGACACAGAATGGTGCCGACCTCGATGACATCAACATCGTCGGCGGTGGACTCCAGCGCCGCGAGCGCCTCGGGAACCGTCCGGACATCGAGCGCGATCTGCAGGCTCCGCCGCCGGACAGCCAGGGGTGCAGTGGCGCTCATCGACCCGACTCGTCGAAGGCGAAGAAGCGCTGGCCGTTGTTGATCAGCAGGTCCTCGACATACTCCTTGTCCAGTCCCTCGTCGAGGAGGCGGGGAGCGAAGACGGCAGGGTCAAAGTCCATGCCGGTCGTCGCGCCGTAAGCCTTCTGGTAGCCGCGCTTGCCAGAGTCGGTGCCCAGGAGTATCTGCTTGCCGTATCCGAGCTCACCCAGCTCCCGAACCAACATGACACGGTCGCTGTCGGCGCGGTACTTGATGCGGCTGGTTCCGTCGAACTCCAGGTAGCAGCCGAGCTTGGTGATCTGCGAGAGGTACCACACGTCTGCATTGCGCTGGGTGTGACCGATGGCCACCTTCTCGGGGTTGACACCGAGCTCGACGAAGCGTTGGGCCTGCTCCAGGGCCGCAGTGCCGGCCGAGGTGTGCGTGTTGATGGGGCAACCGGTCTCCTTGGCCGCGATGGCAGCGGCTTCGAGCGTCTTGGCCTCCCAGTCTGTGATCTTCCCGTAGGCGGAGGCGAACTTGATCACGCCCGCCTTGTGCGGCGTGCGCTCGACGATGGGGCCGTTGTAGTCCCAACGGTCGACTCCCTCCATGATGTCCGCGATCAGCAGGTCCGCGATGGTGGAAACCGGCTGCTGCCAGACCCAGTGCGCCCGCGTCTCCAGGTAGACCTTCTCCTGATGGAACCCGGTGGCGACGACGACCTGCAGATCGGGCACCCGGGAGTTGACCTCGGCGAGCTTGAGCACGTCCCGACCACAGTCCGCGGGGCACATGTCGATGACCGTGCCGCCCGAGGCCCAGTTCTTCGCGGCGTCGACGAAGTAGCCAGCCTCCTCCACCGCCTTGTCGACATCATCGAGGAGGTGGTCAGGGTCGATGTAGACCTCGCCACCACCGATGCGAATGAGGTGGTCGTGGGAGTTCACGACGCCGAGAGTCGTCGGGTCGACGTCTCCGAGAATGGTCCGGACGAAGGACATAGAAGGGGGCCTCCTGGGTCGGTGTGGCCACCGTCCCGGGCCACGTCGTCCCCGCAACATAGGAGGCGCGCCTCTCGCGCCGCAAGGCCTGGGCTGCACATTTGTGCACCATGTCTCAAAGACCTCCGTTCGGCACCTTTCGTTCGTGGTGGGAGCCAGGGACGGTGGTTGAGTAGAGTTGCACATATGATCACCAACACGACGGCCAGCGAGCGGGAACGAGAACGCACGCTCCTCCTGGTACGAGTGGCTCGGTTGTACTACCTGGACGGAATGGACCAGGACCAGGTCGCACGTGAGGTGGGCTTCTCCCGTCCGACGGTCTCGCGCCTGCTCCGCGAGGCGCGCCGCCGCCGCATCGTGCAGATCGAGGTCCAGCACCCTCAGGAGCGTGCGCTGCAGCTCGAGCGCGAGCTCGTGAGCCGCTTCAAGCTCAAGGACGCCCGGGTGGCTGACCCCGGTCCGGGCGAGGAGCTCATGGTCGAGGACATGGCGGCGTCCTACGTGACCGAGGTGACGGGCCCCACCTCGGTCGTCGCCGTTTCCAACGGCAGCACGATCTCGCGGGTGGTCGATGCGCTGGGGAACCAACACAGACCGGACATGTGCGCAGTGCAGATGATCGGCTCGCTGGGCAACGAGAGCACGCTGGTCGACAGCCCGGACATCTGCCGCCGGTTCGCGACGGCATTCGGGTGTTCCTACCGGCTCATGCCCGCACCCTTGGTGGTGGCACATGCCCGTCTGGCGACGGCCCTTCGACGGGAGGACTCGGTCGCGACCGCCATCGCCCTCGGAGGCCGGGCCGACCTGGCGCTCCTCGGCGTGGGCGCCATCGACTCGACCTCGACGTCCGGTTCCATCTTCGACACCTGGTTGACACCGGCCATCAACCAGGAGCTGCGCGCCTCTGGAGCGGTCGGCCACATCTGCGGCCACCACTTCGATGAGCAGGGGCGCCACCTGGTCACCGAGCTGTGCCGGCGCGTGCTCTCGGTGCCCCCTGATCGACTCGCTTCGATCCCGAAGGTGGTCGTGGTCGCGTACGGCCCGGAGAAGGTCGGCCCGCTCCGCGGCTCGCTGCGCGGTCGCTATGCGAACGTGGTGATCACGGACGCGGAGACCGCGGCAGCCGTGCTCGACAGCGCCACCTGACCGGACGTCTCCTGTCCCGACGCCCCGATCCGGCCCTTGTCGGCACCCCTGCCGGAGGCAGGGCGGGGCGGGCCTCCCCGACGCTGCCTGCCATAGTGCTGTCGTGACCCGAGCACCTGACGCCGACGACCGGACCTGGCTCGCGCGACGCCTGCTTCCCGATGGCGACGAGCCGGATCCCCGGTTCACGCTGGCCAACGAGCGGACCTTCCTCGCCTGGATCCGGACGGCTCTGGCACTGCTCGCCGGCGGGATCGCGATCGAGGCCTTCGCGGTCGACATCTTCGACGCGAACGTGCGCAAGCTCGTGGCGCTGCTGCTCATCGGCCTCGGCATGCTGCTGAGCGGAGGAGCCTTTGTGCGCTGGCTGGGCGTCGAGCGGGCGATGCGTCACGCCAAGCCCCTCCCCCTGCCCATGATCGCCCCCCTGCTCGGGATCGGTGGGGCCGTGGCCGCGATCGTCGTCGGGATCGTCGTCCTGACCTCGGGCCCATGACCACACCCAGGCACCGCGGCCCCGCGACCGCACGCCGGCGACGGGCGGGCCGGTCGCGCCGCCTCCCGACCGTCACGACGGCCGCGCACCTCGACAGGGGCCTCCAGCCCGAGCGCGCGACGCTCGCCTGGAGCCGTACCTGCCTCGCACTGGTCACGATCAGCGCGATCTTCCTGCGGTGGGTCAGCCACTACGGCGCGTGGCTCCTCGTGCTGCCCGCCATCGCGCTGGTCGCCGCAGTGGTGATCACCGACACCCAGCGGATCCGCACCAACCGGGGCGTGCACGGGATCCATCGCGGGTCGCTGACCGCGGACCCGCTCCCCCCGCTCATGCTGGTCGGCGTCGTGCTGGCTCTCGGCGTGGCCGGGGCGTGCTTCGCCCTCGTCGCACCCTGACCGGAGGACCACCGATCAGTCGCGCTCTGCGTGGGACACGTCCCCCGAGCCGGCCAGCCACTTCTCCAGCAGGGCAGCCAGCCGGGCCTGCTCCGCCGCGGTCAGCGGGTCGAGCAGCCGCCGCTCGTTCTCCAGGTGGCCCTCCACGATGCGGTCCACCAGGGCGAGCCCGTCGTCAGTGAGGGAGACCAGGACGCTACGGCGGTTCGTCGGGTCGGTGCGCCGGTCGATCAGCCCCTTGGCCTCCAGTCTGGTGAGCCGGTTCGTCATCGCCGCCTGCGACAGCATGGTGGAGTCGGCGAGCGCCCCAGGAGTCAGGGTGAAGGGCCTCCCCGACCGGCGCAGGGTGGCCAGCACGTCGAACTGGCCGTGCTGCAGCCCGTGGGCGGCGAAGTACTCCTGCGTCCCCCGCGCCACCATCTCCGCGGCGCGACCCAGCCGACCGACGACACCCATCGGGGCGACCTCGAGGTCGGGGCGCTCGCGGGCCCACTGCCGCAGGAAGTCACTCACCCGGTCGGCCACGACAAACCCCTTCCATCTCAAACTATTTGACGTGAGCCTACTCCCTCCTTATATTGGACGACGTCAAACACTTCTACCTCGAATCAAGGGATGACCAATGCCCAGTGGCCAACCGTCGAGCACGGCCGTCACGCTGACAACCGCGTTGGCCCCGGTCGTGTGGGGCACCACCTACGTCGTCACCACACTCTTCCTCCCGGACGACCACCCGCTGTGGTCGGGCGCCCTGCGCGCCCTGCCTGCGGGACTGATCGCCGTCACCCTGGCCCGACAGCTCCCTCAGGGCGCGTGGTGGTGGAAGGCCCTCGTCCTCGGCGCCCTGAACATCGGCGCCTTCTTCCCGCTCCTGTTCCTGGCCGCCTACCTCCTGCCCGGCGGTGTCGCCGCGATCTTCGGCGCGGCCGGTCCCCTGGTCGTTGCGGTCCTCGCCGTGCCCCTGCTCGGCGAGCGGGCGACCCGCTGGAGGCTGGGCTGGGGCGTCCTGGCGGTGGCCGGCGTCGCCCTCATGGTCGCGGGACCCGCGGCAGCGCTGAGCACCACCGGCATCCTGGCGGGACTGGCGAGCACCCTGGTGATGGCGCTGGGCACGGTGCTGTCCAAACGCTGGGGCAGACCTGTCGGCCCCGTCCCGTATGCCGGGTGGCAGCTCACCGCGGGAGGTCTGGTCATCGTTCCGGTCGCCTTCGTCCTCGAGGGGCCGGCGCCCGCACTGGATGGCTCAGCACTCGCCGGCTACGGCTGGCTGAGCCTGGTGGGGGCACTGCTCGCCTACACCCTGTGGTTCCGTGGCGTCGGGCACCTCCCCGCCGGCGCCGTCGCCTTCCTCCCGGTCATCTCACCACTCGTGGCCGCCCTCCTCGGCTGGTTCGTGCTGGACGAGAGGCTCACCCCGCTGCAGCTGGTCGGCTTCACCCTCGCCCTCGTCGCAGTGTCCAGCGCCCAGCTTCCCGGCAGACCCGCGCTGCGTCGGGTCCGGGAGGCGGTGGCATGAAGCTCCTGGTCATCGGAGCGAACGGCGCGTGCGGCAACCGCATCGTGCGCGAGGCCAACGCACGGGGGCACCACACCACCCCAGCAGGTCGCAGCCCGGCAGGTCCCCTCGGCGGTCAGTCAGGGTGGGTGACCCTCGACGCGGCGGACGCCACCGCTGTCGCAGCTGCCTCGACGGGGCACGACGTGATCATCAGCGCCACACGCCCGGGCCCCGGCCGGGAGGGCGAGATCCTGCCTGTGACCGAGGGCCTCCTCGGAGGGGCGCGGACAGCCGGGCTGCGCCTGGTCGTGGTCGGTGGCGCCGGCCCCCTGCGCGTCGGGGACACGAACCGCACCGCCATCGAGGTCCCGCACTGGGTCCCCGCGGCCTACCGTCGATCTGCCGCCGCTAGCGTCCACCAGCTCTCCACCCTCGAGGCCTCGTCCGGAGTCGACTGGACCTACCTCGCCCCGCCTGCCCTGTTCCAGCCGGGCGAGCGGACCGGGACCTACCGCACCGGAGGCGCGAGCCTGGTCGTCGCCCCCGATGGCACGTCATCGATCAGCATGGAGGACTTCGCGATCGCCCTCCTCGACGAGGTCGAGCACCCGACAACCAGTCGCAGCGTCCTCTCGGTCGGCCACTGAGCCAGCGTGCTGCAGACGCCCCGGGTGAGCGTCGGCATACCGGCGCCGTGCCTTGACCTTCGTGCCGGCGAGAGGCACACTGTTACTCAGAAGTAGGTACGCGCAGTACCGGGTACTTGTCGCGGACGGATCGCCGTGGATCACCGGCGTCGGCACGAGGGAACTGAGGACCATGAGCCACTACAAGAGCAACCTGCGAGACCTGGAGTTCAACCTGTTCGAGGTCCTGCGCCGGCAGGAGGTGCTCGGGCAGGGCGCGTTCGGCGACTTCGACGAGGACACCGCCCGCGACATCCTCAGGCAGGTCTCCACGCTCGCGGAGAACGAGCTCGGCGCGAGCCTCCTGGAGTCCGACCGCACCCCACCCACGTTCGACCCGGCCACCGGTGAGGTCACCATGCCGGAGGCCTTCACGAAGTCGTTCCTGGCGTGGCGCGATGCCGAGTGGTGGCGCCTGGAGGTCAGCGAGGAGCTCGGTGGCACCCGCGCCCCGGCCTCGCTGACCTGGGCCGTCTCGGAGATGGCGCTCGGCGCCAACCCGGCCGTGAAGATGTTCTCGGCCGGCTACACCTTCGCCGAGGTGCTGCGCACGCTCGGCACGCCCGAGCAGCAGGTGCTCGCCCAGCAGATGATCGACAACCACTGGGGCGCCACGATGGTGCTCACCGAGCCGGACGCCGGTTCCGACGTGGGTGCGGGTCGGGCCAGGGCGGTCCGGGCCGAGGACGGGACCTGGCACCTCACCGGCGTGAAGCGCTTCATCACCTCCGGCGAGGCCCCGTTCTACGACAACGTCATCCACTTCGTGCTGGCCCGCCCCGAGGGTGCGGGCCCGGGCACCAAGGGGCTGTCCCTGTTCATCGTCCCCAAGTTCCACATCGGCGAGGACGGCGCGCTCGGCGAGCGCAACGGCGTCCAGGTCACCAACATCGAGCACAAGATGGGGCTGAAGGTGTCGACCACCTGCGAGCTGCGCTTCGGGGAGGACCCCGACAACCCCGCCGTGGGCACGCTGCTCGGCGAGGTGCACAACGGCATCGCGCAGATGTTCCACATCATCGAGTACGCCCGGATGCTCGTCGGCACGAAGGCCATCGCGACGCTGTCGACCGGCTACCTGAACGCCCTGGAGTACGCCAAGGAGCGCGTGCAGGGCGCCGACCTGACGCAGATGGCCGACAAGGGCGCGCCGCGCGTGACGATCACCCACCACCCGGACGTCCGCCGCAGCCTGATGCTCCAGAAGTCGTATGCCGAGGGGTTGCGGGCGCTGCTGCTGTTCACGGCGGTGCAGCAAGACACGGTGATGATCGCCGGGGACTCCCCGACCGACGAGTCCCGGATGGCGGAGAAGCTCAACGACCTGCTGCTGCCACTGGTCAAGGGCTGCGGGTCGGAGCGTGCCTGGGTGCTGCTCGGCACCGAGTCGCTGCAGACCTTCGGCGGCTCGGGCTTCCTGCAGGACTACCCCGTCGAGCAGTACATCCGGGACGCCAAGATCGACTCCCTCTACGAGGGCACCACGGCGATCCAGGGGCAGGACTTCTTCTTCCGCAAGATCGTCCGCGACCAGGGCCAGGCGCTGGGCCACCTCGCCGCGCAGATGATGGAGCTGGTCAAGGGCGGTGGCGCCGACGACGTCCTGGCCACCGAGCGGGGCCTGCTGGGCCGCGCCGTGGAGGACGTCCAGGGCATGGTCGAGTTCCTCGTCGGCCGCGTCATGGCCTCCGACCCGCGCAACGGCGGCACCCCGGAGGCCATCTACTCCGTCGGCCTGTCCACGACCCGCTTCCTGCTCGCCGCCGGCGACGTGGTCATCGCCTGGCTGCTGCTGCGCCAGGCCGAGGTCGCCCAGGCCGCGCTGGACGCCGGCGCGACCGGTGCGGACCAGGACTTCTACCTCGGCAAGGTGGCGGCCGCGAGGTTCTTCGCGCGCGACGTCCTGCCGCGCGTCCACGCCGACCGCGGGATCATCACCCACGTCGACGACTCGATCATGGGGCTGCCCGAGTCGGCGTTCTAGTCCGGGTCACCGGGAAACCGGACGGGGTTTGCGCGGACCCTGCTCGGTCCCGCGCGCCCCGATCTTGGAGCGGGTTCTGCTTCTCGCGGCCTCCTGTAGCCGGCTCTCAGAACAACACACTGCTCCAAGACGCGGGATGGGCGTCGGCGTCAGGCTCGTTCGGGGCGGACGCCGAGAACCCGCTGGGCCCACAGGTCCACCGCCGGGTGCATGTCCCGCAGCAGGGTGTCGGCGGCCAGGACCGCGCCCTCGGCGGCCCGGCCGACGAGCGAGAGGCCCGGCACCGGCGACCCGGCAGGGTCGAGCACCTCGGCTGCACAACCGACCCGGGCGCCCCGGTGCCCACGGGCCGGCACGAGCACGCCGTCGTCGACGAGGTGCCGCAGGACGTGACCGTCGGGCAGGTCCCGGACGCCGGGTGGCGGCAGCACGGCGTCGACGACCAGGTCGGGGCGCAGCTCCCGCGCCAACTGGGCCGTGTCACCCCTGCGCACCTGCACCACGCCAGCCTCCATCGCGGCCACCAGGAACTCGGCGTGCATGAGCGAGGGGCCGTACCCCAGTCGCTCCAGCTCCGGGCCCCACATCGCGTAGTCCGGCCACCCCAGCGGAGGCCCGTCCGGGTCCAGCTCCTGCTGCGCGCGGGCCAGGTCACCTTGCAGCACCCGCCACGCCTGGCCCAACGCCCAGGTGCCGTCGGGCGGCACGTCACCACGGGCCACGGCCACCGCCGACCGCAGCTGCACCACCGGTTCCGCAGGCTCGTCGCCGGAGTGGAGGTCCTCGACCACGTGCTCCACCTGCCGCCGCGCCTCCCCCGTCTGGCTCCCCGTGGCTCCCACGAGCAGGTGCGCCGCCAGGTCGTGCAGGACCCCGGGCAGCTCTGCGCCTCGGCCGGCACGCACCAGGCCGACCGCCTGGTCGACGAACCGCGCCGGGTCACCAGCCCGTGCGTGCGTGGCCCGCACCAGGTCGGCCGGCGACTTGGGCACCATCATCCGTCCGCTGCGCGAGACCAGGACGATGCGCAGGTCGCACCCGGCCACGGTCTGGCCGCGTCCCGTCGTGAGTGCCAGGGCGGCGTCGATGCCGGTCAACCCCGCGCCGCGCACCAGGACGCCGGCCCCGGGCACCAGCTCCTCCCGCGCCACCAGGTCCTGGACCGGGAAGGTGACAGGGTGCAGCGGGGGCAGGCCAGCAGACCAGGTATGCCGTAGCGCACCTGGCCAGTCGACCGGGTGTCCGGTCGCGAGCAGGACCTCGTCAACGGGGCCTACGTCATCCACCCACCAGCCCCCACCCCGGCCACCCCGGACACCGGCGGTGGACGGAGTGGCCGACCCCTCGGCATACGGCCCGGTCACCCGCTCCACCAGCTGCCGGTGGTGCCGGACCGGGACACCCAGCCGGTCGAGCTGGGCCACCACGTCGGCCGCCTGCTCCGCGAGGTAGCGACCGGTGCGGGCGCGCGAGGGGTAGACGGCGAGCTCACCGGCCTCGGTCGGCGTCCCTCGCCAGTCCGCCATCGAGGGCCCGCGGTGGCCGGACAGGGACCAGACGTCGACCCGGTCGACCGGCAGGTTCAGGCGCAGGAACTCCGGCTGGTCCGGGTGATAGTTCGGCCCGGCTCCCAGCGGGCCGGGACCGAAGACCTCGATGACCGGACGCACGCGGGCGTTGCCGGACCTCAGGTGCTCCAGCAGGCGCTCGAGGGCCCAGAGCGCCCTCGGCCCGCTGCCCACGACGGCGATCCGCGGTCCGTTCAGGATCTCGTCGTGCGGCACCGGGTCAGCATAGGCGGACCCTCGGGAGCGGGCGCCCGTGGTCGCTCAGCCCTCGTCCAGGACCGTCACGAGAGCCGGCAGCACCTGTGCCGCCGTCCCTCGCACCACGTGGTGACACAGGTCGCTGAGCTCGCTCTCGACGGGGTTCACCTCGATCACGGTCGCTCCCTGGGCCGCGGCGGCCGACGGATACCCGGCGGCGGGGAACACGATGCCGGAGGTGCCCACCACCAGGCAGACGTCGCCGGGCCCGAGCGCCCCGATCGCGGCCTCGGTCTCGCGCACCGCGTCCTCGGGCAGCACCTCCCCGAACCAGACGACACCGGGCCGGACGTCACCACCGCAGCCCGCACAGGAGGCTGGGGTGACCCGCTCGACGGGCTCCTCGGGCAGCTCCGGCAACCCCTCGAACGGCGCGCCGCACTGGGCGCAGCGCAGGTCCAGCAGCGACCCGTGCAGGTGGGCTGCCACCTGGGACCCGGCCCGTTCGTGCAGGTCATCGATGTTCTGGGTCACGATGGCCACCTCGCGGTGGGCCGCCAGGTCGGCGAGCGCCCGGTGGCCGGGGTTGGGCTCGGCGTCGCGCACGAGGCGGATCCGCCAGGCGTACCAGGCCCACACGAGCGCCGGGTCGGCTGCCCACGCCTCCGGGGTGGCCAGCTGGCCGGGGTCGAACGTCTCCCACAGCCCGGTCTGCGCGTCGCGGAAGGTGGCGATCCCGGACTCGGCACTCATGCCGGCGCCGGTGAGGACCAGGACGCGGCGGGCCCCGCGCACAGCGGTGACGACCCCGTCGGGCAGTTCGGCAGTCTCAGGCATCCCTCCGTCCTACCACTCGCATCGAGAGACGGCCCAGTCGGCGGACGGCGGGGCCGCCCCGAGCACAGGGGTCGGCTAGCGTGCCGGTATGCCGCGCACCCTCACCGACGACCTCGGGCACCCGGTCGAGCTGCCGGACGGTCCCGTCGGGCGGGTCGTCTCCCTGGTGCCGTCACTCACCGAGGCGATCGCCGCCACCCGCCGCGAGGCCCTGGTCGGGGCGACCGACTGGTGCACCCACCCGAGCGACCTGGACGTCATGCGTGTGCGCGGCACCAAGAACCCCGACCGCGCGGCGATCGCCGCTCTGGAGCCGGAGCTGGTCGTGGTCGTGCAGGAGGAGAACCGCGAGCTCGACGTGCAGAGGCTGCGGGAGGCCGGTGTCCCCGTCTGGGTGTCCGTGATCGAGTCCGTGCCGCAGGCCCTGACAGCGATGCGCCAGCTCGTGACCGAGGTGCTGGGCTGGGACTCCCCGGGCTGGCTGGAGCAGGCCGAGGCGGCCTGGGGCGCACCGGACCTACCGCCTGCGCGGGCGTCGGTGGCGGTGCCCATCTGGCGGGACCCGTGGATGGTGGTGGGGGGACGGAACTTCACGACCGACCTCTTGGCACGAGCGGGCCTGCGCAACGTCTATGCCGACCATGACCAGCGCTATCCCCACGTCGAGGTCGCGGACGTGGACACGGTGGGGGCCGATGTGGTGCTGCTGCCCGACGAGCCCTACGAGTTCGGCGCCGCTGACGGGCCGGAGGCCTTCTCGCGGACGCCGACCCGGCTGGTCAGTGGACGGCTGCTCACGTGGTACGGCCCGTCCCTGCTCGAGGCCCGCGAGCACCTCGCCGCCATCCACGACGACCGCTGACCGGCAGAGGGACGACACCGGCGTTCCGACCTTCCCTCCTTGTGTGCGGAGGGCGCTCCGATCTTCCCTCTGTGTGTGCGGAGGGCGTTCCCATCTTCCCTCTCTGTGGGTGCTACCGGCCCAGCCGCCGGTCCGCCAGCACCGGGAACTGCTCCCGGAACTCGCGCACGTCAGCGGCATCGATCTCCACGGACAGCACCTCCTCGTCCGTGCCGGCCTCGGCCAGCACCTCCCCGCGCGGGTCGATGACGGCGCTGTGGCCACCCATCGGCGTGCGCGCGTGCGTGCCCGCCGTGTTGCACCCGAGCACGAAGCACTGGTTCTCGACCGCCCGGGCCCGCAGCAGCAGCCGCCAGGCCTCGACGCGCGGGGCCGGCCAGGCCGCGGGCACGACGAACAGCTCCGCCCCCTGGTCGACCTGCGCGCGGTAGAGCTCGGGGAAGCGGAGGTCGTAACAGGTGGACAGCCCGGCGCGGAGCCCGTCCGCCGGGGCCGGCAGGTCGAGCACGACGATCTCCTCTCCCGCCTCCATGAGCCGGGGCTCGCCGTTGCCGAAACCGAACCGGTGCACCTTGCGGTAGCGCGCGACCCGCCCCCCGGACGCGTCCAGCAGCACCGAGGTGTTCCACAGGCCCCGCCCTTCGGGGCCGGCCTCGTCACCGGGCGCCTCCACGATCGACCCGGCGTGCACCACGGCCCCGATCTCGCGAGCGACCTCCGCGACCCGCGAGACCACCGTGCCGTCCACGGTCTGCGTCCGGTCGGGCCAGGCGCGGTAGTCGAAGCCGCCCGCACTCCACAGCTCGGGGAGCACCACGAGGTCGTGGCCCGCCTGGGCCCGCACCAGCTCCACCACCCGGGTGGTGCGGTCCTCGACCGACTCTCCGTCGGCATACTCCAGCTGGATCAGGGCGATGCGCACAGCGTCTCCTCTACTGCGGTCGGGGGTCCCGGCCGTGCTCGGCCAGGCGGGCGAGGTGGGCGTTGTAGGCGGCGAGCTCGGCATCGTCGTCCCGGTCGGCCTGGCGGTCGTGCCGGCGGGCGTCGCGGGAGTCCGAGCGCAGCCAGTCGTAGGTCACCATCATCGCCAGCACCACGGTCGGCAGCTCACCGATGCCCCACGCGATCATCCCCGCCAGCTGCTGGTCGGCGAGGAGGTCCTCCACCCACGGCAGGTCGACGGTCTTGAAGAACGTGGGAGCCAGCAGCCAGTTGCCCGACATCAGGGCGAGGCCGAAGAACGCGTGCGCCGCCAGCGTGCCGATCAGGATCATCAGCCGCATCGGGGCGGGCCACTTGCGGGGGCCGGGGTCGGTGCCGGCCAGCGCCCAGACGAACGCGTAGCCGGTCAGGAAGAAGTGCACCACCATCACCACGTGGCCGGAGTGGGTGCTCAGCGACCACTCGAACCAGGCGGTGTAGTAGAAGGCGATGAGCGACCCGAAGAACATCACGGCGGCGACGACGGGCTGCACGAAGAACCCCGCCCACCGGGAGTGCACGATGGCCAGGATCACCTCGCGCGGGCCGAGCGTCTTGTCCGTCCGCGCTTTCAGCGCGCGCAGGGCCAGGGTGATCGGCGCGGCCGGCACCAGGAAGATCGGCACCGCCATCATCAGCGCCATGTGCATCACCATGTGCATGCTGAACTGGACCTTGCCGTACATGCCGGGGGCGCCAGAGGTGGCGTAGATGAAGACCGCCCAGCCGATCACCCACAGCACGGAGCGTCCGACCGGCCAGGCGTCACCCCGGCGGCGGAGCCGGCGGACCCCCGCCAGGTAGAGACCGATCAGCACCAGCGCGGGCAGCAGGAACATCCACATCGGCTCCCACGCGGTCAGCAGCCTGCCCACCGTGAACGGCTCGGGCGTGGGGAACCCGGTCAGGTTGAGGGCCGGGTCGACACCGGTGAGGTCCTCGATGACCGGCGGCGGGGTGCGGGCCAGCGCCACGCCGAGGCCGAGCGCGACGGCCATGACGCCGAGCTCGGTGAGCGCGAGGCGGGCGAACACCCCCGGCTGCGTGGTGTCGCGCTCGAGCAGCAGCCGGCGCTGGTTGAAGCCGAACATCCCCAGCACCAGCAGCGCCACCACCTTGAGCCACAGCAGCAGCCAGTAGGGGGTGGCGAGGTCGGCGAGGTTGTCCGCCTGCAGGAACGCGAAGAGCACACCGGACCCGCCGACGGCGACGTAGCAGGTCAGCGCGATCGGGGAGTAGCGCTGCAGGACGACCTGCACCGCGCTGCCCAGCACCGGGCGGAGCACCAGGATGGCCAGCAGGCCGCCCACCCAGAGAGTGATGCCGACGAGGTGGATCAGCAGGGCGGTCATCCCCTGCTCGTGGCCGACCAGGCCGCTGCCGTGACCGGCGAAGCTGATCGGCCACAACGTGGCGAGCGCGAGCGTGAGACCCCAGGCGAGCTGGCCACGGGTGCGGGCCCACGCGGCAAAGGCGCACAGCGTGGCGGCCATGACGAGCTCGATGACGATCAACCGGGTGATCTCCAGGGACCAGGCGGTGCTGCGCAGCTCGCCGAGGAAGACCGGGTCACTGAGCTGCAGACCGGAGGACTGGGAGAAGGTGAGCGCCAGGCTGACCAGGCAGGTGAGGGCCCACGCACCGGCGCAGTATGCCGCGGCGACGGCCGCCGTGGACCGGCGTGCGGTCTGTCGTCCCTCGGGGGTGAGGAGCGCCGCGACGAGCAGCAGCCCGATGGCCAGTGCGCTGGCGAGGTCGTGCAGGACACGGTTGACGATCTGGCCGTAGCGGACCACCGGCCCGGTGTCGCCGAGGACGAGGGGCTCGACCGCCCCGGACAGCAGGCCCGCGAGGACCGCGACGACCAGTCCGGCCGTCACGACGACGGCGAGCGGCCCGATCAGGACGCGCCTGATCTGCGGCCGCGGTGGGGCCGGGGTGGGGCTCGCGAGATCTGTCGACACGCCCCCATGCTAGGTAGGCTCGCTGTATGCCCATCCATCCTGCTCCTCCGCACGACCTGTCCGGGCTCGTCGAGGGCTACCGCCAGACCCTGCAGGCGGTGATCGACCTGGGCCATGGGTGCCATCCCGAGGACTTCGCGCGGCCGACGACGTGCCCCGGCTGGAGCCTGCTGGACCACTTCTCCCACATCGCCGCGGTCGAGCACTACCTCGATGGGGGCGAGAACCCGGAGGCCGACATCGACGGCCTGGAGCACGTGCGCCACGAGTTCGGGGGCTGGATGGAGCGCGGGGTGGCGGCCCGTCGTGGCCTCGCCGGCAGTGTGGTCGTCGCCGAGCTGGAGACCCTGCTGCACAACCGGCTCGCCACCCTCGCCGACCCGGAGCTGACGCTGGAGACCGAGGTGCGGGCACCGGCGGACTCCACGAGGCGGCTCGGCTCGCTGCTGCGGCTGCGCCTGCAGGACATCTGGGTCCATGAGCAGGACATCCGGGAGGCGCTGCACCGGATGGGCGACCTGGACACCCCCGCCGCCGCGTCCTTCGTCGACGGCGTGGTCCGCAGCTTCCCCAGACTCGTCGAGCAGGTGCCGATGGCCGACGGCCAGACCGTGATCCTGGAGAGCACCGGCCCGGTGACCGCACGGACCGGCGTGCGGGTGAGCCACGACGAGGCCGGGGCCGCCACCTACCACCAGCTGTTCACCGGCGAGAGCGAGAGCGGCATGGGTGAGGCCGTGCACTCCGAGGACGACCCCAGCACCACGATCAGCCTGTCGACCGAGGCCCTCACCCGCCGGGCCGCCGGTCGGCGGCCGACGCACGCCACGGCATACTCGGTGGTCGGCGACGAGGAGCTCGCCGAACGGGTGCTGGAGGCGCTCGTCCTCACGCCCTGAGGGCCGGCTCGGGACCGGCCGAAACCGGGCCGCACGACCCAGGAAACTCCCAGCATCTGCACCCGCGATATCAAGTTGCTTCGGGTAAGCAATTGACGCAAGATTGCCTGAGTGGCACAGCCTGGCGAGGAGCGTCAGGGGTGCCTGCCCGGGTCAATGTCGCCGCCGCTCGCGTGTGGGACGACCTCCGAGGCCTCCCTGCGCGCTGGCTGCCCATCCGGGTCCGAGGACGAGACAGAGGAGCATGGAATGAAGAAGTTCAGCGTGGTTGCCCTGGCCCTGACCGCGACGTTGGCACTGGGTGCCTGCGCCGTCGAGGAGGAGCCCGAGGAGCCCACCGCGGCGGAGGAGACCGGCGAGGAGACCAGCGAGGACATGGCTGGCGAGACCGGCGACATGGCCGGCGAGACCGGGGACAGCGCTGGTGAGACGGGCGACATGGCCGGCGAGACCGGGGACATGGCCGGCGAGACCGGCGCCGGCGAGGCGGCGACCTACAGCGAGCCTGCCTGCCAGGAGTTCTTCACCGAGGGGGGCCCGCTGGCCGACCGCGCCGACGCAGCCCGCGCGGCGCTCGACGCCGGTGAGATCACCGACCAGATCACCTACAGCGAGGTCATGCTGCTGAAGAGCCGCCTGGACGCCACCGCCGAGGAGGCGCCGGAGGACATCTCCGCGCTGATCCTCGAGGTCAACGCGCCGTTCGCCGAGGCCGTGGCCGCCGTCAACGAGGGCAGCGAGGACGTCGTCGACCCCGAGGCCGGCACGATCACCCTGCCGGAGATCGACACCCAGGCCTCCGCCGACGCCCAGGCCGAGCTGGAGACCGCCTGCGCGGGCTGATGCTCACCTGATCCGGTCCCCGGAACGAGACGGCGCTGACCCGGTGGGGTCGGCGCCGTCTCGCTGTCTCTGGTGCCGGGCTCGGGATCAGTGGCGCCCGTAGTGCTCGGGTCGCAGCCTCCCGTGGTCGTCGACGACGTTGGTCTGGGCACCGGGGACGATGTCGGTGTTCTGCGCCGCGACCGCCAGCCAGGTCCCGTCCTGCTGGCGGTGGACCACGAAGGTGAGGATGCCCCGGCGCACTCCGGCCCGGCCCTGCGCCTCCGACGGGTCGGTTCCGGTGTCCGGACGGGCGGGGCTCCCGCGCCCAGGCATCCGCTGCCCCTCGACCCGCCACCGGGCGTGCACCACGGCGGTGTCGCCCAGGTCGCGCACGCGCAGCCGCTCGACCGTCATCGTGCTGCCGGGGAAGATCTGCTCGAACCCGTAGGCGTGGTTGTGCCGGATCTGCTCACGTCTGGTCCACCAGAACCCGACGACGTTGATGAAGTCGGCATCCTCGCTGAAGAGGTCGGCGATCGCGCCGGCGTCCCCGCGGTTCCAGGCCTCCGCGAAGCCGGCCGCGACATCCTGGGGGCGGGCACACGGCACGGCAGCCAGTATGCCGTGGGTGCTCACCTGTTGCCGGCCGCTGTGACCGTCCACGCTCCATGCCTTTCGGCTCCGGCGCGCTAATCTTCCGGTGTGACCGAGGCCGGGAGGATCACTGCGCGCGCCGCGCTGGCCTTCCTGCTCGCGACCTGGCCCCGACGCCTCCTGCTCGCGCTGCTGCTCCTGGTCCCGGTCGTGGTGGCCGCCTCCGGAGGTCTGCGGGTCGCCGACCCGCCGCCACTGACCGTCGCCCCCGAGGTGGTGACCGACACGGGCGCCTATCGGGTGGTGCCCCGGCACTACTTCGTGTCGGACCGGGTCGACGCCGGCAGCCTCGACGAGGGCGTCCGCTGGGTCGGCGCCGTCGCGCAGATCACCAACCAGGGGTCGGAGCCGATCAGCGTCACGGGGAGCGACGAGACGTTCCGGCTCCCCGTCGACGTGCCCGACGACGACCTCGACGCCCCCTATGAGGTGCTGCGCCTCGACACCGGGAGCCGGCTGGGCTCGGCGCAGCCCGGCGTCACCTATGAGGTCGCGCTGCTGTGGCGCACCACCGGGCTGGAGGACCCACCGCCTGCCCTGACCCTCACGCTGCACGAGACCGCGTGGACCCGGTGGAACATCGAGGCGGGGTTCTCGAGCTGGCGCGCCACCGCACACCGCTCCGAGGTGGACCTACCCCTGGGTGAGGCACCGGCGTCCATCCTCGAGGAGGACGAGTGAGTCGCCGCTGGGCCGTGGCCGCGATGCTGGCGGCCGCCGTCGCCGCAGGGGCCGCGGCCAACGCCGTCGACAGCAACTACCTCGCGTCGGGCTGGCACTCGGTGCAGCGCGGTGAGGAGGCCACCGACCTCACCGTGGGCAACTTCCAGGTCCACGTGCACGGAGCCACCGCGTCCACCACCCTCGAGGACGGCGAGGTGGTGACCAGTCCCGCGTCCTTCGTGGTGGTCGACCTGTCCTACGCCACCACCGACGCCTGGGCGCTGCCGGAGGAGGTCGTGCTGATCGACGGCGAGGGGCGGGAGTTCTCCGAGCCTGCCGGATTCGGCTCCGCCGGGCGGGTCTGGGAGGCGGGACCGGACATCTGGTCCCGCGGCACGCTGCTGTTCGAGGTGCCCACTGACACGGTCGAGCAGCTCTCACTGGAGTTCCGCCCCGAGATGCCCGACCCGCAACGACCGGCATCCGTCCTCAGGGTCCCGCTCACCGTGACGAGGACCTCCGCGCCGTTGACGCTGGAGCGGGCGACCGTCCTGCCCGAGGGTGAGCGATGACAGGCAAGCGGCCTGCGCGCCGCGGCACCACCGTCGTCGCCGTCATCGCGCTGCTGCTCTCGCTCGCGGGGTGGGGCTGGTTCGCCACCGAGGCCGCGCGCACGGGGTGGTGGACGTTCGGGGAGCACGTCGCGGTGGGGCCGGAGGAGCAGGGATGGGCGAGCATCGACACGCTGAGCGTGCGACTCACCAGCGCCGGGAGGGCAGTGGGGCTCGAGGAGGAGCCGCCAGCCGGCTATGTGTTCCTCGCGCTGGACCTCCAGGTCGAGTCGACCGAGACCGAGCTGTTCCGCATGTGCGACGTCGAGGTGCGCGATGCGCAGGGTCGGCTCTTCCGCGCGGGGCGGGAGGTGCCGAGCACGGACCCCTACGAGTCGTCCCTCACCTGTGGCACGTCGGATCCGGAGGAGGACCCGGTGCCGACGACGGCCTCCATGCTGGTGCTCGTCCCGGTCGACGCCGAGCTGACCTCGCTGCGGGTGGTGTCGCGAGAGTTCCCGCCCGCACGGTTCATCGAGCTGCCCCTGCCGTCCTGATCCCGCGACGAGCCCGCAGCTGACCGGAGGCCCCGAACCGCATGAGCAGGCGGTCCGCGAACACCGCGGTGAGCGCGACGGTGAGGACGAGGGTGAGCAGCTGCGCGATGCCGTCGAGAGGCATGGCCAGCGCGTCCCAGACCAGCTCGGGACGCCAGCCGAGCACGACGCGTGCCAGCCACCAGACCACCACGTCGGCCTGGGCGACCAGGGTGAAGAGCACGCAGTAGACCAGCACCGGGGCGAAGGCCGACCGGAGCACCAGGGCGAGCCCGCCCCCGAGCGCTCCGAACCGGCCCGTCGTGTCCGACAGCCGGGCCCAGGCCACCCGCAGCGGTGCGTCACCGACCCGGTTGCTCAGGGCGGCGGTCCAGCGGCTGCGTCTGACCGTGGCGACCACCTCGTCGGCGCTGACCGTGTCGGCCACCTGCAGACCGTAGACGATGACCGCGATCGTGAGCATCGAGATCGGGACGACCAGTCCCGTGACCACGGCGTCGCTCACCACAGGCACGGCGCCGACCACCCAGTCGCCGAACGCGCCCAGACTCGGCAGGCCCTCGCGCACCCCGGCCCACCACGCGGAGATCTCCTGGGTCACCGCCCGGCTCGACCACCAGACACCCACGCCGCTGAGCACCCCTGCCAGCACCCAGGCACCCAGGGTCATCCACACGGCCTCGGCGTAGCCGACGATGACGTGCAGCACACCGCGACGCCGGCCCTCCCTGGTGCCCCAGCGGTCGTCGTCCACGAGCCGTCCGCCCACGGCCCGGACCACGAGGGCGCCCGCCACGATGCCCAGCACCAGCCAGGAGGCGATCTGCGGGAGCGCGCTGATGACGGTCTCGGCACCCAGCTGGGCATAGAGCGTGCCCCGCGCGTAGTCGATCAGATCGGCGCGCAGGTCGCCGCGGCTCTCATAGACCACGAGGAACGGCACGAGCACGCTGCCCGCGGCACCGACCACACCCCACAGCCCGGAGCGACGCGCCTCCCGAGCGCGCACCACCAGCAGCATGCCCACCAGGACGGCCAGGCTCGCCAGCGGGACCAGCGCCAGGGCGAGGAAGCCGGGCACCGACCCGATCAGGCCTGCGGCGACGGCGAGTCGGCGGAGGAGCTCGTGCGCCAGCAGTCCCACGGCCGCGAGCGCCAGCAGCGGCAACCAGCGCTGCGTCAGCAGTGCGGTGGCCCCACGCACCAGCTCGGCCGACTCACGCAGCCCGAACGGGTCGTTGCGCGGCGCGGCTGGTGTGCCCGACCGCTCCGGGGCAGCCCGGGGACCGGGCGGAGAGTCCACCTGCGGAGTCGTGCCGTCAGCCATCGCGGGTCACTGTAGCGAGCCCCGGCAGGGACTGTGGGCGACGACCCGCACCAACCCGGGAACCGCCGCCCGGACGGCAACCCGAGAACGGCTCGAGCTGGTTTCGGGCGAGGTCCGCAGCTCTCACTGTCATCCCACAAAGAGGCAGAAGGGGTGGCCGTGCGGGTCGACCATCACGCGCACAGACTGTTGCGGTTGGTGCGCGTGCACAGTGGCCCCGCACTCCACGGCCCATGCGACGGCCGCGACGAGGTCATCGACCCTGAGATCCAGGTGCGCCATGACCTGCGACCCGGGTGTCTCCGGAGTCGGCCACACCGGTGCCGCATAGTGCTCGTCCCACTCGAAGTTGAGGGTCATCGCCAGCCGCCCCTCGGCCGGACGCAGCTGGGCCCACCCGGCATCCGGAGGCTCCCCGGGCCGGGGCCCCTCTGAGGCGGAGAGCCCCACGCCGAGCAGCCGGGCATAGAAGGCAGCCAGGTCGCGCGGGGCGGGCGTGCTGATCGACACCGACGTCGCCTGCACCTGCGGCGGTCGGTCCATGGCTCCTCCTCGGGACGGCTGTCGTCAGTCTCCGCCTCTCCGGGCGACCGCGCCAGGCCGGACGGACGAGTGGACCGCGCGACCGCGCCAGGCCGGACAGACAAGTGGACCGGGCGACCGTGCCAGCCCGGACGGACGAGTGGACCGGGCGAGCTCTCGCTCGCACGAGTGGAAGCGTGCCTCGCCCCCGGTGTGGCCGGCGAGCGGTCAGGACTCGCGGCTGAAGAACCACAGCCCGACGACGAAGGAGGCCAGCACCGCCATCGCCGAGCCCGCGATCCACAGTCCGGTGTCCCACTTCGCGAACAGCGACATGGCGACGCCGACCGCGACGATGACCAGGGCGGTCTGCCCGGCCGTCCGCGTCGCGCGATAGTGGATCAGCTGCTCCCGGGCGTCCGCGCCCAGCCCGCTCACCACGCGCGCGGCCGGCTCGAGGCGTCGCATGACGGCGTGCAGCACCGCATAGCCCAGGAACAGCCCGGCACCGATCGCCGCCGCTCGCGGGTTGCCCCGCGACAGCGCGAACAGGGCCACGGCCACGGCGGCCAGCACGCACAGCCCCGTGAGGAGGCGGTCCTTCAGGCGGGCCACCCGACGTTGCGCCATCGTCATCCCCAGACGAGCGCCCGGCTCGGGTCCTCGAGGATCGCGGCCAGGTCGGCCAGGAAGCGGGAGCCGAGCTCGCCGTCGATGACGCGGTGGTCGAAGGACACGGCCAGCTGGGTGATCCAGCGCGGCACGATCTGCTCCGTGCCGTCGGCGGCCGTGACGACCCAGGGCTGACGACGCACGGCGCCGAAGGCGACGATCGCGGACTCGCCGGGGTTGATGATCGGGGTGCCGGTGTCGACACCGAAGACGCCGACGTTGGTGATCGTGATCGAGCCGCCGGACATCTCGGCCGGCTGGGTGCGCCCGGAGCGGGCGGTCTCGATCAGGTAGGCCATGGCCTCGGCGAGCTGCCGGAGGTCCATCAGGTCGGCATCCTTGATGTTCGGCACGAGCAGCCCGCGCGGGGTCGCGGCGGCGATGCCCAGGTTGACGTAGTTCTTCTGGACGATCTCCTGGGCCGCCTCGTCCCACACGGCGATCATGCCGGGGTTGCGCCGGACCGCCAGGCACAGCGCCTTGGCCAGGATCAGCAGCGGGGAGATCTTCACGTCACGGAACTCACGGTCGGACCTCAGCCGCTCGACCAGGTCCATCGTCGCGCTGACGTCCACGGTGATGAACTCGGTGACGTGGGGGGCGGTGAACGCCGACCCGGTCATCGCCTGAGCGGTCATCTTGCGGACGCCCTTGACGGGGGTGCGCGTCTCCCGCTCGCCCGAGCGGTCGAACACCGGGGCCGAGTACGCACGAGGGGCTCCGCCCGCGGAGTCCGGTCCCGAGTCAGTCGTGCCGGCCACACCCACGTGGGGCGCGGCAGCCGCAGCGCCCGCCGCTGCAGCGGGCTGCGCCCCACCGGCGAGGAAGGCGTCCACGTCTGCACGGCTGATCACGCCGTCCTCGCGCGTCGGCGTGACGGCAGCGAGGTCGACACCCTTGTCCTTGGCGTACTTGCGGACCGGGGGCTTGGCCAGGGGCTTGCCGCCGGCGGGTGCCTGACCGGCAGCAGCCTCCGGGGTCGGGGCCGCCTGCACCGGCTCGGCGCTCGGCGCCGGGACGGGGGCAGGGACCGTGGCGGGCGCTGTCTGGGCCGGCTGGCCGATCCTGGAGCCACCCGAGCGGCGCGCACGACGGGTGGTGGAGCCGGCCGAGGGCCCGTAACCGACCAGGTTCGCCTCGCGCGGAGCGGTCTCACCGGGGGCGGCAAGGGTGCCCGGCTCGGCGGCACCGGCGGTGTCACCGCCGGACGCGGCACCGGCCCCCTCCGGCCCGGTCGTCGCGGACTGCCCCGCAGGACCGCTCGCTGCCCCGCCGCCGTCACCGGTGTCGATGACGATGATCGGCGAGCCGACCTCCACCGTCGTGCCCTCCTCGGCGAGGATCTCCTGGACCGTGCCGGCCCACGGGATGGGCAGCTCGACCAGCGACTTGGCGGTCTCGATCTCGACGACGATGTCGTTGACCTTGACCTCGTCGCCGACCTTGACCTTCCAGGTGACGATCTCGGCCTCGACGAGGCCCTCACCGGGGTCTGGCAGGTTGAACTGTGGCACGGTGCGAACTCCTAGGCGTGCGAGTGGTGGGTCAGACAGACGGTCGGAGGACCGGGGCTCTGGGTGACGGGGTCAGTAGGCGAGGGACCGGTCGACCGCGTCCAGGATGCGGTCCAGGTCGGGGAGGAAGACCTCCTCGTGACGGCTGGGCGGGTAGGGGATGTTGTAGCCACCGACCCGGATGACCGGAGCCTCGAGGTGGTAGAACGCCTCCTGCTGGATCAGCGCGGCGAGCTCGGACCCCATGCCGAGGTAGGTCTGCGCCTCGTGCACGACCACCGCCCGGCCGGTCTTCTCCACCGACTGCAGGATCGTGGGCACGTCCAGCGGGGACAGCGAGCGCAGGTCGATGACCTCGACCGACCGCCCCTCGGTCTCCGCGGCCTGGGCCGCGATCATGGCGGTCTTGACCATCGGCCCGTAGGCCAGCAGGGTCACGTCGGTGCCCTGGGTGCGCACGACCGCGTCGTGGAGGCCGTATGGTGCGCGCTCACCCAGGAGGATCTCTCCCCGCTCGTGGTAGCGCCGCTTCGGCTCGTAGAAGACGACCGGGTCGTCGCTGGCGATGGCCTGCTGCATCATCCAGTAGGCGTCCTCGGCGGTGGCGGCGGTGACGACCCGGAGGCCGGCCGTGTGCGCGAAGTAGGCCTCGTTGGACTCGCTGTGGTGCTCGACCGCGCCGATGCCGCCGCCGTAGGGGATACGGATGACCATGGGCAGCTTCAGGTGCCCCAGCGAGCGGTAGTGCATCTTGGCGACCTGGCTGACGATCTGGTCAAAGGCCGGGTAGACGAAGCCGTCGAACTGGATCTCGACCACGGGCCGGTAGCCGCGCAGCGCCAGCCCGACGGCGGTCCCCATGATCCCGGACTCCGCCAGCGGCGTGTCGAGCACCCGGTCCTCGCCGAAGTCCTTCTGCAGGCCCTCGGTGATCCGGAAGACGCCGCCCAGCTTGCCGATGTCCTCACCGAGCAGGACGACCTTGGGGTCGGCCTCCATGGCGCGGCGCATGCCGGCGTTGAGCGCCTTGGCGATGGTCATCTTCTGCGGCGCCTGCTCCTGCGGCTGCCCCCCGGCGGGCGCGGCCTGCGTCTGGGCCCCTGCACTGGTGGTCATCAGTCCTCCTCGAAGCTGGCCTGGTAGGCCGCGAACTCGTCCCGCTCCCGCGTCACCAGCGGGTGCTCGTCGACGTAGACGTTCTCGAACATCTCCTCGTGCGGAGGGTTCGGCATCTGCTGGCAGGCGGTGCGGATGCGCTGGGCCAGGTCGTCGGCCTCGGCGTCGATCGCACCGAACCACTCGTCGTCGCCGAGCCCCTCGGCGACCAGGTGCTTGCGCAGCCGGTCGATCGGGTCCTTCTTCTTCCAGAGGTCGACCTCGGCGGCGATGCGGTACTTGGTCGGGTCGTCGGAGGTGGTGTGCGCCCCCATCCGGTAGGTGAAGGCCTCGATCAGCGTCGGGCCCTGACCGCCGCGCGCCCGGTCCAGGGCCGCCCGCGTCACGGCCAGGGACGCCAGGACGTCGTTGCCGTCGACGCGGACGCCGGGGATGCCGAAGCCGCGGGCCCGCTGGTAGGGCGGGATGATGAACTGCCGGTCGTTGGGCTCGGAGATCGCCCAGTGGTTGTTCTGGACGTAGAACACGACCGGGGACTGGGCCACCGCCGAGAAGACCAGGGCCTCGTTGTAGTCACCCTGGGCGGTGCCGCCGTCGCCGGTGAAGGCCATGACGGCCGTGTCCCGGTCGGGGTCGCCCGTGCCCACCAGGCCGTCCTTCTGCACCCCCATCGCGTAGCCGGTGGCGTGCAGCATCTGGTTGCCGATGACGATCGTGTAGAGGTGGAAGTTGTTCTCGTTGGAGTCCCACCCGCCGTGGTTGACGCCGCGGAACATGCCGAGCAGGTTGACCGGGTCGACGCCCTTGCACCAGGCGACCCCGTGCTCGCGGTAGCCGGGGAACGCGTAGTCCTGGGGACGCATCGCGCGGCCGGCACCGACCTGGGCGGCCTCCTGCCCGAGCAGCGACGGCCACAGCCCCAGCTCGCCCTGCCGCTGCAGCGCGTGGCCCTCGGCGTCGACGCGGCGCACCAGCACCAGGTCGCGGTAGAGGCTGCGCAGCATCTCGCCGTCGACGTCCTCGAGGTACTGCGCGTAGGGGCTGTTCACCTCGGTCACAGGGACCCGGTGGCCCTCGGCGTCGAGGAACTGGACCATGTCCGGCCCGCCGTCGGTGATGTCCCTGGCGGGGGGTTCGTGGGTCGCGGGCGCGGCGGTGTCCACCGGCGCGACGACGTCGTCGCTCACAGGTTCTTGCTCCTTCATGGGGCCCGGCGCGGCGAACGCCACGGCCTGTTGCAGGGTCGGCCCCACGCTACCGCAGCACCGAGGGGTCCCCGGACCACAGTCCCCCTAGGGTGACTCCATGGGCTCCGACTTCGAGACCGACCTGCAGGGTGCCGTCGCGCCCCTGGTGCTCGCGCTGGACGTCGGCTCCACGGCGACCCGCGGCATGGTCTACGACGCCCACGGCCGCCCGGTCGGCAAGCGCGCCAAGGTCGCCCATCACTTCACGGTCGCCCCCGACGGCACCTCGGAGATCGACCCGGACCAGGTGCTGGAGGAGCTCGGCGAGGTCATCGACGCCCTGACCCGAGGGCTCGGGGACCGGCAGGTCGCCGGTGTCGCCCTGGACACCTTCGCCTCCTCGCTGGTCGTCGTCGACGCCGACGGCAGGCCGCTCACACCCTGCTACACCTACGCCGACGGCCGCTGCGGACGTGCGGTCGACGAGCTGCGCGAGGAGCTCGACGAGGAGGCCCTCCAGCAGCAGACCGGCACGCGGGTGCACTCCAGCTACTGGCCCGCGCGGGTGCGCTGGCTCGCCGCGGAGCGTCCCGACGTCGTCGCCGCGGCCGCGCACTACCTCTCCCTGGGGGACTACGTGCTGCGTGCCCTCACCGGCGCCCTGGCCACCGGCACCTCCGCCGCCGCGTGGACCGGGCTGGTGGACCGGCAGACGGCCGACTGGCACCCGGAGACCGTCGCGGTCTCGGGGGTCCGGCTCGACCAGCTGCCCCCGATCCACCACCTCGACCACCCGCTCCGGCTCTCGGCCAAGCGCGCAGCCAGGCTGGCCAGGCGGTGGCCGCAGCTCGAGGGTGCGACCTGGTTCGCGACGGTCGCCGACGGGCTGGCGGCCAACGTCGGTCTCGGCGCCCACGACGAGACCACGATCGGGGCCTCCTGCGCCACCTCGGGCGCCCTGCGGGTCCTGGTCCGACAGGTGCCGGAGCAGCTTCCCCCGGGGTTGTGGTGCTACCGCGTGTCCCACGACCGGGCCCTGCTGGGTGGTGCCCTCAACGATGTGGGCCGCGCGCTGGACTGGGCGGAGGTCACGCTGCGGACCGACCAGGTGCAGCCCCGGGAGCTGGCCCGCGTGCTGCGGGGTGAGCCGCACGGGACCACGCCGCTCGTGCTGCCGTTCTACACCGGCGAGCGCAGCACGGGTTGGGCCTCGGACGCCCGGGCCGTGATGACCGGGATCGGCGCCGGCTCCGCGCCGGTCGAGGTCTACCGCGGGGTCGTCGAGGGCATCGCGCTGTCCTACGCGCGGATCGCGTCGCAGCTGCGCACCGTCGCGCCGCAGCCGGAGAAGCTCTACTGCGGCGGTCGGGTGACCACGGACCGGCCCGAGCTGTTGCAGGTGATGGCCGACGCGATGCGCACCCCCGTGACGCCGGTGGCGATCAAGCGCTCCACCCTCCACGGCACGGCGCTGCTGGCGCTGGAGACCCTCGCCCCGGGCGTGGAGCGGGCCGCGCCGGACCGTGGTGCGACACTCACGCCGGTGCTCCGGCGGCGGCCGTACTACACCGAGCGGTTCCAGCGGTTCGAGAAGGTCTACGCCGCGCTGTTCTCCTGACCCGGCAGCGGTCCGGCCCTCGGTCGGCGCTGCCGCGGGCTCGGGTCAGCGGTGGCGGAACGCCGCCGCCACCTCGAGGAGCCGGTCGTTGGCCTCGGTCTCGCCGATCGTGCAGCGGACGCCGTCGCCGGGGAACGGGCGCACGGTCAGCCCCTGCTCCTGACAGGCGGCAGCGAAGTCGACGGTGTCCTCCCCCAGCGGAAGCCACACGAAGTTGGCCTGCGTGTCCGGCACGGCCCACCCCTGCTCGCGCAGGCCGGACAGCACCCGCTCGCGCTCGTCGATGAGGGCCTTGACCCGCACCTCCAGCTCGTCGTAGGCCGCCAGGCTGGCGACCGCTGCGCGCTCGGCCAGGTCGGAGACCCCGAACGGCGTGGCCGCCTTGCGCAGCGCCGTCGCCACGTCCTCGTGGGCGATGCAGTAGCCGACGCGCAGCCCGGCGAGGCCGTAGGCCTTGGAGAAGGTGCGCAGCACGGCGACATTCGGGAACTCGCGGTAGATCGCCAGGGCGTCCGGCGCGTCCTCCGCGGTGTTGAACTCCAGGTAGGCCTCGTCGACGACCACGAGGACATCGCTGGGCACCGAGCCCAGGAACTCGCGCAGGGCCGCGTCCGTGACGTGCGGACCGGTCGGGTTGTTCGGGGTGCAGACCAGCACGAGTCGGGTGCGGTCGGTGACTGCGGCCGCCATCGCGGGCAGGTCGTGCTCAGCGGTGTCGGTGACCGGCACCTGCACCGAGGTCGCCCCCGCCAGCGCGACGACGATGGGGTAGGCCTCGAACGAGCGCCACGCGTAGACCACCTCGTCGCCCGGCTCGCAGGTGATGTTGATCAGCTGGGTGAGCACCCCCACGCTGCCGGTGCCCGTGGCGATGTGCGTGGTCGGGACGTCCCAGCGCTCGGCGAGGGCCTCGGTGAGCCGGGTGACCGCCATGTCGGGGTAGCGGTTCATGCTGGCCGCCGCGTCGGCCACGACCTGGACCACGGAGGGCAGCGGCGGGTACGGGTTCTCGTTCGAGGAGAGCTTGTAGGCCGTCAGCCCCTCGGTCGGGGCGGCCGGCCGGCCCGGCTTGTAGGCGGGGACGCCCTCGAGCGTCTTGCGGAGGCGGACACCGTTGGTCATGCGACCGAGACTAGACCGTGGCGAGGGGTGCACTGTCCCCAGCACCCGGCACACCGCCCGTGCCGGTCCACCCTCCCCCGGCGGGACGCCGGCGCAGAGATTCCGGTCCCCGGGCGCACCTGGTGCGACGATGGGCCCATGTCGTTCCTCATCAAGGTCCTCGTCAACGCCCTGGCGCTGTGGATCACCTCGCGGATCATCGACGGCATCGTGTTCGAGGACACCTCCGACACGACCGCCTTCCTGCTGACGCTCGGCGCGGTGGGACTGATCTTCGGCGTCCTCAACGCGGTGATCAAACCGATCCTGTTCGTGCTGTCGCTGCCGATCATGCTGCTCACCCTCGGGCTGTTCACCTTCATCCTCAACGCGATCATGCTCTGGCTGACCTCGTGGGTCGCCGGCTGGTTCGACCTGGGGTTCCGGGTCGAGAGCTTCTGGTGGGACGCGGTGCTCGGCGCGCTGATCATCACGATCATCTCGATGATCCTCAACGCCGTCCTCCCCGACGGGCGGGACTGACATGACCTTCGAGGCGACCGAGGTGTCCGTCCCCACGGCCGACGGGGCGATGCCGGCCCAGCTGTGGTTCCCCCACACCTCCGACGGCGAGCAGCGGCCCGCCCTCGTGGTCTTCCAGGAGATCTTCGGTGTCAGCGGCTACATCCGCGACCGCTGCGCGGACCTGGCAGAGCTGGGGTATGCCGTGATCGCGCCGGAGTTCTACTGGCGCCTGCCTGAGCAGCGCGTCGAGGAGGGGGCCGACGACATGCTGCAGCAGGGGATGTCGCTGGTGGGTCAGCTGGACTGGGACACGGCCGTCCGTGACGGTGTCGCGGTCACCCGGCACCTGGCGACGCTGCCGCACGTCGGTGAGGTCGGGCTGGTCGGCTTCTGCCTGGGCGGTGGACTCGCCTACGCCACGGCCGCGCAGACACCGACCCCGCCGGCGGCGCTGGTGAGCTACTACGGCTCCGCGCTGCCCCAGCTGGTCGAGGCCGGTGTCGAGGTGGCGGTGCCCAGCCTGCACCACTTCGGCACCGCCGACACCTACATCCCGATGGAGCAGGTCGAGGAGATCCGCGCGTGGGTCAGCCGCGGCAGCGACGACGTGCAGTTCGAGCTCCACGACGGGGCGGGCCACGCCTTCGACAACCCGCACCCCGCCTTCTTCCACGAGGACGCCTCACGCGCGGCGTGGCGCCAGACCGTGGCGTTCCTGGCCCAGCGGCTGCCGGTGGGCTGACCCGGCAGAGAGGGACCGGCACGTGCCTCCGGGGACGGCCGGGCGGAGGAGGGACCGATGAGCCTCTGGTTGGAGCTGTTCCTGGCGGGCACCGTCGGCCTGGTCGCCGCCGGTGCCGTGGCCATGCTGTGGCTCCTGGTCGAGAAGGTCCGGCCCGGACGGCCCCCGGAGCCGGAGGCCAACGGTGCACCGCCGGTCGTGCGAGGAGGCCTGGACTACCGCGACCACCCGGGACCGGTCGTCGAACGTCAGGGACCGTCGGTCACCGAGCGGCGGTACCGCGATGCCATCGACCGGACCAGCGGTGAGAACCCGCGGACCTGACCCGCGCCCGGACGGCAGGGTGCGTCTCCGAGCGGCAGCCGGGCCCCGATCAGGTCATGATGAGGCTGTGCGCACCCCGGCGCGCCACAACCGAAGGAGACGCAATGGGCATCGGACTCGGCATCACCCTGCTGGTCATCGGAGCGATCCTCTCGTTCACCACCCTGGACTCCGACTACATCGGCACCAACCTCAACACCGTGGGGTGGATCCTGATGGGCGGTGGTGCCCTGGCGCTCATCCTCGGCCTGATCCAGAACGCCCAGCGGACCCGGACCGCGCACACGGTCGTCGAGGAGCGTCGCGGTGGCCCCGATGTGATCGAGCGGCGTGGTCCCGACGTGATCGAGCGTGACGTCACCGACCGCCGCGACGACCCGAGGGTCTGACGGCCCTCCGCGCCAGTCGATGGCGCCCGGCTGCAGGTCGGGCTAGGTGACGAGCAGGCCGTCCTCCAGGAAGAGCGGGCCCTCGCCCCCGTCCGAGGTGAGGACCGTCGTGAGGTGCCGCACGGCATACGGAGCCAGGTGGGTGCCGAGCTCCTCGGGAGCGGTCCAGTGCACCCCCGCCAGCTCACTGGTCTCCAGCCGGGCACGCTCGCGCAGGTCCGGGACGGTGCCCAGGTCGAACACGAAGAGCACGGCGTCGTCCCACTGGCGGTAGGGCGGGAGCCAGTTCACCGCCAGCAGCCGGCCGGCGCGCAGCTCGAGGCCGAGCTCCTCGGCCACCTCACGCTCCAGCGCGTGCCGGGGCGACTCGTGCGGGTCGACGACACCCCCGGGCAGGTCCCAGTCGGACTTGTAGGTGAGTTCGCACAGCAGCACCCGCCCCCGGTCGTCACGCACCAGCCCCTGGGCGATCACCCGGGTCCTGGGCAGGGTCGCGTTGAGCATGGCGAGGAAGGAATCCCGGCTGCCGGGCTCCGGGTCGTCGACCAGCCGCGCGAGCAGGGTGACGTCGACGGGCCGCCCTCCCTCGGTGGTGCCGCGCCCCCGGGCGGTGCCCTCGGGACGCAGCCCTGCCCGCTGCAGGGCCACCCTCGTGTCCCGGTCCCCCACGCGGACCCGGGCCTCCACCCGTCGGGCACCGTCCGCGAAGGCACGGTCGAGCAGGGGGAGCAGCGCGGTGGTCTCCGGCACCGTGCCGTCGGTCCAGGTCAGCTCGACCACCCCCGGGTCGACCTCTCGCAGCGCGGGGTCTGACGTGGGGGTGGAGCTCACCCTGCCACCCTAGCCGCGGCGGCCGTGGGGTGTCGGAGGACGGCGCTGGTCGCGCCCCCACCGCGCGCAGGTCCCGCGGGCGCTGCGCCGCGGGACCTGCGCGTCGTTGCCGGGCGGCCGGTCAGGCGACCATCCCGTGCGGGTCGATGACGTACTTCTTGGCCACCCCGGAGTCGAAGTCCTGGTAGGCCTGCGGGGCCTGGTCCAACGACACCTTCGTGGCGTTGACCGCCTTGGCGATCTGCACCCGGTCGTGCAGGATCGCCTGCATCAGGCCGCGGTGGTACTTCATCACCGGGCACTGGCCGGTGACGAAGTAGTGCGACTTGGCCCAGCCCAGGCCCAGGCGGATCGACAGCGAGCCCTCCTTGGCGGCGTCCGTGGCCGCGCCCGGGTCACCCGTGACGTAGAGGCCCGGGATGCCCAGCCCACCGCCGGCACGGGTGATCTCCATCAGGGAGTTCAGCACGGCCGCCGGTTGCTCGGAGTCAGCCTGCTCACCGTGACCCCGGGCCTCGAAGCCCACCGCGTCCACGCCGCAGTCCACCTCGGGCACGCCGAGCAGCTGCTCGAGCTGGTCGGGCACCGGGCCCTTGGAGACGTCGACGGTCTCGCAGCCGAAGCTGCGCGCCTGCGCCAACCGCTCCTCGTTGAGGTCACCCACGATGACGACCGCCGCGCCGAGCAGCTGGGCCGAGGCGGCCGCTGCCAGGCCGACGGGGCCGGCACCCGCGACATACACGGTGGAACCCACGCCGGTCCCGGCGCTCACCGCGCCGTGGAAACCCGTGGGGAAGATGTCCGAGAGCATGGTCAGGTCCATGATCTTGGCCAGTGCCTGGTCCCGGTCGGGGAACTTCAGGAGGTTCCAGTCGGCGTAGGGCACCAGGACGTACTCGGCCTGGCCACCGACCCAGCCGCCCATGTCGACGTAGCCGTAGGCGCTGCCGGGACGGTCCGGGTTGACGTTGAGGCAGATGCCCGTGGCCCGCTCCTTGCAGTTGCGGCACCGGCCGCACGCGATGTTGAACGGGACCGAGCAGATGTCGCCCTTCTTGATGAACTCGACCCCGGGCCCGGTGTCGATGACCTCGCCGGTGATCTCGTGACCCAGGATCAGGTTCTGGGGGGCCGTGGTGCGGCCTCGGACCATGTGCTGGTCGGAGCCGCAGATGTTGGTCGTGACCACCTTGAGGATGGCACCGTGCGGGACCTTGCGCCCGACGTTGTCGGGGTTGACGCCGGGGCCGTCCTGCAGCTCGAACTCGGGGTACGGGATGTCCTGGACTTCGGTCTTACCCGGCTCGAGGTAGGCCACTCCGCGGTTGCTTGACATTTGGGGCTCGCTCTCTCGGCCCCGGCCGGAGACCCGCTCGCCGGGTCACTGAGCCGTGACCACTGTGGGGGATACTCCTCACCGTAGGGCCAAACCCGCACGGGCACCAGGGGCCCTGACCGGCCACCCGAAACGGCGCCCGGGACCCCCGGATCAGCCCCCGGACTGCTCCGCCACCGGGTCCGGATCACCGAGCAGACCGGCGCGCAGGGCCCACCGCTCGAACCACCACGTCGCGAACGGCGGGACCGCGGCGACCAGGGCGAGGAGCAGGATCCGCCAGCTCCACCCGAAGACGCTCTTCGTGGCGAGCGCGATGAGGCAGTAGACGATGAACAGGGTGCCGTGGATGGGGCCGAAGACCTGCACCCCGATCTCGGAGACCTGGGCGATCCACTTGAGGTACATCCCGACCAGCAGCAGGCCCCACGAGACGGCCTCGGCCAGCGCTGCGGCGCGGAAGACGCCGCGGGCGACGGCCTGCTGCCGCGCCCAGTGCGTGAGCATCGTGTCGCGGTCACGGGCGCGCCAGTCACCGCCCCGCCGCCGGCGCTGCTCCTGCGCGACCTGACGCGCCGCGGCCCGCGCGATCCGTCCCGCGCCGAGGCTAGACATGGCGACGGCTCGTGATGACGCGGAACCGGTTGGCTACGAACGCGGCGTCGGTGTAGGCGGCGTTGGCCGCCGGGTTGGCGCCCGTCCCGTGGAAGTCGCTGAAGGCCGCCGTCTGGTTGACGAAGATCTGCCCGGTCAGGTTCTCGGACAGGGCGACTCCGGCGTCGGCTGCGGCCTCGCGTGCCGCCTCCAGGACCTCCTCGTCGGTCGAGTAGACCGAGGCGGTCATCGCGCCGTGCTCCTGCACGGTCTGCCGGAGCAGCCTGAGGGAGGCGCCGGTGTCCTCGGTGCGGATCACGAAGGCGACGGGACCGAAGCACTCCTGGGAGTATGCCGGTGTGTTGGCGGCGTCGACCCCGATCAGGGCGGGGACCCGCACCACGGCGTCGGGGTAGGTCGGGTGGGTGATCGGCCTGGCGTCCAGGAGCAGCTCGCCACCGAGCCGTTGGGCCAGGCCGGGCACGTCGGTGGCCCGGGCACGCACGTCGGGGTTGACGGTGGCACCGAGGATCTCGACGGCCCGGCTCTCGTCCGCATTGAACGCGGTGATGGCCCCCGCGAGCCGCTCCGCGAACTGCGCGTAGGTGAGCTCGCCCTCGTCGGTGCTGACGCCTCCGGCCGGGACGTAGACGTTCTGGGGGGCGGTGCACATCTGGCCGGAGTACAGCGAGAAGGAGAAGGCGAGGTTGCCCAGCAGCCCCTCGAGGTTGTCGGTGGAGTCCACCACGACCGTGTTGAGGCCGGCCTTCTCGGTGTAGACGAGCTTGCCGGCGCCACCGGCCTCGCGCTCCAGCCAGCCGCCGAAGCCCGGCCCCCCGGTGTAGTCGATGATCCTCACCGCGGGGTGGAGGGCGAGGGTCTTGGCCAGCCCGTCGCGCCCCTCGACCGGCTCGCCCTCGGCGGCCAGCTGGACCAGCGCCCGGTCGAAACCGGCGTGGTCCAGCACGTCGCGGGCGATGGATGCCGTGATCGCCAGCGGCAGGACGGCCCGCGGGTGCGGCTTGATGAGGACCGGGTTGCCCGTCGCGAGCGAGGCGAACAGGCCGGGATAGGCGTTCCAGGTCGGGAAGGTGTTGCAGCCGATGACCAGGGCCAGGCCCCGCGGCACCACGCGGTAGTCCTTCTGCATCCGGATCGGCTCGCCCTTGGTCGGCTTCTCCCAGGTGACGGACGCGGGGACGCGCTCCTGCTCGACGAGGGCTGCAGCCACCGCCTCCAGCGCCCGGTCCTGGGCGTGCGGGCCACCGGCCTGGAAGGACATCACGAACGGCTGCCCCGAGGTGTGCATCACCGCGTTGGCCAGCTCGTGGCTGCGTCTGTTGATCTGCTCGATGATCTCGACGCAGACGGCGGCGCGGACACGCGGGCCGGCATCCCGCCAGGCCGGGAGCGCGGCCTGCGCGGCCGCGACAGCCGCGTCCACGTCGAGCTCGGGGTAGCGCACGCCCAGCGGCGGGCCGTAGGGCGAGACCTCGGAGCCGACCTCCGCCCCCGTGCCGGGCTGGTCAGCCAGCGGCGTGAAGGTCGCGTTGCGGGCCTGCTCGAAGGCTGCCTGCCCCTCCTGTGCGGCGGTCTCGCCGTAGACCCGGGGGGACGGGGACTCCGGGTAGCGGCTGTAGTACTCGCGGGTGGCCAGGGCGTTCGTGGCCGCCTCGAGCACCTCGGCGTGGGTCTCGAGGAGGGCGGCGCCGGGGGCTGTCTCAGTCACGCCCTCAACCCTAGCGCCGGACGCCGACGCCTCTCACGGGCACCGGCGCCCCCTGACGTCACGCTGCCATGCTTTGTATACAATGTGGCCCATGGGGAAGGCGAGAATCCACCTCGTGCTCATGCTGGCGCTCACGTTCTCGACGGGAATCGTTGATGCGGTCGGCTTCCTGGGGTACGACAGGGTGTTCACGGGCAACATGACCGGCAACGTGGTGATCCTGGGCATGGGTCTGTCCGGCACCTCGGGACTGCCGGTCCTGCGACCGCTGCTGGCCTTCGCCGGGTTCATGCTCGGCGCGCTGCTGGCCGGCCGGGTGCTCGTGTCGTCGGCCAAGGGGGTGTGGACCAACCGCACGTCCCTGATGCTCGGCGCAGTGACGCTCGGCTGTCTCGGCCTGGTCGGCCTCGTCCTCGTCGAGGACCCCACGCAGCACCACTCGGTGGGGACCGTCACCACGACGGTCCTCGCCGTGGTGATGGGCATGCAGGCCGCTGCCGCACGGAAGATCGGCGTCGCCGACGTGACCACCGTGGTCGTCACGTCCACCATCGTGGGGCTGGCCAGTGAGTCCCGCCTGGCCGGAGGCGACGGCCACCTGTGGGGTCGCCGGCTGCTCGCGATCGTGGGCATCCTGGCGGGAGCCCTGGTGGGAGCGCTCACGCTGGCCGTCAACCTGTGGCTGGGGGTCCTGCTGACGGCGGTGATCATCGGGGCGGTGACGGTCATCGGGCACCGCACGCGCCACGTCGCGTAGCCGGCCCGCGGGCCGCGCCGCGTCGTGCGCCGTGCCACGTCGTGAGGGTCCGGCGGCGCCCCCCGTGGGCCCGGCCCCTCAGGCCGTCGGGTCCCCCCGCAGCGCCCGGTTCAGCCCGTCCCTCGACGTCTGCACGTGGGCGACCATGAGGGTCGTCGCCGCCTCCGCGCGCCCGGCGTCCACCGCCTCCATGATGTCCTTGTGCTCGTTCCAGGCCTCGTTGCCGCGGTAGGCGCCGGAGTGGACGAACAGCCACTCGATCTTGCCGGACACCTGCCGCAGGATCCCGCGCAGGGCCGGTGACTCACTCATCTCCGCCAGCAGCGAGTGGAACTGCTGGTTGTAGTTCGGCAGCAGGTCGGAATGGCCGTCGGCGAGCACCTGGTCGCCCTCCTCCAGGACCCTGCGGATCTCGCGCCGGAGCCGCCACCACTCCGGGTCCGGGGTGTCGGCAGACCTCTGGACCCCCGACCGCTGTGCCGCACGCCGCACCATCTCGGCCTCGAGCGTCTGTCGGACCTCGAACAGGACGTCCGCATCGGCGAGCTGCGGTCGCACGACTGTTGCCCCGGCATACGGCCTGACCTCGACGAGACCCTCCGCCTCCAGGGCCCGCAGGCACTCCCGGACCGGCACCCGGGACACCTGGTAGGTCTCCGAGAGGAGCTTCTCGGTCAGCCGCGTGCCGGGCGGGACCCGGCCGAAGATGATGTCGGACCTGACCTGCTGGGTGACCCGGACCGCGGCGGAGTCAGACACGGGTGAGCTGGTCCCCGGGCACGGCGGCGATCAGCGCCTGGGTGTACTCGTGCTCCGCGTGGTCGATGACCCGGTCGACCGGTCCCTGCTCCACGATGCGGCCCGACCGCATGACGACCACGTCGTGGGCGAAGTCGGCGACGACTGCCAGGTCGTGCGAGATGAACAGGCAGGACAGCCCCAGCTCCTCCTGCAGGGAGCGCAGCAGGGTGAGGATCTGGTCCTGGACGAGCACGTCGAGCGCGGACACCGCCTCGTCACACACCAGGAGCTCGGGACGGCTCGCGATGGCGCGGGCGATCGCCACCCGCTGACGCTGCCCGCCCGACAGCTCGCCCGGCCGGGCGTCGGCCACCGACCGGGGCAGGGCCACCTGGTCGAGGAGCTCGGCGACGCGGGCGCGCCGCTGAGTCTTCGTGCCGACCCGGAAGATCGTGAGCGGCTCGAGGATGATCCGCTCGACCGACATCGTGGGGTTGAGCGAGGAGTAGGGGTCCTGGAACACGGGCTGGGCGAAGCGGCGCAGCCGGGCGAGGTCGGCGCGGGTGCTGCTGGTCGTCGACGTGCCGTCCACGACCACCTCTCCCGACGTGGCGGTCTCCAGGCCGAGCACGATCCGGGCCGTCGTGGACTTGCCGGAACCGGACTCCCCGATGATCGCCGTCGTCCTCCCCCGGGCCGCCGTGAACGTCACGCCGTCCAGGGCGCGCAGCTCCTCGCGGCGGCCGCGGAGCGGGTAGACCCGGGTGAGGTCACGGACCTCGAGCACGGGATCGCCGGTGTCGTCCGCCCCGTCCCGGGGTGGGACGACGAGCTTGGGGGAGGCGGCGATGAGCTCCCTGGTGTAGTCGTCCTGCGGGTCGAAGAGCACCTGGGCCGGGCCTCCCTGCTCGGCCACGGCGCCGCGGTGCATCACCACGATCTGGTCGGTGCGGTCGGCGGCGACCCCGAGGTCGTGCGTCACGAACAGCAGCGACATGCCCCGGTCGTCGACCAGCTTCTGGAGGTGGTCCAGGATCTGCTTCTGCACCGTCACGTCGAGCGCGGAGGTCGGCTCGTCGGCGATGATGAGGTCGGGGTCACCCGCCAGGGCCATCGCGATGAGGACGCGCTGGCGCATCCCACCGGAGAACTCGTGCGGGAACTGCCGGCGCCGGCGCTCGGCCTCGGGGATCCCGGCCTCGGTCATCAGCCGGACGACGTGCGCCCTCACCGCGGCCCGACCCCGTGTGCCGTAGGCGCGCAGCGCGTCGGCGATCTGGTCGCCGACGCGCATCGACGGGTTGAGGTTGGTCATCGGGTCCTGCGGGATGAGCGCGATCGAGCGACCCCGCAGCTGTCGCATGCGGGCCTCCGGCACCCCGGCGATCTCCTCGCCCCGGAAGCGGATCGACCCTCCCGTGACGTGCCCGTCGCCGGCGAGCAGACCGAGGACGGCGCTGACGGCGGTGGACTTCCCGGAGCCGGACTCGCCGACGATGCCGAGCCGCTCGCCCGGAGCGAGCGTGAAGGACACGTCGCGCAGGACCTCCGTGTCGCCGTAGGCGACCGTGAGGCCGGACACCTCCAGGACGGGCGTCGCCGCTGCGGTCGGATCAGCCATGGCTCCTACCTCCCCGCCGCATAGCCCTGGGCGCCGCGCGGGTTGGCCGCGGCGGTGAGCACGCCCGTCCCCGGGTCCCTGGTGACGCACGACAGGCGGCCCAGCGCCCAGTCGCCGGCGCGGGTGACCCGGTGGCCGCGCGCCTCGAGCCCGGCGATGACGTCGTCACCCAGCCGGTCCTCGACGACCGCGCCGCCCGGCTGCCAGGTGCGTGGCCAGAAGGACCCGGGGGTCGAGGTGGTGTGCAGCGCCGGGGCGTCGATCGCCTGCTGCGGCTCGTAACCGCCGACCAGCAGCCGCAGGACGAGGAGGAGCTGCCACTGGTCCTGCTGGTCCCCGCCGGGCGAGCCGAGCGCGATGACCGGTGCGCCGTCCCGGAGGACGAGGGTCGGGGTGAGCGTCGTGCGCGGACGCCGGCCGGGCTCCAGGGCGGAGCGCGAGGCCTCGTCGAGCCACGTCATCTGCAGCCGGGTGCCCAGGCAGAACCCCAGCCCGGGGATCGTGGGAGAGGACTGCAGCCAGCCACCCGAGGGCGTGGCGCTGATCATGTTGCCCCACCGGTCGACGACGTCGATGTGACAGGTGTCGCCCCGGACCGAGCCGTCCGCGTCGGCACCCGGGTCGGCCGGGTCGACCGCGGGGGTGGCCCCGCCCGGCTGTGTGCCACCCCGGGCGCCCGGGACGGTCGGCTCACCGCCGCCGGACGCGGCCGGGTCGCTGCCGTGGGCGGCCGCGAACTCCTCGTCGGTCACGAGCGGCGGGAGGTGGCCCGGACCGCCCGGCAGGGTGCCGGGACGGAACTCTGCCGAGGCCCTCTCCCCCACCAGGGCGCGGCGTGCGGCGATGAACTCCTCGGACAACAGGTCGGCGACGGCCGTGTCGTTGTCGCCGTAGTGCGTGTCGCGGTCGGCGAGCGCCAGCTTGAGCGTCTCCAGGATCGTGTGGGCGCCCAGCTCGGTCGACGGGTCCAGCCGCTCGTCCGGAAAGCCGTCGAGGATGCGCAGGGCCTCCAGCAGCACCGGGCCCTGGCTCCAGAGCCCGGCCTTGGCCACCGTGTAGCCGCGGAAGTCGACAGTCGCAGCCTCCTCGAACTGCGCCGACGACCCGGCGAAGTCCTCCTCGGTGATCACCCCGGCGTAGTCACCACCGTCGGAGTGCCGGTGCGGGGTGCGCACGAACTCCGCAGCCAGCCGGGCGACCCGGCCGGTGCGCCACTCGTGCCGGGCGGCGGCGACCCGCTCCTGCCTCGTCGCGTGCTCCTCGCCCGCGGCGACCAGCTCGCGCAGCACCCGGGCGTACTCGGCGTTGCGGATCAGCTCGCCGGGCTCGGGGACCCGCCCGCCCGGCATCCACCGCTCCGCACTGGTGGGCCAGTGCTGCTCGAAGAGGTCCTTGACGGCCGCGATCTGGTGGCAGACGCGGGCGAGCACCGGGTGGCCGTCCTCGGCGTAGCCGATGGCGTAGGCCAGGACCTCGCCGAGCTCCCAGGTGCCGTGCTCCTCCAGGAGCTTGAGCCAGGCGTCGACCGCCGCCGGGATCGCGGCGGCGAGCGCGCCGGAGCCGGGCACCAGCTCGAGCCCCAGGGCACGGTAGTGCTCGATGGTCGCGCCCGCCGGCGCCGCACCCTGCCCCATCATCACCACGGGGCGGGAGGGGTCCTCGGCCGTCGCGAAGATGCCGGTCATGTCCCCGGCAGGTCCGTTGAGGTGCGGCTCCACGACATGGAGGACGAACGCCCCCGCGACCGCGGCGTCGAAGGCGTTGCCACCCCGCTCGAGCACCGACTGGGAGGTGGCGGTCGCCAGCCAGTGGGTCGAGGCGGACATGCCGAACGTCCCCTCGAGGGTGGGCCGGGAGGTGAAGGCTGCGGGGGTGACGAATGCGGTCATCGGGGCTCTCCATCGGTGTCGTGGGCACTGCCCGCGTCGGAGACGGTCCGCGCGGCCGGGTCGGGGGACGTGTCAGCCGGCTGCCGGACCGCAGTGCTTCTGCGGCCCCCGGTGCGGCGACGCCGGGACGAGGACCCCCGGGCCGAGCTGGGGTCCAGGGCATCGCGCAGGGCGTCACCGAACAGGTTGAACGCCAGGCAGATCACGAGGATCGCCAGGCCGGGGAACACCGCGGCCGCCGGGGCACGGTAGATGTACTGCTGGGCGTCCGAGAGCATGATGCCCAGGCTGGGGCTGGGCGGCTGGATCCCCAGCCCGAGGAACGACAGCATCGACTCACCGATCACGGCCGTCGGCATGATCACGGTCGCCTGGACGATGATCGCGCTGACCGAGTTCGGCAGGATGTGCGTGAGCAGGATCCGGGGCACGGAGGCGTCCATGGCGACCGCCGCCCGCACGAAGTCCGCGTTCTTCAGCCGGATCGTCTCGCCCCGCACGACGCGGACCATCGTCGGGATCTGGGCGATGCCCAGGGCCATCGCCGCGCTCGTCAGGCTCGCCCCCGCGATCGCGACGAAGCCGACCGCCAGGATCAGGAACGGGAAGGCGAGGGCGACGTCGGTCAGCCGCGAGATGATCCGGTCCCAGGCCCGCCAGTAGCCGGCGAGGAGACCCAGTGGGGTGCCCACGAGCACCGCCAGCCCGACGGCAAGGAGACCGACCTGCATCGACGCCCGCACGCCATACAGCAGCCGGGACAGGATGTCGCGGCCGAGGTCGTCGGTGCCCAGCGGGTAGCCGATCGTGCCCGGCACCTGGAACGGGTAGGCGAAGTTGGTCTCGGAGAAGCCGTGCGGGGCGATCCAGGGCGCGAGCACCGCCACCTCCGCGGTCAGGACCAGCAGGACGGTGCCCAGCAGCCCGAGCGGCGTCCGCACCAGCGAGGCGAGCGCACCCCGCCGGGGCGCCCTGACCGGCTCGGTGCTCTCGGTCGTCACGAGTGGGGTGCTCACGGCGTCGACACTCCTGTCCGGATGGTCGGGTTGATCACAGAGTAGAGAAGGTCCACGGCCAGGTTGATCACGATGTAGGCGAGGGTGATCACCAGCACGACCGCCTGGATGACCGGGTAGTCCCGCGCGAAGACCGCATCGAGGGTGAGCTTGCCCAGGCCGGGGAGGGCGAAGATGCGCTCGGTGACGACCGCACCGGAGATGAGGCCGCCGAGCTGCAGCCCGATGATCGTCACCAGGACGATGAGCGAGTTGCGCAGGCCGTACCGGAAGAGGATGCGGGGCCGGGAGAGGCCCTTGGCCCGGGCGGTGCGGACGTAGTCGGTGTTCATCGTCTCGATCATGGAGGCCCGGGTCTGCCGCGTGATCACGGCGGCCAGGCTCGTGCCCAGGATCACCGCCGGCAGGGTCAGGTAGTAGAGACCCCGGACGGGGTCGGACAGGACGTCGACATAGCCCGAGGCGGGGAACCAGCCCAGGCTCACCGCCAGCAGCAGGATGGCCAGCAGTCCGAGCCAGAAGTTGGGCACGGACAGCCCCACCAGCGCCAGGACGTTGGAGAGGGCCTCGGGCATCCGGCCCCGGAAGCGCTCGGCCAGCATGCCCAGGGCGACGCCCGCGATGACCGCGACCGCCAGGGCGTAGGCCGAGAGCCAGAGCGTGACGGGCAGGGTGGTCGCGATCATCTCCGTGACCGCCTGCCCCGTCCGGGTCGACTCGCCGAGGTCACCGGTGAACACGTTGCGCAGGAAGGTGAGGTACTGCACCACCATCGGTTCGTCGAGACCGAGGTCGGCACGGATCTGGGCCACCCGCTCCGGGGTGGCCTCCTCGCCGGCCATGGCCAGCGCCGGGTCGCCGGGGAGGGACCGCACCCCGACGAAGATGACGATGGAGGCGAGGACGAAGGTGATCGCCGCCTCGCCGATCTTGACCGCCGTGAACCGGATCATCGGCCCTCCTCCTCGGCGATGAAGCCCGCGTGGGACAGGCGCACCACCCCGTCGGCGTACACCTGCACACCGGCCAGGTCCTCGGTGTGGGCCGTCAGGTACCGCTGTCGGTACAGGTAGATGATCGAGTTGGTCTCGTGGGCCCGTTCCACCACCCGGCCGTAGGCCTGCGCCCGCTCAGCCGGGTCCGTGAGGGAGGCGGCCTCGTCGAGCCGCTCGTTGAGGTCGGCGTCATCGATGCCCGTGTAGTTGTTGCCGCCGCCCGTGTAGAGGAAGGAGTAGAGGTTGCCGTGGGGGTCCACCCGGCCGGACCACCCCAGCTGGATCACCTCGAAGTCGCCGCGGTCCTGGGTGTCGAGGATCGCGGTGTACTCGACCGGCGTCACCGAGACGGCGAAGCCCGACTCGGCCAGCTGCGCCTGCAGGGCCTGGGCGTAGCGCAGCGAGTCCTGGGTGTTCGTCACCTGGACGTGGAGGGGATAGGGCACCTCGACGCCGGCCTCCTCCAGGATCTTCCGGGCCCCCTCGGGGTCGTACTCGGGGCACGACCGGCTGGCCTCGCTCGCGAAGGGCGAGGTGTCCGAGATGCCGGAGCACGCCGGGAGGTACCACCCGTTGAAGACCGTGTTGACCAGCGCCTCCCGGTCCACCGCCACCGACAGGGCGCGCCTGATCTCCTCCTGCTGCGACAGGGGCGTGGGCTCCATCCCGTCCGGGAGGCGGTTGAGGTTGATCGTCAGGCCCTGGTAGCCCAGGGAGGGGACCTGGAGGGTCCCGATGCCGGACTCCTGCTGGATCGCGTCGATGTCCTGGGGCGAGATGTTGTCCGCGATGTGGACGTCGCCGGAGCGGATGTTGGCGGCCCGGATGTTCGCGTCGGTCATGATCCGGTACTCGATGCGGTCCAGGTGGACGCCGTCGCGGTCGTAGTAGTTGGGGTCGGCGACCACGCTGATGGACGTCTGCGGGACGCGCTTCTCGAACCGGAAGGCGCCGATGCACACCGGGGAGTCACCGAAGTCGTCCCCCAGCTCCTCGAGGGCCTTCGGCGACAGCATCATGCCGGCACGGTCCGCGAGTGCTGCGGTGAACGGCGCGAAGGGTCGCTCGAAGGTGACCCGGACCGTGTCGTCGTCGACGGCTTCGATGTCCGTGATGGGCCCCAGCTCCGAGGCGCGCATCGAGTCCTCGTGGTTGACGTTGCGGTCCAGCGTCGTCACGACCGCCTCGGCGTCGAAGGCGGTGCCGTCGGCGAACCGCACGCCGTCGGTGCGCAGCGGGATCTCCACGGTGAGGCCGTCGTCGGAGATCTCCGGCATGCCCGACGCGAGCATAGGCACCACCTGCCCCTCGGCGTCGACGTCGTAGAGCTTCTCGCACATCGTCTGCATGACGTAGCGGGTGTACAACGACGTGGAGGTCGTCGGATCGAGCCGGTCCGGCTCGGAGGACAGGGCCATCACCAGCTCGCCACCGTCCTGCGGCGTGTGGTCCCCGAAGTCCACCGACAGGACGTCCTCCCGCTCCGGCGGGTCGCCGAGCTCCTGTGGCGCTACACAGCCGGCGAGCACGAGCGCTGTCGAGGGGATCACCGTTGCCGCGAGGGCCCGACGGAGTCTGGTCGTCACACTGCCACCCTTGTTGTTTGGATACAATCCTCACCAACCCCCAGGTTTGTATACACGACAACCGCGTGCCGGTGCAAGGTTGCGCACGCCGTACCCTCGAGCCCATGCCGCTCCCCCACACGCCCGTGCCGACCGACGCCGAGGCGACCCGTCGCAACCCGGTCGGCACCCACGTGCCGGTCGGCAAGGGACTGGTCGCCGGGGCGCTGACCACGGCCCTGGACCTGGGCTGCGAGACGTTGCAGATCTTCGTCGGCAACCCGCGCGGGTGGGCCCTGAGCACCGGCAAGCCGGCCGACGACGAGGCCTTTCGCGAGGCCCTGGTCGAGCGCGGCATCCGCGCCTTTGTCCACGCGCCGTACCTGGTCAACCTCGGTAGCCCCACGGCCGCGACCTACGAGAAGTCGGTCCGCACGGTGGCTCACAACCTCACGCGCGCTGCCCAGATCGGCACGGAGGGAGTGGTGGTGCACACCGGCTCGTTCGTCGACCCCAGCGGCGATCCGACGCTGTTCGCCACGGCGATGCGACAGGTCCGCGAGGGTCTGCTGCCGATCCTGGAGGCGATCGAGGATGACCGGGCGCCGTGGCTCCTGCTCGAGCCCACCGCCGGCCTGGGCCGCTCGCTGTGCGCCGGGGTGGAGGACCTGCACGGCTACCTCGAGGCACTGGACCACCACCCGAAGGCCGGGATCTGCCTGGACACCTGTCACGTCTTTGCCGCTGGTGCTCCGCTGGACGAGACCGGTGGTGCCACCGCCACGGTGGACCGGATCGTCGAGATCGGCGGGCCGGACCGACTGCGGCTGATCCACGCCAACGACTCGATGGACGTGCGGGGTGCCTTCAAGGACCGGCACGCACCGATCGGGCAGGGTCACATCGGCGAGGGTGCCTTCGCCGAGCTCTTCGCCCACCCCGCCACGGACGGTGTCCCGTTCGTCCTGGAGACCCCGGGCTCGCGCGATGCCGGCAACCCCGACCTCCCGCTGCTGAAGCAGCTACGCGCGACCGCCCCCGTGAGGATGCGCTAGCCACGGTCGTCGACGCCCGGTCGGCCTGAACACCGGGCCACCACGCACCGGTCGGGGACATGGCGGATGGCACGATGTGCCCATGCCACTCACTGACGCTCAGACCACCGTGGCCGTCGTCGGGGCCGGTGCGATGGGCTCCGGCATCGCGCAGGTTGCCGCCGCGGCCGGCCACGAGGTCCACCTCGTCGACGCGGCCGAGGGGGCGGCCGCCCGCGCGCGGGAGAAGCTGGCCAACACCCTCACCCGCCTGGTCGAGAAGGGGAGGCTGAGCGCGGAGGAGAGCGACGGCATACTCAGGCGGATCGTCATCGGACCGGCGGCCGACGGTGACCTGAGGGCACTGCCCCCCGTGGGCCTGGTGATCGAGGCCGTCGTGGAGGAGCTCGGCGTCAAGCACGAGATCTTCGGCACCCTCGCCGCCCACCAGGACGAGTCCACCGTGCTGGCGACCAACACCTCCAGCCTCGACGTCGGGGCGATCGCCGCCGACCTCCGGGCCCCGGAGCGCGTGATCGGCCTGCACTTCTTCAACCCACCGCCCCTGATGAAGCTGGTCGAGGTCGTGCGCACCACGCAGAGCGCGCCGGCGGTCCTCGAGGACGCGAGCGAGCTGATGCGCCGCTGGGGCAAGACCCCGGTGACGTGCACCTCGACTCCCGGCTTCATCGTCAACCGGGTGGCCCGCCCGTTCTATGGCGAGGCACAGCGGATGCTCGAGGCCGGGGTCGCTGATGCCGCCACGCTGGACCTGGCGCTGCGCGAGCACGGTGGCTTCCGGATGGGTCCCTTCGAGCTGACCGACCTCATCGGCCAGGACGTCAACCTCGCGGTCGGGACGAGCGTGTGGCTGCAGACCGACCGGGACCCGCGCTACGAGCCGGTGGACGTGCAGCGCGAGCTGGTCGAGGCCGGGCGCCTGGGGCGCAAGACCGGCCACGGCTACTTCCGGTATGCCGACAGCGGGCAGACCGTCGACGTCACCCCGGACGCGGCGCGGGCTCGCGAGCTCGTCGGCGGTCCCATCGAGACCGACCCGGTGGCCCGCACCATCGCGATGCTGGTCAACGAGGGGGTCGACCTGGTCCGCCGTGGGGAGGCCTCGGCCGAGGACGTGGACACCGCGATGACGCTGGGCACGAACTACCCCAAGGGTCCGCACGCGTGGCTCGCCGAGCTCGGGGCGGCGACGGTCGTGGAGCAGCTCAGGGCGCTGGACGCGGCGTTCCCCGGGGGCCGCTACCGCGTGAGCCCCGCCCTGGAGGACCGGGTCTGAGGCTCAGTCGACGGACCGTCTGCTCCGGACGGTGGCGTAGACCTGTTCGTAGGTGGCTGCGGCGGCGGCCCAGGTGCGCTCCCGGACGACCCAGGCGCGTCCGCGCTCGGCCAGCCGACGGCGCTGCTCCGGGTCCCCCGCCAGCCGCGCGAGGGTGCGCGCCAGACCGGCGGCGTCACTGGCCGGGAAGGACTCGCCCCGCTCACCGTCGCCGATGATCTCCCGGAGCGCGGGCAGGTCGGACACGACCACCGGCAGCCCCATCGCCATGGCCTCGTAGGGCTTGAGCGGCGTCACCAGGCGGGCCGCCCGCTCGTCGATGCGGGGGACGACGAAGACGTCGAGCAGCGCGTAGTAGTCGCCGACCTGATCGTGGGGCACCTGCCCGGTGAACACGACGTCGTCGGCCACGCCACGGTCCTCGGCCAGCTGCCGCAGGTAGTCCGCCCGGGCGCCGTCACCGACGATGAGTGCCCGCGCGGCCACCCCCTGCGAGCGCAGGATCCCGACGGCCTCCACGAGCAGCTCCTGACCCTCCCGCGGGTGGTCCAGGTTGCTGACGTAGCCGAAGACGAACGCCCCCTGCAGCCCGAGCCGCTCGACGAGGTCCTCCCGCCGCTCGCGCGGGACGATCGCCTGCGCATCGACCCCGTTGGGCACGACGAACACCCGCTCCGGGTCGACGGCCAGGGCGCCCTCTCCCTCGCTGCCGCCAGGGGCCGGGAGGCGCCGCTCCAGGATGTCCTGACGCATGGACTGGCTGAGCGTGACCACGGCGTCCGCACTGGCCATGCAGTGCGCCTCGACCGCCCGGCGCAGCTGGTACATCTCGCCCCGCTCGGCGCGCTCCAGGTCGGAGGTCCACAGGGCCTCGAAGAAGCCACGCACCTCGTAGACCACCGGCACGCCGGTCGCCCGGCCGACCACGAGGGCCGCGCGGACCAGGTCGTACCCACGGTGGCCGGAGTGGGCGTGGATGACCGAGGGCCGGCGCTCCCTGACCACCTCGGCGAGGGCGGTCGCGAAGGCGCTGAGGAACTCGTCGGGGTGCTCCGGGCGCGGGACCTCCTCGCGCAGCAGCCGGGTGTGGAGCACCTCCCCGACCCACTCCTCGGTGGGGCGTTCACCTGCTGGGTCGTCGCCGGCACCGTTGTCGCGCGGCGGGAAGTCCAGCAGTGTCACGGCGCTGAGATCCGCCCCGGCCCGCGCCTGCTCCCGCAGCAGGTAGTAGGAGCGCAGGGCGTAGCCGCTCTGCCGGTGCGGCAGGGAGATCTTCAGCACGTGCAGCACCCGCCCGGGCACCGGCGTCACCGGTCCCTCCGGGCGGCTCCGGGGCGCGATCTCCGGCTCCCACTGGGGGTCGAGCTCGAGCAGCCTCCCCTCCTGCTGGCGCACGAGCTGGAGGACGTCGTCGCGGGGATCGTCCGCGGCCCAGCGGCGCAGCGCCTCCAGGCGCAGGGTCTGTTCGCCGGCGACCGAGGCGCTGATCGAGGCCTGCCGCAACGTCGCCGGGCTGCTCGCCGGATCGGCGATCACGGCGCGGACGAGCTCCAGCGCCTCCTCGTGGCGACGCTCCCGCGACAGGTGCGCGAGGCGGCCGAGGTCACCGAGGACCAGCTCACGGAGCTGCTCCCGCGTCCCGGCCGCGTCGGCCAGGGAGTGCAGGCGGGAGGTGGCCTCGCTCGCGGCGCGGTCCCGCGCCTCCGGCTCGGACAGCGACCGGATGCGCTCGACCGCCTCGTCGACGGAGTCGACCACCCACTCGTCCGGGTACAGCCGACGCGGCGCTCCCCTGGGGGCCATCATCGGCCAGTTCCGCACCACCGGCACCGCTCCCGCGGCGACGGCCTCTGCGGTCCCCACCGGCCAGGACTCCCGCAGGCTCGAGCTGAGGACGAAGCCGGCGCGCGCCAGCACCGGTGGGAGGTCGGTGACGAAGCCGGTGTACTCGATGTGCTCCCGCACGTCATCGGCCATGGCGCGCCGTCGGAACGCCTCGGCGTAGTCCGCGCCGCTGGCGGTCGGGGCCGGCGTGAAGTCCGCGCCCACGAGCAGCAGCCGCCAGTCACCACCTCCGGCGCGCAGCGCGGCCAGCACCTCAAGTGCCCACAGCGGGTCCTTGACGCGCTGGGCCCACCCGACCAGGCACAGGGTCTGCGGCTCACGCACGCGTTCGCGGGCCGCGACGGCCCCGAAGCGGTCGAGGTCGACCAGGTTCGGTATGACGTGCGCCGGGGTCGCGCGGGCACGCTCACCCACCACGTCGCGCACCAGGTCCAGCAGCGGGGCGCTGACGCTCACCAGGGCCTCGACCCTGCTCCAGTCGAGCAGGTGGATCCACGGACGCAGCACGTCCACACCGTGCACGCGCAGCACGATCCTGGTGTGCGGAGGGGCCAGCAGCGTGGCGAGGACGGCCGTCTTGTCCGCCCAGTCGATGACGAGCACGTCCGGGGCCCAGCCCCCGATCAGCCTGGTGAGCTCCGGATAGCCGCCGAGCGTGAGGCCGGCGCCGACCCGCAGCCGCTGTCGCACGACCGGGAGGCTGGTGCCCATCGTGCGCAGGTGGGGTCGCAGCCAGCTGCGCTGGACGACACGCACCCGGGCTGCGGGTGAGACCCGGAGGGCGTCCGCGAGGGGTTCGACGAAGCTCCCGTAGGGCCCGGGCAGCACCAGAACCCGGCGAGGAACGCGATGGGCTGGGTCGTCGTCCGGGTCGTCGGCGCCTGCCGCAGGGGGCGGGGTGGCACCGGTGAGCAGCTGCCAGGCGCGGGACCTCAGCACGGGGGCCAGGTGTGAGCGCGGGTCGCGCACGAGGGGGGACTCAACCGAGTCGGAGTGCAGCTCCCGGTGGAACAGCACGTCGAGGGCCAGACACACCAGCGGGACGGCGACGTCCAGGTCGTCCGGGTCGACGGCGCCGGCCGGGTCGGCCACCAGGTGCGGCTCCACGGTCTCGAGCAGGGCCGCGACGACGGCCCCGGTGTCGGCATCGGTGTGTCCGGTGCCGTCGAGCTCGGCCCGAACCCGGTAGGCGGTCAGGACCGGGTCGTCCGCACCGAGCAGGGGCGCGAGCAGGTCGACGAACTCGTGGACCTGGTCGGGGGCCCGCGTGGTGCCCGGCAGCTGGCGCAGGGGCGGGGAGTCCGGCTCGAGCCGCACCGCCGAGGGGTCGGGCAGGTCGGCCCGGGTCGCCAGTGCCCCGTGCAGCACGTCGAGGGCGGCGGTGAGGCGGGCGAACGGCTTGGGGTCGATCCGTTCGACCTGCTTGCGGGGCGTGGCGCGCGCGAGGTCCTCGTGCGCTGCCGCCACGGTTGCCTGCAGCCTCTCCACCCGCACGTCGTCGACCAGGTCGCGCAGAGCCTGCGCCCCGACATGGACCCGGGGCCGGACGCCCAGTCGGCGCAGCACCGTGAGCATCGCCTCCGCCGCCGGGTCCAGCACCACCAGGTCGTCCGCACGCCGGGCGGCCGCCCGGAACCACGGGTCGAAGCGTGCCGCCAGGGTGGCGCGACGGTGCGCGTCCACCACCCGGGGGGCGACCGTCAGGACGACCCGGTGGGGCAGGGAGTTGGTGTGGGTGGCCCGCAACCGGTGAGGTGCCTCTGTCGTGCTCTCCGCCGAGCCGGGCGGCCGCACCGGGAGCCGCCCCTCGGCATACGCCCACCGGACCTCCTGCCCCAGCTCACGCAGCCGGGTGACCACGGACTCCTGCGCGGTCAACCGCTCAGGGTCCCCCGCCAGCACGACGATGCAGCGGGAGGCGGGTCGGCCATCGCCTCGGGCAGCACCGGCACCCGGCACGCCGCCACCTCCTCGCCCTGACCCCACGGTCCGCCAGCATAGTCGCCGCGGACCCGCTCACTCCGGGAACACTCCACGGCGTCCGGGCACCGTGGCCGCGCGCGCCGATACGATGACCGGGATGACCGCGACCGAGCACACCGCCGCGGCGTCGGGGCCCCGTGACCGCGCTCCTGCCGAGCGACTGGTGATCGCCTACGCCTTCGCGCCCTACGCCGACACCTCCGCCGTGGCGGCGACCAAGCGGGTCGCCGTGCAGGCCGAGCCGGTCGACGTCATCAGCAACGCCATGGACTCGCTGCGCGGCCGTGACGACTCCCTCAAGGACGTCGTGGGTGGTCTCGTCCGCCGGCGCGCAGTGCTCGACACCCCCACGATGTTCGCCGGCTGGTCGTCGGTCCTGTCCTTCTGCCGGGCCGGTCAGCGCACCCTGGCGGCGTGGGCGCAGGAGCCCGGCGGGACCCCCTACACGTCGGTCTACAGCCGTGCACATTTCATCGCCTCGCACCTCCTCGCCGCGCTGGTGGTGGGCGAGCGGCCCGGTCTGCACTGGCAGGCGGAGATGTCGGACCCCTTGTCGCGCAAGGCGACCGGCGAGCTCCGCGAGGGTCCGGAGCCGCGCGGCCCGCTGGCGGAGGAGCTGGCCACCCTGCTCGCCGGCCGCGGCGTGCGGATGCCGGAGGGGGCGACCGTCTACCAGTGGGCGGAGACGGTGGCCTACACCCTCGCCGACGAGGTGGTCTTCACCAGCGACGGCCAGCGCGACTACTGCCTCTCCCTCGTGGAGGACCCACACGTGAGGGCGGCTCTCGCCCCCAAGGCGGTCGTCACGCCCCACGCGACGCTCCCGCCGGAGTGGTACACCCGCCGTGACCCGGACGTGCTCGGCGACGCACCGCTCGCGGGCCGCGCTGGCGGTGAGCGGCAGGTGCAGGTGGGCTACTTCGGAGGGTTCTACGCCTCGCAGAGCCCGCAGACCCTGCTGCGCGCGGCCGCGTCGCTGGCGCCCGAGGACCGTGGGCGGGTGCGGGTGCACCTGTTCACGGGTCAGTCAGAGGAGCTCAGCGCCCAGGTCCTGGAGGCCGGCGCCGGCGACGTGGTGCGGGTCCGGGACAGGTTGCCGTTCCTGGACTTCCTGGCCGCGACCCGGCAGATGGACCTGCTGCTCGCAATCGACGCGGCTCCGGTCGAGGGCGACACGGTGCCTCACGTGCGGCTGTCCAAATGGAGCGACTACGTCGGCTCGGGGACCGGCGTATGGGGCATGGTCACCCCCGGCAGCGACCTCGCCTCCCAGGACCTCGCGGTGCGCACCCCGCTCGGCCACCAGACCGCCACCCTGCAGGTGCTGACGTCGCTGGCGCGCGGCACGCTGCCCGCGAGATCAGCACCGGACGCGCGCCCGTGACGAGACCCCGCTGAGCGCTCGCCCCTGCCTGGGCTCTGCACATGCCTGCGCCTCACCTGGCCCAACGCTCTGCAGAAGTCACGCCATGCGACATCAACTGCAGAGCGCCCGCGCTACTACTCGCCCCGGTGCCGCCCCGCCGCGCCCGCGACGGGACCTGGCTGAGCGCTCGCCAAGGCGCCACACCCACCTGGCCCAACGCTCTGCAGAAGTCACGTCATGCGACACAAACTGCAGAGCGCCCGCGCTACCCGCCCCGGTGCCGCCCCGCCGCGCTGGTGCCGAGAGCCCACCTGGCCCAACGCTCTGCACAAGTCACGTCATGCGACACCAACTGCAGAGCGCCCGCGCTACCCGCCCCGGTGCCGCCCCGCCGCGCCCGCGACGGGACCCGGCTGAGCGCTCGCCCCAGGCGCCACACCCACCTGGCCCAACGCTCTGCAGAAGTCACGTCATGCGACATCAACTGCAGAGCGCCCGCGCTACTCGCGCCGGTGCCGCGCTACTCGCCCAGCACCACGCGGACGAGCGCGGTCGCCGTGGCCTCCGGGTCGAACCGCGCGGCAACCTGCGCCTGCGCGGCCGCGGCGGCGTCGGCCCGCTCGGCCTCCTCGCGGAGCGCCCAGATGCGCTCGACCGCCGCAGGGACGTCGGCCACGACCCACTCGGGCGGGTAGAGCCGTCGCGCACCGTCCCTGCGCGCGACGAACGGCCAGTCGCGCACGACCGGGACGGCCCCGCCGAGCACCCCCTCGACCAGCCCCTGGTGGAAGCTCTCGCGGATGCTGGAGCTCAGGACGAACCCGACCCGGGCGACCTCGCGGGCGACGTCGTCGGTCTGCGGCACGTGGTGGATGTGTGCGGCCACGTCGGGCTGCTCGATACGCCGGGCGAAGGCCGCGGCGTAGTCCTGACTCGTCACGACGCCGCCCGGCGAGAACCCGTCACCGACGAGCACGAGCCGCCAGTCCCCGCCGCGTGCCAGCAGCCCCGCCAGGACCTCCACCGCCCACAGGGGGTCCTTGACCCGCTTGGCCCAGCCGACGAGGACGAGCGCGTGCGGGTCCCGGGCCGGTGGGTCCGCGACGTCGGGGAGCCGGACGATGTTGGGCACGGTCTGTCCGGACGGGTGCGCTGCCGGCCCGACCGCGCCGTGGCGCAGCACGTCCTCGAGGATCTCGACCTGGTGGGGCGAGACCGCCACCAGCGCATCCACGCGGGACCAGTCGATCACGTGCGGCCACAGGGAGAAGGCGTCCATGCCGTGGGCCCGGACCACCAGCCTGGTCGACGCGGGCACCACCAGGCTCGCCCAGACGGCCCCCTTGTCGGCCCAGTCGGCGACGACGACATCGGCCTCGCGGACGGCTCTGAGCTGCGCGGGGTCCACGCCAAAGCCCCAGGACGCATCCGTGGGCGGCGGCTCCTCCGGCCCGGCGAGCCGCAGCCGCACGAGGTCGGGCTCGGTGCTGAGCCAGCGGAAGGCCGCGTGCGTGGCAATGAGATCCACCACCTGCACCTCCAGGTCCGGCCGGCGCCGCAGCTCGGCCACCAGCGGTCCTGCAAAGCGGGGATAGGCACCGGGCAGGACCACCACCCGCAGGGTCCCCGTCGGATCCTGCTCCTGGATCCCCTCGCTCCCCTGCTCCTGGATCCCCTCGCTCCCCTGCTCCTGGATCCCCTCGCTCTCCTGCTCCTGGCCCCCCTGCTCCACCTGCTGCTCGTCCCCCCGGCCGACCAGCTCCTGGCCCACCTCCGGCTGGTCCCTCTGGCCCACGTGTGACTCCCGCCGGGGCGCGGCCAGCGCGACCATCGCCGTCGAGCCCCGGAACGGCGCGAGGTAGACCTCCGGGTCATCGACGAGCGGGCTCCGCTCGGAGTCCGCGTGCAGGTCACGGTGCAGCAGCAGGCCCGCTCCGATCACGACGAGCTCGGCACAGAGGTCGAGGTCCCCGGTCGCCAGTGCGCGGTCGGCGCCCTCCAGCGCGGCCGCCCCAGCCTCCACCAGACCGGGAGCGGCGCGGCCGGTCAGGCTCGTGATGGCGTGGGCGGCCAGGGCGTGCAAACCGAGGGCCGGGTCGGGGTCCCAGGCGGGCAGTGCCACCTCGAGCAGGTCCCGCGCCGGCAGGTAGCGGTTCTGCCGGACCAGGCGGCGGCACACCGTGCGCAGCCGCGCGAGCCGCAGCGGCATCGGATCCGCCCCGAGTCGCGGGTCCGCACCGCTGGCGGGCAGGAGCAGGTCGCGCAGCGCGGTCACCAGCTCGGTGGGCTTGAGCCGCTCCCGCTCCGGCCGGGCAGCCATGAGGCGCAGCGGGCGGTCGACCGCGTCCCAGCGCTGGGCCTGGTGCAGCAGGGCCAGACCCTCCTCCCGCCCCACGACCTCGACCCCGATGGCCCGGCCGAGGTCCGCCCGGTCCGACCCGGCGAGGCCGACGGCGAGATGCACCTCCCCGGCAGCCGACCTGCCCGCCGCGCTGTCGGCATACGGGGCAGGTCCGGCCCCCCGCAACCTGGCGACGACGGCGCGCAGCCCGCGCGAACCACTCCGGTGCTCGCGCACGTCCACGGTGTCACCGGCGGCGGTGCGGCCCCCCAGCGCGGCCGCCAGCTCGGGGTCCGGCCCCGCGGGGCCGCACCACACGACCCAGGTGCGCCCGCTCATCCGTCACTCCGGTCGGGGACGTCGGCGAGCGCGATGTCACCGGCCGGGCGCTCGGTGAGCCCGAGCGCGCTCAGCTCGCGGTAGAGGAACGGGGTGAGAGCCCGGACGTAGGTGTCGGTGAGGTGACTGCCCTGCCGCCAGATGAGGATCCCGCCGACCGCGACCGGGCAGGTGCCCTCGAGCGGGCAGATCCAGCGGTTGAGGTTGATCGTGGTCAGGTCGAGATCGTCCGCGACGGCGCCGAGCAGCTCCGCGCCACCGGCCAGCTCCACCTCGGAGGAGCACTCCAGCAGGGCGGCGGGGCGCTCGGCGGCGCACGGGTAGAGACTGCCGGGCGGGTAGGGGTTGTCGGCGAGGACGACGACCCGCGCCCCGGTCTCCTGCAGGGCCTGGAGGGCGCTGCGCACCCCGGCCTCGAGCTCGGGGTCCCGGTTGGCGCCCATCGAGACCAGCACGAGGGCCGGTGGTCGCTCCTGCGCCGTGACGTGGTCGACGACGGTCCGGCCGAACGCGTTGCAGTCCTCTTCCTCCGCGCCGGCGACGGTGAAGGGGCAGGAGCTCTTGAGGTATGCCGTCAGTCGCCAGTTCTCCTGCTCCGCCACGGCGTCCACGGCGGAGAACCACTGCCCCGCCTTGGAGTCGCCGACCATCAGCACCTCCGTCGGGGAGTCCGGGTTGCCGTAGACGCAGTCGTAGCGGGGGCTCGGGTCGCCCTGGGCGATCTGGCACTCGTCGCCGTAGTACGGCGGGATGTCCTCCGGCGCCAGCTCGGGGTCCGGGCTCAGTGGTCCCTGACGGGTGAAGGCGTGCGCCGGGTCGTCCACGAGGCGCCACTCCTGCGCCGCGGGGTCCGCCACGAGCGCGGCGGGACCCGGTGCGTCGGTGCGGTCCTGCAGCTCCGGCCGGGTCGAGAGCACCGCGAGCGCCAGACCGCAGACCAGCGCCATGCCCGTGCCGCCGGCGACCAGGCTCGTCAGCGGACGTGCCGCCAGCCGCCGCTGGAACCGGACCGGGTCCTCGACCGCGTGCTTGGTCACCCAGGCCAGGAGCACCGCCAGCACACCCAGCCCGGCGCGGGCGGTCGCGCCCAGCTCCCCCCAGCGGGCCTCGGCCAGCACGATGAGCGGCCAGTGCCACAGGTAGAGCGCATAGGAGAGCCCGCCGAGCCACACCATCGGCCCCGTCGACAGCAGCCGGCCCCCGAGGGTGTCGCGGCCGGAGCACCCAGCCGCGATCACCGCGGCGGCACCCAGGACGGGGACGGCGGCCGCCCACCCGGGCCAGGCGGTCGCGGCGTCGACCCCGACCGCGGTGAACAGGACCGCGGCCAGGCCCACGAGCACCAGCAGCCCACTGGCCCACGGGCGGAGCCGCGTCAGGGCGGGGGCCGCGAAGGCCAGCAGGGCGCCGGCGGCGAGCTGCCACAGCCGGGTGAAGGTGCTGAGATAGGCCTGGCCCGGCGCGCTGGCCGTCAGGAGGACGGAGTAGACCAGCGAGGCGGCCGCGACGAGCGCGAGCAGCCCGAGCAGCGTGGGCCGCCACGCCAGCCGGGAGCGGGCCGCCAGCCCCAGACCCACCAGCACCAGCACCGGCCACAGCAGATAGAACTGCTCCTCGATGGACAGGCTCCAGTAGTGCTGCAGCGGCGAGACGCCCGCGTCCTCGGCGAGGTAGTCCACGGCCCGCGAGGAGAGCACCCAGTTGACGACGTAGAGCGTCGCGCCGATGCTGTCGTGCACCAGGTCGCGCAGCTGGCTGCCCGGGAGTGCCCACACGCCGCCGAGCAGCGTGGCCACCGTGACGAGCAGCGCCGCGGGCAGCAGCCGGCGCGCGCGGCGGGCGTAGAAGCGGCCGAGCCGGAGGGTGCCGCTCGCCTCCACCTCGCGCAGCATCAGGCCGGTGATCAGGAAGCCGGAGATGACGAAGAAGACGTCCACCCCGGCGAAACCACCCTCGGCACCGGGCACGCGCAGGTGGTAGAGCAGGACCATCAGCACCGCGACCGCCCGCAGACCCTCGATATCCCGCCGGAGCCGTCCCCCGCGGTCCCGGCGGCGCTTCGGCGTGGCGGTCGCGTCCCCTGTCGGCGCGCCGCGCGGTCGGCTGCTGATCATGTCGCAGCGAGGCTACCCGACCCGCACGGCGTGAGGGCGGCACACTGAGGGTCAGACAGTGAGTGGAACAACCTGGGAACCGCGGCCAGAACGCGCGGGTACCATCGCCCGCGGATCGTCCGGGGGACCGAGGACAGGGAAGGACACTCTTGTGGCGCTGAAGCAGTTCATGCGACGACTGCCACCCATCGCCTGGCGGGATGCCCGGCTGCGGGAGCTCAAGGCGCAGAACAAGCGGCTCCGGGAGAGCCGCGCCACCGTGACGCCACGGCGGCGGCCGACGGGCTGGCTGCCCCCGGAGCCACCGGCGCTGGCCGACCTGGTCCGGGAGAGCGGGCTGTTCGACGAGGCGTGGTACCTCAGCCAGGTCACCGACACGGTCGCGGACGCCCTCGAGCACTTCCTGCTCGAGGGGCAACAGGCCGGCCTCTCCCCCCACCCGGGCTTCCTCGCCCCGCACTACCTGGCCGGGCTGCCCCGGGGCGACCAGAAGAAGGCCGCGGTCCTCGCCGCCCCCTTCACCCACTACCTCACCGTCGGGGCCGCCGCCGGACGGTCACCACACCCCCTGTTCGACGCCGGCGCCTACCTCGAGGCGTACCCGCGCTCGGCCCGGGTGGCCGGCGGTCCGCTGGCCGACTTCCTCGCCAGAGGTCGCGCGCTGACCCCGGCCTCCGGAGCGTCCGGGGTCCCGTGGGACGAGCCGCGCGGTTTCCTCGAGGCCGCCCGCGCCGCGGCGGAGATCCTGCGCGAGACGCGCGGGTACACCCACATCGAGCGGGACACCCCCGACTTCGACCTCGAGCGCGAGGCGGCGGTCAAGGCGGACCTGCGCAGCCAACCACTCCCCGACGACCCGCCGCTGGTCAGCGTCGTCATCCCCACCAAGGACCGCGCCGACCTGCTCGGGGCCACCCTGGACTCGGTGCTGGCCCAGACCTACCCGCACTGGCAGCTCGTCGTCGTCGACGACGGCAGCCGCGACGGGACGCCCGCGCTGCTGGAGCGCTACGCCCGGGACGAGCGCATCGAGGTGGTCCGGCACGAGGAGGCCCGCGGCGTCGCGGCCGCCCGCAACGCGGGTCTCGCGCGGGCCCGCGGGACGTACGTCGCCTACCTCGACTCCGACAACACCTGGTTCCCCGACTTTCTCGAGCTGATGGTGCGGCACCTGGTCCGCAGCGGCGACCGTGCGGCATACGGAGTGACGGCCCTGGTCGAGGAGGGCGGCCAGGGGCGCCACCTCTACCGCGGCCTGCCGTTCGACCGGGAGCACCTGCGGGAGCGCAACTACATCGACTGCATCGTGCTGGTGCACGAACGGTCCCTGCTCGAGGCGACCGGCGGCTTCGACGAGACGCTCAAGCGCAACGTGGACTGGGACCTGTTCATCCGGCTGGCCGACGAGACCGACTTCACCCACGTGCCGGTCCTGGCCACGCAGTATGACGTGTGGTCCGAGCAGGGGGAACGGATCACCACCCTCGAACCGATGGCCTACCGGTTCGTCGTGCGTCAGCGCACGCTCGTCGACCTCGCGGCCCTGCGGGAGACCGCGGCCGACCGCGACCCCGGCCTGGTGAGTGCCGTGGTCGCCGTCGGCCCCACGGACTCGGCCGAGTCGGTCGTCACCGCGGTGCGCCAGCTGCTGGAGACCGCGACGGGGGGCCTCGAGGTGGCCGTCCTCGACGCCCGCACCTCCGAGGCGGAGTTCGTGCGGCTGCACGCCGAGCTCGGCCTGCTCGACGGGGTCAGCGTGCGACGACTGTCCCAGTCGCTGCCCCTCGAGCTGGTCCGCAACGTCGGTGTCGCGGAGACCCGCGGCGGGATCCTGACCTTCCTGCCGGCGACCGTGTGGGCCCAGCCGGGCTGGGACCAGCCGCTGCGGGACGGGCTGGAGCGGCACAGCGTCGTCCAGCCGCTCGTGCTCACCTCCGGTGGTGCGGTGTGGTCCGCGGGCCTCGACTTCCTGGACAACGGGTCCTGGTACCTGCCCTGGTCCGGCTTCTCCGGCGACGCTCCCGAGCTGGACGGCGAGCGCACCGTGGTCGCGGCGAGCGCAGCGGCCCTCGCCGTGCGGGCGGAGGACTTCCTGGCGGTCGACGGCTTCGACCCGTTGCTGCGCGACGACGTCTACGGCGGCGACCTGTCGCTGCGGGTCACCGACCACACCGGTGGCACCGCTGGGTGCGCGACCGGCAGCACGGTCGCCTGGCGGGTGGACCCTGCCGAGGTGCGCAGCGCCAGCGCCCTGGGGCGTGCGCGCGACAACCAGCGGCGGGACCGGGAGCGCTGGCGGCAGGTCGGCAGCCCCACCCTCGCGCCGGAGGCGGTGCTGCCCCACTACCGGCTGCTCGGCTTCGACCGCGCCCGCAACACGCAGGTCGCCCCCCAGCCGCTGCTGGTGCACGACCGCCCGGAACGGCCGCTGCGCTGGGCGATCAAGATCGGCCCGCCGACCGTCGAGCGCCGCACCAACTGGGGTGACTGGCACTTCGCGAGATCGTTGAAGGCCTCCCTGGAGCGTCTCGGCCACGAGGTCAGCATCGACTGCAAGGGCGAGTGGTACCGCCCCAGCAGCGTCCTGGACGACGTGGTCCTGCAGATGCGGGGCGTCTCCGTCTACGAGGTGAACCCGGGCCACACCAACGTGTCCTGGGTGATCAGCCACCCCGACCGGGTCACCGCCGGTGAGCTGTCCGACTACGACCTGGTGTTCGGCGCCTCCCCTCGCTGGTGCGGGGCGATGACCCAGCGGCTGGGGCGCCCGGTCCTGCCGATGCTGCAGTGCACCGACCACCACCGGTTCCACCCGGTGGAGCCGGACCGCCGCCGGGCCCACCAGGTGCTGGCCGTCGCCAACGCCCGGGGCCTGCGCCCGAGCGTGGCCGCCGCGCTCGACAGCGGGATCGTGCCCGCCGTCTACGGGCTGCGCTGGGAGGGGCTGCTGCCGGAGGGTGCCTGGCAGGCTCCGTACATCCCCAACGAGGAGCTGCCGGGCGTCTACTGCGCGGCCGGCGTCGTCCTCAACGACCACTGGGACGACATGCGCGACCTGGGCATCTTGTCCAACCGGCTGTTCGACCTCGCGGCCTGCGACGCGCGGGTGATCAGTGACTACCTCCCCGAGGTGGAGGAGGTGTTCGGTGACGTGGTCCTCACCTTCGGTGAGGGCACGGACCTGGCCGAGCTGGTGGCCGCTCAGCTGACCGAGTCACCCGAGCGGGCCGAGGCCCGGCGGGCGCTGGGCGCCCGCATCCGCACGGAGCACACCTTCGACGCGCGGGCGGCTCAGCTGTCCGAGGCCGTGACCGAGCTGCGGGCACGGACCGGGTCGCCGCTGCGGGGCAGCGCGAAGTAGGACGGGGCGACCGGCCCCGGGGCCGCCGCCGGGAAGCTGTCGTCCGCCCCGAGCCAGGCGAGGACCCGCGGCAGGCTCCGGTGCAGCCGCAGCGGGGCCGGCCCCGTCACTGCCGTCTCGTCCGGCTCACCGGCCGGGACCGCGTTGGCGCCGTGCACGGCATACCCCTGCTCCCCGGCCACCGGCTCGGTGGCGCCGTCAACGGCATACCAGAGTGACCCACCGGGCAGGCCGCTCCCCGCCGGGGCCTCCGTCGCGCCCGACCCGTCCTCGAGCCAGGCGCCGTGCCGCCACGGCAGGAACCGCGGGGGGCTCAGCGCCACCCGGGCACCGCTGTGGGCCAGGGCGTGCACCAGGTCGGCCAGGTGGTGCGGCCCGTAGCGCAGCCCCGGATCCATCCGGGTCACATAGACGGCGCCCGTGGCCCGCTCCTCGCGGAGGACCTCCTCCTCGTCCTCCGCGGAGACCGCGCGCCGGCGCACCGTCAGACCGGTCGTCTCCTGGGCGGCGAGGTCCTGCAGGAGGTATGCCGGGAGGTCACCGTCGGGGAGCAGGACCAGGACGGTGGGGGGCACCGGGGTGGGGGGCGGCCGGTAACCCGCGACCTGCCACGCCCGACGGCGCAGGGCCAGCGAGGCCAGCTCACGCTCGCCCGCGTCGCTGACACTGTCGGGACCGATCCGGTCCATGACCTCCAGGAGGGTGGGGTCCAGCCGCTCGCGGACCGGCCCCGGGAGGCCGTCCCCGGTCACCGGGACGCCGGCCAGCGCGAGCGCGACCACTGTCTCCAGGACGGGCCGGACCTGCCGCTCACCGGGCTCGCCGTCCGGTGTCACCCGGACGAACGGGGCCTCGCGGAGCGCGGCGACGTCGTCGGTCCCCCACAGGCGCCGGGGTGCGACCTGCTGGCCCTCGCGGGGTCCGCTGACGCGCGGCCGGAAGCCGCGCGGCGACAGGATGCTGCTGTTGAGGACGAGGAACTCCACCCCGCGATCCTGCCATCCCCGGCGGTTAGAGTTGCCACGGCCCGACCGACGAGACAGTGGAGAAGAGCATGCAGGAGACGACGGTCGAGGGTCAGCGCTGGACCAGTCTGCCGGTGCCCGCGCTCGGGGAGTGGACACCCACCGACAGCGTCTGCGTCGTCCTCCCGGCCCGCGACAACCAGACCGAGCTGGACCGCACCCTGGCTGCCCTCGTCCACCAGACCTACCCGGCCGACCTGCTCGAGGTCGTGGTGGTGGACGACTCCTCCGAGCCGCCGCTGGTCCTGCCCGACCTGGCGCCTGCGGGGACGCGTGTCGTGCGCCGGGACGAGGCCCAGTCACACGGGTCCGGCGCCGCGCGCCACGCCGGGGCCCTGGCGAGCGACTCGGACATCGTGCTCTTCCTCGACTCCGACATGCTCGCCGACCCCCGGCACGTCGAGGCGCACGCCCGGTGGCACCACGTGTGCGACCACGCGGTGGTGCTGGGTCACAAGTGGTTCGTTGCCGTGGACGACCTGACCCCGGAGTCGATCGCCGCGGCCGGTGCCTCAGGCACCGGGGTGGCCGCCCTCGTGGAGGGCCGCCGGCAGGGCACGCACGCGTGGCAGGAGGACCTGATCCGGGACCAGGACAACCTCACCCACGACGTCGACGACGCCTTCCTCGCGGTGGTGGGGGCGACGGTCTCCCTGCGGCGCGCCGCCTACGACCGCTGCGGCGGCTTCGCCTCCTTCGGGCTGCGGGGGATCGTCGACACCGAGTTCGGCTACCGCGCGTTCACCTCCGGCTGCGTCATCGTCCCGGAGGAGCAGGCCCGCTCGTGGCACCAGGGCTCGCGCAACTTCGCCAGCCGCGGTGGCGAGATCAAGAAGGAACGTCTCGGGCTCGCGGCCAACCACCTGCCGGTGCCGATGTTCCGCACGCAGAACACCGGCCGTCGCTGGAGCGTGCCGATGGTGCGGGCCGTCATCGACGTGACCGGCACCGACCTGACGCAGGAGTGGCAGGCCGAGCGGCTGCTCCTGACGGTCGACTCGGTCCTGGCCAGCGACGTGACCGACCTGGCCGTGACGGTCGTCGACGACGGCGGCCTGCCCAGCTGGTGGCACGACTACGTCGCGGCGGAGTCGCGGGTGGAGGTCACCGCCGACCGCCGGGACGTGGCGAGCGGCTTCCCCAGCCCGTTCACCGTGGTGGTCCCGCCCGGCGTCGTCCTCGGGCAGGGCAGTCTGTCCGCCGGCCTGGGACTGCTCTCCGAGGAGGTCCGGGTGGTGCGCACGCTGCCGGCGTGGGGCGGGGCGCAGGGCCTGGAGATCTGGCGGACCAGGACCCTGGAGCGGGCCCTCCGCGTGGGCCTGGACCGGGTGCCCGAGGACGTCCTCGGTGAGCACTGGGTGAGTGAGCGCGCCCTGCACGTGACCCGACCGCAGCCCCGGCTCACGCCGCAGGGCATGGTCACGACCTGGTGACGCCTGTGGGCGACCTCGAGCACGTGCGCGCCATGTGGGCCGACGACCGCGCCTCGGCCGGTCTGGGCATCGAGCTCGTCGACGTCACTCACGACGAGGGTCTCGGCCGGGCGACCGCACGGATGACCGTGACCGACGCCATGGTCAACGGGCACGCGCTGTGTCACGGAGGGTTCGTCTTCGCCCTCGCCGACTCGGCCTTTGCCCTGGCCTGCAACGCGGGCGGCACCCCGACCGTCGCCGCGGCGTGCGACATCACGTTCGTCGCCGCCGCCCGTCTCGGCGACGTGCTGGTGGCCACCGCACGGGAGCGCGCCACCTACGGGCGCAACGGCCTCACCGACGTCACCGTGACCCGTGAGGACGACGGCACCCTGGTCGCCGAGTTCCGTGGCCGCTCCCGGTCGCTCCCGCTCCGCTGACCTAGCCGCTGGACTCGTCGCGGGCGGTGAGCAGGAGCAGGCAACGCAGGGGATCACGAATTGGCAACGCTTGGGGAAATTGATTGCCACGCCCGCGTGTGCGTGCGATGGTCTCCCGAGGACCAGGGGTCGGTCCGGGAGTTCTGCACGGTCGCAGGAGAGGGGAACGGATGGGCGTGCTCGCCCTGGTGGTCAAGCGCGCCCGCGCCGGCCTCGGACTGCTGCTCACCATCCTCGTCCTCGCGGCCGGGACCACGGCCATCATCGCCGGCACACTGGGCTACTCCGAGGCGGCGGCCACGACCGCGGCGCGGCAGGCCCTGAGCGCTCCGGACCCGACCGAGGCCGGCATCCGGGTGCAGACCAGGCTCGCGGAGGACCCCGGCGCACAGGCCGCTGCCGCTGAACGGATCATCCGCGAGGAGTTCGCACCGACCGAGGTGCACGTGCAGCGCACGGTGGTCTCCGAGCCGCGAGCGGTCGCCGACCACGAGGGTCGGCTCATCGTGATGGCCGGCCCGGCCCTGTCCCCGCAGGACCCCGACTTCACCGACCGCATCGAGGTGGTCGAGGGCACCTGGCCCGAGCCCGGGGACAGCGCTCCCGTGCAGGGGGCCCTGCACGAGGGCGCCGCCGCCCAGTGGGAGGTCGGCGTGGGCGACCGGCTGGACGTCAGCGGCGCCACGGTCGAGATCACGGCGGTCTGGCGTCCGGTCGACGCGCGGGAGGCCTTCTGGTTCGGAGACCCGCTCATCGAGGCCGGCAGCTCCGACTCCGAGACCGGTCCGCTGGTCGTTCCAGAGGCAGCCACCACCAGCTTCGGTGACACCCCGTTCGTGCGGTTCACCGTCCAGCCCGACGCGGAGCGTGTCCTGCCCGCGGACATGCCCCGCCTCGCCGCGGTCGCCGGTGCCCTGGACAGCTCCCTGCGCACCCCTGAGGTCGAGGTCCGTGGCGTGACCGTCGAGGGTGACCTGGCGCCCACCGCCTCTGCCGCCTCCCGGAACCTGGCCACCGCCCGCGCACTCAACCTCGTGCCGGTCACCCTGCTGCTCCTGGTCAGCCTGATCGCGATCGTGCAGATCGCCCGGTTGCAGGCCGAGGCCCGGGCCGGCGAGGTGGAGCTGATGGTCGCGCGCGGCGCCTCGCGCGGTCAGCTCCTGACCTGGTCGGTCATCGAGTCCGTCGCCGTCGCCGTGCTCGCCGCCGCGCTCGGCACCCTGGCCGCGCTGGGAGTCATGCAGCTGGTGCCGGCCGGCGAGCTCCAGACCGGGATCGTGGTCCGCACGGGGATCGCAGCCGGTGTCGCCGTGCTGGCCGCCCTCGTGGTCGTCGCGGTGCTGCAGGTGCGCTCCCTCTCCGCGCGCACGGCCACCGACCGGTCGGGACGGACCCGGACCGTGGCGGCCCTGGGCACCATGGTCCTCACCCTCGGCGCGGCAGCCATCTCCTGGTGGCAGCTGAGCCGCTACGGGTCGCCGCTGGTCACCAACCCCGACGGCACGCTGCGCACCGACCTGGTCGCCGGTGCGGCCCCGGCTCTGCTGCTCGCGGCGGCCGCCCTGCTGGCCACGACGGTCCTGGGCCCGGTGGGCCGCCTCGTCGAGGCCAGCAGCCGCAGCTCCCGTGGGCTGCTCACCCACCTGGTCTCGGCCCAGGTCTCCCGCCGCATCGTGGTCTATGCCGTCCCGGTCGTCCTCACCGTCCTCGCGGTCGGTGCGACCACCGCGTCGGGGCTGTATGCCGGCACCTCCGCCCAGCTGCGCGAGGGCATCTCCGCCCTCGGTCGCGGCGCGGACCTCCGGGCGACCGTGGCCCCGGCACCCGTGTCCCAGACCATGCTGCCCGCCGTGCCCACCCTGGCCGGGACCGACGGCATCGACGCCAGCGCCCCCGTGTGGCTGTCCGACGGCCGCGTCGGCAGCACCATCGTGTCCTCCACCGTGCTGCCGATCGACCAGCTCGGTCACGCCGTCAGCGTGCCCGACGGGGTGCTCGACGTGCCCGAGGTGACCGCGGCCCTCCGCGGGCCGGCACAGCCCGAGGCCACGATCGCCCTGCCTGCGGGGGCAACCGGGCTGGAGCTCACGGTGGAGCTCACGGTCGCTCCGCCGGAGGACCTGCAGGCCGCGGTCGACCACACCTATGAGTTCACGAGGCAGCAGACCCTCGAGGGCGGGGGCGGCGACCCCTCCGACCCGGACTTCGTCGAGTTTGCCGACCAGCTCGCGGAGGACCAGGCGGCACTCGAGCTGCGGGAGTTCACCCAGGCCAAGGAGCTGACTGCCGTCCTGTGGTTCTGGGACGAGCCGAGCAGCACCCTGCTGCGGGTGGACACCCCCGCCATGCCGTTCGAGTTCGACGTCGGGCTGAGCGAACCCCCTGGCGTCCCCCAGGTGAGTGCCAGCCCCTCCACGACCCGCGTGACCGTGCCGGTGCCGGTGGCGGCCGCCCCCGGGCGGAGCCTCGTGGGCATCGACCTGGGCCTGCCCCAGACCGGCCGCTTCTACGACTACGAGGCAGCGGTCACCGGGCTGACCACGAGCGGCGACAGCGACAGCGGCACCAACCTGATGGCCGACGACGCCCTGGGCGCGTGGGTGACGCCGATCCCGGGCGAGTGGCCGGTCGAGCAGGACACGCCCTCGCCCACCACCGGCACCCTCGCGGGCGGTGGCCAGGACGGGCTGGTGCTGACCGGCACCACGGGGCGCGAGGACACCACCACCTTCCGCAACGAGGCCGTCGGGGTGGTGCAGCTGCGCGCGCCGGGACTGGAGACCGGGTCGGCACCTGCGCCCGGCGCCACGACCGCTGCTCCGGAGCAACCCACAGGTGGCACCACCGCCGACACCGACGGCGAGGAGCCCGACGACGCGGTCGCCGCCCCGGCCGGGCCCGGTGTCCCCGTCGCGATCACCCACTCGCTCGCCGCGACGGGCAACTTCGAGGTGGGGATGCCGATCACGGTGCAGGCCCTCGGGCGCAACATCCCGGCCGAGGTCGCGGCCATCGTGACCGCCGTGCCCGGCTCCACGGCCCCGCACAGTGTCCTCATCGACACCGCCGCCCTGAGCGGACACCTCTCGCGCACCGGCGAGACGCTGGGCGCGCCGACGCAGGTGTGGGCGTCGAGCAGCGACCCCGACGCGGCGCTGGAGCGGGTGCGCGAGCTCCCCGGCATCGCCTCCGCCTCCGGTCCCGGCGACGTGTCGGTGACGGACGCCGCCAGCGCCGTCCGGCTGGTCTTCTGGGTCGCCGCCGCGGGAGCGGTGCTCCTCGCGGTCACCGGCATCGGGGCGGTCGCGGCCAACCTGCTCCGGGTGCGCCGCGCCGAGGTCTCGGTCCTCCGCGCCCTGGGGATGACACCGGGAGGCCAGGCCCGGGCACGGACGGCCGAGCTGTTCTCGGTGGTGCTCGCCTCGATCGGCCTGGGGCTCCTGGCAGGTTGGCTCGTCGGCTGGCTGGTGGTGCCCGAGCTGGCCCGCAGCACCACCCTGGCCGGTCAGGCCGAGCTGCCGGCCCCGCTGGCCCTGGAGGTCCCGCTCTGGGCTGCGCTGCTCGGAGCCCTGCTCGCCACGCTCGTGCTGCTGCTCGCGGTGCTCTACGCGACGGTCCGCGGCCAGGCGCTCGACACCGAGTACCGGGAGGAGATCCGGTGAGCCGCCACTCGCAGACCCACGTGCCGGGCCGCGCCAGGGTCATCCTGAGACAGTTCCTGGCCGACCCCTGGCCCTCCCTCCTGCTGGCCCTGCTCGTGGCGCTCGTCGCCCTGGCCTCGACCCTGTGGCCCCGCTATATCCTCGACATGAACGGACGCCAGGTGCCCTACCGGGTCGAGGCGCTCTCGGCACAGCAGCGGGACCTCACGGCGTTCTGGTCCGCCACGATCGTGCCCGAGCCGAACCGTGCGTACACCAGCGCGGAGGACACCTGGGGCTCCCTCATCGAGGGCCTGGAGCGGAGCCGGCAGGCCCAGCCGGAGCCGCTGCGCTCGATGCTGCAGGAGGGGGACTTCTTCGTCGAGCTGGGCAAGAACGACACCCCACTCGTGCCGCCGGACGGCACCGAGTTCGCCCGGGTGCACATCCAGCAGCGCGTCGACCCCCAGCTGGAGGAGCACGTCGACCTGGTCTCCGGCACCTGGCCGGAGGTCGTCCTCAACGAGAGCCCGCAGCTGCCCGCCGACAGCATCGCCGACGGCACCGCCAGCGGCCCCGTGCAGGTGCTGCTGCTCGAGGAGGCCGCCACCCGGCTCAACCTCGAGGCGGGTGACGCGTTCGAGGACCTGCTGGTCACCGGCACGTTCACACCGAAGGACCCTGAGGCGCCCCGGTGGGCGCACATGCCCAACTCCATCTCGGTCGGTGAGATCTTCTCCGGCGACAGCGGCCTGCACGCCTACGTGACGGCATACCTGCCCCCGGCCAGTCCCGGCTCGACCGGACCCATCACCAACAACAACATGCACCTGTTCTATCCGCTGGACGGCAGCGCCGTTCCGGGCAACCAGGTGGACGTGGTCACCGCCCAGCTCATCCAGCTGAGCGCCACCCAGCAGGACCTGCGGGTCCCCGAGGGCCCCGAGGGGTGGGACACCACCTTCAACAGCCCCGACATCGAGCTGTCCCTCCCGCCGGTCCAGACGACCTTCGGCACCGAGATCCTGAGCACCTTCGAGGCACTCTCCCAGCAGCAACGGGCCACCGCCTCCATCCTGGCGGTGGTCGCGGCCGGGCCGATCGGGGTCGCCCTCGCCGTCTTCGCGCTGGCGTCACGCCTCATCGTCTCCCGCCGACAGCCGGCCCTGGCCCTGGCGACGGCACGCGGCGGGTCACCGGGGCAGGTGCGCGGGGTCATGGCCCTGGAGGGCCTGGCCATGGGTGTCCCCGCGGCGGTCATCGGGCACTACGCGGCCGGACTGGTCGACCTCCCTGCCAGCGGCTGGACCGAGTGGGTGCCGGTGGCCCTGATCGGACTGGCCCCTGCCGCGCTGCTCGCCCTGACGACGAGCACCGCCACCCGGAGCAGCCGACGGGACCTCCGCAGCAAGGGTGCCGGCCGGGTGCGCGTGCTCGTGGAGGTCGTCGTGCTGGCCCTGGCGGGGCTCGCTCTCTGGCGCCTGTTCGACCGTGGGCTCACGGGGGTCGCCGAGGTGCCGGCTGCCTCCGGCGAGGCGGCGGAGACCGTCTCTGCGGTCCAGGTCGACACGGGCGTCGACGTGCTGATGGCGGGGACACCGGTGCTGCTCGCACTGGCTGCCTGCGTGCTCACGCTGCGGCTGTACCCCGCTCCGGTGCACGCCCTGATGGCGGTGTTCCGCCGGCGTCCGGGGCTCACGAACTTCCTGGGTGCCGCCCGCGCCGTGCGCGACCCGGCCGGTGGGGTGGTCCCCGCCCTGGCCGTGATCCTCGGGGTGTCCGTGGCTGTGCTCTCCTCCGTCCTGGCCTCCACGATCAGCACCGGTGCGGAGTCGGCCGTCTGGCGGACAGCGGGGGCAGATGTGCGCCTGTCCGGGCCCTCCTGGACCGAGGAGGACCTGGCGACGGTGCGCGCGGTCGACGGTGTCAAGGAGGTCGCCGCGGTCCGGGCCGCGTCCCAGACCATGGACCTGTCCGGCGACGTCTCGGCACGTGGCCTCTCGGTCTACATCGTCGACAGCACCCTGCCGGAGGTATGGGCCGACACCCCACTGGACCCGCTGCCCGGAGCGCTCTTCGCGGACCCCTCGACCACGTCGGTGCTCACCGGGGGCGCGCTGGCCGGCGACTCCGGCACCGCCTCGCTCGAGGGCTTCGGGGCGGTCGAGGTGGTCGGCCACGTCGATGACCTCCCGGGGGTCCGCACCCGCGGCGAGTTCCTCGTGGTGGACCGCGCGGCCTGGGAGGCCGGTGGCGGCTCGGTGCCCTCCGGCGAGGTGGCGCTGGTGGCGGCGAGCAACCCCGGGCAGGTCGAGGAGCTGGTGACCGCCCTCAACGGGGCCATCCCCAACGCCCTGGCGGAGACCCCGCAGAAGGAGCTCGCGACCTTCCAGCAGGCCCCCGTCACCGGCACCATGCTCTGGTTCTTTGCGGCCGCCGTCCTGGCGACCACGGTGCTGACCGTGCTCGCCGTCCTGTTCGTGCAGCTCATGGGCGCCTCGGTCCGCACGTCGCTGTTCGCGGTCCTCCGCACGCTGGGCCTGAGCCAGCGGCAGGCCCGTGCCCTCACGGCCTGGGAGCTGGGACCGCTGGTGGCCATGGCGTTCGCCGTGGGCGCGGCCCTCGGCGTGATCGTGCCCTGGCTGCTGCTGCGGGCGATCGACCTGACCGGCCTGACCGGCGGCAGCACGCAGCCCGCCCTGGCGCTCGACTGGACGGTCCTGGGGCCGGTGGTCCTGGGCATCCTGGGGACGGTCGCCGTGGCGATCGCGGTCTCGGCAGCACTGTCCGGCCGGGCCGACCTGGTCAACCAGCTCCGCCGGGGCGAGGAGAGGTAGGCACCTGAGATGAAGGAGTCAGCATGACGACCACCCAGAACGCCACCCGGACCGCGCCGCGGAGCGCAGCGGCCCGCGACCACGGCGGTCCGGACATCCTGTGCGAGGACCTGGTCCGCATCTACTCGACCGAGGGGGTGGAGATCCAGGCGCTGCAGGGCCTCAACCTGCGCGTGGAACCGGGCGACGTGGTCGCCCTCGTGGGCGCCTCCGGCTCCGGGAAGTCCACGCTGCTCAACATCCTCTCGGGGCTGGACCGGCCGACCGGCGGCCGGGCCACTGTCGCGGGCGTCAACCTGGGGTCCATGTCGCGGGCGCAGCGCGTGCACTACCAGCGGCACACGGTCGGCTTCGTCTGGCAGCAGACCTCCCGCAACCTGATGCCGTTCCTCACCGCTGCCGAGAACGTCGCGCTCCCCCTGCTGATCAGCAACGCGCGCGAGAAGCGCGAGCGGGTCGGGGAGCTGCTCGAGCTGCTCGGCGTCTCCGACGTCAGCGGGCGCCGTCCCGCGGAGATGTCCGGCGGTCAGCAGCAGCGCGTGGCGATCGCGACGGCGGTCGCCAACAACCCGGCCGTGCTGCTCGCCGACGAGCCGACGGGTGAGCTGGACGACGCCATGTCCGCCGTCGTGCTGGACGCGATGCGGGAGGCCTCCGAGCAGCTCGGCGTCACCGTCCTCATCGTGACCCACGACCCGACCATCGCCGACCACGTCCGCCGCACCGTCCAGATCCGGGACGGCCGCACCTCGACCGAGGTGCTGCGGCACACCGAGGTCGACGAGCACGGCGTGGAGCACCTGGTCGCGCAGGAGTACACCGTGATCGACCGCGCCGGACGGATGCAGCTGCCCAGCGGCTACGTCACCGAGCTGGGGCTGCGCGACCGCGTCCGCCTGGAGCTGGAACCCGACCACGTGGGTGTCTGGCCGGACGCCGAGCGCAACCGCCCGGTCGAGCCCGAGCCGCACCACCAGGACGCACAGTCCGACCCCACACCCCCCGGCGAGCCGTCCGCCAACCCCGCACCCACCGACCGGGTCGAGGAGAAGCCGGCCCCTCGGCATACCGGCTCTGGCGGTGCCACCGCGATGGGGCACCGGCCACCGGCCGAGGACGACCCGGACGCCGCGTTCCGCCGACCGGAGGTGGACCGGTGAGCTACCTGATCAGGGCCGAGCAGGTCTCCCGCACCTTCGGCAGGGGCGCGGCGCAGGTGCACGCGCTCGTCGACGTGGACGTCGAGGTGCACCCCGGCGAGCTCACGGTCGTGCGAGGGCCGTCCGGCTCCGGCAAGACCACGCTGCTCAACATCCTCGGCGGCCTGGACCGGCCGACGACCGGCAGGGTCCTGCTCGGCGACGGACGCGTGCTCTCCGAGTTGCGGGAGAACGACGTGCTCTCCGTGCGCCGGGAGATGGTCGGGCACATCTTCCAGAGCTTCGGGCTCGTGCCGGTGCTGTCCGCGGCCGAGAACGTCGAGGTCGCGCTGCGGCTCAAGAACACCCCCGTCGCCGAGCGCTCCGAGCGGGTGGCCCGGGCGCTGGACCAGGTGTCGCTGGGCAAGCACGGCACGCAGCGCCCCTATGAGCTCTCCGGCGGTCAGCAGCAGCGGGTCGGCATCGCCCGCGCCCTGGTGGGCGACCCGCAGATCCTCATCGCGGACGAGCCCACCGGTCAGCTCGACTCCGACACCGCCGCCACGATCATGGACCTGCTCTCCGAGCTGACCCACGAGCGCGGCATCGCCGCCGTGGTGTCCACGCACGACCCGATCCTGATGGAGCGCGCGGACCGGCTCGTCGAGCTGCACGACGGCCATGTGGTCAACGGGAGCTCGACCTTGTCCGCGTCCTCACGCACCTGACAGGATCGGGTCATGAGACAGCAGGTCCTGGTCACCGGCGGCGCCGGCTTCATCGGCTCCCACACGATCGTCGAGCTCGCGACCAGCCACGACGTCGTCGTCGTGGACGACTTCAGCAATGCGGTGCCCGCGGCGGTCGACCGGGTGCGGGAGCTCACCCACCAGGACGACCTCGTCGTGCACGAGCTCGACCTGCGCGACCACGACGGCCTGCTCAAGGTGTTCGCCAACCACCACTTCGACGCGGTCATCCACTTCGCCGGCAAGAAGGCCGTCGGGGAGAGCGTCGAGCAACCGCTGGAGTACTACGACAACAACCTCGGCGGCACCATCTCCCTGGTCCGGGCGATGCAGGAGTATGCCGTGCACCGCCTCGTCTTCTCCTCCTCCGCCACCGTCTACGGCGGGGACGCGCCCGTCCCGATGACCGAGGACCTGCCGACGTCGGGGACCAACCCCTACGGCTGGACGAAGGTGATGATCGAGCAGATCCTGCGCGACGTGGCCGCCGCCGACCCGAGGTGGCGGATCGCGCTGCTGCGGTACTTCAACCCGGTCGGCGCGCACGCGTCCGGGCGGATCGGGGAGGACCCGGCCGGGATCCCCAACAACCTGATGCCGTTCATCGCGCAGGTCGCTGTGGGCCGGCGCGAGCGGCTCCAGGTGTTCGGTGACGACTACGACACCCCCGACGGCACCGGCGTCCGGGACTACATCCACGTGGTCGACCTCGCCCGCGGGCACCTGGCGGCGCTGGAGAGGCTGGCGGTCACCGACGAGCCGCTGTCGGTGTGGAACCTGGGGACGGGGCGCGGCACCAGCGTGCTGGAGCTGGTCGCCGCCTTCGAGCAGGCCTCCGGCAGGCCGGTGCCGTATGACGTGGTGGCCCGCCGTCCCGGCGACGTCGCCGCCTCGTATGCCGACCCCTCGCGGGCGCAGGCGGAGCTCGGCTGGCGTGCCGAGCACACCGTCGAGGACATGTGTGCCGACACCTGGCGCTGGCAGCAGGGCAACCCCCGCGGCTACAGCGGGTGACGGCCTCACCCCGTGCCTGGCACGGGGTGAGGCCGTGCGGACCTGCTAGGAGCGGACCAGCCGGGCGATGGCGTCCGAGGCCTCTCTGAGCTTGTCCTCCCCGGCCGGTCCGCCGGCCCGGGCGGCATCCACGACACAGTGCTTCAGGTGGTCGTCGAGCAGGCCGAGGGCCACCCCCTGCAGCGCGTTGGTGAGCGCGCTGACCTGGGTGAGGATGTCGATGCAGTACTGCTCCTCGTCGACCATCCGGTGGAGGCCGCGGGCCTGGCCCTCGATCCGCTTCAGCCGCGCCAGGTAGCGCGCCTTGTCGGTGATGTAGCCGTGACCCGTGTGCGGGTCGACGGTGGACTCCGGCGGGGTCGTCATGGTGGTCATGGTGTGCTCCTTGCTGGTGTGGTCTCGAGTGGTGTCAGCGGGTCACCGGGGCGTCGGCCCGGCTCCGGAAGGACCGCAGTCGCAGGCTGTTGCCGACGACGAAGACGCTCGAGAACGCCATCGCCGCACCGGCGAGCATGGGGTTGAGCAGGCCCAGGGCAGCCAGCGGGATCGCGGCCGTGTTGTAGGCGAAGGCCCAGAACAGGTTGGTCCTGATGGTGCCCAGGGTCCTGCGGGACAGGCGGATCGCGTCGGCGGCGCTGCGCAGGTCACCACGGACCAGGGTGAGGTCGGCGGCCTGGATAGCCACGTCCGTGCCGGTGCCCATGGCCAGGCCGAGGTCGGCCTGGGCGAGTGCGGCGGCGTCGTTGACCCCGTCGCCGACCATCGCGACGACCTTGCCCTGCGCCTGGAGCCCGGTGACGACCTCGACCTTGTCCTGGGGCAGGACCTCGGCGACGACCTGCTCGATGCCGACCTCGGCGGCGATCTGCTCGGCGACGGTCCTGTTGTCGCCGGTGAGCAGGATCGGGGTCAGGCCCAGGTCCTTGAGCTGGCGGATCGCCTGGGCGCTGGTGGGCTTGAGCGTGTCGGCCACGACCAGCACCCCGCGGGCCACCCCGTCCCAGCCCACAGCGACCGCGGTCTTGCCCTGCGCCTCGGCGTCGGCCTTGGCGACCGCCAGCTCCGGGGTGAGGTGCTGGGACCAGTCGGCCAGCAGCGACTCCCGGCCCACGAGGACCGCGTGGCCGTCGACGATGCCCTGGACGCCCTGGCCCTCGACATTCGTGAAGTCCTCGGGTGCCGGCAGGGTGCCGACCTCCTGGACCGCGCCCTTGGCGATGGCCTGGGCGATGGGGTGCTCGGAGGCGTCCTCCAGCGCGCCGGCCAGGCGCAGCAGCTCGGCCCGGTCCACGCCGGGGCCGGTGATGACGTCGGTGAGGGCCATCTTGCCGGTGGTCACGGTGCCGGTCTTGTCCAGCACCACGGTGTCCACCTTGCGGGTGGACTCCAGGACCTCCGGGCCCTTGATGAGGATGCCCAGCTGGGCGCCCCGCCCGGTGCCGACCAGGAGGGCGGTGGGGGTGGCCAGCCCCAGGGCGCAGGGGCAGGCGATGATCAGCACCGCGACCGCGGCGGTGAAGGCGGCGCTCAGCGGAAAGCCGGCACCGATCCACGCGCCCAGGGCGGCCACGGCGATCGCGATCGCGATCGGCACGAAGACCCCGGAGACCCGGTCGGCCAGGCGCTGGATCTCGGCCTTGCCGGACTGCGCCTCCTCGACCAGCCTGGCCATCTGGGCCAGCTGGGTGTCGGAGCCGACCCGGGTCGCCCGCACGACCAGTCGACCGCCCGCGTTGGTGGTGGCGCCGGTGACCGGATCACCCTCGGTGACCTCGACGGGCACCGACTCGCCGGTGAGCATGGAGGCGTCCACCGCCGAGCTGCCGGAGGTGATGACGCCGTCGGTGGCGATCTTCTCGCCGGGACGGACGACGAACTCGTCACCCACCGCCAGCTCGGCAGTCGGCACGCGGGTCTCGACACCGTCGCGGAGCACCGCCACGTCCTTGGCGCCCAGCTCCAGCAGCGCACGCAGCGCCGCCCCGGCCTGGCGCTTGGACCGCTTCTCGAAGTAGCGTCCGGCCAGGATGAACATCGTCACCCCGGCAGCGACCTCCAGGTAGATGTTGGCCGCACCGTCGGTGGGTGCGACGGTCAGCTCGAACGGGTGCGTCATCCCCGGGACCCCGGCCGTGCCGAGGAACAGCGCGTACAGCGACCAGAGGAACGCCGCCGACGTGCCGACCGAGATCAGCGTGTCCATGGTCGCCGCGCCGTGGCGCAGGTTGGTCCACGCCGCACGGTGGAACGGCCACGCCGCCCACACCACGACGGGTGCGGTCAGGGTCAGGGAGGCCCACTGCCAGTTGGTGAACTGCAGGGCCGGGACCATCGACATCGCGATGACCGGCACGGACAGCGCCACCGCGCCGATCAAGCGGTGCCGCAGCGCCGTCAGCTCCGGGTCCTCACCGTCCTGGTCCTCGTGCGTGGCCGACTCCTCGGCCCGGGGCAGGGCAGCGGTGTAGCCGGTCTTCTCGACCTCGGCGATCAGCGCCGCGACATCCGTCCCCTCGGGCACAGTGACCTGGGCCTTCTCGGTGGCATAGTTCACGGACGCGGTGACGCCGTCCAGCTTGTTGAGCTTCTTCTCGACCCGCATGGCGCACGAGGCGCAGGTCATCCCGCCGATCATGAGCTCGACGGACGAGCCCACCCCCTGCGGAGCCGGTGCTGCAGACATCATGAAACCTCTCTCTCGCGCATCGTGCGCGGGTCGTGATCAGTGGTCGGTGTCGACCTGCTCGGGACCCTCGACCTGCTGGGTCCAGGACTGCACGGTCTCCTCGGGGACGACGACGCTCGCCACGCCGGCGGAGGCCGCGAAGACCACCACCAGGCCTGCGCCGTACAGCCCGAGTCGGGCGGCGACGCTCATCAGACCCGCACCGCCTGGTAGCCGGCCTCGTCCACCGCTGCGAGGACCGCGGCATCCTCCACCGGCTGGCCGGCGGTCACGACGAGCCGCCCCGTCTCCGCACTGACCTCGATGCCCTGCACACCCGCGATCTGCTCGACCTCCTCGCGCACCGACATCTCGCAGTGTCCGCAGGTCATGCCCGTCACCTGGTACTCACGCGTCTCCATGGTCGTTCCTTCCGTCAACAGATACCCCCTCTAGGTATCTCCGTGGCAGCACCATATACCCATGAGGGGTATACATCCAACTGCACTTCGGGAGCGACGGCACGACCACCGTGCGACGACCTCGGTCCGGAGACCGACCGATGGCCACTACGCGGCGTAGGAGATCGTGCGTCGGCGACGTACCCTGGGAGCATGTGGCCGTTCGGAACGAGTCTTGGTGACCTGGAGCGCGCCGTCATGGATGTCCTCTGGGATGCTGACGGCCGGCTGAGTGTGCGTGACGTGCACGCCCGCCTCGGGGAGGACCGCGACCTGGCCTACACCACGGTGATGACCGTGCTCGACCGCCTGAGCAAGAAGAAGGTGGTCACCCGCACCCGTGACGGCCGGGCCTGGCAGTACGCCCCCGCGGCCTCGCGGGAGGAGATGACGGCCGCGACGATGCGGGGCAGCCTCGAGGCCCTGGACGCCGACGACCGGAAGGCTGCGATGCTGCACTTCCTGGGCGAGGCGTCCCCCAGCGAGATCGCCGACCTGCGGGCGGCCCTGGCCGAGGTCACCGAGCGGGACGCCGGCTGACCCGGTCGACGCAGTGTCCTCCGCGCTGCCGGTCCTGGCCCTGGGCGTCCTCGCCGTCGTCTCCTCCGTCCTGCTGCCACGGCTGCTCCCCCGTCTCAGCTGGTTGCGGCGGACCCCGGCGGCCGCGCTGACCCTCTGGCAGGTCGCCGGCCTCACGGGCGTGTCGGCAGCCCTGCTGACCGCACCTGCAGCCGCGCTGTCGCTGGTGAGCCCGGACGACGCCGCGCCCACGGTCCTCGACGGACCCCTCCGGTTGTCGCTGGTCCTCGCGGTCGCGGTCGCGCTGAGCGGCGGCATGGCGGTGCTGCTGCTGCGCTCGGGACACCTGGTGGGACGATCCCTGCGCAGCAACCGTCGGGAGCAGCGGCACGTCGTCGACGTCGTCGCCAGCCGGACCGACGGCAGGCTCCGCGTGCTCGACCACCCCGGCCGTTCGGCATACTGCCTCCCCGGGCTGCAGTCACGCGTCGTGCTCACCCAGGGCGCCGTCAACGCCCTGTCCGCCGCCGAGCTGGACGCCGTGCTCGCCCACGAGCACGCCCACGTGCGCTCCCGGCACGATCTCATGCTGGAGTTCTTCACCGTGCTGCACCGCACGGTGCCCGCCAGGGTCCGCAGCGAGCCGGCCCTGGCCGAGGTGCACCTGCTGATCGAGCTGCTCGCCGACCGGCAGGCGGCCCGCCGGGTGGGCGTCAGCGCGATGGGCGGCGCCCTGGTGACGATGGCCGGCCAGGGGCACCCGCGGGCGACACTCAGCGACGCCGCCGCGGAGGGCGACGCCGCCGTCCGGATCCGCGCTCTGCCCGGGCACCTCAGGTTCCAGCCCACCGTGTTCGCCGTGGCCCTGGCTGCCATCGTGCTGGGGCTGCTGCCGTGGGCGCTGCTGGCCTGGGCGCTCTGGGCGTGACGGCGAGCCAGACGTCACGAGCGCGACGAGAAACGGCCGGGTAGCTCCGCGCCGCTCACGGCTGACCCCCTCTGAGCGCGTGTGCCAGACTCCCTCGGGATGCTCCACACCGTGATCAGTGACTTTGCGGACGGGGCGACGGTGGTCCCGCAGACGCCATCGCCGCGGTTCGCTCACGGCCCCACTGACCAGCCCCGGGTCCGTTGACGGGGAGATTCGAGCTCTGACGACTCATGCCCCAGGTCCAGGGACCCTCCTCGTCCGTTGTTCCCCCGGTGTCGGCACCGAGGCTCGTCGGACGGGACCGACAGCTGACGACGCTGACCGATGCGTTGACCCGCTCACCGGCCGTGGTGCTGGTGGAGGGCGAGGCCGGGATCGGCAAGAGCCGCCTGGTGCAGGAGGCCCTCACAGCTGACCCGACGGCCCGGCGGACCCGGCTGATGGCCGTGTGCCCGCCGTTCCGGGAGTCACTGACGCTGGGACCTGTCGTCGATGCCCTCCGCGCTGCCCAGCCGACACTGGCCGGTGTGGTGCTCACCGAGCTCGCCGGGGCACTGCGGCCGCTGTTCCCCGAGTGGTCCGCCGATCTCCCACCGGCCCCCGGCCCCCTCGACGACGCCACGGCCTCCCGGCACAGGCTCTTCCGGGCCCTCACCGAGCTGGTCCGGGCACTCGGGGTCGACCTGCTGGTCGTCGAGGACGTGCAGTGGGCCGACGAGGTCACGCTGGAGTTCCTGCTCTTCCTCACCTCCCGCCACGAGGCCGACCGGCCGGACCTGGTGCTCACCTACCGACCCGAGGACCTCGACGACCAGTCGCTGTTGCTGCGGCTGTCGTCCCGCCTACCCGCCGGGACCACCCAGGTGCGGATCCTCCTGGCACCCCTGGACCGGGACGGGACAGCGTCACTCGTGTCCTCGATGCTGGACCGGCGACCGATGTCGGAGGAGTTCGCCGCGTTCCTGCACGAACGGACCGACGGTATCCCCCTCGCCGTCGAGGAGTCGGTACGGCTGCTGTGCGACCGGGCCGACCTCGTGTTCCGGGCCGGGACGTGGGTCCGGCTGAGCCTGAGCGACCTGCAGGTGCCGCCGACCGTCCGCGACTCCACGCGGGAGCGGGTCGGGAGGCTCTCGACGTCGGCCCAGGCCGTGCTGCGCGCCGCGGCAGCCCTGGGTGAGCCGCACAGCGAGCAGGTCATCTCCGCGACCACGGGGCTGGGTCCCGCCGGGTGCCGTGCCGGCCTGGCCGATGCGGCCGCAGCCGGCCTCCTCGACGGCGACGACCGCGGGCGGTGGCGGTTCCGGCACGGCCTGGCCGCCACCGCTGTCTACGAGTCGATCCCCGCACCGGAGCGGCGGCTGCTGCACGGACGTGCCGGCCGTGCGCTCGCCGGACTCAGCCCGCAGCCGATCGCCCAGCTGGCCCGCCACTTCCGGGAGGCCGGCGACGACTCCTCGTGGGTCACCTATGCCGAGCAGACAGCGCACCGGGCCATCGACTCGGGGGACCACACCTCCGCGGTCCTCCACCTCGACGACCTGCTGTCCACGGCGGACATCCCGCCGTCCGACCGGCCGAGAATCGCGCGGACGGCGGCGCTCGCGGCCCTCGGTCGGCGGGAGACCGTCGACGAGATCTACCACCACCTGGTCCGCACCCTGCGCCGCACGCTCGAGTCGACCGACCTCAGCGACCGCCAGCAGGGGGAGATCCGCAACTACCTCGGTCGGCTGCTGATCAACACCGGCGAGGCCGAGGCGGCGCTGGCCGAGCTCGAGCAGGCGGTGGCCCACCTCGGCCATGACCCGGTGGAGGCCGCCAAGGTCATGACCTACCTGGGCTGGGCCTTCGCGGGTCCGTGGCCGGCGTCCACCCACCTGCGGTGGCTGCAGCGTGCCGCCGAGCTCGTGCCGGCTATCCACTCCCCCGCCGACCGCCTGTCCCTGGCTGGCAACCGCGCCGCCGCGCTGCTCATGCTCGGCGAGGAGGCGGCCTGGGACGCGATCGCGGACCTTCCCGCTGACGCGTCGAGCCCGGCCGAACGACTGGACATCGCGCGGATCAATGCCAACATCGGCACCGGTGCCCTGCTGTGGGGCCGCTACTCCGACGCTGGCCGGCACCTGGCGCACGCGCTCCTGCTCGCCGAGTCCGAGAAGTCGGAGCGGCTGCAGAACAACATTCGCCTCGAACAGGCGAACCTGGACTGGTTCACGGGTCGATGGGAGGGTCTCGCCGAGCGGGCCGAGGAGCTGGGCGAGCTGAACCGCGACCGACCCGGGGCCTATCTGGCCAGCGTCCGGCTCAGCGCCCGCCTCGCAGCGGCGCGGGGCCGCCGGCGAACAGCCCAGGAGCAGTTCCGACTGGCCCTCGACGAGGCGACCCGCCTCGGTGCGCTCGACGACACCCTGGAACCGGCAGCAGCACTGGCGCGGCTCTCACTCGGTGACGGTGAGCCCGGCAAGGCGCTGCGCGTCACCGAGAGCCCCCTGCGCATGGTGGAGGAGAAACGGGTCTGGGTGTGGGCCACCGAGATCGCGCCGGTGCGGGTGGAGGCTCTGATCGCCGCCGGGGATCCCGCAGGAGCACGCCGGCTGACGACCCGCCTGGCCAGGGGCCTCCGGCACCGCAACGCCCCAGGTGCCCGCGCCGCACTCACCCTGTGCCGCGCCCTGCTGCTGGCCGCCGACGGAGACCATCACCGAACAGCGCGTGCCTTCGCCCGGGCGGCCCGGGCCTGGGACGCGCTACCGCGGCCCTACGACGCCCTGCTCGCCCGCGAGCGGCAGGCCGGGGCGCTGCTGTCAGCCGGCGGAGACCAGGCTGGCCGAGAGCTCCTGACCGCGGTCTACGAGCAGCTCTTCCGGCTCGGCGCCCGTGGGGACGCCGACCGGGTCGCCCAGGAGCTGCGGGCCAACGACGCCGCCGTGCCGCGCCCGTGGCGGGGAGGTCGCCGTGGGTACGGTGACCGGCTCTCCCCCCGCGAGCTGGAGGTGGTCCGACTCGTGGTGGCCGGCAAGACCAACCGTGAGATCGGTCGGATCCTGTCCAAGTCACCTGCCACGGTGGAGCAGCAGGTCCGCTCGGCGATGCGCAAGCTGAGCGCACCCTCGCGCACCGCGCTGGCCGTGCGCGCCGTCGAGACCGGCGTATTCGCCGAGGACACCGGATATCTGTCCGGGTCGTGATGATTAACGGATCCGCAGGATAGCGGCGCCCGACCGCACCCTCCAGCATGGGGACCCATGATCCGGATCCCTGGAGGGGCGCATGCCTGAGAACGACCGCGGCCCGAAGGCCCCCGAACCGACCCCGGCGCCGCCAGCGGACCCGACGGACACGGCGGCGGGTGCGCCTCCCCAGGGTCGTGAGCACGAACCTGCACCGCGCGACCCCTACCAACCCCTCTGACAACCTCCCCGGTCCCCGCGGATCCCCACCTCTCCACGAGTGCCGAGCAGCACCAGCTAGCCCCGTAGGACCCAGCGGCGACCCGCGCCGACAAACGCCACCTGCTGGCGTGCGAAAGGAAACCTGATGAGACGCCTAGCCGTCCTGATGTCCCTGGCCATGGTGACCGGACTGGGAGTGGGTGCGCCGACGGCGTCGGCCGTCCCGGGCCCCTCCCACACCGCCGCTCCCACCACAGAGTCCGGAGCAGAGGCCGACAAGATCGTGCCGGAGCTGCGTCACGCGTTCCGCAGCGAGCAGACGACGGACTTCTGGATCGCCTTTGCCGACCGGCCGGACCTCGCGCCGGCTGCGGACATCACGGACTGGACCGAACGGGGGCAGTTCGTCTACGACACCCTCGCCGAGCACGCCGCGGCTTCCCTCGCCAGGGTGGCACCGGAGCTCGAGGCAGCGGGCGTGGACTACGAGTCGTTCCCGGTGGCGAACGTCGTCCTCGTCACGGGCGGCACCGAGGACCTCGCGCTGGAACTGGCCGCCGACCGGGGTGTCGTGGAGATCCACGACACCCCCGACGTGGGCCTGGTCGAGCCGCTGCCGCCCACGGCCGGTGCGGCCGCGGCCGCCGCCGAGGACTCCGACGTCGAGTGGGGGCTCGACTTCATCAACGCCCCCGAGGCGTGGGAGCAGGGCGCCACCGGGGCAGGCATCACCGTGTCAAACATCGACTCGGGCGTCCAGTTCGACCACCCCGCCCTGGTCGGTGCCTACCGCGGCACCAACGCCGACGGCACCTTCGACCACGACTACAACTGGTTCAACACCCGGACCGGTTGCGACGACGCGCCGTGCGACGACAACGGGCACGGCACCCACACCATGGGCACCATGGTGGGTGCCGACGACGCGGGCAACCAGATCGGTGTCGCCCCGGACGCGCAGTGGATCGCGACCAACGGGTGCTGTGAGGACACCGGCTTCCAGACCCTGCTCGAGTCCGGCTGGTGGGTCCTGGCCCCCACCGACCGCAACGGCGAGAACCCGGACGTCTCGAAGCGCCCCCACATCGTGAACAACTCGTGGGGCTCGAGTGCAGAGGGCGCCTACTCGGACTTCTACACCGCGATCAACGAGGCGTGGAGCGCCGCCGGGATCTTCGGTGTCTGGTCGGCCGGGAACACCTCACCGGGGGCGGCCTGCGACACCGTCTCCTCGCCGGGTTCGCACCCGAACGCCTACTCCGTCGGCGCCTTCGGCTCGACGGGGACCCTGGGAGCCTTCTCCCGCAAGGGCGAGGGCGAGGACGGTGTGATCAAGCCGGAGATCTCCGCGCCCGGTGTGAGCGTGCGCTCGGCCTGGCCGGGCAACAGCTACCACACGATCAGCGGCACCTCCATGGCGGCGCCGCACGTCGCCGGCGCAGTGGCCGCACTGTGGAGCTACGACCCGACCCTCATCGGGCAGATCGACCTGACCCGCCAGCTGCTGGCGGACTCGGCCGTCGACGTCGACGACACGGCGTGCGGCGGCACCGCCGACTTCAACAACAAGTACGGCGAGGGACGCCTCGACCTGGCCCGGCTCATCCAGCTCGCTCCGCGGGAGGGCGGCACCCTGACCGGTGTCGTGACCGGAGACGGTGGGCCGGTCGCCGGGGCCGAGGTCACCCTCGACGGGCCGTTCACCCGGACCGTCGGCACGGCCGAGGACGGCACCTTCTCGGTGCACCTGCCCGCCGGCGAGTACGACCTCACCGCCACCGCGTTCGGCTATCTCGACGGCTCGGCCGCCACCACGGTGGAGGTCGGGGAGGAGGTGACGGTGGACCTCACGCTCCAGGTGGCGCCACGGCATACCGTCAGCGGCACCGTGCTGTCCGGCGGAGAGCCTGTCCCGAACGCCACGGTCTCTGTCCCCCGCACTCCGCTGCCGGCCGTCACCTCGGCCGCGGACGGCACCTTCACGATCCCGGGCGTCCCCACGGGCGACTACACCCTCGAGGTCGTGCCGAATGCCTGCTTCTCACCGCTCACCATGCCACTGGGGGTTGCCGAGGACGTGACGGTCACGGTCCCCGTTGAGCTGGTCGTCGACGAGTGGGGCTACACCTGCGCGGTGTCCGAGGGCGAGTTCCGCACCGGCACCGACGAGGTGGTGTTCACCTCCGGCGTCTGGTCGCAGGTCGAGCTGCCGTTCCCGGTGGCCATCTACAACACCAGCCACGACACCCTCAACATCGGCAGGCGTGGAGTCGTGGCCGTGGAGTCACAGACCTCCGGCCCCGGCCACGGGGGTGCAGCGCTCTTCCCGTTCTACACCCAGAGCCCCCTCCGGTTGGACGAGGGCGGGATCTACACCGCGGAGACCACCGTCGACGGTGAGGACGCCTTCGTGATCGAGTATCGCGACGTCATCATCTGGGGTGGGTCGAACTACCCACGCGAGTCCGAGACCCCCATCAGCTTCTCCACCACCATCACCCGCTCCGGCACCGTGATCTTTGCCTACGGCGACGGCGTGGGCGCCGAGGACCCACTGACGGCAGGCCTGGTGTCCCTCACCGGGATCCAGGGCTGGGAGGGGCAGGACGGGATCCGGTTCTCCGAGAACGCGGCAGTCCTGCACGAGGGCATGGTCGTGACCTACGACATGCCCGACTTCGGCTACGTCGACACGACGGTCACCGATGCCAACGACGGCCTCCCGATCGCCGGGGCCACCGTCACGATCGCGGACGCCGACGGCCTGGTCGAGGACGTCACGACCGGCGCGGACGGCTCCTTCCATCGGCAGCTGCACACCGGCGACTACACGATGACCGTGGTGGCCCCCAACTATGTGACCGAGGACTACGAGTTCTCCCTCGAGGAGCTGTATGCGACGGCTGAGGTCGACGCGCAGCTCACCACCGGCATCGCCGGGCTGGCACCCGAGGGTCTGGACGCGGTGCTCGGAGCCGGCCAGAACGGCACCGGGACCCTGACCCTGACCAACCCGGGCACGGCGCCGGTCACCTTCGACCTGGGCGAGATGGAGCGTCACCCGGAGCTGGACAGCGACAACGTGACGACACGCACCGTGACCGGAGAGGAGAGCACCCTCGACCTGACGGCATGGAACGAGGCAGCCAGCGCAGCGCCGGAGGACTTCGCAGAGTCCACCACCGGCGACGGAGCGCGCACACCAACCGGTGACGAGGCCGACCAGATCGGCACTCACTCCGGTGGTGACGTCCTGGCTCGGATCGCGACCGACATGTCCTCTGCCACCGGCGTGGGCTTCGACGGCGACGTGTGGGTCCACGACTACAACGAGCGGGTCAACGCGGTCTACACCGTGACCGGAGAGAAGACCGGCAAGGAGTTCCCTGCGAAGTGGAACCCGGACTTCCGCGCCTTCGACCTGGCCTTCGACAGCCTGACCGGTGACATGTGCCAGATCGAGGACAGCCCGGCCAGCCTGATTCACTGTTTCGACCGCGAGACGGGCGAGAAGACCCGGGAGATCGAGGGGGCCTGGTCCAACACGCAGCTGACCGGGCTCGCCTACAACGCCAACCTCGACGTCTTCTACGTGGGTGGTCGCGGCATCGGCGCGATCGGCACGGTCGCCGGCACCTCGCACGAGACGCCGGGTGAGTTCCTGTCCTACTGCGAACCGCCCCTTCCCGAGGTGATGGGGCTGGCCTACAACCCCACCTCGGACACCATCTGGTACACCGACCGGACCACGGACCGCCCCACCCGACTCCTGCAGGTCGACCCCGTCGACTGCAGCCTGGTCAACGCGTGGTGGTTCCCCGGGCAGCAGAGGGGGAATGCCGGTGGCCTGGCGACCGATGCCACCGGTGCCCTGTGGGCCGTTGACCAGTTCAGTGACGAGGTGCTGCTGGTCGACGTCGAGGACGACCTCGTGACCGACCTGCCGTGGCTCTCGCTGTCGACGACGGGCGGGACGCTGGCACCGGGCGAGTCGATGACGGTCGAGGTGTCCTACTCCAGCGAGGGGCTCGAGCCAGGGGTCCTGGGTGCGAACATCCTCGTGCGGTCCGACGCCGGGCGACAGTCCAAGGAGTATGTCCCGGTCACACTGACCACCACGGCCTTCCAGGTCGCCGTCAACGCCGGTGGGTCGGCGTTCACGGACGGCGTCGGCTTCAACTGGTCGGCCGACCAGTCACAGCGCGACGGTTCGTGGGGATACCTCGGCAAGGACCGCACGACCGCCACGGAGGCCGACGTGCTGGCCACCGACGACGATGCCCTGTTCCAGGCCCAGCGCACTGCCGACGGGACCGGACTGACCTACGCGTTCGATGACGCCCCCGAGGGCAGCTACCTCGTCGAGCTCGGCTTCGCGGAGATCGAGGATGCCGAGGCCGGCAGGCGCGTCCTCGACGTCCTCGTCAACGGCGAGGTGACCCACTACGCCTACGACGTCGCCGCGGCGGTCGGCATGGGCACCGCGGACGTGCGCACCACCGTCGTCGAGCACGACGGTGGTCCGTTGACCGTCGAGCTGCGCGGCGCGCGAGGCCTCCGGCGACCGAGCGTCGCGTCGCTGCGCGTGACGCTGGACCCCCGCGAGGCACAGAAGGAGGCACCCGGACCGACCCAGCCGGAGCCCGAGGAGGTGCCGGTCGTGCCTGCGGGGCGGTCCTACACCCTGACCGAGACGACCGGGTTGTACCGACAGGGCACCACCGAGACCGGGTGGAGCAGCCGGTACAGCTGCGGCGTGCTGTGGTTCGCCTTCGACTTCCCGTTCTATGACACCGCCTGGGACGGGGTGTGCGTGGGGACGAACGGCATGATGACCTTTGACCGTTCCCGCTCGAGGTCGACCAACACGGATCTGCCCACCCGGGACGACGCCGACGCGATCTATCCGTTCTGGGACGAGCTGGACGTCGACGACGAGGCGGGCATCTATGTCGGCGTGACCGAGGTCGACGGGTTGCGAGGACAGGTCATCGAGTACCGCAACCTGGTCTTCAGGTCGGACCCGTCGCAGCGGGTGAGCTTCTCGGTGACCCTCATCGAGGACGGGCGCATCCAGATCGGCTACGGTCCCGGCGTCGGCGGCGAGAACCCGCTGACCAAGGGGTCCTCGGCGACGATCGGCATCCAGAGCCTGGTCGGCAACCCGGTGGAGCGGTACTCCTACAACGAACCGGTCCTGACACCGGGGCTGGGGCTGGAGTACACCCTCCCGCAGTCGGGCACGATCGAGGGCGAGGTCGTCGACGCCAACGACGGCAAACCCGTCGGCGGCGCGGTCGTCACCCTGACCGCCGAGGCCGACGACAGCTCCCGGACTGTCATCGCGGACGAGCTCGGGCGCTGGAAGGCCCAGGCCCTGGTCGGCGGGCACACCGTCGAGGTCTCCGCTCCCCACTACGTCGCCACCAGCGACCTGGTGACCCTCACCGAGAAGGGGCAGGCGGAGGTGCTCGACACCGTGCTGGCCACCGGCATCGCCGAGGTCGACGGCGAGCTCGACTGGCTGCTCGGCCCGGACGGGACCGCGACGACGGAACTCACCGTGACCAATGCGGGCAGCGCGCCGCTCGACGTGACGCTCACGGAGCGGGGCAGCGACAGTGAGCCCGCCGACCTGCCCTGGTTGTCCCTGACCGGGGACGCCGCCGCGGGAACGGCCGAGCTCGCGGTCGGTGAGACCACCACCGTCACGGTGACGGTCGACAACGCCGGCACGGAGCCCGGGGTCCTGACCGGTGAGGTCCTCGTGGCCTCGACAGCCGGACGTGCCCCTGAGCAACCGGTGCGCGCCCGTATGGCGACCTCGGCCTACTGGTTGGGCGTCGACGCCGGAGGTCCTGGGCACGTCGACGCGAACGGGTTCACCTGGTCCCCCGACCAGGCACTGGACCCCGAGTCGTCGACGTCCGCCTGGGGTCACGTCGGCGGGTCGCAGCGGTCCACGGACGCGGAGATCGCCGGCACTGACGAGGACCCTGTGTTCCGCACCCAGCGGACCGGCCCGACCTTCTCCTACGTCTTCACTGACGCACCGGCCGGGGCTTACCACGTCGAGCTCGGGTTCGCCGAGATCGACAACGTCAAGGCCGGACGGCGCACCTTCGACGTCGTGGTCGGCGGGGACGTCGCGCTGTACGAGCACGACGTGCAGGCGGAGGCCGGGAAGCTCGCCGCGGACACCCACTCGGTCACGATCGAGCACGCCGGCGGTGACCTGACGGTCCGGCTGGTCGGCGAGAACGGCCAGCTGGACCCGATCCTCAGCACGCTCCGGCTCCGGGAGGACCCGCGCGACTGACCGAGTGATCGCCGTCTGGGCAGCCGTGGCTCTGTCGCGGCTGCCCAGGCGCGTGCCGGAGGGCACCGGAACCCGAGGGAGTGAGGCAACTCACCAGCGGACGACTCGACCTGACCTACTACGTGGCGTAGTGTAACTACCGGACGTAGTAGAGGCTGCGTCCGGCCGTCACACAGGTGGGAGCGCCCATGGAAGCCCTTGAGCTGGCCCGGTGGCAGTTCGGCATCACGACCGTCTACCACTACTTCTTCGTGCCGATCACGATCGGCCTGTCCCTGCTGGTCGCGATCCTGCAGACACTGTGGATGCGCACCCGCAACCCGGAGTGGCTGCGGCTGACCAAGTTCTTCGGCAAGCTGTTCACGATCAACTTCGCCCTCGGCCTGGTGACCGGCATCGTCCAGGAGTTCCAGTTCGGCATGAACTGGTCGGACTACTCCCGCTTCGTGGGCGACATCTTCGGCGCACCGCTGGCGATCGAGGCGCTGCTCGCGTTCTTCCTGGAGTCGACGTTCCTCGGGCTGTGGATCTTCGGCTGGGGCCGCATCCCCGAGCTGCTGCACGCCTCATGTATGTGGATCGTGCACATCGGCACCGTCCTGTCGGCCTACTTCATCCTCGCCGCCAACTCCTTCATGCAGCACCCGGTCGGCTTCGTCAACAACCCCGAGACCGGGCGGGCCGAGCTCACCGACTTCTGGGCCGTCCTCACCAACCCGGTCCAGCTGGTGACCTTCCCGCACGTCCTCGCCGCAGCGTGGATGACCGGTGGAGGCTTCATGCTGGCCATCGCCCTGTGGCACGTGTGGCGCGCACGGACCCCCGCAAGCGACCGTCGGATGTACCGCCGGGCCGCCGCCATCGGCGCCGTGACGATCCTCGTCGGCGGCCTCGGCACCGTCATCTCCGGCGACCTCCAGGGCAAGGTGATGACCGAGGTCCAGCCGATGAAGATGGCCGCGGCCGAGGCGCTCTACGACTCGGTCCCCGAGGGCGAGGGCGCACCGTTCTCGATCATCACCGTCGGCACCCTCGACGGCCACGAGGAGGTCTGGGCCCTCACGGTCCCCAAGCTGCTGTCCTACCTGTCCACAGGCACGTTCGAGGGCGGCGTCGAGGGCATCAACGACCTCCAGGCCGAGTACACCCTCACCTACGCAGGCCACGAGCTGACCGAGGCGGAGAACTACCGCCCGGTCGTACCGGTCACCTACTGGACCTTCCGGCTGATGATGGGCTTCGGCTTCGCCGCCATGGGGATCGCGGCCGCTGCCCTGCTGTGGCTGTGGAGGGGCTGGGACATGCGGCACCGGCTCTGGCACTGGGCCGCCGTGGCGGTGGCGTTCCTGCCGCTGCTCGCCAACTCCTGGGGCTGGATCTTCACCGAGATGGGTCGCCAGCCGTGGCTCGTCTTCGGTCTGATGACCACCCGGACCGGCGTCTCCCCCGGGACGACGACCGCAGAGGTGCTCACCTCCATGGTGCTGTTCACCCTGCTCTACGGCGTGCTCGCCGTGATCGAGGTCGGCCTCATCCTGCGCTACACCCGCGCCGGCGCCGAGCCCTACGACGGGAAGTCCCTCGACCCGGCGGACCGGACCGACGACCAGCCGTTCGTCTTCACCTACTGAGCCACACGGCATACCGAAAGGAAGCAGAGCAATGGAACTGTCCACCGTCTGGTTCGTCCTCATCGCGGTGCTCTGGGTCGGCTACTTCGTCCTGGAGGGCTTCGACTTCGGCGTCGGCGCACTCTTCCCGGTGCTCGGGAAGGGTGACGAGGCGATGGACGGCGAGACCCGCAAACGCGTCATGCTGTCCACGATCGGCCCGGTCTGGGACGGCAACGAGGTCTGGCTGATCACGGCCGGCGGGGCGATGTTCGCGGCGTTCCCGCACTGGTACGCCACCCTCTTCTCCGGCTTCTACCTGCCCCTGTTCCTCATCCTGGTCGCGCTGATCCTGCGCGCGCTCGGCTTCGACTACCGGGGCAAGGTCGACAGCGCCGTCTGGCGGAGGCGCTGGGACCTCTGCATCGTCGCCGGGTCGGTGGTCCCGGCGGTGCTCTGGGGCATCGCGTTCACCAACATCGTGCGCGGGGTCCCGATCGACGCGTCGATGGAGTACACCGGTGGCTTCCTCAGCCTGCTCAACCCGGTGGCCCTGCTCGGCGGGGTGGTCCTGCTCGGCCTGAGCGTCACGCACGGCGCAATGTTCCTCGCCCTGAAGACCGACGGCCCCATCCGCCACGAGGCGCGCGCGCTGGCAGTGCGGGTCGGCGGCGTCACCGCGGTGCTGGCGGCGGTCTGGCTGGCGATCATCCACCGCGACACGGGCACCGCCCTGTCCTGGCTCGTGGCCGGTCTCGCTGCCGCGGCCCTGGGCGGCTCGCTCGTCCTGGCCCGCCGTGGCGCAGAGGGCTGGGCCTTCACCGGCACCTTCGCGGCGATCGGGCTGGCGGTGGCCTCGCTCTTCTTCGCGCTGTTCCCGGACGTGATGCCGAGCAGCACCGACCCCGCGTTCAGCCTGACCACGACCAACGCGTCGTCGACGGACTACACGCTGCTGATCATGACGTGGGTGGCGGCGTTCTTCGTCCCGGTCGTCCTGGCCTACACCGCGTTCACCTACTGGACCTTCCGCAAGCGCGTCAGTGGTCACCACATCCCCACCCCGCAGGCCGTCGGCGAGGAGCCGGCGCACACCCGATGAGGCCGTTCGACCCCGCGCTGCTCCGGGACGTGCCGGCCGCCCGGCTCCCGGTGGCGGCCCTGTCCGTGGCGGGGGTAGCCGGGGGTGCGGTCGCCGTCGCCCAGGCGGTCTGTCTGGCCTGGCTGGCGAGCGCGGTGGTGACCGGTGCCGGGGTGATGACACCGCTGACCTGGACGGTCCTGCTGCTGCTGACCCGCGGCCTGCTCTCCGGTGGTCAGGAGTGGCTGGGCGGCTGGGCCGGTCACCGCGTCGCCTCGGGGATCCGCGTGCAGCTGCTGCACCGGTGGGCCCGCCTGCCCGAGGGCGCCCGGCCGGCGCCGGAGGTGGCCCTGACCCGGGCGACGGAGGGGGTCGCCTCCGTCGAGCCGTATGTCGCGCGGTACCTCCCCGCGCTCGTCGCCGGAGCGGTGGTGCCGGTGCTGTCCGTGGTGACGCTGGTGGTCGTGGACGTGTGGGCAGCGTTGATCGTCGTCCTCACCCTGCCGCTGCTCCCGGTGTTCGCCGTGCTCATCGGCAAGCACACCCAGGCCGAGACCGAGCGCCGTTGGAGCGCCCTGACCGACCTGTCCGGGCACTTCCTCGACGTGGTCCGGGGGCTGCCCACGCTGGTCGCCTACGGTCGCGCCGAGCGCCAGGTGGGTGTCGTGGCCGAGGTGGGGCGCCGTCACCGGCTGGCGACCGTGCGGACCCTGCGCACGGCGTTCCTGAGCACCGTGGCGCTGGAGCTGCTGGCCACCATCTCGGTCGCGCTGGTCGCCGTGTGCGTCGGCCTGCGGCTGGCCTACGGCGCGATGGACCTGCAGGTGGCGATGACAGCGATCCTGCTGGCGCCCGAGGCGTACTGGCCGGTCCGGCGGGTCGGCGCAGAGTTCCACAGTGCGGCCGACGGCGCCGCGGCGCTCGAGGCGCTGGGCGAGGGCCTCGCCGCCTCCCCCTCGACCGAGCGCGCCGGCGAGCGAGTTCCCACCCCACCGGGCACGTCGGCGAAGGCGGTTTCCACCCCACCGGGTCCGTCGGCGAAGGCGGTTTCCACCCCACCGGGCGCCCTGCCAGACGAGGACGTCGTCGCCGCCGGGCTGTCCTACCACCACCCTGGGGCAACCGACACGCTGCGGGGTCTCGACCTCTCCAGCCCGTCCGGCCCCGGTCTGACCGCCCTGACCGGCCCGTCCGGCGCAGGAAAGACCACCCTGCTGGAGCTGCTCGCCGGGCTGCGCGTCCCGAACGAGGGCAGCGTGCAGGCACCGGAGGCACACCTGGCGACGCAGCGCCCCCTGCTGCTGCCGGGGAGCGTGCGGGAGAACCTCGCGCTCGCCGCACCGGCGGCGACCGATGGTGAGATGCGTCTGGCACTGGGCTCGGTCGGGTTGTGGGAGGCCATCGCCGGGCGCGGTGGGCTGGACACTGTGCTGGGCGACGACGGCTTCGGTCTCTCGGCCGGCCAGCGCGGCCGACTGGCGCTGGCGCGGGCACTGCTCTCCGAGGCACCGCTCGTGTTGCTCGACGAGCCGACAGCACACGTCGCGCCGGACACGGTTGCCGCGCTGCGGCAGGTCATCCTCGAGCTGGCACGGCGGCGGCGCGTGATCGTGGCGACGCACGACCTCGAGCTGGCCGCCCTGGCGGACCAGCGCTGGCACCTCCCCCTGCTCGGTGACCCGACCAGCCCCGGCGCGCCCGCTGGGATCGAAACTGACCTCGCCGGCGCGCCCGGTGCGGTGGAATCTCACGTGGCGGCGCGCCCGGTCGAGGAGGAGGCGCCGCCGACCGGTCGGGGACGGTGGGGGAGGGTCTCGCCGCGCCGGCGGCTCTGGATCGCCGCGACGATCGGCGGCCTGGCCACCGCCTCGGGTGTGGCGCTGACGGCGACGTCGGGTTGGCTGATCGTGCAGGCGTCCTACCAGCCCGTCGTGCTCACCCTGCTCGTGGCCGTCGTCGGGGTGCGCGCCTTCGGGCTGGCGCGGCCGGTGCTGCGGTATGCCGAACGCGTCCTCTCCCACGACGTCGCCCTGGCAGAGCTCGCCCACCAGCGCACGCAGGTCTACCGCCGGCTCATCCCGCTGACCCCGGCGCGGCTGGGCCGGCGCAGCCGCGGCGACGTGCTGACCGCGGTCGTGCGGGATCTCGACGATGTGGTGGACGAGCAGGTCCGCGTCGTGGTGCCGCTCGTCGACACCGCGATTGCAGGCGGGGTGGCCGCCCTGGTCGTGGGTGCCTTCCTGCCGTCCGCCGGCTGGGTCGTCGCCGGCGGCACGCTGGCCGTCTTCCTGCTCGGTCGCGCCGGGCAGGCGCTGGAGCAGCGGGCGCACGGCCGCGCGGTCGCCCACCGGGGCGCGGTCCACCGGCTCACGGCGCTCGTGACGAGTCAGCTGACCGCCGTGCAGTCGGTCACCGGCACCACCGGCGGTGCCGACCAGGTCGTGTCCCGCGTCGCCCGGCAGCAGGTGCTGGCCGACCGCGCGGTCCGGTCCCTGAGTGTGACCCGCGGCGTAATGATCGCCGCAACGTGGGTGCTGGTCTCCGGTGCGGTGGGCACGACCGCGTGGCTGGCTGCGGTCGCGCACGCCTCCGGCACGTTGGCGGGCCCGGTCGCCGCGCTCGTCACCCTCACGCCCATGGCACTGGCCGAGGCCTGGACCGGGTTGCCCGATGCCTTCGGCGCCCGGGCGCGTGCCCACGCCGCGCGGGATCGGCTCACCGCCGTTCTGACCCAGGAGCCTGCGGTCACGGACCCCCGGCCACCTTTCGCGACCCTCACCCGGCACCCCGCCCTCGTCGCCGACCGGCTGGAGGCGTCCTGGTCCCCGGAACCGAGGGGTCACGGCACCTCCTCCGACCTGGCGGCGACCGACCTCACCCTGCAGCCGGGTGACGCCGTCGTGCTGACCGGCCCCAACGGCGTCGGCAAGTCCACCCTGCTCGCCGTGCTCGCACGCCACCTCGACCCCGTGGCCGGCAGCTACCAGTTCGACGACGCCGACGCACGCCGGGTCGAGCTCGACCTGGCGCGCGCGCTGTTCGCGGTCGTTGACGACGAGCCGCACGCCTTCGCCGCCACCGTGCGGGGCAACCTCCTGCTGGCCCGCCCGGAGGCCAAGGACAGCGAGCTGGTCGCGGCGCTCCACGGAGCCGACCTCGGGCACTGGCTCAGCCGGCTCAGCGACGGACTGGACACACCGCTGACCGGCCTGAGCGGCGGCGAGCGCACCCGCCTCTCCGTGGCACGCGGCATACTGTCCGGCCGCCCCGTGCTGCTCCTGGACGAGCCGACCGCTCACCTGGACGAGCCCACGGCGCGCAGGGTGCTGGGCCGGCTGGCCTCCGACAGCGACCGGACGACGGTCGTGGTCTCGCACGGGCTGCGGCCTGCCGGCTGGGCCGAGGTCGACCTCAGCGACGGACGCCCCACGATGCGGCTGGCGAGCCGCTAACCGTCAGCACGGCGCTCTGCGTGCCGATGGTCGTGACATAACTCAACTGCCGAGTGTCAGACGTACTCCTTCGGAGTCCGACGTCGTCTTGGAGCCGCCAAGCGTTCTTCGAGCCGGCTATTTCACGCTCTGAGAACGATGCGCGGCTCCAAGACGACGTCCGCGCCGCCAACACGGTCGTATCCGACTCTGCCGCTCTGCGGGCGCGTAGCGTCCGACCATGCTGGGAATCGGTCTCGCCGATGAGCGGGCGGCGTCATACTCGACCTGTGGCGGACATGAGGACCGATGTGATGCTGTCAATGATGCGAGCCCTTTGGGAGCAGGTGACCGCCGACCTACGCGGAGTGACCGTGGCGTTCCAAGGGTCATCCGCGCAGGGATCAGTGGAGGCCCGCTTCCTGTACGACGGCGAGATCCGTGCCGTGCAAGCTGATTGCGTGTCCTTGGCTGAGGCCTACTGCATCGCGGACTTTCCACCAGAGGTCTCAGTAAGGTTCCGGGCGGTCGAGCACGCGGCCCGCGAACTCGTCCCGGGTGAACACTGGGTGTTCCTGCGCTGGGAACCAGAGGCATGAATGTCCGCTCTTGCCGCAGGTCGGGTCGGCCGACCGCCTCGTCACATCTGGGGCTCAGAAGTCATACGTCACCGGCTGGTGCAGGAGTCCCGCGCCGGGCCGCTTCGGCGACTACCGTGTTCTGAAGATCATCGATCGCGAGGCGTCCGGACTACTGCGCGACGTCGCCCATGAGGTTGTACCGGCGGCCAAGGCCACCACGGTTTGACCCTCGATCAACTCATTCACGTGCCGTCGCGAACCGGAATCCCCAGCGTCGTGACGCCGTTCCGCCTCAAGGCCGCCCACAACGTAGGCAAGGTCCATAACGGCCTTGTGTAGGACGAGAATGACCCCTGTGTGGTCCATGGGCGTTCCGCTCGCAGCTCGCGACATGTCCTCGTGCAGGCGGCTCAAGACCTTCGCGGTCTGAGGAGACCGGGCGGTCTCCACGGGTGGGAATTCGAAGTGGCTCTGGGAGTTGCCGGCGATGTCGCTCACGACTCTTCCTCTCTCGATGTCGGTGACGTTGCCGCGCGCCCTCGTGTGTCTAACCGTAGATGAGGGAACGGGCCTTGCCTTCGGCCTCGGGGAGCAGCCTCGGCCGGTCACGAGGTCAGGACAGAGCAGCGCTATCGCGTCCCCGCAACGAGGTTGAGCGAACGGGCTCCGCGGCGCACTACTTTGCCGCCGGTCGCGAGTCGCTGTCGTGTCGAGTTTCGGACCTTGGTTTGGCCGTTCTCAGACCGTCCCCATCACGCTGCGAGGAGAGTGCACGACGTTGGCTTGAGGCAGCCACACTCAGTGCATTCTGAGAGGGACTTGCGTGCGGTCGTCAGGGCGGCAATCTCGTTTCGTAGCAATGAGTCCCACCGAGTGGAGATCTCGCGCCATTCTGCTCGCGTGGGGGCGCGGTGCGGTGGCAGGTGACCAAGTTCCCCGCCAATGTGCTGCAAGCTGAGACCGAGCGAGCGGCCAAGGCGGATGAGGCCGAGACGCCGCAGCATCAGGCGCGAGTAACACCTGTGCCCCAGACTGTCCCGTTGGGCACTGATCAGACCAAGACTCTCGTAGTACCTCAGCGCAGAGGGTGCAAGACCCGACTGCGCGGCGACGTCGGCGATGCTCAGGGATCCCACGAACACTCTCCTTGCTTGCGTTCAAGCTCACTTGAGCACCGAGTATGCCGGTCATGCCGATCCCCCATCACTCCCAGGGCCGAGACCCCCGCCCCTGGCGAGACCAACGCACGCGTCCGCTCCTGTCGTCCTACCTCCTGGCTGAACTCGCCGACGGTGTCGTGACCGTGCTCGTGCCGCTGTCCGTCTATGCACTCACACAGAGCGTGACCCTCTTGGCTCTGACCTTCCTCGGCAGACTCCTCCTCTCAGCTGCCACGGGATGGGGAGGCGGCTGGTTGGCAGACCGAGCACCCCGGCGAGCCCTCCTGATGTGGAGCCTGGTTTCCAGAATCACCTTGCTGAGCGTCTTGCTCGCTCCGTTGCCCATGTGGGCATTCGCACTGGTCGGCGTCACGCTCGGCGCCGTCGGAGCGTTCGACAATCCCGCGGCAGAGGCGGGTCTGCGCGTGCTTCACCGTCACGAACTGACGTCGCTGGCCGTGGTCCGGAAGGCGGGACAAGCACTCTCGCAGATGGTTGGGCCGGCACTGGCCGGCCTACTGGTGGGACTTGGCGGCAGCACCATTGGGTTCTTCGGCTCACTCGTGCTGCTGGCCCTGGCCCTGCTTCTTCTGCGCGGAGTCGGTCACTTGGAAGATGCTGGAGATGGTCAGGCCATCCCGGTCATGGCATCGCCTTCGCTTCCTGAGCTGCATCGAGTGATGGCCAGCTGGACGTTGCCGACGTTCATCGCGACGCTGTTCTCTTCACTTCTCGTGGTGTCGTGATCGCGCTCGGAGTGCCGACCCTTCAGGATGACCCAGCCGCGCCAGATGGCGCCTACGGGTACGCCTTGTCTGCCTACAGCGCCGGCGCTCTCCTCGGCCTGTGGCTAGCGGGTCGAATCCGCTGGCCCGAGGTGTTGATCCCCAGAGTGCTCGTGGGGTCAGCCGCGCTCTACGGGCTCATCGCAGCCTCAGGCTTCATCGGCCCTTGGTGGGCACTCCCGCTGTCCTGGTTCGTCTGGGGAGTCATCTTCGGGCCAGAGAGCGTCATGACCGACACCTACGTCGCTCGCACGACACCAGACCGCACCCTGGGCCGGACCTACGCCATGTGGTCGATCATCGCCAGAGCTGGAGCCGCCCTCGCCTACATCCTGGTACTCATCGCCAGTGAAATGAACCCCGACACCCTCGCGACCTCGACGGCCATAGCGCTCACCCTCGTGGTCCCACCCACGCTCACACTCATCCTGCGCCATACCAGCCCCTGAGGTTCAGCACCCGGGTCGGAGCGAACGGCGTCATGGCGGTGCCCGCGTCCAGCGGTCGCCGCCCGCGCCGACCGTGACTACGTTGGGGAGGACGACAGGAGGTGCCTCATGGACAACTGGCTGATGTGGGTGCTGCTCGCGGTGCTGGTCCTCGTGCTGCTCGGCGCGGTCTGGTTCTTCCTCAGGAAGCGGGAGCGGGACCGGGTCCGTGCGCACGAGGAGGCAGAGCTGATCCGGCGGCGAGCAGCCGGCGGGGAGCACTACGCCGAGGCCCGGGAGGCGGCCGCCCGCCAGGCGCAGGAGGAGGCCGAGGCCGCCAAGGAGCGCGTCGCGCAGGCCGAGCGTGAGGCGGCCGCGCGCGACCGGGAGGCCAGGGCAGCCACGGCCGACGCGCGCGACCACCGCGACCGGGTCACCGAGAGCTACGTCGAGGCCGACGAGATCGACCCCGAGACCAAGAAGTAGCGGAAGGGCACCGGTCGCCGAGGGTCCCGTGTCAGGCGTTCCCAGGGTGCAGGCCCCGACAATGCCTGACACGGGGTCGCCCGGTGGAGCAACAGCGGTCCCTGGCCCTGCCACGCTCTGCGAGAATCGGGGTCATGGCCTCCCTCGCAGACCTGACGCCCCCGATCGCCCTCGGCTCCCTCGACGGCCGCTACCGCCGCGCCGTCGCGCCGCTGGTTGACCACCTCTCCGAGCCGGCGCTCAACCGGACCAGACTGCACGTCGAGATCGAGTGGCTCATCCACCTGACCTCGCACCAGGTCGTGCCCGGCGCGGGGACCCTGAGCGAGGAGGAGGCCGCCAGCCTGCGCGCGCTCGTCGACGAGTTCGACCGGGCGGCCATCGAGGAGCTCGCGGCCATCGAGGCGGAGACGGTCCACGACGTCAAGGCCATCGAGTACTACCTGAAGCGGCGTCTCACCGACCGGCTCGACAGCCGCGGCGACCTGGCCGAGCTGGTGCACTTCGCCTGCACGTCCGAGGACATCAACAACCTCTCCTACGCCCTCATGGTCCAGGGCGCGGTGCAACAGGTCTGGCTCCCCCGCGCCACCGAGCTGGTCGAGCAGGTGAGCGGGATGGCCCGCGAGCTGAGCGGCATACCGCTGCTGGCCCACACGCACGGTCAGCCGGCCACGCCCACCACGATGGGCAAGGAGCTCGCCGTGCTGGCCTGGCGGTTGAGCCGGCAGCTCACGCGCATCGCCGGCGCGGAGTACCTCGGCAAGCTCAACGGTGCGACCGGCACCTACGGCGCCCACCTGGCGGCCGTGCCGGAAGCCGACTGGCAGGCCGTCAGCCACGACTTCGTCACCGGGCTGGGGCTGACCTGGAACCCGCTGACCACGCAGATCGAGAGCCACGACTGGCAGGCCGAGGTCTATGCCGACCTCGCACGGTTCAACCGGGTGCTGCACAACCTGTGCACGGATGTCTGGTCCTACATCTCCATGGGCTACTTCGCCCAGGTCCGCGGGCAGGGCACCGTCGGCTCCTCCACCATGCCGCACAAGGTCAACCCGATCCGCTTCGAGAACGCCGAGGCCAACCTGGAGGTCTCCAACGCGCTGCTCGACGTGCTCGCCTCGACCCTGGTGACCTCCCGGCTGCAGCGCGACCTCACCGACTCCTCGATGCAGCGCAACATCGGCACCGCCCTGGGCCACTCCCTGCTGGCGCTGGACAACGTCGCCCGCGGGCTGGCCGGTCTGGACGCGGCCCCGGAGCGGATGGCCGCCGACCTCGACGCGAACTGGGAGGTGCTCGCCGAGCCGATCCAGTCCGCCATGCGCGCGCTGGCGGCGGCCGGTCACCCCGGCATGGACAACCCCTACGAGCGTCTCAAGGAGCTCACCCGGGGCCGTCGCATCGGTCAGCCGGAGCTGGTCGAGTTCGTGCGCGGGCTGGGTCTGCCGGCCGAGGTCGAGGAGCGCCTGGCCAGCCTGACCCCGGCGCAGTATGTCGGACTCGCACCTGATCTGGTCGCTCACCTGGAGAGCGAGCGCGGCTGAGGGCAGCTGGGCTGCCACACAAGGAGGCACCGATGGCCACCTGGGACGACGTGCGGACGATCGCCGGCGAGCTGCCGGAGACGTCCGAGGGTCTCGGTTGGGGTCGGCCGGCGTTCCTGGTGCGGGACAAGTGGTTCGTGCTGCGACGGGAGCCGCGGCACGATGCCGTCGACGAGCACGGTGAGCGCATCGAGGGCCTCGTCGTGCTCTACGTGCCGGACCTGGAGACCAAAGACGTGTTGGCGGCCGACGACTCCGGCTACTTCATGACGACGCCGCACTTCGCGAACTCGCGCATGATCCTCGTGCACCTGGCAGCGATCCCGGTCGAGGAGCTGCGCGAGGTGATGATCGAGTCCTGGCTCGTGCGCGCACCCAAACGGCTGGCCAGGACCTATCTGGAGTCGTCGCTCGAGGACTGAGCCTCCCCGTCGCCCCGTTCCCTCCGGGTTCCTGATCCGGCTTTGGCGTGGAGCTCGAACTGCAGGCCCCTGCCCCCCGGGGATGGCCCACGTGGCACGCTGACCTCCAGCAGCCAATACGAGGAGGACCCATGCCAGGCACGACCCACCGCATCGCCGTCATCGCCGGGGACGGGATCGGGACCGAGGTGATGCCCGAGGGCCTGAAGGTGCTGCGCCGGGTCGCCGCCGCCTTCGACGTCGGGCTGGAGTTCGAGGAGTTCGACTGGTCCTCGGCCGCCTACTACCAGCGCACCGGCGCGATGCTGCCCGAGGACTGGAAGAGCACCCTCTCCGGGTTCGATGCCATCTACTTCGGGGCCGTGGGGTGGCCGGAGGTGATCCCCGACCACGTGTCCCTGTGGGGAAGCCTGCTGCAGTTCCGCCGGGAGTTCGACCAGTACATCAACCTGCGTCCCGTGCGCCTCATGCCAGGCGTCCGCTCACCGCTGGCCGACAAGCAACCGGGCGACATCGACATGATGATCGTCCGGGAGAACACCGAGGGCGAGTACTCCAGCGTCGGCGGGCACATGTTCCCCGGGACCGAGCGCGAGGTGGTCATCCAGGAGACCGTGATGACCCGCACCGGCGTGGACCGGGTGCTCCGCTACGCCTACGAGCTGGCCCAGACCCGGCCGCGCAAGAAGCTGACCTCGGCGACCAAGAGCAACGGCATCGCGATCACGATGCCGTTCTGGGACGAGCGGGTGAAGGCCGTGGGCCAGGACTATCCCGAGATCGAGGTCGACAGCTATCACATCGACATCCTCACGGCCCGGTTCGTGCTCAGTCCCGAGCGCTTCGACGTCGTCGTCGCCAGCAACCTCTTCGGTGACATCCTGTCCGACCTGGGGCCCGCCTGCACCGGCACCATCGGGATCGCGCCGAGCGCCAACATCAACCCGACGCGGGAGCAGCCCAGCCTCTTCGAGCCGGTCCACGGGTCGGCACCGGACATCGCGGGCCAGAGCATCGCCAACCCGGTCGGTCAGATCTGGTGCGGGGCGATGATGCTCCAGCACCTCGGAGAGACCGAGGCGGCGCAGGCCACGGAGCGCGCCATCGAGGCAGGGCTCGCCCAGGGTTCTGCTGACGGGACCGCGACCCCGGACCTGGGCGGGACCGGAACGACGCAGTCCTTCGGCGACCTGATCGCCGACCTCGTGACCTCAGGCGAGTAGCCCTCCGTCAGCGGCTCGGGCCCGACCGGTCCGCAGTGGGCCGGTCGAGCTCCCGACGCGACACCTCACGGCTGTGGGCCCGGCGCTGTTCGGCACGCAACCGCTCCTGCGCCCTGACCCGCTCGGCCGATCGCGCCTCCAGCGTGGCACCGGCAGTGACCGTGGCACGCCACTCCTCGTCAGCCATCGTGTACTCCTTCCTCTCGGTGGGGTGACTTCACGGCATACAGCCGACGCGTCTGGCCGGCCGGCCAGGGGTCGGCGGAGATCGCGTCGACGGCACCGCCGAGCAGCGTCAACAGCTCGGCAGCGAGGCCGTCCGCGGTCGCGACAAAGCGCTCGCACACGACGAGGGAGACGCCATCGGCGTCAACGGGTTCGGGCTCCGTGCCCACCAGGGACGACAGGGCATGAGTGGCTGCGTCGAGGGAGGTCATCAGGGCGACCGCCGTGGCAGTCAGCGGATAGAGCTGTCCCGCAACGCTTCCGCCGCTCGGTGCGTGCGTGTGGCCAGCGAGCGCGACCGCCCGGGTGCGTTGCAGCCCCTCCAGCAGCCGGGTGGCCTCGCGGCGTGCGTCCTGCAGCCCCGCGACCAGCTCGACGGCCCCTGCCCGTGGCCCCGTGGCCCGGTCGGTCCCACCCCGACCGGGCCTCGCGGCTGGCGCTGAGTCCCGGGCCGTCTCCGACCCGGTGCTCAGCACCCCCCTCACTGCCGCAGCGTCGATCCGACGACGGTGCACCTCCCGGCTCACCGCCGCCGCGTCCACCGCCAGGACGCGCAGGTCCGCCTCGAGCGCCTCCCTGGCCCACCGCACCGGGGCCGGGGACGTGCCGTCCGGTGTCGGCCCCGGTCCGCCTGCGGTCGTCATCTCCGTGGTCCCTGCGCGGGACCGCTGGCCGGAGGGAGCTCCCGCCGCTGCTGACGGACCGAACGGCTCAGGCCGTCGTCGGTCGCCGCGGGCCGGTGCCTCGGCGCCGGCACGCTCGCCGCCTCCCCGTCGACGGTCGGTTCCGCCCGATGCCGTGGCTGTCCCTGGCGGCCCGTGTCCAGCGCAGGCGGCCCGCCGGCGTCGGGTGCCCCACGGTGCCGCGGGGGCGTCCAGCCGGTCGTGTCGCGGACGTGGTCGACGAAGCCGGGCACGGCGAAGCTCAGCTCGCCGTCCCTGCCCTGGGTGATGATCCCCCGGTCCGAGAGCTGGTCGCGCAGCTGGCTCACCTGCCGCATCGGCATCCCGGTGCTCTCCGCGATCGCCTCCCGCGGGACCGTCGGGCGACTCTGCGAGGCCATCGCCTCCAGGAAGGTCTGTTGCTCCACGGTCGAGGCGTCCCAGCGCCCGCGGTGCAGCGTGGCGAGCCGCTCCTGGGCGACCTCCCAGCCGCGGTCCGCGTGCGCCTCGGTGATGGCACCGCCCCGCTGCGGCGACGCGGCGGCCCACGTCGTCGAGCCGAGCAGCTGGAGCAGCTGTGGGTTGCCACCGGCACGTTCCGCGGTCCGCGCCAGCGCCTCCGGCTCCCAGGTGACCCCGACCTGACGGGCCGGCGCGTAGAGCGCCCGCGCGGCCTCGGCCGGCTCCAGTGGCCGCAGCTGCTCGAACCCGAACTGCTCGGCATACGCCGAGGTCTGCATGAGGTGCCCCGGAGCGGAGGGAAGGCCGGAACCGAGCACCACCACGCTGGCCGGCTCCCACGCCTGGGCCAGGTTCTGCAGGGCGGTCACCAGGATCCCCGTCTCACCGGCGGCCGGTGCGTGCAGGTCGTCCAGGACCACGAGCAGGCCCGCGCCCCCCTCCCCCGCGCCCCTCTCGCGCGTGGCCCTGCCCGCCGAGCGCAGCATCTCCTCGGTCGCCAGCACCCGCCCGTCCTGCGGCTCCTCCGGCTCCGGAGGACGACCGAACTCCGCTCCCACCTTCGCTCCGAAGCCGCCGAGCTCGACGCGCAGCTTGTCCCAGCGCGGGCTGGCCGCGCGCGGGGCGATGTCGACGGCCTCCAGGGCCCGCTCCACCGCCGTCATGAGGTCGGCCAGCACCGGCTGGCCCTGCACGCCCGGCACCCACGCCACGGCATACCCCTTGCTCCGGGCCAGGTCCTCGGCAGAGCGCAACAGGGACGTCTTGCCCGACCCCTCCGGCCCGAGGAAGACCGTCGGAGGTGCGGTTGAGGCGCCGTCCTGGGCCACCCGGTCCAGGGTCTGCTCGATACGCGAGAGCTCCGCCTCACGGCCGGGCAGGTCCCACGCCACCTCACCGGGCGTGTACGGGTTGGGCAGCACCTGGCCCGCCGGTCCCTGGGCGACCGGCCCTGCTGGTCGCAGGTCCACGGCCCCGGCCGGTCGGGTCACGGTCGGGCCCACCTGCGGGGCACGGGTCGGGTATGGCGGATGCGCCGGGTAGGCGGGCAGGTTCCACCGCTGCTCGGGCTGGCTCACTGGTAGGTCACCTCTCCGGTCAGGGGGTCGATACGGGGCTGCTCGACGACCCGGAGACGGGGTTGCTCGTCGGGGGGCGGCGGGGCACTGGTCTCCTCGTCGAGGCGGTAGGCCTCCTTGCGGCGCGCCGCGTCGGCGGCGAACCGGGCGTACCTGCTGCGACCGGGCCACTCCTGGTGCCGCTCGTCACACATGGTGCGGACCCTGCCGTTGAGCCGGTCCAGGAAGGCCGGCAGCGCATACCGGTGCCAGTCCTCCAGCAGGTCGCTGCTGTAGGCCAGGGCCGCCTTGTAGCGCTGGTCGGCGATCACCGCGATCTCGTGGACCAGGTGCGGATGCATCGGCCAGCACGCCGGGATGCCGGCGCTGCTGTCCCACGCGTACTCCGTGTTGATCCAGGTGGTGACGGCCTCCAGCCACTCCCACAGCTCGGCACGCAGCCGGGGCGTGGTCATCGTGGAGGGGTCCCACGGTCTGGGCAGCATGCTCGGGTCTCCGAGCTCCGCCCGGTCGGCGTCCGTGCCGTCGAGCACCAGGTCCAGGTCCAGGTAGGCGTTGCGCAGCGCGGGGCCCGGCTGCGGGTAGGGCAGGGCCAGGGGCACCGGCGCCCTCCGGGTGCTCGGGGTCGGGTCACCAGGTCGCATCCTCACCGGTCCACCCCGCTCCGCTCGAGGTGCAGGCGGCGTGCCTCGGCCAGGGCCGCGATCGTGCGCGCCTCCGCCGTGACGTCCGCTCCCCGCCGCTGCACGAGCTGGGCCCTCAGCCCGCTCTGGGCGGCGAGCAGGCGCTTGCCCGCCCGGCCGTCGAGGCACCGGTTGAGCCGCGCGATGATCGGTTTGCCGTTCTCGGACACGACGAGCGCGTGACGTTCCGGCAGCTGGCGGATCTCGGAGCCGGTCAGCACGGCGATGTCCTCGCCGGACATGCTCCGTCCCGACCGCTCACCGGTGCTCCACTGGGTGCGCCCGACCCGGACCTTGCCGATCAGGTCGGACATCTCGTTGTTGAACGTCACGTCCTTGGACCCGCCGAAGAGGACGAGGTTGTTGGTCAGCCCGAGCACTGCCCGGGCCTCCTGCTGTCCGAAGATCGCGTCCAGCTGCGCCCGGGTCTGCGCGGCCCAGATGAAGGACAGCCCGAGAGCCCGCTCGTTGGCCATCCGGGTCCTCAGCGTGGGCAGGGGCGCGGTCGACGGCAGCTCGTCCAGGCAGGCCAGCATGGGGGGACACAGCCGTCCCCAGGGGGACACCTGCGCGGCCCGCAGCGCGGTGTCCAGGACGTGCTCGGCGAGCGCCGTCATCAGGGGGGACGCCGAGGCGTACGGGTCCTCACGACCGAGCAGGTAGATCGTCCCGCCGCGGGCGATCACCTCGTCCAGGTCGGTGGCCGGCCGCCCCGGCCCGGGGACGCAGCGGCGCCGGATCGGCGCCTGGAAGAACAGGGACAGCGCCTGCTGCACCGTCGTGGTGGTGTTGCCTGCCGTCCGGTCGTCGCCGTGCAGGGCCCCGTGGAGGAGCCCGTGCCAGAACCGGGCGGCGTGCGGGTGCTCGCGCAGGATCTCCCCGGGCTCGTGGGCGTTGAGCGGGTTGGCGACCCAGGCCAGGACGTCCTCCAGCGTCCGCCCGGTCAGGGCAGCGGCGTGGAAGTAGGCCTGTATCACCTTGGCGGCCTCGGCGGCATAGAACCTGGCCGCCTGGTCCCCGTGTCCCTCCGCCACCGCGCCCTTGACCGTGCCGGCGGTGAAGGCCTTGGCACGGCGCTCGGCCACCATCGGGTCCACACACCCGGCGATCGGGTCCCACAGGAGCTCCGGCAGTCCGGGCACCAGGCCGAACGGGTCGAGCACGACGCAGGGGCGGCCGTCGGACGCCCGTTCGGTGAACGTCAGCAGCAGGTCGTCCGGCTTGGTGAGGGTCACCAGGGCCGCACCGGGGGCGTCGAGGAGCGCGGGCGTCAGCAGGTCGAGGGTCTTGCCCGACCCCTGCGGCCCGATGACACCGGTGGTCCGGTCCCAGGGCACCCAGAGGTCCGTGCCCCGGGGGTCCCGGGAACGGCCCAGGTGCCAGCCCACGTCGCGCGGGTCGAACCGGCTCATCGACCTGTCCCCTGTCGGCCGTAGAGGTCGGGACGCACGACGGCGCGTGCCCTGCGCAGCCGCTGCACCCCGAGGAGCTCGCGGGCCTCGCTCCGGCTCGCCATGCCCCGCACGCGCCCCGGTCCCCACCGCCGCAGGATCGCCGCGACCGCCCAGGCAGACAACACCAGGACCAGCACCTCCGAGGCCGCCATCCAACCCCAGAGAGCACCCTGCCCGGCGACCTGTGCGGGGACGACGCTCAGACCCGCCCCGGCGTCGCCCTGCAGCAGCGCCCCCAGGCTGCCGAGGACCTTCTCCGGGGCGGGGAAGGTCAGACCGCCTCCCGCCACCAGGTTGGCCGCTGTCCGGCCGGCGTGGGCCCCCAGCACAGCGAGCAGGAGGACACCGCACCCGATGGCCACCGGGATCTCCCAGGTGAAGGGGTACGGATTGTGCCTCCGGTCGCGCTGCATGTAGGTCTCCCTTCTCGTTCCTGGTTGCCTAATGCCCCTCGGCATGGCCTGTGAGACTCATCGGTTGCGCCGGGGTCTTCGGCGAGTCCGAGATCGAGCCGACGCGCCACACCTCGAAGATGTTGTTGTCCAGGTTGTCGGCGTAGGAGAAGTGCCCGACGCCGAGAGAGGGGTTGGCTGCCTCGATCGTGGTCTTCGTGGCCGGGTCCCAGACGAGCGCGACATGCCCGATCTGGTTCGGTCCCAGGTAGGAGTCCCAGAAGAGCAGGTCGCCCGGCTGCGCCTCCTCCACCGGCACCCGGAAGCCGTTGCCCGCGGCCAGCCAGTCGCGCTGGGCCCCCGCTGTCCGGGGTGAGGTGATGCCGATGTGCGCCAGCGCCGTCATCGTCAGGCTGGAGCAGTCCCAGGCGTTCGGCCCGTTGGCGCCCATGATGTAGGAGTCCCCGACCTGGTTGCCGGCGAACGTGAGCATCTTCTCGACCCGCGCGTTGTCGATCGGGGGCAGGTTGGGGTTGCCGACCTCGCTGCCCGGACCACAGTCGACGCCCTCGGCCAGGACCAGGCCACCGCCGTAGGCCGCGGCGTAGTAGAGCACGTCGTTGACGTACCAGTCCGCGTGGTTGTAGGCCCACAGCGCGTCCCGGACTCCCTGTGGGCCGTCCATGACACCCGAGGCGACCAGGTAGTTCGCCGCAGAGTACGCGCTGTCGGCGTCATTGTGGATGTCCGCGACGCCGTCCCCGTTCCCGTCCACGCCGTAGCTCGCCCAGGTGGCGGGCATGAACTGCATCATGCCCTGGGCCCCCGCCGAGCTGGTGGCGGTGTTCCGGCCGTGGTTGGTCTCCTCCATGCCGATCCCGGCCAGCAGCGCCCAGGGCAGGTTGTACTCGGCGGCCGCCTCGCGGTACAACGTCTCGATGCCGGCCGGGATCGGGGTCGGCGGGTTGTTCAGGGACGCCTGGCGCGGTTCCCCCGGAGGCGGCAGCTCGAAGCCGATCCCGCCCTCTCCGTCCTCGGGCAGCTCCGGTTCAGGGCCCTCACCGGGTGGCGGGCTCGGCGCGACCGCGGAGCCGTTGAGGGCGGCCCCACGGGCGAGCATGAAGGGTGCGGGGTCGACCGGTTCCCCGTTGACCCAGACCTCGAAGTGGAGGTGGTTGCCGGTGCTCGAGCCGGTCGTGCCCTCCATCCCCACCTGCTGCCCCGAGTAGACGGGGTCACCCACGGCGAGGCTGCTCGGGTTGGCCATGTGGTGGTACCTGGTGACGATGCCGCCGGCGTGCTCGATCGACACACTGTTCCCGCCGCTACCGGCCCAGCCAGAGAAGGTCACCCGACCGGCGGACGCCGCCACGACCGGTCCGGGTCCGGGCAGGGACACCAGGTCGATGCCCGAGTGGAGTCGCCACTCGTGGTCGATCGGGTGGAACCGGTCCCCGAACCCGGAGGTGACGGTGTACTCCTGCTGGAACGGTGGCCGCCACTCCCCGGTGGGTGGGATCGCGCCCTCGCAGTACTGGGTGCGGTACTCCTCCCCCAGCGCCGGGGCCGCGACGGTCGTCATGATCAGCACGAGCCCCAACGGGATGCCGAAGAAGAAGGCCAGGACGACAACCAGCCCGATCGCGATGCCCTTCATGACCTACCGCGCACCCTCGATGGCCTCGTTGGTGTAGGTCAGGTTGGCCTCGTCCGGGTGGAGCACCGTCTGCACCTGGTAGGACCGCTCACCGACCTGCCACAGGGCGCGGCCCTTGGCCTGCATCGCCCATCCCGTGATGACGTCGCGGGCGAGGGGCCCCAGCCCGAGCATCTGGTCCAGCTCGCTGGCGACCCCGGTCCGCTGACCGTGCAGGATCTTGATGTCGGCCAGGTGCAGCAGGTCCTTGGCGATGGTCTGTGCCTGAGATCCCTGGTCACCCGCCGACAGCAGGTCGGACGGTTTGTGCGCGACGGCGTACTGGATGTCGCCACCCCGCCCGGCCACGCCACGGGACAGCCGCAGGTCGGCGTCGAAGCTCTTGACCGCCTCGGGGCCGAGGCGCAGCTGCAGCCAGGACTCGTCGCGCACGACGATGCGCAGGTCACCGGCACCCGCCACCTCGCGGATACCCCGGCCCCACGAGTTGAGGCAGGTGAGGGCGATGCCCACCGCCTCGTCCCCCAGCGGCCGCAGCCGGGAGAGCGACAGCGACTGGATCGGCGCGGTCCAGTCGATCTCGATGTTGGTGTGCTCGTCGAACAGCCCGGCCAGCGCACCGTCGACGAGCTGCCCGAGGGCATCGCGCAACAGCCGCGTGTGGTCCAGGAAGTGCCGCACGGACGAGAAACGACACGCCGCGACCAGCTCGTCGGTGGGGTTGTCCAGAGCCTGCCAGAGGGCCGGGATCGTGGTCTCCGTCAACGTGGTCGCCCCCCGCGAGTAACCGGTGAGCTCGGCAAGTGCCGTCTTGACCACGACCTCGTCGGTCGGGCCGAACGGCACCCGCAGCTCGCCGATCCGCTGCGAGCCGACCAGCCCCCGGACCAGGGTCAGCCACCGACCGAACACGATGGCCGCGCGGGACTGTGCCTCCGCCGCGTCCAGCCTCTCCCATCCCATCGCCAGGGGACCGATCGCCAGGGGGTTGACCCGTGCGGCCAGGCCCGGCCCGAGGGAGATCGGCTCGACCCCGAGATAGCGGCACAGGGCCTCGTACTCGTCCTTGGTGTCACCCAGGATGAGGGACCGGTAGCCGAAGTCCATCATCCGGAGGCAGAACGCCTTGGTGGTGCCGGACTTGCCGGTGCCCGGCTTGCCGAAGCACATGATGTTGGGGTTGGTGACGGGCACGTCATCGCGCAGCACCCAGCCCAGCGGGTCGCAGTAGAACGCCGAGCCGGCCAGCATGTCGATCCCGATCTGGGCTCCGGTGGGCGGCAGGCCCGGTGTCGCGATGAGGGGCCACAGGGCCGGCGCCTGGTCACTGGTCATCCGCCACCGCGCGACTGCGGCCCGGGCCGGGGTCCAGCCGCGTCCTCTGCTGCGCTGCCCCGCTCGCGGGACGGGACGAAAGACCCGCGCCTCCTTCGGTGTCTTGGTCGCCGCCGGGACGGTCGGCAGGTCGTGCCCGAAGTCGGACAGGAGCGTGGACACATCGCGTCCGGCGGCGTTCCGACGCGGACGGGGGCGGGCCGGGGTCCTGGTCGTCATGGACTCAGCCCCCCTGCCGGGCCAGGCTGACGCCCATCGGCACGGTGGAGGTGGCGAAGGCCACGTCGTGGGCGAGGTCGAGCCGCAGGGGCGCGAACCCGGCGCGCCGGATCGCCGAGTCGAGCCGGCGGCCCGCCTCGGCCGCCCGCACCGTCTTGGGGACCGTGACGGTGGCGACCGCGTAGGGCTCGGTCATCGAGTTGCCGCGAGCCATCTTGGCCTCCAGGCGACGCACCTTGTCCGCCTCGTCCCGGGACCGCGTGCGCTGCTTCATCTTCGCCTTGGTCCGGAGCTCCTCGCCCATGTCGGCGGCCCACTCCGCGTTGCTCGACTGACGGTCTGCCCGGGAGGTGGAGACGACCGGGTAGCAGACGACGAAGCTGCGCCGCTCCCCCTCCTCGCGGGCTGACAGGACCGGAGCCAGGGCACCCATGGCCGCACCCTTCACGGGCAGCTTGAGCGTCGCGCTGACCGAGTTCCACGCGTCGTGGGAGTAGTGCCGCGGCGCCGGGTCGGCGCCGGACGGCCCGGCCATGGCCCAGGGCACGTCGGCGTTCACCGACGGGTCGGTCTCCCGCGCCCCCAGTGCCTCCACGATCGAGGCGCGGTCCCCGGGCGCGAACCCCGTCCGGCACGCGATCGCCAGCTCGGGGCTGGTCAGCCAGTCGACATCGTCCACACCCAGGCCACCCCGCAGGTGCCCCTCCAGCTCGGAGGCCACGGCATACAGCGCCCGGGCCCGGCCGTTGAGGCCGCCGCCGGCTTCCTTGGCCACCTTGGCCAGCCTCGTCTCGGGCACGACGAAGGTGAAGAACGCCTCGGTCCGGACCGCCGCAGAGGTCAGGGAGGTCTGCAGGTCGTCGTTGATCCGTCGGGCCGCGACCGGCCCCGTCGGGCGCCGGTGGCGGCGGACCCACTGCTCGCGCTCCGCGCCGTCCTCAGGAACGGTGCGGACCAGCAGCAGCACCTCGTCCACCAGCTCGGTGCGCACCGCCACGTCGAGCAGCTCGGACAGGCCGTTGCCGTAGCGGTCGCGATCCTCGCCCTCACAGAGGCCCAGACCCGGGTGCACGATGCGGGCGGTGACCGCCCACGTGCGCGTGGCGTGGTTCTGGATGATCGCTATCCGCTTGTAGGTGTGGCCGCTCGGCGGTCCCTCGTGGATCTCCATGCCCTGCATGACGCCCGGTAGGTCGACCTCGTCCAGGTCACGCGCGCGCCCGGTCCCGGCCCGGGACCGGAACCGGGTCCACCTGGCCAGCCCCCCGAACGCGAACTTCACCGAGGCGACCAGCCAGCCCGTCACCGACCGTCCCTGCACCGGGACGACGGTCACAGCCACGACGGCGGCCCACAGCAGCAGAAAGAGACCGGCCGAGGCCCAGGCCTGCTTCGAGATGGAGATCACGACCGGCAGCACCATGAGGCTCACGGTGGCCAGCTGCGGGCCCGAGAGACCAAAGAACCAGCCGATGCGTGCGCGGGAGTAGTCCGAGTAGACCGTCATCTCCGCTCCTGCCCTTCTCGTCGTGTGTCGGTGGAGGTGTGGGGACGTCCGAGGACGTCAGGGATGGTGGTGATCAGACCGGCACGACCGGGACGGCGGCTGCTGCACCGCCCGCGCCGGCCGCCCCGGCACCGCCTGCGCCGGCCGCTCCCGCACCGCCCGCCGCGCCGGCGGGTGCGCCCGTCGGGGCGGCGGCGGGAGCGGGGGCCGGAGCGGCGGCCGGGGACGCCTGTGGCGATCCACCGCCCGACCTGGCCGGGAACGTCGGGAGCTGCTGTCCGGGGACGTCCCCGCCGCCGCCTCCGTCGTCGCCGCCGCCGGTGTGGTCACCGTCCCCCCTCGACGTGTCGTTGTCGTTGTCGGGCCGGGAGTTGTCGTTGCGTCCCTTGCGGGAGGTCCCGGCCCCGTCGTCCGGGATGTAGGTGTCCGTGCCGACTCCCATCTGGTTGGTGAGGTCCGCCCCCACGACCGCACCCTTGGTGCCTGCGGAGACCATCGCGTTGAGGCCCAGCGCGACCCCCGCGCCGACCACACCCACAGCGGCTCCGACCGGCCCTCCCGCGAGCGCGATGGCGCTGCTGCCCCCACTGATCGCACCGCTCGTGGCCTGGGCGGCCCGGGCGCTGGTGTCCTCCTGGGCGGCGAGCTCGGCCTGCGAGCGCCCCTGGTCGTCGGTGCTCGAGGCGGCACTCGAGCCGCCCCCACCGGAGAGGAGCCCCTGGACGCCGCCGACCCCGGCGAGACCCGCGCGCATGCCGGCGCCCGAGCTGGTCCCCGGCTCGACGAAGGCCAGCAGCTTGAACAGCACCAGCGGAGCGAAACAGGCGATGCAGATGAGGAAGACCCCCGGGATGGCCGTGCCGATCTCCTGGGCGAAGTCATCTCCCTGCCGCGTCGCCACGCCGGACGTGATCTTCACGCCGATCCCGAGGACCAGAGCCATCAGCACGGGGGTCAGGGCCGCCGCGTGGAACCAGCGGACGGACTTCCAGAACCACACCCGTCCGATGTCCGAGGACAGACCAGCCGCCGCGATCGGGAGGGTCACGACGATGACCATGAGGGCGGCGGACCTGGTGAGCATCACCACGAAGTGCCCGATGGCTGCCAGCCACAGGAACAGCCCCATGAAGCCGAGCACCGTGGCGAGCATGCCGTCGGTGATGTCCTCCGGAACAAAGTTGCCAGGTGCGATGAGGTTGGGCATCGCGCTCCACAGGTTCACCTCGAACATCACCTCGAGGATGCCCGTGGTCAGCTTGCTGCAGGCGCGCACGACCGCCATGGCGTAGCCGATGAAGACGGCCCACACCACGACGAACTGGCCGACGCCGATGAAGGACCGGGCCAGTGACTGCCCGTCCCGGCGGAAGGCGGCGGCACCGAGCTGCACCAGCGTGAGGATCGTCATGACCGCGAGGCCGAGCCACAGCGTCACGCTGTAGGCGTCGTGCATCGGGCCCCAGCCGCGGAGGTTGGGGGTCATGAACACGTCCACGACGCCGAGGCACCACCGCAGGACCCACAGCCCCGCGGACCAGATCGCCACCATCGCGGTGGTCCAGCCGTCCGCGATGATCTTGGCGGCTCCGTCGCCCAGGAAGTCAAAGGGATTCGGGATTCCGAACACGACTACTCCTCGTTGTCAGGGTGCTCAGTCGCCGGTGGCCGAGGTCCAGGTGCGCCAGCCGGCCTCGGCGGCGAGGTCGGTGCCGGGCCACGTCGAGGGGCCGGGAGCCGCGCTCGGACCGGCGGCGATGACCCACCTCGTGCCGTCCCAGGCCATCGCCTCGCAGTGGCCGTAGGCGACACGGGCCTCGTCGGTGATGACGGCCCTGATGTCCAGGAGCACGCACGCGACGACCCAGTCGTCACCGTCCGTCCCCTTGACCTGTCCACCGACGGGCTGCGCCGTGATGGTGACCCCTGGCCCCTTCGTCTGTCCCATCTGCCGCGCCGAGTCCAGGAACGACCGCACGTTGTCGGTCATCACCCACTCCTCCGCCGGAGCGGCTCCCTGCTGCGACCACGCCGCGTGCACGTCGTGTGCGACGGGGATCGACATGGCGTGCAGCACCGTGGTGTCGATGGCCGCCAGCTGGGCCACGGCTCCCTCCGGCGTCTGTGGGAAGCCGCTCCGCACCCCGGCGGGGCCGGACGTTGTCGCGACCGGCACCTCGATGGCCGGTGCCGGTGTGGTGGACGGCGTCCCCTGCCGATAGGCCTCCGGCGGCACCGAGAGCATCGGGGCGGAGGCCAGGGCGGCCCGACGTTCCGGCCCTGCGGGCAGCTCACGGGCCTCCTCGACGGCCACGTCCGGATCGGTAGGAGTGCCAGGCAGACCCGCGGGGACCACCACCGCCGGGTCGGCTGCGAGGTCCTCGCCACCGGAGGCGCCCAGCGCCTCACGGACGGCCAGGACGAGCCCAAGGAGGAGCACGAGCCCGACCAGGCAGGTCGCTCCGAGGATCGCCAGCAGCTTGCGCCGGCTCCACTCGTCCTGGGCTGCGGTGTCCATCAGATGCAGCCCGTGCCCATCATCGTGTCGAGGATGCTCGGCAGGACGAAGTAGCCGATGGCGGCGATGAAGACCATCACCAGCCCGCTGATCGAGACCTTCGAGGCGTGCGGCATGCCGACGATCCGGCCGGCCACGAGGCCGCCGATGCCGATGACGACGCCGAGGAGGAAGAGGATCCCCACGGCCCAGAGGACATACCCGAGGATCTGGTCGACGGGAGCCTGCGCCCCCGGGGGCGCCTTCGGGCAGACGGTGGCGAAGCGGGTGGCCACGTGGTAGCCGGCTTCAGTGAGCGCGTTCATACTTCTTGTCCCTTCGGAGTGTGTTGCGCTGACAACCCCGGCTCGGAGAGCCGGAGGATCTGGGTCGCGGCGGCGAGGACACCTGCCGGCAGCGGGGAGCCGTCGAGGCCGCTGGTGGCCAGGGCGGCGTCGTGCGGCACGTCCACCACGGCCTCGGCATCGTCGATACGTCGGGTCCGGTCACCCATGGCGTGAGTCACCTCGCGGGGCCACTTGCGCCGGCGCCGACCGGTCACCGCCACGAGCGGCTCCAGGTCCTCGCCGAGGAGGTGGAGCACCCCCTCGAGGCGGCGCATCCCGGGAACTGTCGCCGTGGTGACCAGGACCAGCCCCGGTCCGGCGAAGACCGCTCGGGGCAGCCAGCCGTCAGACAGGAACAGGGCGCCCGCCTCCCACCCCGCATCGAGCACGGTGAGGGACACGGCGTCCTCGGCCGCACCGGGCACCGGTGCGTCCGCGGGGGTGGCCAGGACGTCGCTGGAGTGCTCGAGCAGGACGCCGTCGCGCGTGCCCCGCAGCCACCCCGGCCCGCTCCTGCCGAACTCCGCGGTCGCGCAGCCTGCCAGCCCGGTGGCCAGGAGACTGCTCGCTTCGACCACGCGTGCAGGCACGTCACTCGCCGTGGCCAGGGCGACGGCGAGCGTGGTGGTCCCCGCGCCACCGTGGCAGCCCAGGACGGGGAGGACCGGGTGCTCGGGGACCCACTCGGTGGTCGCCGTTCCGCGCGCCGGCCGACGTGGGCCGGGGGCGCCGTGGTGGCGGAAGTCACCGGCCTGCACGGCACGCCAGGCACGCTGCAGCTCCTCGACCGTGACCACCGTCATGACTCCTCCTCCCCTTGTCGTTCCCTCACGTTCCCCTCAGGCCACCGTCGGAGGCTCCAGGGATTCACGCACTGAGAACTTTGTGGTCGTACTCCTGGCGAAGGGCCTCCACGGCCCGTCGTGCGCGCCGGGACACCGTGCTGTGGGAGACACCCCAGGAGCGAGCCACGGCAGCGGTGGCACTCTTGCCGAGCAGCCCCGCGTAACCCCGGCTGACCCGTGCCTCCGGAGCGAGCTCGACCGCGTCGGCGAGGTCGAGCAGGCACCTGCAGTCCTCGGCGCCCAGCACGCCGGCCTCGACTGCCTCGGCGAGCAGGTCGTAGAGAAAGTCGGACGTGGCCGACTCCTGGCTCGGCTCGTGGGGAGCCACGTGCTCGAGCTCGTCGGTGAGGGTGGCCATCGCCCAGGCGCGGTCCCGCCGGTCACGGTCCTGGGACGGAACGCCCAGGTCCCGCAGGACGCCCTTGCGGATATTCATGATCACGTTGGCCGCGACGTCGTAGCCGCTGCGCCAGTTGGTGGTGCGCGCCTCGATCCACAGCTGGGCGGCGACCACCTCATCGATCCGGTCGCTGTGCCGCCGCAGCCGGTTGGCGGTCGTGCAGGCCCCCGGGAGCAGCAACCAGGAGAGGGCGGCGGTGGCAGCCGGGTCGTTGCCGCCATCATGGGCGGCGAGCTCGGCGAGGGCGAGCAGCACCCGGTTGGCCAGTTCCCGGTCCGAGCGGATCCGGGCCGGCACATCCACCAGGTCCTCGGCCACGTCCAGCGCCGGGTGGTCCACCCGCCAGCGGCTCCAGCCGCGCCGGGCCAGCTGCATCAGTTCTCCCTCGGGGTCGTTCAGCCCGAGCTCTGTGGCGACGCTCATCGCGAGTTCCTTTCGTCGTGCGGACACGACAGAAGGTCTCGCGCAGACACCCCCCGGAACATCTCCGGTGAGCACGTCCCTGGGCCCAGCCACTCGGGGGGACGTTGGCATCGGTGCAGGTCAGCGCATGTCCCCGAACGTCCCCGAAGTCATTGCGGCCAGAGGGTGGACATCTCGCCCCTGGACGGCTCACCGAGGGTCGTCGGCGGTGGTCCGGGCCAGGCTGGCGGCCCCGGCCAGGCAGGCAACCCGGGCGGGCAACCCGGCCAGGCAACCCGGCCAGGCAGGTCCCGGCCCGCGGGTCGCCGGCCTCCCCGGACATGAGTAACCCCCACGGGGGAAAGGTCGTGGGGGCTACTCGGTCCGTCGTGGTGCGGCCTCAGCCGGCCTCACGCTGTTGGTCGAGCCAACGGTGTCGCCGCAGGATCTCCTGGGTGCGCTCCGGCAGTTCCCCGGGCACCGAGTCCTCGTCGTCGACCCGGTTGCAGACGTCGCTGCGCAGCAACCGGACCGCCTCGGCGTGGTGGCCCTCGGCCGAGGCCACGGCGGCGAGGTCGAGCGTCGGGATCTCCTCCTCCGGTGCCGCGAGCGCTGCCGTCTCGGCGGCCAGCCGGGCGCTCTGGAACGCGCCCGCCCGGAGGTCGTGCACGGCGACGAGGTGGGCGACGTCGACGACGGCACAGACCATGTGGTGGTCGATGCGGTCGCCCTCGAACAGCCACCCCCACCCGCCCGGACGGAGCTGGGTGAAGGGACGTCCCCTGACGAGGCGCAGAGCTTCCCGCAGGTCGGCGATGCCGTCCGTCCCACCGCGGGCCTCGGCACGGGCACGGAGTCGCTTGAACAGGTCGATGTCGACCAGCACGTCCAGCACCTGGTAGACGTTCACGCCGCGGACCGCGGCCGCGGGCGCCTTGGAGGCGTGCGGCAGGTGCGGCTCGCCCGTCCGCGGGTTGGTCCCGAGCCACTCACGGCACCGACCGATGTAGTCGCGACACTTGCCGGCGTTGATGCCGAACGCCTCGGCCGTCTCCTCGACGGTCGCCCCCTCGGGCCGGAGAGCCAGGTAGGCGAGGAGCTCGGTGAAGTAGGGCTTACGGTCCACGAGCGGCTTGCCGCGCGTCCGGGCACCCACGGCCCCGAGGAGGCGCAGACGAGGGAGCCGACTGTCCTCGTCCCACCAGGCCGCGAGGTCCTCGTCGAGGGTGGGGTCCGCATCGACGACCTGACGGGCCACCTCCGCGGAGACGCGCGGTGCCAGGGCGTCGAGGTCCTCGGCGGTCGTGGCCGCACTCACGAGATAGCTGTCCTCGTCGTCGGGCAGGAGGCTGTGCGTCTCCTCAAGTCCCTCCTCGCCCCCCTCGGGGTGCCGGGCAAGGGTGTGCTCCCGGCGCAGGGCGCCGGCCTCGTCGACCCAGGTGCGCCAGCCCTCGCCGACGTCGTCGACCGGCCTGGCCGGCATCGGGACGTCCTCGAGCGCCTCCCCCTGGGCCAGCAGCTGGGCGCATCCCCTGGCCTCCTGGTCGGTGAGGCCGACGCCGATGAGGTCAAGGCCCGACTGGGGCATCAGCACGCGGCCCTGGTCGGTGGCGACGAGCTGCACGGTGTGCGCCCCCCGGCGCTCGCCCCGGACCACCACGGCGGCGGCGGTGCTGCCGGCGTGGCTGACCAGGAGGTCGCTGAGCTGTTGGTACTCGGGGACGGCGCCCGCCGCCTCGGCGCTGATCATCATCATCCTGGCGGTCCAGGTGTCGTCGCCCTCCTGGCGGGCACGCGCGGTGGGGACATCGAGGTCCTCCCCGAGCCGGTCGATCGTCGCGACGGCCTCGGCGAGCACGTCACCGACGGCCTCCGTGCCGACCGCGCGGAGGCGGGCCGGGTTCATCGGGGTGACCTCCTCGGCCACGCCCACGCAGTCGAGGCGGACTCCTGCTGCCCACGGGTTGACCGCGATCTCGGCCGCCAGGTAGCGGGCCAGGTCGCGCGCGTAGTCGTCGTCCCCGGAGATGGAGACCTCCAGGTCCTCCAGGTTCAGCAGCCACCGGGAACCGTCGTCTCCGGCGCCGATCGAGGCCAGCAACGGGTAGGGCGCCGGCTGGTCCGGGGCGAGCGGTCCGACCTCGTCCCTGGGGGTGTCTGCCGGCAGGGACCAGTGCAGCCCGTCAGCGGTGCCGGTCCACGGCGCCCCGAGGTCTGCCGGCTCGGACAGGTGCAGGGTCAGTTCCCTGCGGCCGACCTGGGCGGCGGCCAGTACAGGCACCGGCGTGCCCAGACGGGAGGACAAGCCGCCCAGGCGCCGGAGCGTCTCGTCCAGGTCCTGCAGGGTGAGCGCCGCAGTGGCACCGACCGTCTGCACCGTCTTCTCGACCGGCGCGAGCTCTGGGTCCGGTCCGGCGATCGAGCGTCCCGGACGCCGGTTGCGGAACTGCCCGCGCCGCCGGGCCGCCAGGACCACGAGCATCCCGCCGCTCAGCAGCGCGCCGCTGCCGGCGAGGCCCGCGAGCATCCAGGAGGGCCCGTCGTCCTCCGGCGTCTCCTCGGCGGGGGCGTCGGACTGGGCGAGCGGGGCGATGGCCCCGGCGACCCCGGCGGCGAGCTCCTCCGGCGTGGGGGTGGCGTCGTCCTCGGCGCCGCTGGCGTGAGCCGCCCCCAGCTCGGCGCCGGTCGTCCCCGCCTGCGCGCCGATCCGGGTGACGTTGTCGAGGTCGACGGGCGCGGTCGTCCCCACCTGGGTGCCGGTGGCCGTCCCCTTCTCGGCCGCCCGCTCCGCCGCCCCCGGGTCGGCCGGTGCCGGGTCACCCTTCTCCGCCCCGCCACCAGTGACTCCCGGGATGCTCAGCTGCCAGCCGGGGTAGATCAGGTCCGGGTCGGTGAGGCGTCGGCCGTCCGGCTGCACCCGGTCCTTGGAGGCCTCGAAGATCTCGGGCCACCGGTTGCCGTCGTCCAGGTGCTGCAGGGCCAGGTCGCTGAGGGTGTCACCCTCCTGAACGACATACGCACCCTGCTCGTCGACCGGTCCGGTGGCCCCCTGCGCCGGCAGGCGCAGCACCATGCCGGGAGTCACCCAGTCGGCACCGTCGGTCAGCACCTCCGGGTTGAGCTCGACGATGGCGGAGAAGTCCCGGCCGGACCCCAGGTGCGCATCGGCGATCGACCAGAGCGTGTCGCCAGGCTGCACGGTGTAGGTCACCGTCTCGGCGGCGGGCGTGCTGTCTGTCGTCTCCGTGGTGCGTGGTCCGGCCGTGTGCTCGGGGGCAGACGTCACCGCCGCGTGACCGGCGGCGCGCGCGTCGGCTGTGAGCCCGACAGCGGGCCCGGTGCCGGGGGCCCCCGCGTGTGGCGCGGGCGAGGCCTCAGCCTGCGCAGCGACCGCCACGGACATGGTGACGGGCGCGACGTCCGCCGGGACCGGGCCACCCGCGGCCATCGCGGCACCGACCGGGGCGCTGATGAAGACCGCCAGGGCGGCACTCACCAGGCCGCGTGCCGTCGACTGGGGCAGCGCGAGGGCCGGGAGCCGGGGAGCCCGCATCCCTCTGAGCTGGGACACCAGCTCGACCAGGATGGAGCCGGCGAGCGCCGCCCAGACCAGCCAGCCGAGCAGCTTCGCGGCACCGAGGACGAGGGTGCCGTCGTCCGGCGTCGTCAGGGCGGTGCGCACCTGGTCCAGGGACGGCACGCCCGAGGGCAGCGGACTGCCCCCCAGCGCGATCAGGAGTGCCGGCAGACCGACGAGGATGCCGACCAGGACCACCAGGGCACCCAGGCCCACGAGTCGTTGACGGAGATTCACTGCTCTACCCCTTCCAAGGAGCGGGTGACACGCGCTTCGGCCTGACCGGTTGCGCTCAGGCCCCCGATCCCGAGCATGCTCAGGAACCGGGTCTCATAGGTGGAGGTCACGGAGACGCTGATGCTGTCTGTCCCGGTGACCGAGGCCGAGCCGGAGACACCGGCTGCGGAGAGGTATGCGTTGGCCGCCGCGGCGGCGCGGTCCGGGTCGGCGACGGTGCCCTGGCCCCGGACGGCGGTGGAGATCTCCAGCTGCTGACCTCCGGCCCGCGCGGCCTGCCGCGCGACGCTGCGGGCCTCCTGCATCGCGTGCAGGTGGCCGGAGACGTCGACCGCGATGCCCATGACGACCAGGACGGTGGTCGCCATGAGGATGACGAAGATCCCCGCGGTGCCGCGGTCGGCGCCGGCGCGGTGCAGCTCCCGGAGTCGTTGTCCCACGGTCACCCCTGACGACTTCGGTAGGTGTCGAGCGGAGACGACATGGTCGCGGTCAGGGTGCGCGTGCCGGGGACTCCGGGGACGGCGAGGTCGCGCATGTCGACCACGCACGTGACGGTGGCGCTGACCGTGCCGGGGGTCCCCGGCGCGCCGGCGAAACCGGCCGTGTCGACGACGACGGTCTGCGTGGAGCAGCGGAGGTCCTGGTTGGTCAGCGAGGTCAGGGCGGCCTCGCGGGCGCTTCCCGAGGCCTCGCCCGGAGAGCGCGCGATGGAGGCGGCACGGGCCGCCTCGGCGGCGGCGGACTGCACACCCTGCTGGGCGATGGACCACCGGCCGGCGAAGACCACCATGAGCACGAAGAGCAGCAGCACGGGGGCCAGGATCACGATCTCGACCGAGAGCGAGCCCCGCTCCGCCCCGGTGGCCCGGCCGCGTCGACCGTGCGTCGTCAGGGCACTCATCCGGTCACCCGCTCCACGGGGACGCTCGCGGACTGGACGATGCCGGGTGTCCATCCGGGTATGACGCTCTGGGCCTCGCCGGTCACGGTCACCGTGGCGGTGGTCGCGTTGCGTGAGCCGGTCGTGGAGGCGCCCAGGAGGACGCCCTCGCCGCCCGCGTCGGCGACGAAGCTCGCGGCCGCCGCTGCACCGGCGGCCGCCGAGGAGCTCTCCGCACCGGCCACCCGGGCTCCCTCCTGCGCGGCGCCGAGGGCGACGCTGCGGGCGTGGAACCACAGGCCGCCCTGCACGGCCAGGAACATGAACAGGAAGAGGAGGGGCAGGAGGATCATCGTCTCCACGCTGACCGACCCCCGCTCCCCGGACCGGGCCCGCGGCATGCGGGACCGCCCGGGGAGCCGGGGTGCGTCAACCTGCCCGGTCGGCATCAGGTCAGGATCTCGAGCTTGCCGGTGGCCCAGGCGGTGATGCCGGCGATGATGAGGGTGGCCAGGGCGAACACACCGACGGCGATGACGACGTACTCGACGCCGATGCCGCCGCGCTCACGCGCGGCCGCGCCCTCCTCGCGGAGGTGCAGCAGGTGCCCGCGGAGGCGGGTGTGGAGGTTGATCGTGGACTTCTTCATGGGTGTCACCTTTCAACGGGTATCTGAGGTCGCCGGACGGTTCGGCTGGTCGGGAGTGGTCTGGTCGTGCCTACCCCCCGAGCAGGCGGAGCATCTGGGGAGTGAGCAGGAGCGCGAGGAAGATCAGCACCATCAGGCTGGTGGGCAGGACCATCCGTTCGCTCACCTTGTTGGCCTCGGCCTTCTGCTCGATGAGCATGGCCGAGCGCATGCTCGCCGCACGAGCGCGCAGCTGGCCGTAGATCTGGGCACCCTCCTCGCCGGAGAGGCGGACGATGTCGGCCAGCTCGTGCAGCTCGACGACGCCGAACTCGTCACCGAGCTGACGCATGGCCTCCCAGGGTGTCGTGCCGGACCAGCGGGTGCGGGCGAGCTCCTCGCTGATCCGCCGGAACACCCAGGAGTCGCCTGCGGTGGCGGCCGCCTCCATCGCCTGGCGCGGGCCCGAGCCGGCCGCACGCTCGAGGGCGACGAGGTCGATGAACGCACCGAGGGCGCGCGAGAACTCCAGCCGCGCCTTGCGTGCGTCGTCGAGGACGTTGTAGTTGGGCAGGAACCAGAGTCCTGCGGCGAGTCCCAGCGAGGCCACCACCGGGACGTAGATCGGGATGCCGGACCACGCGATCATCGGCACGATGGTGAGCATCGGCCCCGAGAGCAGCCCGATGAAGGCGAAGAGCAGCTTCTCGCCGTAGTAGCGGGTGGGGGTGATCCGCAGGATGGCCAGGTCCTCGGACGAGACGGACCCCCAGACACGCGCGGGCAGGACCCGTTCACCGTAGGTGCCGAGCACGTCCCTGACGTCGTCGGACCTGCTGAACTGCCGCGTGCGGTGGGCCTGGGCCGATCGGGCCCCGGCCGGTGAGAGCCGGTTGAGCGTCTCGCCCAGGTCCGGCTCGGCGGGCACCCAGCGCCACAGGAGCACCGTGAGACCCAGGCCGACCAGTGAACCGGCCGCGATGACCAGCTGCAGCCCGGTCACGACGCGGACGCCTTCAGGTGTGACCCGATGAACCTCGGGATCGGCTTGGAGCGGGACATCGCCTTCATCCACAGGAGCGAGCCGACGTAGCCGCTGAGGAGCATCAGCAGCACCACCTGGCCCAGCGGCGTGCTGTAGGGCTCGATGTAGCTGCCGGACAGCGACAGCACGCCCAGCACGGCCAGGGAGATGAAGGTGATGAGGCGGGCGTTGCCCCGGGGCTTGGCACGGTCGGACTCGATCTCCCGGCGCGCCTTGACGTCGTCGGTGACGGACTCGGCGAGCGCCTCCAGCACCTGGGAGAGGCCGGCGCCCCGGCGGCGCGCGCCGAGCAGGAGGTTGGAGGCGATCAGGTCACCGGTCGGGTCGTCCAGGTCGTCGGCGAACGCACGGAGCGCCGACTGGGTGTCCCACCTCGCGCGGAGCCGCCCCACGAGGCGCGAGACCTCGGGGCGGATCGGGTCCGGTGTCGAGCGCAGCGAGGTGATCAGCGCCTGCTCCAGGCCGACACCCGCGGTCAGCACGCCGGCCACCGACCGCACCCACTCGTTCATCGCCTCGAGCCGTGCGAGCTCCTGCTTGGCCGCCGGGGCGGCCAGCAGGAGCGGCAGGCCGGCGACGGCGGCGGGCACCACGACGACCGCGACGATCCAGCCGGTCAGGATCGCGACGAGCACACCGACACCCACGCCCACGAGCAGGAGGGTGCGCGTGCGACTGCCCATCCGGGGCAGCCGACCCGGTCCGCGGCGCGGTGCCGGTGGCCGCGGGAGCCGCGGCACCAACCCGTAGCCGAACGCCAGGAGGCCGCCGACGACGAGGGCACCGGCCAGCGCGGGCACGACCGGGTTCATGTCAGCGCACCGCCCTGCTGCTCCACGAAGCTGCCGAGGTCGAACCCGAAGCGTCCCAGGTCGCGGAACTCCTCGGGGAGCACGGCCGGCCGCGCCTGCTGCACCCCCGGTGGTGCCTTGAAGATGTGGGTCGTGGCGTAGCCCATGTGCTCCTCACCCGGCGTCACGGCGACGATCTCGGACACGAAGCGGTGGACCCATGCGGTGCCGTCCGGGTCCAGGTCGGTCTGTTTGGTGACGTGCACGATGACGTTGATGCCGGCCGCCACCGCACGCACCGCGAAGTCGTGCGTGGCGTGCTCTCCGGCCTCCATCACGCAGGTCACCAGCTTCTCGATCGCCCCGGTCGCGTGCGCGGCGTGGGTGGTCGAGATGGAGCCGGCGCCGGACTGCATCGCCTTGAGCATCGCCATCGCCTCCGGCCCCCGGACCTCGCCGACGATCTGCCGGTTCAGGTTCATCCGGAAGGAGTCGAACAGCGCCTCCTCGAGCGTGAACTCGCCCGCCTTGCGCCCGTCGGGACCGACCTCTCCGGAACCTGGTCGGGCCTCCCACGCGAAGCAGTACGGGTGCCGTTCGGGGAGCTCGTGCAGGTGCAGCTCGTACTCGGTCTCAAAGGTCCCGATGACCTCGTGCCGCGGGATCTCGTTGCACAGGGCCCGCACCACCGTCGTCTTGCCCGCACCCTGGGCGCCGGAGACCACGATGGACCGGCCACTGCGCACGACAGCGCCCAGGAAGGACGCCGCGACCGGGGTGAGCGCCCCGAGCCCGACCATGTCCTCCAGGCTGATCTCGGTCATCCGGTGCCGGCGGATGACGACCTGCGGTCGAGGCGTCACCCAGGCCTGGGCGGCCAACCGGGCGCCTCCGTCCAGCCGGAGGTGGAGCCGCGGGTGCGACGGGGAGAAGGGTCGGGCGTTGACCTCGGACCGGGTGGCGACGAAGGCCAGGAACTCGAGCAGCTCCTCGTCGGAGTCGGCGACGGGTGCCGCCTGCACCTGGCGGCCACCGGTCATCTCCAGCGTGACGCGGTCGTGCCCGAAGATCATCACGTTCTCGACCTCTGGGTCGTCCACCAGCGGCTGGAGGCGTCCCAGCCCGAACACCGCGTCGAAGACGGCGCGCGCCAGCCGGTCCTGCTCCACGGTGCTCCACGCCTCGGTGCCGGCGCGGGCGCGCTCGGTGGACTCGCGGGAGAGCAGGTCGTAGACGATGGCGCGGGCGCGCTCGCGCTGCAGGACGCGGTCCTCGGCGCTGCCGGTGCTCTCCTGGCTCAGCCGGTCGGCGGTCTGCTGACGCAGGATGGCCACCAGCTGCCAGTCGATCTGGTCGCTGGCGCGCCAGTCACCCGCCGAGGTGGTCGTCCCTCCGGTGAAGCCGTGCGGTGCGGCCGAGACCTGCCCGCTGCCGGGGTGCTGGCCGGTGCCGGGGTGCTGGCCGGTCCCGGAGGACTGCGTAGCCCCGGACGGTCGGGTGCTGCCAGGTGTCGTCGACGCGGCGGAGCTGCTCCCCGGGAGGACGAAGGACCCGCGGTTGCGGCCGGGTCGGGTCTCGTCCACCGACGCGGCGCCGCCGAAGAGCGGCAGCGCCGTGGGGTCTGTGCTGGCCCCGCCCTGCTCGGAGAGGAACTGCTCGGTGTCCGTGGTCATGACGCCTCCGGCGTCGCGTCGCCGACCAGGTGCGCGCGGTTGGCCTCCACCGTCCTGGTGATCACGCCGGCAGCCCCCCGCAGCGAACGCACGAGCGGGCTGGTGGACAGCTTGCGCGCCGAGGCACCGGCGGAGAACGCGGCCGCGGCCCGGGGGTCCCAGTCCAGGGCGGCCGTGACCGGCACGCCCAGGACCTTGCTCACCTCGTCGGCGGCGTACGGGTTGCCCGGGCCCACCAGGAGCACGCCGAGGGCGTTGGCGGCCCCCAGCTGCTCGAACTCCGAGCGCAGGGTGGAGACCCAGGAGCGGGCCCCCGACAGGGAGACCAGGTCCGACCGGCAGACCACCAGGGCCAGGTCGGAGCCGTAGAGCAGGGGCATCGCGGAGCCCGACAGCCCGAGCCGGCCCAGGTCGATGATGGTGTCCTGACCTGTCGGGGCGAGATCCTTGAGGGCGGCCAGGAGGTGGTCCCAGAGGCCGGTCAGGCCGTGGGCCTGGTGGTGCGCGCGGGGCCCCGGGATGAGGGAGACCTGCGACTCGGGCAGGGGCATCGTCACCGTCGGGATCGTGCTGCGCAGCCGGCCCTGCTGCTGGGCGACGACGAGCTCCACCAGCGCGTCCGGAGGGACCATCTGCCCCCGCAGGTAGCCCGCCAGGATGGAGGAGCCGCCCGTCGGGTCCGCGTCGAGCAGGATCGTCCGGCGGGCCCAGCTCAGGGCGAGCCCGACAGCGGTGGTGGTCACCCCCGGGGAGCCGGAGGCGGAGGTCAGCGTGATGACGGCCATGTCAGCCCACCTCGCGGCTGTCCAGCACCAGGGCCACGCGACCGGAGGCCGCCCACCGGGCCACCGTGGCCGCGTCCCGTTCGGCCACGAGGACGGACACGACGGTGGTCCCGTTGGCGTCGGCGGCCGTCGTCACGTCGACCACCTCGGCGTCGAAGATGGTGGTCGGCTCCAGCGCAGCCGGGTCGCCCTGGAGACCAGCGGTGCCCACGACGCGCACCGCGTCACCGACCTGCAGGGGCTCACCGGGCATCAGGGCCGGCGCCAGCGCGAGGCCGACGACGGACTGCCCGGCTCCGGGGACGACCTCGGTGGTCACCGACTCCCGCGTCACGAGCGAGCCGGCGCTCATGTCCCGTGCCGCGCGCTGCCCGACGAAGGCGTCCAGCTCTGCCCCCGGCACCACCTGGAGCGCCGGGTCGGGGCTGATCTGGACGGTCATCAGGTCCTCGGCGCCGATGGTGTCACCACGCATGACGGTGTGCCGGACCGCGACGACCTCACTGGACTCGCTCATCGCCAGCCAGGCCCAGGCACCGAGGAGCGCGCCGGTCACGATGAGCGCGAGCCCGCCGAGCACCAGGAGGGGTCGCCGACGGAGCTTCGGTGGTGCGGGCAGCGAGGCCGGAGTGATCTCCTGGTCCGCGGCCTCCTGGCCAGCGGTGCCGCCGCCGCTGGCCTGCTCTGCGGTCTTCTGCTTCGCCATGCTCATCCCTTTCCCCTGGACGCCTGGCCGGTGGTCGGTTCCTGCTCGGTCACGGCGCCTGGTTGAGCACCTGCGCCTCCCCGATCGCGACCGTCGTGCGGCTCTCGACCTGCATCTCGATGGTCCCGCTCTGTCCCATTCCGGCCCAGTTGATCACCCAGTGCGACGTCGCGGTCACGTCATACGTTCCGGTCTCCTGGTAGCGGTGCCCGCAGGTCGGGGAGTCAGAGTCCTGGTAGACGTCCATATAGACGGTGCCGGGGCCCTCACAGGTCACCTCGGTGCCGTCGCCCATGTCCCAGACCACCTTGTCGACGACCGCCGTGGCGGTCACCGTGTAGCCACCGGCGGACGCGGACCGGGTGATCGGGCCCATGTTCTCCTCGATGGGACCGTCCGCCCACATCCAGGTGGGCAGGCCCAGCAGACCGACGCTGCCCGGGGAGTCGTCGGGCACGATCCCGATGTCGATGCCCCGGAGGGACATCTCACTGGTCGCGTCCTCGGCCAGGTCCCGCGGGTCGGGCGGGTTCGCCCACGGCGGGTCCGGGAACCAGCGCCACCCGAAGAGCCCCGGGTCGAGACGCGGGTTGCCCATCCAGATGCCGATCTCGTAGATGGCACCGTCCAGGTGCCCCTCCCACACCGGGTCGGTGTGCGGCGGCTGCGGGTCGAGGAGCCGGGCGTAGTAGTTCATCCCCTGCACCCAGTGCCAGCCGTGGGCCAGCGTGCACGGGACCTCCGTGCCGTGGGCGGTCTCGAAGCAGCGCGGGTCCGGGGGCGGTGGTGGCACAGGGTCCCCGCCGCCGGGTGGCTCGGGGGACGGGTCGGAGGGTGGGTCCGGCGGGGTGATCTTGATGACGCACTTCCCGCTCACCGGGTCCCGGACCTCGCCGGGGGCGCACCGGACGGGCGACGCCTCCGCCGGGGCGACGGCCGCGAGCGGCGCCAGCAGCAGAAAGGCGGCCGCGACCAGCAGGACCAGCCTCAGGGCGCGCACGGTTCGTACTCCATCGGATCCTCCGTCACGAAGAACTGGTCCTGGCTCGTGGCCCCCGACTGCACGGCATACGTGATCCGCTGGAGGTCACCACCCAGGTCACTGCGGTCGGGCTTCTCGCCGTCGAACTCCACGTCGGTGAGGTCAAGACAGACGGTGACGGCATAGCGCTCGCCCTCCACCACCGTCTCCACGGCCTCCACCGTGACCACGGTGTCGCCTCCCTGGACCGACTTCTCATCCCGCTGCGCCTGGATCGTGGAGACGGTCTGGCTGACGGCCTGCCCGCGGGCCACGGAGGCCAGCTCCTGGACCTTGATCTCGGGGTCCTGCGAGAGGCGGTCACGGAGCGCCCAGAAGGACACCACCGCCTCGGCGGCCGCCCGCTGGTCGGCGTCCTCGAGCGCCGGGAGGCTCGGCGCGGCGGCAGTGGCCGCCGCAGCGTCCTCGGTCGCGTCCGCGGCAGGCGGCGCGGTCGTCTCCACGTCGTCGTCCGGGGTGGCAGGGGGAGCGGCCACGGAGGTCTCGGCGGCGCTGTCACCGCTCGTGCTGACCGGGCCGGGGTCGTCCCCGGACCCGCAGCCGGCCACGGTCGCCGCCAGCACCGTCGCGGCCATCACGCTCATGAGCCGTCGCATCGCCCACCTCCTCGTCACCCGAAGGCCCCCGCAAGCTCCCTCAGGGACTCACTCGTTGAGACCGACCCTCTCGGGCTTTGGTTCCTGCCCCGGCGGGAAAAACCCTCTAGCAGCTGAGACAGGAGCGGCGGCACGGGTCCGCCAGCTTGCAATCTAGCCCGGCCCGGACGACAGCATGGTGGCCAATCAGTAAAGATTTGGTCTGCTTAAGCCCTACTGCGCGTACGAGTCTCGCCACCCGCTCACGGGTCCGGCGCTCAGGACGCGACCCCCGTCCTCCCCGGCACCCGGCCCGAGCTCGAGCACCCAGTCGGCGGTGGCCAGGGCCGCGGCGTCGTGCTCCACGACCACCACGGTGTGCCCGGCGTCGACCAGGGCGTGCAGTGTCGCCAGCAGCCGGTGGGCGTCGGCGGGGTGCAGCCCCGAGGTGGGCTCGTCGAGCAGGTACAGCGTCGGCGAGCGCCGTTCCTTCTGCAGCTCGCTGGCCAGCTTGATCCGCTGCGCCTCACCGCCGGACAGCTCGGTGGCCGGCTGACCCAGCGTCAGGTAGCCGAGGCCGAGTGCCTCCAGCGCGGCCAGGGCGCGGTGGACCGGCGGCTCCCCGGCGAAGACCTCGAGGGCCCGGGTCACCGTGAGCCCCAGAACGTCCGCCACCGTCCGCCCCTCCCAGGTGACCTCGAGGGTCTCGGGGTTGTACCGCGCGCCCTCGCAGGTGGGACAGGTCGAGTAGGTGCCCGGGAGGAAGAGCAGCTCGACCGAGACCGCTCCCTCACCCTGGCACGTCGCACACCGTCCCGCCGCCGTGTTGAAGCTGAACCGCCCGGCCGTGAAACCCCGCTCGCGCGCCGCAGGGGTCCTGGCGAACAGCGTGCGCACCCGGTCGAACAGGCCGGTGTAGGTCGCCAGGTTGGAGCGCGGGGTCCGGCCGATCGGCTGCTGGGTGATGCGCACCAGCCGCGTCGGCTGCCCGTCGCCGGTGGCCCGGGCCTCGCCCAGGCCCTCGGTTGCCTCGTCGGGCTCCTCGCTCGCCTCCTCGACCTGCTCCTCCACCCGGGCGAGCCGGCCACCCACGGCCCGGAGTATGCCGTGGAGCAGGCTGGTCTTGCCCGAGCCGGAGACGCCGGTCACCACGGTGAGGGCACCGAGCGGCACCTCCACGGACACCCCGTGCAGGTTGTGGTGCTCGATGCCGGTCACGGCGAGCCGGCCCGAGGGCTCCCGGGGCGCTCCGGTGCGGATCTGCGCCAGGTGGACGGGCTGGTCCAGATAGCGCGCGGTCACCGACTCCGGCACGTCGCGCAGCCCTGCCACCGGACCGGAGTAGAGGACCTCACCCCCGTGCGAGCCGGCGCCGGGTCCGACGTCCACCACCCAGTCGCAGGCCCGCACGATCGCCATGTCGTGCTCGACGACGAGCACTGAGTTGCCGGCCGCGACGAGCCCGCGCAGCACCTCGAGCAGCGGCTCGACGTCCTTGGGGTGCAGCCCGGCCGAGGGTTCGTCGAGGACGTACACCACGCCATACAGTCCGGACCGCAGGGAGGTCGCCAGCCGCAGCCGCTGCAGCTCGCCGGTGGACACCGACGGCGTCGGCCGGGCCAGGTCGAGGTGCCCGAGACCGAGGGTGAGCAGGACGTCCAGGTGGGAGACGAGGTCGGTGAGCAGCAGCCGCTCGGCCGCCTCCGCGGCGCGGCCGCCCTCGTCCGGCAGCTCCTCCAGCCGGCCCCGCAGGACCGGCAGCAGCTCGCCGACCGGACGGTGCTGGGCCTCGTCGATGGCCAGGCCCTGCCAGCTGACCCGCAACGCGTCCGGGTGGAGCCGTCGGCCCTGACAGACGGGGCACGGCGAGCTCTCCACGAACCGGAGCGCCCGGGCACGCTGGGTGGCACTCCTGGTCTCGCTGAGCGTGCGCAGCACATAGCGGGCGGCGCTGGAGTAGGTGCCCTGGTAGGGGCGGTTGATCCGGTCGGCGTCCCGGGTGGGCACGACCGTGACCACCGGCTGCTCGTCGGTGAACAGGATCCAGTCCCGCGTCTGCGCGGGCAGCTCCCGCCACGGCACGTCGATGTCGTGCCCGAGGGTCGCGACGATGTCTCGGTAGTTCTTGCCCAGCCACGCGCCCGGCCAGGCGGCGATCGCGCCCTCGGCAATCGACAGGGAGGGGTCGGGCACCATCGTCGCCTCGGTCGGCCGGTGCACGGTGCCCAGGCCCGAGCACTCCGGGCAGGCACCGACTGCCGTGTTGGGCGAGAAGTGGTCGGAGTCCATCGGCGCCACGTCCGGCGGGTAGACCCCGCACCGCGACCACAGCATCCGCAGGGTGTTCCCGGTCGTGGTGATCGTCCCGACGGTGGACCGCGCGGACGGCGTCGCCCGGCGCTGCTCGATCGCCACCGCCGGCGGCAGCCCCGTCACGTCGCGCACCTGGGGGTCGATCGCGGTGTGGATCAGCCGCCGGGCGAACGGCGCCACCGAGTCGAAGTAGCGGCGCTGCGCCTCGCCGTGGATCGTCCCGAACGCCAGCGACGACTTGCCGGACCCCGAGACACCGGTGACGGCGACCAGCCGGTTGCGCGGGATCGACACCTCGACGTCGCGCAGATTGTGCAGGCGGGCTCCGTGGACGTGGATAGACACCGCCACATCCTCACACCCCGACCACCGGCCGTGGTGGGCGGCAGACCGCGGCCCCACACCGCATACCCTGGGTCGGTGAGCACCCACATCGCCGCCCGGCCCGACCAGGTCGCCCCGCGGATCCTCCTGCCCGGTGACCCCTTGCGGGCGAGGTGGATCGCGGAGACCTTCCTGGAGGGCAGCGAGTGCTACAACGAGGTCCGGGGCATGCTGGGGTTCACCGGCACCTACCGCGGTGAACGGGTGTCGGTCCAGGGCACGGGGATGGGCATGCCGACCGTGTCCATCTATGTCAACGAACTGATCAGCGAGTATGCCGTGCAGCAGCTGGTCCGCGTCGGCAGCTGCGGGGCCCTCACCGAGCGTCTCGGGCTGCGTGACGTCGTGATCGCCCAGGCGGCCGCGACCGACTCGGCGATGAACACCCACCGCTTCCAGGGGCTGCACTATCCCGCCACCGCCGACTTCGGCCTGCTGCGTCACGCCGTCGAGGCCGCGGAGTCCGCGCAGGTCAGACACCTGGTCGGCACCCTCCTCAGCTCGGACAGCTTCTACCACGACAGACCGGACCTCACCGAGCGGCTCGTGGACTTCGGGGTGCTGGCGGTGGAGATGGAGGCGGCTGAGCTGTTCACGCTCGCCGCCAGGCACGACCGCGCCGCCCTGGCCGTCTGCACGGTCTCCGACCACCTCGTCACGGGCACCACCACCACGTCACAGGAGCGGGAGCAGAGCTTCGGCGAGATGGTCACCCTCGCCCTCGACGCGATGCTCGCCACCCCGCTGTCATGAGCGCTCCCACCCGCGTCACCACGGTCCTGCCCGGTCTTCGCGGCCGCGGGGTGGTCCTCGCCGCCCCCGCCGACGTCGACCGGGTCCGCCACGCGCTCACCTCCGCCGGGTTCACCCTTGCCGAGGCCGATCTGACCACGGGCGGGCACCCGGATGTGTCTCCGGTGCGGCCACCCGGGGCGGCCGGGTCGGCCGACCACCTCGACGGCGACCCTCCGGCCACCTCGCTGCGCACGGCCCAGCGCGCCGTCGCCACGGCTCTGCGCCTGCCGGAGACCGCAGGCAGCAACCTCGACGCGCTGGTCGACTCGCTGCGGGACCTGGCCACGTGGTGGCCGCGGTCCGAGCGCATCGTCCTGGTGCTCCACGGGGCGGCGGCGCTGGTGGACAGCGACCTGCCGGGCTGGCACACCCTGACCGAGATCCTGCACGGGGCGAGCGAGGACCTGTGGCGCGGCGGTGCACCGGGCGACCGCCTCTTCGAGACGGTGGCCCTGGTCGAGCGGCACGGGGTGCTGGCGCTCCCGGAGGAGCCCACGTGAGCCGCATGCCGGGCCGGGGTGCACGGGCCCTCGCCGCGACCGCCGCCCTCGCGGTCCTGCTCGGTGGGTGCCAGATCGTCTCCGCCCCGACGCAGGACACGGCGGAGACACCGACCCAGCAGGAGGGAGGCGCACCGGGCGACCTCCTGACCCCCGCCGACGGGGAGACGCCGCACGGTGCGTCCGGGCCGCCGACCTCAGGCGCCGGGACCCCCACACCAGGGACGGGGACCACCCCCTCGACACCCCCCGATGGGTCGTCCTCGCCCGACCCGACCCCCACGGACGAGAGCCGACCCTCCCTGGGAGCACCCGGCATACCCGAGTGTGAGGTGCTCGACCTGCCGGCGACCGCCCTGCCCGTCATCGACGACATCGAGGCCGGCGGTCCCTATGACTATCCGCGCAACGACGGCGTGCGGTTCCAGAACCGCGAGGGGATCCTGCCCGACGAGGACCGGGACTACTATCGCGAGTTCACCGTCGAGACGCCCGGCCTGGACCACCGCGGAGCGCGGCGCATCGTGACCGGCGGCTTCGAGGAGACGGATCCGGACCACTGGTACTTCACCGGTGACCACTACGAGAGCTTCTGCGAGTTCGACCCCGACCTGGCCCCTGAGGGCTGAGCACCGCCTCGGGTCTCCTGCCGGTGACCGCGCGACGTGCCGCGGGCCCTCCCGGAGGTCACACTTGGACCAAATACCCAAGGGGGGTATAATTGGTGCATGGCTGTGAACGGATACGCGGGCACCAAGGAGGACTACCTCAAGCGGCTCGCCCGCATCGAGGGTCAGGTCCGAGGGATCGCCCGGATGGTCGAGAACGACACCTACTGCATCGACGTGCTCACCCAGGTGAGTGCGGCCACCAAGGCTCTCCAGGCGGTCAGCCTCGGCCTGCTGGAGGACCACATCTCGCACTGCGTCATCGACGCGGCGCGGGAGTCGGACGAGGCGGCGGCCGTGAAGGTCACCGAGGCCTCGGCCGCCATCGCGCGTCTCGTGCGCAGCTGACCCACACCCTCACCCACAGGAGCACGACATGAACGCACCCGCCCAGGACCAGACCTACAAGATCGTCGTCACCGGCATGACCTGCGGCCACTGCGCCAGCAGCGTCACCGAGGAGCTGCAGGAGGTGTCCGGCGTCACCGACGTCCGTGTCGAGCTCAACAGCGGCGGCGCCTCCGAGGTCTTCGTCAGCAGCGAGGGGCCGCTGGACATCGCGGCGGCAGAGGCCGCCGTCGCGGAGGCGGGCTACACCGTCGTCCGCTGACCCTCCGGCGACCCGCACCGCAGCACCTGCCCGACCCCGCCGGACCACCGGCACCCTGAGGAGAACCGTGTCCGCTCCCACGCACCAGCCCACCGAGAGCATCGACCTGGCCATCACCGGCATGACCTGCGCCTCGTGCTCGGCGCGCATCGAGCGCAAGCTCAACAAGCTCGAGGGGGTGGAGGCCGCGGTCAACCTCGCCACCGAGAAGGCCCGGGTGCAGTATGCCGCGCCGTTGACCGTCGCCGACATCGTGAAGACGGTCCAGTCGGCCGGCTACGGCGCGGCACCCCTGGGGTCGGTCCCGACCGCCGCCCCGGCGACCCTCGAGCGCCCCGGGAGCCCTGCGGGCTCCGAGCCGCTCACGGGCCCCGAAGGGTCCGCGGGCCCGGTGCGGCAGTCCGGTGACCACGACGAGCACCGCGCGCCGGAGCCGGCGCCCGAGGACCACCTGGCCCACGATGTGGCACCGGCCGACTCACTGCGCCGCCGGGCGATCGTGGCGTCCGCGCTGGGTGCGCTCGTGGTCCTCATCGCGATGGTGATGCCGGTCAGGGACGCGCTCGGCGGCGCAGGACCGTGGCTCGAGCTGGTGCTGACCATCCCGATCTACACGTGGGCGGCCTGGCCGTTCCACCGGGCCGCGGCCATCAACGCCCGGCACCTGTCCTCCACGATGGACACGCTGGTCTCGATCGGCATCACCGCTGCCTTCGGCTGGTCGGTCGTGGCCGTGCTGACCGGGTTCAGTGACCACCTGTACTTCGAGGTGGTGGGGGCGGTCACGGCGTTCCTGCTGATCGGCCGCTACATCGAGGCCCGGGCCAAGGCCCAGGGGCGGTCGGCCCTGCACTCGCTCCTGGAGCTCGGCGCCAAGGACGTCGCGGTGCTGCGCACCGACGGTGCCGGCGCGTGGCGGGAGCACCGGATTCCGGTCGAGCAGCTCTCCATCGGCGCCAACTTCGTGGTCCGCCCTGGCGAGAAGATCGCCACCGACGGCACGGTCCTCGAGGGCGACAGCGCCGTGGACACCTCCATGGTCACCGGCGAGTCGATGCCCGTGGAGGTCTCGGAGGGGCACGAGGTGGTCGGTGGCACCATCAACGGTCACGGCCGACTGATCGTGCGAGCCACCCGGGTCGGCGCGGAGACCACCCTGGCCCGGATCACCAAGCTCGTCGAGGACGCCCAGATGGGCAAGGCCCCCGTGCAGCGGCTGGCGGACCGGGTGTCCGCCGTGTTCGTCCCGGCCGTCCTGGTCATCGCTGCGGTGACCCTGTTGCTGTGGCTGGTCACCGGACACGGCGTGACGGAGGCTCTTGAGCCGGCCGTGGCGGTCCTCATCATCGCCTGCCCCTGCGCGCTGGGGCTGGCCACACCCACCGCACTGCTGACCGGCACCGGCCGGGGCGCACAGCTGGGCATCCTCATCAAGGGCCCGCAGATCCTGGAGAGCACCCGCACCATCGACACCGTCGTGCTGGACAAGACCGGCACCGTCACCACGGGTGAGCCGGTGCTCGGCGACATCGTGAGCACGTTCCGGGAGGACGCCGTGCTCAAGGCCGCGGCCGCCGTCGAGCAGGGCAGCGAGCACCCGATCGCGCGAGCGATCGTGAGCGCCGCCGAGGACCGCGGGATCGACCTGCCCCGGGTCCGCAGCTTCACCAACCTTCCCGGGCAGGGCGCCGAGGGCTCGGTCAACGGGATGACGGTGCGGGTCGGCAAGCCGGACCTCTTCGAGGAGGTCCCCGCCCACCTGCAGGCCGCACTGGATGCCGGCACGGGCACGACCGTCCTGGTCGGCTGGGAGGGCACGGCCCACGGCGCCCTCACCGTCGCCGACGCCGTCCGGCCCACGAGTGCCGCGGCGGTGAGCCGTCTGCGCGAGCTCGGCCTCACGCCATACCTGCTCACCGGTGACAACGAGCACACCGCCGCCGCCGTCGCCCAGCAGGTGGGGATCGACCACGTGCAGGCCAACGTGCTCCCCCAGGACAAGCACGCCCGGATCACCGCGCTCCAGCGGGAGGGCCGCGTCGTCGCCATGGTCGGCGACGGCGTGAACGACGCGGCGGCCCTCGCCCAGGCCGACCTCGGCATGGCGATGGGCTCGGGCACCGACGTCGCGATGGAGTCGGCCGACATCGTGCTGATGCGCGCCGACGTCGACACCGTGGCGGAGGCGATCGGCCTGTCGCGCCAGACGCTGCGAGTCATCAAGCAGAACCTGGTGTGGGCGTTCGGCTACAACACGGCGGCCATCCCGCTGGCCGCGTTCGGACTGCTCAACCCGATGATCGCCGGCGGTGCCATGGCGCTGTCCAGCGTGCTGGTGGTCCTCAACAGCCTGCGGCTGCGCGGCTACGGGCGCTGAGCCCCGCCGGTCGGGCCTGAACGTGGCGCCTGCCAGCGACGGGTGACTGAGTCGTGGGGTGACTCACTCACCCGTCTGCGCGCAGACGGTGCCCGCGGTGGCCAGGTCACTCAACGGGCGACCCCGCGCCGGCGGGACGGGGGCACCGCGCCGATCAGCCCGGCCACGCCGAGGGCCGAGCTCGCCAGCCCGGCCCGGGTGAAGACCGTCTCCTCGGGCACGCCGTCACCCTGCCGACGCGAGTTGATCTCGATCCCGGTGACCGCGACCGTCGCACTGACCTCGCACGCCTCGACCGACGCAGGGGCCGCCGGTGCCTCCTCGACCGACCCAGGGTCGGCCGATGTCGCCTCAGCCGACGCAGGGTCGGCCGGCGCAGCGCACACCTCGTGGAGACGCTCGGCGAACCGGTCGTCGATCGCTCCCCGGGCCCAGCGGCCCAGCGGCGAGCCGACCTCCTCGGCATACCGCAGCAGGTCGTAGCCGTAGTCGTGCTGCCGACAAGCCGGCTCGAAGCCGGCGGGGAGCGGCACGGGGGACGAGCAGCTGCCGTCGGCCCGCACCAGCTGCCCGTCCTCGAGGACGGGTTGGTAGCCACGGACCTGCGCAAAGTCCTCCGGCACCGCGGCCAGCGCCTCCGCTGCCGTGCCGGAGGTCAGTGCCCGGACCGCTGCAGCGGCCGGCGTCTCCTCCTGACCGGCCTCGGCACCGGTGGTGACCAGGGTCAGACCACCGGCGGCAGCGAGAGCCGCGAGACCGAGCACGAACGAGGAGGAGCGTCGAGAGACCATGTCCCCGACGCTAGAAATCAGCTGTCCCGCAACGGATCGCCTCAAGGTCGCGTTCTCGCCACACCGCCGGGAGGCAGACCGGGGCGCCGTCGCAACCAACGGGTGAGCCGCAGCTCACCCGCTGGTATGACGTCTGTTCCCTGGGGTCTGACCACGTGCCGGGAGCAGTGCTCCCGACGGCCCCGCACGCTCAGATGGTGACCGGGCCGTCGGCACACTGGAAGGTGACGGACTCCAGCTCTGGGCGCTCGTGCTGCTCAAAGGTGAAGTCCACCTCCTGCTCCCAGTCGCCGCGCTCGGCGATGCCGAGCCACTCCCGGATCCGCGCGGGGTCACCGGAGATGTGGAGCCCGGTGAGCTTGACCGGGGAGTGGTCGAGGCGCGACGGGTGGTGCTCCATGGAGGCCCACTGGACAAAGAACGGCAGCTGGGGATCAGCGATCAGACCGCGGATCCCGATCTGGCGCCAGTGCAGCTCGACTCCCTCGGGCGTGTGGCGCTGTCCCTCGACGGCCCGCCGTCCGAGGCGCTCCTCGACCCCGCCCAGATCGTCCACCGCGATGACCCACGCCATCCAGCCGCCACCGAGCTCGGACCGGGCACGGACTGCCTGGCCGAACGGGGCCTTGTCGGATGCGGGGTGGTCGAGCACCTCGACGACCTCGAGGTAACGGTCGCCGGCCAGGGGGAGGATGACGTTCCGGGTCCCGAACCGCGGGTGCACACCACCGTCGCGCGGCGTGATGCCGAGTTTCTGACCGAGCTCCTCTGCCGTCGCCTGCAGCCCCGCCGGACTCGCCGCGTAACTCACGTGATCGATCCGCATTGCGTCATCGTGGCACACCGGTTTGGTCAACTGTTAACCAGGCCCGGTGGCCGTGCCCGGGACCGCCGTGCTACCGGTGGCCCGGGCGACGAGCCACCGGCAGCGCAGTGGCTACTTCTCCCGCAGGATCTCCAGCCGGGCGCGGTACTCCTGGGCGTCGATGGAACCGTCGGCCAGGCGCTCGGCCAGCCGCTGCTCACCTGCCCGGCGGCCCGCGGTCCGGTCGCGACGCCTGCGGCCGGTCCAGATCAGGACCGCCACGAGCGCGAACGCCGCCAGCCAGAAGAGCGGGAACAGGAAGAACGGAAAGGGTGGTCCGTCCCACCGGTCGCCGGTGCCGGCAGCGAGGGTGGCGAGGTCGGTCAGGGTGTTCATGGTCTCCTCCGAGGGTCGGGAACTGTCGTTCCTCCACCGTGCTCGGATCGGGCCGCCGACGCGTCCGCCACCGGGAGGCTCCTAGCTACGTCAGGCTGCGTAGACGGGCGAGAGGAGTGCCGAGAGGGCGGGCCCCCTACAGGTGGGTGGCGCGGCTACGGTGCGTGGCGCGGCTACGGGTGGGTGGCGCGGCTACGGGTGGGTGGCGCGGCTACGGGTGCGTGGCACTGCGGCGCTGGCGCACCGCCTCGTAGGTGATGATCGCCGCCGACGTCGACACGTTGAGGGAGTTCGCGCGCCCCACCATCGGGATCCGCACCCGGTGCGTGGCCGCTGCCAGCACGCGCTCGGTCAGGCCGGTCTTCTCCGCGCCCACGGCCACCGCGACCGGTCCGGTGTAGTCCAGGTCGGTGTACTCCACCTCCGTGTCCGGTGTCGCGGCCACCAGCGCGATCCCGTGGTCCGCAAGCCACCCGAGGGCACGGTCGGTCGTGTCGCTCACGACCGGGACCGAGAACACGGTGCCCTTGCTGGCGCGCACCAGGTTGGGGTTGCCCCAGTCGGTGACCGGGTCCGCGGCGAGCACGGCGTCCACCCCGGCGGCGTCCGCGGTGCGCAGCATCGCGCCGAGGTTGCCCGGCTTCTCCACCGCCTCACAGAACAGCATGAGCGCGTTCTGCGGGACGTCCAGGTCGGCGCAGCTGCGGGTGACGGTGTCCACCACGGCGAGGAAGCCGTCGGGCCCCTCCCGATAGGCGACCTTCTCGAAGGCGGCGCGCCCCAGCCGGACGACCTCAGACCCCCGGGAGCGCACCGTGTCGACGACGCGGGCCTGAGCCAGCGGGTCGTGCATCAGCTCGGGGCAGTAGAAGACCACGCGGGGGACCACCCCGGCCTCCAGCGCCAGCTCCAGCTCCTCGTAGCCCTCGATGAGGGTCCGCCCCTCGGACTCACGGACGCGTCGGCGGCGGAGGCCGGCCAGGGCCTTGAGTCGGGGGTTTGCCGGCGAGGTGATCAGCAGCTCTTCCATCGCGGGCCAGCATTCCAGACCACCGGGCACCCCAGCCAGCCGACTCCAGCGAGCCCCCCGGCCCTGAGGCCCGGACGGGCCGGTAGCGTGAGGCGCGTGAGCCAACAGGTCCCAGCCGAGCAGCTCCTCATCGCGCTCGACGTCGACGGCACGATCCTGCACCACGACGGTCACCTCTCACGGCGGGTGGCCGACGCGATCGGCGCCCTCCGCGACGCCGGTGCCCACATCGTCATTGCCACCGGCCGCTCGGCCGTGGCCACGATGCCGATCATCGAGGAGCTCGGGCTGGTCCGGGAGGGCGGGATCGCGGTCTGCTCGAACGGTGCCATCACCCTGGCCCTGGACCCGGAGTATGACGAGGGGTACCGCGTGACGGAAGCCGTCACCTTCGACCCGCGGCCGGCTGTGGAGCTGCTCCGCGAGGCGCGTCCCGACGCCCTCGTGGCGGTCGAGGAGGTGGGCGTGGGGTTCAAGCTGAGCGCGCCCTTCCCCGACGGCGAGCTCCAGGGTGACCTGCGCATCGTGGACCACGAGGAGCTGGTCTCCTCCCCTGCCACCCGCGTGACCTTCCGGGACCCGAACGGCTCCGCCGAGAGCTTCTCGGAGCTGGTCGACCGGATCGGCCTGCACGGCGTGAACTACGCGGTCGGCTTCACGGCGTGGCTCGACCTGGCGCCGGAGGGCGTCTCCAAGGGCAGTGCGCTGGAGCAGGTCCGCCGGCAGCTGCACATCGAGCCGTCGTGCACCATCGCTGTCGGCGACCAGCGCAACGACCTGGAGATGCTCGGCTGGGCGGCCCGAGGAGTGGCCATGGGGCAGGCCCCGCCGGAGGTGATCGCCGTGGCAGACGAGACGACGGCGCCCGTCGAGGAGGACGGCCTGGCGGTCCTCCTCGAGCAGGTTGCCTCCGACCTGCTGTCCCTGGCGGCCACGCGAGAGGGCTGACATGGCGCTGTTCGGCAACCCCGAGATCGACCGGCTGACCGCGCGCGTCAGCGAGCTCGAGACCAAGCTTGACCGGCTGACCCGACAGGTGGACGCCCTCCGGGACCGGGTGCAGCAGGACCCCTCCGCCCCGGGTGCGTCGGCCCAGGCAGGACCGGGCGAGCCCCCTCCTCCTGCGTCGCAGCACGCTGCGGAGATCCCGAGCGAGGTCCGGGCCGACCTCGAGCGGGTCCGGGCGCTCAAGCGGGAGGGCAAGGTGATCCCCGCGATCAAGCTGGTGCGGGAGCTCACCGGCCTCGGACTGGCTGACGCCAAGCGGGTCGTCGACCAGCTCTGAGGCCTGTCACGCCCAAGGTCGTCGACCAGCTCTGAGGTCCATCGCGCCCGAGATCGTCGCCCAGCCGTCAGGCGGAGCTGCCCCTCGGTGCCTCAGGCGGCGGGGACGTCGCCCCTGGACCTGCGCCCGATCCGGCCGAGGCGCCCCGTCCGCAGGCGCAGGACCCGCGGCTGGCTCAGCTTGACGGTCCCGGGCCACGGGGGGACGAAGGCGGGCGCCTTGCCAGAGCCCTCGCAGGAGGGGCCGCCGACGGGGCGGACGTTGTGCGGAGCCAGGGTGCCCATGGCGGACACGTCCACGCCGCGACCACAGCGCGGGCAGACGGTGGGAGAGGTGCGGGGCGAGATCGCGAAGTGGCCGGTCATGCGTGCAGCATCCATTTCAGGAAAAGAGGGGTGGGGGGTGGTGACGACGTGCGGACCCCGCCGGTTCATCAGCCAACGCCATTCTATGGCTTTGTCAACAATGAACGGCCCCGGATTATGCCCGCTCGCTGTCATCTTCATCACGTTGCCCTGACCCGTCCTCAGCAGGTTGCCCGGAGCCGGCCGACGGGCGCCGCCGGACGGCACGCACGACCTGACCACCCGCATACAGGAACAGCACCCCGGCGACCACGATCACGCCCAGCCGCTTCTGCTCCACGTTCAGCAGCTGGGACACGTGTCCGACGCCGGGCACGTGATAGCGCACCCGGCCACGGATCTGGGTGGCACCGACCGGCTCGCGGTCGTCCGCGCCGTTGGCATCGCCCCGGGTGGTGAAGACCGTGCTGCCGTCGGACCGCCCTCCCTCACCGACGACGCGGTGCGTGACCAGGTGGGGATCGTCCGTGCGGGGCAGGAAGGTGATGACGTCACCGATCTGGATCCGGTCCAGGTCGGCCTCACCGTCGATCCGCTCGACGACGACCATGCTCCCTGCGGGGATCGCCGGCTCCATCGAGCCGGTGAGCACGGTCAGGGGCACCCAGCCGGTGAGCCGGGGGACGAGCACCATCACCACGAGCAGCCCGGCGACGCCGACCAGGGCGACCCAGGCAACGACCGCGGACAGCCGTCGCAGGTGCCTCACGACACCGCCTGCACTCCCGTGCACGAGGCACTGACGACGACGCCGAGCAGGCCGAGCACGGTGCGGACGTCCACCTGGAAGGTGCCGATGTGGGGCCGGCCGGGGTCGGCTGAGGGATAGCCGACGATGCGGAACGTGTCGGGCTGGAGGAGACCGAGGACCACCTCGGCACCCAGCGTCGTCGAGCGCTCGCTGCCCGCCAAGGACCGCACCTCGTCCCACCGTTGTGCCCGGGCGTCCCACCGCTGCAGCCCCCAGTGGTGCACAGCGGGCGAGGCCTGGCCCGGAGCGTGTCCGCTCGAGTCGGGCCACGCCCAGGAAAGCGTCGCGGGCCCGAGCCGTGAGCTCCGGCAGACCGCCTCCACGGTGAGGGCGTCGCCGGGGTGCGTGGGCCGCGGGAACTCGAGCGCATGACGGGTCGTGACCGCGTCCCGGGCATCCCAGGAAGGCGCTGTGGCCGCCCGCTGGGTCACGGTGCTCGTGATCTCGACCGTCGCACCGGCGTGGGCACGCAGCAGCTCACCGCCCGACTGTGCCGGCGTCGTCCGCAGGCACAGCTCCGTGAAGGCGCCGGCGGCCAGCGGCTCCTCACCCACCGGCCGGCCGGACGCACAGGTGGCATAGCCGGTCGTCAACCGGGCCGCCAGCCCGCTGTCCCATCCGACGGGGGCGACTCCCGCCTCGACCGAGAGCAGGCCGTCCAGGCGGGCGGAGGTGTTGTGCACGCCGAGCGTGGTGGTGTCCGCCAGGTCCGCCACGCCATCGTCGGCAGTGACGTCAACTGATATCCCGTCGTTGGTGACCACTCCGAGCGGCACCGACCGTGAGTCGGTCCAGGCCGCCTGGGTGACGCCGGCGGGGGCCGTCACGGCGACGGCCACCAGGCAGAGCAGCGCCAGCACCGGCGTGAGGCCGCGTCGCACCCAGGTCCTCATCTGCTGCTCACCTCCTCAGGACTGTCGGTCGGGCCCGGGCTCACATCGTGGAGGCGACCTGCTGCAGCGTGAGGGTGAGGTCGTCCAGGGCCAGCACCTGCTGCTGGCTCTCGTTGCCGGAGGAGGCGGGCAGGGTGACGCTCACCGTGAGGGGGATCGCGACGCCATTGTCCCCGGCGTCGACGACGGTCAGACCGTCGGGCAGGGACGCGACGACCTCCCAGTGGGTCGCCGGCTGCTGCGGCAGCGCACCCTGCAGGGTGGCCCTCAGGTTGTCCCCCACGATGGTCGGGGTGACCTCGGTGACGAAGGTGATGGAGTCGCCGGGAACCATCCGGTATGCCGCGAGGTCACCGATGGGCGCGCCGGCGGCGGTCTCCCAGTGCCCGGCAGCCACGTCCAGGGCCAGGTGGCCGTCCGTGACCGTGCCGGTAGTCGTGCTGTCCTCGGCGCTCCAGAGGGCGAAGGTGCCGCCGGCACCGGCCAGCAGGACGACGCCGAGGCCGGCTGCGACAAGGGCCTTGGTGGCCGAGCGGGTTGAGGAGGGGGAAGAGGTCGTGCGCATGGCAGGGCTCCGTTCGTCGAGATCCCGCGGGCAGCGGGTGGGTGGTTTCGGCGATGCCTGCGGTCCCCCCGCGGTTCATCGACCTAGCGGCCTACTTTACCATTCTTTGACCTTATGCGGAGAAAATCGTGAGGTGGGTCGGTCGCCCCCTGCGCGACCGACCCACCGTGTGGTGGCTCCGACCCCCGCCGGACCCACCCTGACCCGGGCACCCCGCCGGGTCAGACCCTCACTCGCCGCCTGCCCAGGCAGCCTTGAGGGAGACGCGTCCGGACGTCTGCAGCAGCGACCGGCGGTAGAGCCGGGTGCCGGCCCCGATGGTCACGAGGCAGAACACCGCGGTCAGGACGAGCGCGAGAGCGGCCTCCCACCACGCCGCGGTGCCGTCGAGCAGCCGCATCGGCATGAGGATCGTGGACAGCACCGGCACGAAGGACCCGATCACCCGGGCCGTGCCCTCCAGGCTGAGGCCGACGATGAAGACCAGCACCAGCCCCATCGTGAGCGGCATCGTGGTGGCCTGCAGGTCCTCGGTCCGTGAGGCCATCGCCCCGGCCGCTGCCCAGACACAGGCGAGCGCGAGGAACCCCAGGATGAAGAACGGGATGTACCAGAGGAAGCCCTGGGTGAGCGTCGAGAGGTACTGGTCGTACTCGGTGAAGGTCAGGCCGACCAGGGCGACCGCGCCCATCACCGCCATCTGGCCGAAGGCCAGCACCGTGTTGCCGAGGACCTTGCCGGTGAGCAGCGCGCGCACCGGGATCGCGGCGGCGAGGATCTCCACGATCCGGGACTGCTTCTCCTCGACGACCGAGCTGGCGATCGCCATCCCGAACATGATGGCGGACATGTAGAACAGCATCGCCATCGCGAAGCCGGCGACCCACACCACGAAGCGCGACTCGTCGTCGCCGCCTGAGATGTCGCGGTTCTGCACCACGGTGCCCGCGGTCAGGTCCTCCACGCTGGTGCCGACCGCCTCGGCGTTGGCCTGCAGGGTCGTGGAGCGCACGGCCTCGCTGACCACGCCCTGGAGCTGGCTGTCCGCCTCGCCGTCGGTGACGAACTCCCACCCGTCGGCGACGGGCAGCAGCGCGGCGTCGGCCGACTCGTCGGTGAGGGCGGTCTCTGCTGCGGCGGCGTCAGCGACCTGCACCGCCTCCAGGACAGCCTCCTCGTCGGTCTCCTGCAGCGCCTCCCTCGCCTCGGCGACCACCGTGGCGCCGTCCTCGCCGGTGACCGCGACCGTGAACGACGGTGCCCCGCCGCCCATGAGGAAACCCTGGACGGCGAAGATGCCGATGATCACGACGATGGTCGCTCCGGTGCCCAGCAGGAAGTTGCGGTCGGTGAGCCGCACCTGGAGCTCGCGGAGCGCCACCAGTGACCAGGGTGACGTGGTGCTCATGCCGCGGCCACCTCTCGGTAGATCTCGCTCAGGGAGGGACGGACCCTGCTGAACTCGCGGACCCCGCCGCGGGAGACGGCCTCGGTGAGCAACCGCTGGGCGACCTCCTCGGTCTCTGGCTCCAGCTGGACGGTCGCGCCGTCGAGGTCGAGCACCCGCACGCCCGGCACGCCCCGCACCCAGCCGGCGTCAGCGGTCAGGCTCAGCACATAGCGCAGCGGGGCGCTGCCACGCAGCTCCTCCGAGGTGCCGCTGGCCACGACCCGGCCCTTGTGCAGCACGACGATCCCGTCGCACAGCCGGTCGACGAGGTCGAGCTGGTGGCTGCTGAAGAGCACCGGAACGCCGTTGGCGGTGTGCTCGCGCAGCAGGTCGGCCATCTGGTCGACGGCCGCGGGGTCGAGCCCCGAGAACGGCTCGTCGAGGATGAGCGCGAGCGGGTCCCCGAGGACGGCAGCGATGATCTGGGCGCGCTGCTGGTTGCCCAGCGAGAGCTTCTCGACCTTCTCCTTGAGCCGCTCGCCGAGACCGAACCGCTCGAGGAGGGACCGGGCCCGGCCCTGCGCATCGTGCTGGCTCATGCCGTGCAGCCGGCCCAGGTAGGTCAGCTGGTCCAGCACGCCCTGCTTGGGATAAAGCCCCCGCTCCTCCGGCATGTAGCCGAAGCGGGTGCGGTCCGCGCGCGTCACCGGACGACCGTCCCAGCTGACGTCCCCAGCGGTCGGTGCGAGCACCCCCATCAGCATCCGCATCGTCGTGGTCTTGCCCGCACCGTTGCCCCCCACGAAGCCGATCATCTTGCCCGCCGGCACCTCAAAGGTGACGTCGTCGACCGCCCGCACCTCGGCATACTGCCGGGTCAGCCCGTGTGCCCCTAACATCTGCACTCCCCTCGTTCCTTCGGTGAGACCCCCAATCTGTCAGGAGGACACCGTCCTGCACATCGGCGGCGAGGGGGATCTTCGGCCTCCGCCGCGCGGGGGAGGCCGGGCCGAGGGGTCCACCCGCAGCGGCTCACTGTGGCGTGACCAGGCCCGCCTCATAGGCAAAGACCACCGCCTGGACGCGGTCGCGCAGGTGCAGCTTGGACAGCACGTTGGAGACGTGTGTCTTGACCGTGGCGTCCCCCACGAACATCTCGGCGGCGATCTCGGCGTTGCTCAGTCCGCGGGCGACGTGACCAAGGACCTCCCTCTCGCGGGCGGTCAGACGGTCCAGCGCCTCCGCGTGCCTGGCCGAGCCCGACCGGCCCCCCTCGGTCATCCGCGCGATCACCCGGCTGGTCACCTCGGGGGCGAGCAGCGCGTGGCCGTGGGCGACGGCGCGCACGGCGTCGACCAGGTCGTCGGGATCGGCGTTCTTGAGCAGGAAGCCGCTCGCACCGGCCGACAGCGCATCGAAGAGGTAGTCGTCACGGTCGAAGGTGGTCAGGATGATCACCCGGGTCGCGTCCGCCACGAGGCGGGTCGCCTCGATGCCATCCAGCACGGGCATCTGGACGTCCATCAGCACCACGTCCGGCCGGACCCGGGCCACCTCGGCGACGGCCTCGCGACCGTTGCTGGCCTGGGCGACGACCTCGATGTCCTCCTCGGTGGACAGGATCATAGTGAAGCCGGACACCAGGAGCGGCTGGTCATCCACGAGCATGACCCGGATCGGACGGTTGGCCGGACCGCCGGTCGCGTGGACGCTCACCGGCCGGCTCCGGCGCCGATCGCCGGGTGGGCACCCACCCCGGACAGCGGGAGGGTCACCCGGACGCGGTAGCCCGCACCGTGCCGCCGGCCGATCTCGACGGCACCGCCGAGCAGCTCGGCGCGCTCCCGCATCCCCTGCTGCCCGAGACCGGTGCCGGACGTCCCGTGGCGTGGCGCGCCGTTGTCGAGGACCTCGACCTCGAGCGTCTCCCCGACGCGCACGACCACCGAGGCGCGGGTCGCCGTGGAGTGGCGGCGCACGTTGGCCAGGGACTCCTGGGCGATCCGGTATGCCGTGAGCTGCAGGGCGGCCGGCACCTCGCCGGCGTCGCCCGGCCGGTTCTCGACGAGGGCGTAGCTGACCTCGCAGGTCGGCGTGCAGGCCTGGTGCACCAGCTCCGGCAGGTCGTCCAGCCCGGGCTGCGGTGCCCGGTCCGTCTCCGGGTCCGGCCCGCCGTCCTCCGTGGAGCCGTCCGCGGCGAGCTCGCCACTGCGCAGGGTGCCGAGCAGCTCACGCATCTGACCGACGGCGTTGCGCGAGGAGCCCTCGATCGCACCGAGCGCCTCGCGCGCGGCGTCCGGGTTCCTCTCCAGGACGCGCCGGGCGGCGGCCGCCTGCACGCCCATCACCGAGACGTGGTGTGCGACGACGTCGTGCAGCTCCCGGGCGATCCGCAGCCGCTCGGCGACCACCGCCTGGTCCCGGAGGCGGGCCGCCTGTGCGCGGACCGTGGCGGCGGCCTCCAGCTCACCCGCGGTGTGGAGGGCACCGCGCCAGACCACCTGGCCGAGCAGGATGGCCCCTCCGAGGAACAGCAGGTTGTTGAGCGTGACCCAGCCGACCGCCGCCGTCGGGACGTTGAACAGTCCGCCGGTGAAGCCCGTGTCGACCCCCAGGCTGTTGTAGATGTCCTGCAGCCCGGAGCTCAGCGCGAAGAGCCAGGCCAGCCAGAGCGCCAGGAGCACGAAGAAGCTGAGCAACAGGTAGCCGAGGGAGCGCCGGTCCCGGGCCCAGGCGACGCCGGAGAACACCGCGAAGAAGTACAGCGCCTGCATCACCAGGCTCCCCGCGACGACCGGCTGGAGCGTCCCGACGACATAGAGGTGCAGGTTGGCGAGCGCGGCGATCACGAGCGGGCGCGACCGGCGCCAGATGAGCAGCACCGCACCGGACGCGGCGGCAGCGTGCTGGGTGAGGACGTCGACCGCCCCGTTCGCGTCCTCGAGGACGCCGAGGCTGCGGGCCAGCTCGATCGACAGGGCGGCCAACAGGTAGGCACCGACGGCGAGCCACACGTCGCTGCGCCGCTGGGCAGCCGTGGGCGTGGGACGCTCCCACTCCTCGTCGGCCCCCAGCAGGTGGGCGATACGGTCCATCCGCCAAGGGTAGGACGGCGCGCGCCGGCGGTGCCTCCCCCGTGCGGCGGAGGTGGACGTCGGCCCGCTGGCTGCCCAGGCCCTGGGTGGCTGCTCAGCAACGGACGTGACGGCGTCCGCCCGCTGGCTGCCCAGGCCCTGGGTGGTTACTCAGCCAACGGGGGTGAGGACGTCGAAGCCGGTGTAGGGACGCAGCACCTCGGGCACCGTGACCGAGCCGTCGGCCTGCTGGTGGGTCTCCAGAAGCGCCACGAGGAACCGTGTCGTGGCCAGGGTCCCGTTGAGGGTGGCGACCATCCGGGTCCCGGACTCGGCACGCTCGCGGGTGTTGAGCCTGCGTGCCTGGTAGGTCGTGCAGTTGGAGGTGGAGGTCAGCTCCCGGTAGGCGCCCTGCGTAGGGATCCAGGCCTCGCAGTCGAACTTGCGGGCCGCGGGTCCGCCGAGGTCGCCGGCAGCCACGTCGATGACGCGGTAGGCCAGGCCCAGGTCGTCGAGCATGCCGCGCTCCCACTTCAGCAGGCTCTCGTGCTGGGTCTCCGCGTCCTCGGGACGGCAGTAGACGAACATCTCGACCTTCTGGAACTGGTGCACCCGGATGATGCCCCGGGTGTCCTTGCCGTAGCTGCCCGCCTCGCGGCGGTAGCAGGTGCTCATCGCGGTGTAGCGGCGCGGTCCGGCGCTGAGGTCGAGGATCTCGTCGGCGTGGAAGCCGGCGAGCGCCACCTCGGACGTGCCGGTGAGGAACAGGTCGTCGGCCTCGAGGCGGTAGACCTCGTCGGCATGGGCGTCGAGGAACCCGGCACCAGCCATGGTCTCGGGGGTCACCAGCGTCGGCACCTGCATCTGCACGAAGCCGGCGTCCCGGGCGCGGTCGAGCGCCAGGTTCATCAGGGCGAGCTCCAGCCGGGCGCCGGGCCCGGTCAGGTAATAGAAGCGCGAGCCGGAGACCTTGGCCCCCCGGGACATGTCGATGGCACCGAGCAGCTCACCCAGCTCGAGGTGGTCCCGGGGCTCGAAGCCCTCGGCCGCGAAGTCACGCGGCGAGCCGACCTCCTCGAGGGTGACGAAGTCGTCCTCGCCACCCGTGGGAACACCCTCGATGATCACGTTGCCGATCGAGCGGAGCAGCCGGTCGCGCTCGACGGCGGCCTCGTCCTTGGCCGCCTCCAGCTCCTTGACGCGGGCGGCGGTCTCCTTGACCTCGGCGAGGAGCGCCTGCTTCTCCTCGCCCTTGGCGGCAGCAACCTTCTTGCCGAACGACTTCTGCTCGGCGCGCAGGCTCTCGAACTGGGACAGGCCGGAACGGTGCCTGCGGTCCGCGTCCAGGACGGCGTCGACCACGCCGTCGTCCTCACCGCGGGCGCGCTGCGAGGCGCGCACCCGCTCTGGGTCCTCACGAAGCTGCCGGATATCGATCACCCTCCCAGGGTACGTGTCCGCGAACGGGGTTACGGGCGGGTACGTTGAGCAGGTGACCGACTGGTGGTTCCTGACCCTGATCGTCCTCGTGCTGATCGCCCTGCTGCTACGCCTCGCGATGTCGCAGACCCACGCAGCCGGACGGCTCCCCGGGCTGGGCCCGGTCCTGGCGGTCGGCGCGGGAGTGTTCGGCTCGGTCGCCCCGGCAGGCGGCAAGCGGGGGCGGCAACGCACCGAGCCGGCCACTGAGGGGCAGGCCCAGGCGGACCGGCCCCGTGCCGCCGTTGTCGTCAACCCCACCAAGTTCGACGGCAACAACACCGACAAGCCGCGCGCCGAGATCGAGGAGGTGTGCCGCACGCACGGCTGGGCCGACCCGCTGTGGCTGGAGACCACCGAGGACGACCCCGGCTACGGGCAGACCAAGCAGGCGCTGGCCGAGGGGGTGGACCTGGTGTGCGCCCTCGGTGGCGACGGCACGGTCCGCATCGTGGGGTCGGCGCTGGTGGGCAGCGGGGTGCCGATGGGTCTGCTGAGCGGTGGCACCGGCAACCTCCTGGCGCGCAACCTCTCGCTGCCGGTCACCAGCCTCTCCCAGGGCATGACGGTTGCGCTGACAGGTGAGAGCTCTCCGATCGACACGGGCAGCCTGCGGCTGCGGCGGCCGCTGCACGCCGACGAGGAGGACACCCCGCCGCCGGTCGACGCGGACGACCTGGATGAGGTCCCGCCGGTGCCCGGCCGGGGCGAGGGGGAGGTCGAGGACCACGTCTTCCTGGTGATGGCCGGGCTCGGGTTCGACGCCGAGGTGATGGCCAACGCGCCGGAGAAGCTCAAGAAGCAGATGGGCTGGGCCGCCTACCTGGTCTCGGGGGTGCAGCGGTTGCGCGGCCCGCAGTTCAAGGTGGAGGTGCAGGCCGACGACGACACCCGCATGCACCGCCGGGTGCGCAGCGTGATGGTCGGCAACGTCGGCAAGCTGACCGGCGGGCTCAACCTCGTGCCGCAGGCCAGGGCCGACGACGGGATCCTCGACCTGGTGCTGCTCTCCCCCGAGGGACTCGTCGGCTGGGGCGCGGTGGTCACCCGGCTCGTGACCCGCAGCAGCCGGGGGCACCAGCGGGTCGACTACTTCACGGCGAAGACGGTCGAGGTGGTGGCCGGTTCCCCGGTGGAGATCCAGCTCGACGGCGACACCCTGGGCCGGGCCACCGCGATGAGCGTCACGGTCAACCCCGGCAGCCTGCTGGTCCGCCTCCCCCGTGACTGAGACCGGTCACCCCCCGGCGGAGTCGTCCCGTGCGGCCGCGAGTGCCTGCTGCTCCTCCGGCGTGAGCGTGGTGTCGCTGCCACCGCCGACGATCCCCTTGGCATAGGTGCGGGACTCCCCCCGCGCGTGGATCGAGCTGATCACCATGCCGTCGCCGTTGTCGTCGATGACCGCCACGGAGAACGACATCCGCCCGCCCATGTCACCGAAGGCGTCGTAGCGCACGACAGCGACGTGCTGCAGCGCCTGGGCGAGGTCTCCACGCAGGCCGGTCACCGACTTCTCCACGGCGTCGATCCGGGCGCGCTCGACACCGATCCGCCGGGCCTGCTGAGCCAGCACCGAGGTCACGTCAGCCGTCCCCTCGCCCCACAGCACGGCATACCGGCGCTGGATGAGCTGGTGCCGCTGGTGGGCGAGCCACCCCAGACCGAGCGCGGCGAGCGCGACGAGCAGGGCCGCGACGGCGACGATCAGGGCGGTGGTGCTCACCCCCAGAGCGTATGCCGATCGCTCACCTCTCCCCGGCGACGGCACGCCCGCAGGCGTCCCCCCATCGCACTCGCTCGCCAGTGCCGTCCGCCCAGAGCCGCCACACGGACTGGCAGTTCGGGCCATCCCGATCCGGACTCAGCACGACCGGGTCGTCGGGGAGCGCGAACTGCCAGTCCGTGTGGTGAGGGTCAACCTCCAGGTCAGGGTCAGGAGGCCTGGATAGTGTCGGGTCATGACCGAGTCCGGAGGGCGCCGCTTCGCGTGGGCGGTGTTCGGACTGGTCGTCCTGTTGCTCGTCGGCACGATGGCGGCGAGCCTGCTCGGAGCGCGCACGACGGGCGTGGGCGCGGAGCCGGTGGAGAGGACCGGGGGCGAGGTCGTGCTCGTGGGGGCACCGGGCCTGACCTGGTCCGACGTCAGCAGGCAGGGCACCCCGACGCTCTGGTCCCTGGTCGCGGACGGGGCGTCGGCGGGGTTGATCGTCCGAGGGACCCACGAGGTCACCTGCCCCGCCGACGGCTGGCTGACGCTGGGGGCCGGCCAGCGCGCATCGGCGGACGACGACGGGGTGCAGGACTGTGCGGCAGTGCCGGAGGTCGTGACGGGCGAGTCGATGACAGGGGGTGACGTCACCGCGAGCGTCCCCGAGTGGCGTTCCTGGGTCGAGGCCGCGCAACGACGCCCCCTGGACTCCCGCCTCGGCACCCTCGCTGCCACCCTCAAGGCGTCCGGGGGCTGCGTCCGGGCGGTCGGTCCGCTCGCTGCGCTGGGGGCAGCCGCGCCACAGGGAGGGGTGAGCCGGTATGCCGAGGGTGGGCTGACGGCCTACGAGCCGGATGTCTGCGGGGTCACCCTGCTGGACGGCGGGGTCGTCTCGGACGCGGGCGACGCGGCCGCCCTCGACGCCGAGCTGGCGGCGCTGCAGGACCGGCTGCCCCGTGACGCGACGCTGGTGGTGGCCGGACTCGCCGACCGGGACGACCGGGCCGCGGTGCAGGCGGCGGTCGTGTGGCGGGAGGGCGTGGTCGCCGGGGCACTGCACTCGGGCACGACGCAGCAGACCGGCCTGGTGCAGACGACCGACCTGACCGCGACCGTCCTGGCCCTGGCGGGCGCGCAGGCCCCCGACGAGGTGAGCGGGAAACCCGTGGAGGTGGTGCCCACCAGGGCGGGCGCCAGCGAGCGGCTGGACACCCTGCAGGGACTCGCCGCCGCGACCGGCGGAGCGCAGGCCCTCGCCGTGCCGCTGCTCGGTCTGGGCTGCCTCCTCGTGCTGGGGGTGCTCGGCGTGCTCGCGGCGACGGGCCGCCGCGCAGCGACCCGGTGGGTGGCGCTGGGCGCGATGGCGTTCCCGTCCTCGACGTTCCTCGCCGGACTTGTGCCGTGGTGGCGGGCCGAGCCCCGCTGGGTGGCGCTCGTCGCCGCGACCGTTCTCCTCGCCGCGGTCCACGCCACGGTCGCGCTGGCCGGACCGTGGCGGCGGCATCCGCTGGGCCCACCGATCGTGGTGGCCGCGCTCACCGTGGTGGTGCTCGGCGCCGACGTCGTCCTCGGCGGCAGGCTGGGGCTGATCTCGATCCTCGGCGTGCAGCCCCTCACCGCGGGACGCTTCCACGGGATGGGCAACGTGGGCTACGGCATCTTCGCGGTGTCCGGGCTGCTGCTCGCCGGGTTCCTCGCGGGCCTGCTGCGGTCGAGACCGATGGCACGACGAACGGCGGCGGTGCTCGTCGTCGGGGTTCTGGGCCTGCTGCTGGTGCTGACCGACGGGGCACCGATGTGGGGCGCGGACTTCGGCGGGGTGCCCGCGCTCGTCGTGGCGGTGGGCGTCCTCGGCCTGGCTGCGGCCGGCATCCATCTCACTCCCCTCCGTGCTCTCCTGATGGGTGCCACAGCCGTGGTCGTGGCAGGGGTCCTGATGCTCGTCGACTGGCTGCGGCCGGCTGGTTCGCGCACCCACCTGGGCGACTTCCTGCAGTCGGTGATGGACGGCGGAGCCGTGGACATCGTGGCCCGCAAGCTGGACCAGAGCCTGGGCATCCTGGTGCGTTACCCCGTCTCCTGGGTGGCGGTCCTCGTCCTGGTGGTGCTGGTGTGGGCGGTGCTCCGTCCCACCTCGTGGGCCGGTCGGCGGCTCGCTCCCCTGTGGCACCTTCCGCTGTCGCGCGCCACCGCCGGCGCCGTGCTGACCTGCGTGACCCTCGGGTGGGCGCTGAACGACTCGGGCATCGCGATCGTCGGCATCGGCCTGGCCGTGGCCATCGCCGCTGCCGTCGCCGTCGGTAGCCAGGTCACGACCGGCGTCCCCCAGGAGCCCTCGCGGGACCAGTGACAACCATCCGGAGCCGCCCACGCACGACCACTGACTCGCGCCCGGTGTGCCCTCACCGGACGCGACTGGCCCGTGGCACCCCTCCTACTGCGCGCCCAGCTCCGACAGCCGCGCCGGCCAGAGCGCGAACACCGCCAGCGCCACGGCGTGCTGGTCCTCACGCGGGTGCGGCGGCAGGCAGGGTGTCCCGGAGGGGTGGAGGACCGCCTTGGTCGGATCCACCAGGTCCAGCACGTCCCACCGGTCCATCCCGAAGGCTCCGGTGCCCAGCCCGCTGCGTGTCATCAGGTCGGCCACGGTGTCCGCCCACTCCCCGGCCTGCCGACCGCGACTCGCCGTGCAGAGGGCGAAGAGCGCCCGCGCCGACTGGACCCAGGGGTTGCGGTGGCGCAGGAGCGCACCGGCGATGAGGCCCACGAACTCCCGGTCGGTGGACCGTCGGGCTGCAGCCTGGGTGCGCAGCAGCCGTCCCTTGTGCTTGCGGAGCAGAGCCAGGTCCACGGCGAGCGCGCGCAGCTCGGCGACCGGCGGTGTCAGGTCCTCGCGGTTGCCCTTGCCGATCCACCGCTCGCCGATGCGGAGCCCGGTGAAGATCTGCTCGACGACGGCCGGCTTCATCCACCCGGCCGAGGTCAGCGGTATGCCGTCCGCACCGGCCAGGTCGACCAGGAACCGGTAGGGCCGGGCCAGCTGGGCGAGGTCGTCGGCGTCCAGGTCGAGCTCTGTGGTGGCCGCGTCCCGGCACATGGCGGCGATCTCGATCACCACATCGGGCGGCGCGATCTCCAGCAGCGGTCCGAGGGCCTCGGGGGGCGGGTGGCCGCCGGCACAGGTCGCGAAGATCTCGTCGGCGGTGGCTCCGACGAGGGACAGCGCCGTGTTGACCTGGTCCAGGTCCAGGTGGCCGGGGTCCCACCCCGTCGGTAGCCACTCCCGCACCTCCTCCCGGAGCGAGGACAGGGCCGGGTCGCTGGCGAAGGCCTCGACGAGCTCCTGGTGGCCCGGGGGTCCTCCCGAGTCCTCCAGCGGCCCGGCCCGCTCCCCGGCCAGGCACCGGGCCCTCGGCGCGTCCCGGTCGAGCGGTCCGGTGGTCTCGAGGTCGACGGTGTGGTCCCAGCCGTCGCCGAAGTCGTAGGTGTAGGCGACCTGGTCCCCCGGCTCCCGCAGGAGCTGGTCCAGGCGCACCTCGGCCTCGGGGGTACCCTCCTCGCCCTCGGCCAGGTCGGCCTCGGTCTCGAAGTGTGCCCCACGCGTGCGCCCCTCATCCGTGGGTGCCCAGAAGCGGTGAAGGTGGTGGCCCTGCCAGCCGAGCGAGCGTTGGATCACCTCGTGGAACGCGTCGAGCGTCACGTCCCCGCGCACCACGAGTCGTCGCCAGACCAGCGGAGTGGTGTGGTCCACCGCAACCCGCACCGTGAGGGACTGGGGCGTGGACGGCGGGGCCGGCAGCTCCACGGCGCGGTTGCGCACCGGTCGGAAGTCGAACTGCTCCCCCGTCCCGAGGGCGCTGATCTGCTCGAGAGCGGCGGAGACCTCCTCCGGTGACATGTTCAGCACCCTGCGGCGGACGTGGTCCATGGGGTCGTCGGGCGACACCCGCACAACGTACCCGAGGGATCGGCCGACTGTGTAGAGGACGCACGCCTCTGAGGGCGTGCCCGTCGCCGCGGATGCGTCAGCTGGTTCCGCGCACCTTCAGTGCCCGGGCGACGTCGCGGTACTGCCGCAGCCGGTGCAGCTGTGCCCCCGGTCCGCGCCCGGTGACCCGGTGGTGCAGCTCGACGGGCACCTCAACGACGCGTCCACGGTTGCGCAGCACGTCGACGGTGAGGCCCACCTCGACGCCCCAGCCCGGGGCCAGCGGCAGGGCCGCCTCGAAGGCCTCCCTCGTGAGGCAGCGCATGCCGCTCAGCGGTTGCGCCATCGTGCGGCCCGCCAGCCGGGCGATGCCGTCGCGGGCCAGACGCACCACGAAGCCGAAACCACCGCCCGAGGTCCTCTGCGGCGGCAGGGTGGCAATCGCCATGTCGGCCTCGCCAGTCACGACGGGCACGCAGAGGTGATCCAGGTTGACGGCGCTCTCCTCCAGGTCCGCGTCGACAAACAGCAGCGCACGCGGATTGTCCGTCTGGTGGGCTCCGCCCTCCTCCGCCTCCAGCAGGGCGACGACCTTCGCACCGCTGGTCATCGCCTGCGCCTTGCCCATATTGGCCTGGTGCTTGACGGTCTGCACGCCGGCCAGGTTGGCGACACGCAGGGTCCCGTCCGTGCTGCCGTCGTCGACCACGACGACCAGGTCGACCACCGTGATCCGGGCGAGCGCATCCAGCGTTGCGCCGAGGCGCTCCTCCTCGTCCTTGGCCGACACGATGGCGGCCACCCGCTCCGGCAACCGACCCTCCGGACCACGACCCGACCCCTGCGGGTCCGGAGCCGGTCCGCTGTCGGTGCCTGACGGCATACTCACCGCAGCGTGACCTGCCGGCTGACCAGGCCGTCGCGGGCCCGGCGCTCCTCCGGGGTGAGCGGGTCGTCCTCGGCCAGCGCGGCGGCATACCGGTCGGCCAGCTCCTGCAGGGGGCCGGTCAGGTCGGCCGGGTCGGTGGCCGGGTCGACCTCGAGCACCGGGACGAGCAGCCCGGCGGCCCGGAACGCCCCGAGCAGCGCCGTGCCCTCGCCGAGGGTGTGCTCGCCGGCCGCCTGCAGACGGGCGAACGCCCTGGTCGCCTCGTCCTCGTCCTCGCCGAGGATCCAGCGGACGTAGGTGCGGTCGCTCATCTTGCACCAGTAGGTCGAGGGCCGGCCGGGCACGGGCACGGTCGGGACGGCGGCCTCGTTGGTCTGCTCGAGGGAGGCGAGCACCTCGGGAGTGGCGTCCTCCTCGGCGATCCAGAAGTTGAAGTTGTCCTGCACCTGCACGACCAGCTCGGTCCCGTCGGCCAGGACGTCCTGGAGGCGAGGGGTCTCGGCCGTCGCGGTCGGGATCGCCGGCACCGGCTGGCCGGGCTCGGTGGCCTGCGCGGTCTGCGCGGCGAGCACGATGTCCCGGCTGGCGTCACCGCTGTGCGTGCGCGACTGCAGCGCCACGAGGATCTCTCCGCTGGCACGGTGGAGCGCCGGCAGGGCCCCGGGGAGCACAGAAACCAGGGTCACCTCCCGCGGCGTGCCGTCGAGCTCCATGGTGACCTGAGCCGTCGCCGCCGGGATGATCTCGCGCATCGCGACCCAGTCGGTCTCGTTGGCCAGTCCCTCGAACGGTCGGTTGACGAACGGGGCCCGGGCCGGAGCCTTGGTGCCCTCGGCCTGCCGCTTGCGTCGTGATGCCTTACCCATGCGCGGAAGTCTACGTGCGCAGCCACCACCCACCGGCTCGCGCCGTCGCCGTAGGGTCGTGCCCATGACCTCCACCACTGCTGCCGAGCTCACGTTCGCCCCCGCTCCCGGCCACACCCCTGATGTGGAGTATGCCGTCGCGCACCGGATCGGTCGGGTGCGGCTCAACCGTCCGCGGGCCCTGAACTCGCTGACGACGGACATGTGCGTCTCACTCCTGTTCCAGCTGCGGGCCTGGGCGGTCGACGACGGTGTGGGGGCCGTCTTCATCGAGGGCGCGGGAGACAAGGGCCTGTGCGCCGGAGGGGACGTGCGGGCGCTGCGCGAGCTGATCCTGGCGGGCGAGCAGGAGGAGGTGCTGCGCTTCTGGCAGGAGGAGTACCAGCTGAACGCGTTGATCGCGGACTATCCCAAGCCGTATGTCGCCTGGATGGACGGCGTCGTGATGGGCGGCGGGGTCGGGATCTCGGCGCACGGTTCGAAGCGGCTGGTCACCGAGCGCGCCAAGGTCGCGATGCCCGAGACCATCATCGGCTTCTTCCCGGACGTGGGCGGGCTCTACTACCTGGCCCACGCCCCCGGCGAGCTGGGCACCCACGTGGCACTGACCGGCCTGCCGGTCGGACCCGCCGATGCGGTCGTGCTGGGGGTGGCCGACGGGGTGGTGGCGCAGGGTGACAAGGAGCGCGTGCTGGCCGACCTGGCCGCGGGGCTCGAGGCGTCACGACCCGACGGGGCCGAGCCGTCCAGCGCGGAACGGTCTGGCGCCGCACGGTCCGGCGAGGATGTCGAACCGTCCAGCGAGGTTGCCGAACCGGACGGCGAGGATGTCGAACCGGACGGCGGCGACGAGGCAGCACAGGAGGAGGCGCAGGTCGCCCCCGTCTCGGAGCTCGAGGCGCAGCGCGGCTGGATCGACGAGTGCTACGCAGGCCGCGACGCGACACAGATCCTGCGTCGCCTCCGGGAGCACGCCGACCCTGCGGCACGCGCCGCCGGCCAGGCGATCGCGGCCCGCTCCCCACACTCGGTCGTGGTCACCCTCGAGGCGCTCCGCCGGGCCGCCGACATGGACGTCCACCAGGTGCTGGCGCAGGACACCCGGCTCGGCCGGCACTTCGCGGCGCACCCGGACTTCGTCGAGGGCGTGCGGGCCCTGCTCGTCGACAAGGACAACGCCCCACGGTGGGCGGACGCCTCTGTCGCGGACGTCGACCCCACGCAGGTGTTGGCCGCGTTCGATCACCACTCGGAGAACTAGGGTCTGCTCCTGCGCACCGGAGTCCCCCAGCACACATCGGCTGGATGACGGGCCCAGTCGTCGGCCGGCTGCGCCCCGGTGGTCTGGTCTCGGTCGACGGCAGCCGGTAGCCGGTCCTCGGTCGACGGCAGCCGGTGGCCGGTCCTCGGTCGACGGCAGCCGGTGGCGGGTCCTCGGTCGGCGGGCCGTGTTGGGGGGTTCTCGACATGGGTGTGCACCCCGCCGGTGGTGGCGGGGTGCGGGGCGGGGTGGTCACCCGAAGCCGGTGGCGGTGAAGGGTCGCGGGATGTGCCAGATGACCTCGGTCT
>NZ_QDDJ01000059.1 GCF_003121625.1 Ornithinimicrobium cavernae | reverse complement strand
GTCGGTATCCGCACCGATATGGCGAGATAATTCCGTCATAAATGCTTGGCAGAAACGCATGACTTCCGCATCAGATTTACCTTTAGGATCGAAATCCGAACCGCCTTTACCACCGCCCATCGGTAATGTAGTTAATGCATTTTTGAAAACTTGTTCAAACGCTAAGAATTTTAAAACCCCTAAATCAACGGAAGGATGGAAACGAATACCGCCTTTATAAGGACCGATCGCAGAGTTCATTTGAATACGATAACCGCGGTTTACTTGCACTTGACCTTTATCATCAACCCAAGTGACACGGAAAGTAATTACACGTTCCGGCTCAACGATACGTTCTAAAATACCTTGTTGCGTATATTTAGGATTTTTGGTAAGAAATGGTGCTAATGAACCGAAAACTTCTTCCACCGCTTGGTGGAAAGGCGCTTGGTCAGGGTCACGTTGTTTGATTTTTTGGAACAGTGCGTTTAAGTCGCTCATAAAGTACTCCTGCGTATTTATATTTAAAATGAAAAATATTTATCAAAT
>NZ_QDDJ01000058.1 GCF_003121625.1 Ornithinimicrobium cavernae | reverse complement strand
CAAACGCTGCGAAAATCCGTGCTTTTGAATTAAGTGAAGAAATCAAAATTCAATTAAACGACCTTTACTTAAAACATATGGACGACATCATCAGCGGTGAATTCTCATCAACCATGATGGCTGACTGGGCAAACGGTGACGTGAACTTATTCAAATGGCGTGAAGAAACCGGTAAAACCGCATTCGAAAATTCACCGAAAGCAGACGGCATCAAAATTTCCGAACAAGAATACTTTGATAACGGCGTAGTTATGGTTGCAATGGTGAAAGCGGGTGTAGAAATGGCATTCGATGCAATGGTTGCAAGCGGTATCTACGAAGAATCGGCATACTATGAGTCATTACACGAATTACCGTTAATCGCAAATACCATCGCTCGTAAACGTTTATATGAAATGAACGTGGTAATTTCAGATACGGCGGAATACGGTAACTACTTATTCTCTCATGTTGCAACGCCGATTCTTGCAGAAAAATTAATCCCGATGTTACAAAAAGGCGACTTAGGCGAACCGACACCGGCTGCTGAA
>NZ_QDDJ01000057.1 GCF_003121625.1 Ornithinimicrobium cavernae | reverse complement strand
GTCATCCCCGACCCCAACGGCCGCGACGACACACACCGCAGCCCCTGCGCCGTGCGCGCCCGCTCCCGCCGCGGCTTCTCCTCCAACAAGTCGACCAACAACTTCTTACACACCAACCCCAGCTCCGCATCCGAAAGATCCGGATTCCCCGCCGCGTCGGTCACGATCCCCGCATACGCCTCCCGCTCCTCCGGGCTCAACGACCCCGCCAACCGGATCATCGTCCGCGCCACCCGCGCCCCCCGATGCACCGGCACCCGCCCGGACCGGACGGCCTCGGCCAGCCCGGTCCCCCAGTGCGCCTCCCCGGCCCGCACCACCTGCCGCACCTGGCAGGCCTCCTCTTTCGACAACCACGGACACCGCACCCGCAACCAGTCCACCAACGACAACCCGACCGCCATAGGCAACCCCCGCGCGGAAGCCTCCGCCGCCAGGGCGAACCCGACCGCCTCCACCTGCGACCGCAACCGGCCCACCGCCTCCAGGCCCTCCACCACACCCGCATCGAACACCCCGACCAGCTCGGCCGG
>NZ_QDDJ01000056.1 GCF_003121625.1 Ornithinimicrobium cavernae | reverse complement strand
ACAAAATATAAGTCGCTGACCCATTATACAAAAGGTACGCAGTCACAAGATTTCTCTTGCTCCCACTGCTTGTACGTACACGGTTTCAGGTTCTATTTCACTCCCCTCACTGGGGTTCTTTTCGCCTTTCCTTCACAGTACTGGTTCACTATCGGTCAATCAGGAGTATTTAGCCTTGGAGGATGGTCCCCCCATCTTCAAACAGGATTTCTCGTGTCCCGCCCTACTTGTCGTTAGCTTAGTACCATAATAATGTTTTCGGATACGGGATTATCACCCTCTACGATTGAGCTTCCCAGCTCATTCTCCTAACAAAACCATTATCACTAACAGGCTCTTCCGCTTTCGCTCGCCGCTACTTACAGAATCTCGGTTGATTTCTTTTCCTCGGGGTACTTAGATGTTTCAGTTCTCCCGGTTTGCCTTATTAAGCTATGTATTCACTTAATAATAGTAGATTCTTCATCTACTGGGTTTCCCCATTCGGATATCTTGGATTAAACGCTTCTTATCAACTCATCCAAGCTTTTCGCAGATTAGCACGTCCTTCTTCGCCTCTGATTGCCAAGGCATCCACCGTG
>NZ_QDDJ01000055.1 GCF_003121625.1 Ornithinimicrobium cavernae | reverse complement strand
TCCAGCACCGGGCAGGCATCACACCCTATACGTCCACTTTCGTGTTTGCAGAGTGCTGTGTTTTTAATAAACAGTTGCAGCCAGCTGGTATCTTCGACCGGTTCAACCTTCGTGAGTAAATCACTACAATCTACGCCGGCGCACCTTCTCCCGAAGTTACGGTGCTATTTTGCCTAGTTCCTTCACCCGAGTTCTCTCAAGCGCCTGAGTATTCTCTACCTGACCACCTGTGTCGGTTTATAGTACGGTTTAGTATAACCTGAAGCTTAGTGGCTTTTCCTGGAAGCGTGGTATCGGTTACTTCAGTTCCGTAGAACCTCGTCATCACTTCTCGGTGTTGAATGGTGTTCCGGATTTGCCTAAAACACCCACCTACCGGCTTAAACGCACATCCAACAGTGCGATAACCTAACCTTCTCCGTCCCCACATCGCAGTTATACCAAGTACGGGAATATTAACCCGTTTCCCATCGACTACGCTTTTCAGCCTCGCCTTAGGGGTCGACTCACCCTGCCCCGATTAACGTTGGACAGGAACCCTTGGTCTTCCGGCGAACGAGTTTTTCACTCGTTTTATCGTTACTTAT
>NZ_QDDJ01000054.1 GCF_003121625.1 Ornithinimicrobium cavernae | reverse complement strand
CTAACTTAACCGACTACGGTTGCTTCGTTGAAATTTTAGACGGTGTTGAAGGTTTAGTTCACGTTTCAGAAATGGACTGGACAAACAAAAACATTCACCCGTCTAAAGTGGTTAGCGTAGGCGATGTAGTTGAAGTAATGGTTCTTGAAGTTGATGAAGAACGTCGTCGTATCTCATTAGGTTTAAAACAATGTAAAGCAAACCCTTGGGAACACTTCGCAGCAACTCACAACAAAAACGATAAAGTGACAGGTAAAATCAAATCTATCACTGATTTCGGTATCTTCATCGGTCTTGAAGGCGGTATCGACGGTTTAGTTCACTTATCTGACATTTCTTGGAATGCGACAGGTGAAGAAGCTGTTCGTAACTACAAAAAAGGTGACGAAGTAGAAGCTGTTGTATTACAAGTTGATGCGGTTAAAGAACGTATTTCTTTAGGTATCAAACAATTAGAATCGGATCCGTTCACTAACTTCGTAGAAAGCACTAAAAAAGGTGCAATCTTGACTGGTAAAGTTGTAGAAGTTGATGCGAAAGGCGTTAAAGTTGAATTAGAAGGCGGCGTGGAAGCATTTATCCGTGCTAACGAAG
>NZ_QDDJ01000053.1 GCF_003121625.1 Ornithinimicrobium cavernae | reverse complement strand
CACCCCCACATCCTGCGACACACCCTGGCCACCCAGGCCATCAACCGCGGTATGTCTCTAGACGCGGTCGCCGCGATGCTCGGGCACAAGTCGATGGACATGACACTGCGCTACGCCAGGATCGCCAACACCACCCTCGCCGACGAGTACTTCGCCGTCACCGACCAGGTCGACGCCCTCTACGGACAACCCGCCACACTCCCCGTCGACGCCCTCGGACCGAACATGGCCCGGCTCCGCCGCGAGCACCACAGCCATCTCGGCAACGGCTACTGCACCAGGCCCGTCGAGCTCGACTGCGCCTTCGAGTCGGTCTGCGAGACCTGCACCTACTTCCAGACCAGCATCGAATTCCGCCCCACCCTGCAAGCCCAGCACGACGACGCCGCAGCCAAGGGCCAGACCCACCGCGCCGAGCTCTTCACCAAGCTCCTCGCCAGCACCCACCACGAGGCAAGCTGATCATGGCCAGACCCAGCCGACCACACCAGGACCTTCCTCGATCCAGGACGCCCCATGGCGGTGCGCCCGAGGCGTCAACATGGAGCACGCGCAGCGCAGCGAGCATGAACGACGTTGACACCGACCAGCACCGCCAGAC
>NZ_QDDJ01000052.1 GCF_003121625.1 Ornithinimicrobium cavernae | reverse complement strand
TAGGTCGGAGGGCTTCAGGAGATTGTCCGCTGCACGAGTCGGTGCACTGGTGTCGCGATCACTTCCTCCAGACCCACCTGGTCCGGCTGTGTGATGTGAGCTTGGCATTGGAACCGGTACCGGGGCCAGGCCGGGCACCACCGAGTCCGCACGCTGATCGCCCTGGCCGTCATCGTCGTCGGCATCTACCTGCACCCAGCCAGGGTTGGGCCGAGGAGCAGTACCGCCGCCCCTGGACGTCCTCGACATGCCGACACCACATGACGATCGCCCGGTACGCCCGCAGCACCACCGACCAGCTCGGGTTGATTGAGGAGTTCACCACCGTCGCCGCCGCGGCCTTCAATGGAGCTCCCTGGGCGGTGACTGGCTAGACACCGCGTACTGTTCACAGTCCAAAGGCTCAACTCATGGACGACACGAGAAGGGCGCGGGGAAAGCCCTTCTGGCCACCAACGGGGACCTCACTTGGCCACCAGCGGGAATTTGGCACGGCCATGAACAAGTCCCTACGGTTCCGACTGAAGACGCAGTCGTCCCCCTACCAGAGTCGTAGTCGGCGCACGGCGAAATAGGACATTCTCCCGATGCGCCGGGACTGCCTT
>NZ_QDDJ01000051.1 GCF_003121625.1 Ornithinimicrobium cavernae | reverse complement strand
GCACGGTGGATGCCCTGGCAGTCAGAGGCGATGAAGGACGTGCTAATCTGCGATAAGCGTCGGTAAGGTGATATGAACCGTTATAACCGGCGATTTCCGAATGGGGAAACCCAGTGTGTTTCGACACACTATCATTAACTGAATCCATAGGTTAATGAGGCGAACCGGGGGAACTGAAACATCTAAGTACCCCGAGGAAAAGAAATCAACCGAGATTCCCCCAGTAGCGGCGAGCGAACGGGGAGCAGCCCAGAGCCTGAATCAGTGTGTGTGTTAGTGGAAGCGTCTGGAAAGGCGTGCGATACAGGGTGACAGCCCCGTACACAAAAATGCACATGCTGTGAGCTCGATGAGTAGGGCGGGACACGTGGTATCCTGTCTGAATATGGGGGGACCATCCTCCAAGGCTAAATACTCCTGACTGACCGATAGTGAACCAGTACCGTGAGGGAAAGGCGAAAAGAACCCCGGCGAGGGGAGTGAAAAAGAACCTGAAACCGTGTACGTACAAGCAGTGGGAGCACGCTTAGGCGTGTGACTGCGTACCTTTTGTATAATGGGTCAGCGACTTATATTCTGTAGCAAGGTTAACCGAATAGGGGAGCCGAAGGGAAACCGAGTCTTAACTGGG
>NZ_QDDJ01000050.1 GCF_003121625.1 Ornithinimicrobium cavernae | reverse complement strand
TAAGAGTTTGAACTTAAAGGTGCAGCCTTTGAAGGTAAAGTACAAGATGTAGAATTCTTAGCTACATTACCAACTTACGAAGAAGCAATTGCACGTTTAATGGGCACAATGAAAGAAGCTGCGGCAGGCAAACTTGTTCGCACTCTTGCGGCATTACGCGACAAATTACAAGAAGCTGCATAATTTTTAGCAGAAAACTTCTTAACTCGTTTAACAACTTATTTACTTTAGGAATTGATTGTCATGTCATTAACTAACGAACAATTAATCGAAGCGATCGCTTCAAAATCAGTATCAGAAATCGTTGAATTAATCGCAGCGATGGAAGAAAAATTCGGTGTTTCAGCAGCGGCAGCAGTAGCGGCAGCTCCAGCAGCAGGCGCAGCGGCAGCAGAAGAGAAAACTGAATTCGACGTAATTCTTGCTGAAGCAGGTGCAAACAAAGTTGCTGTAATCAAAGCAGTACGTGGTGCAACAGGTTTAGGTTTAAAAGAAGCTAAAGACTTAGTTGAATCTGCACCTGCAGCATTAAAAGAAGGCATCTCTAAACCAGAAGCTGAAGCACTTAAAAAAGAATTAGAAGAAGCTGGCGCGAAAGTAGAAATCAAATAATTTTTGATTTAACTTTTCCGGAACTTCAAGTTCAAC